>DASZRT010000157.1:0-55639 GCA_035549075.1 Polyangia bacterium | reverse complement strand
GAACGGCGCGCCGAGGCGGCCGCCGACGATCGGCCGCGCGTCACAGCGGCAGGTCGGGGCAGGCCGTCTTCGTGACGGTGGCGCCGAGGCGCTGGAGCAGATCGCGCAGCGTCAGCATGTCCGTGGTCGGATCGTTGCACGTCCCGACGCCCGAGAAGCACGGATTGCCGAGGCCGATCGCCGTCCCGTCGGCGCGCTCGACGATGAGGATGGTCCCGTCGACGGGCCGCGTGTCGGCGCCATAGACCTTCATCGGCTTCGCGAACGCCGCCGCGACCGAGGGCGCCGTGAGCGCGCGCGAGAGATCGCCCGCGGTCACGACGCGCGCGTCGGCCGAGCACTGCGGGATCGCGACGTCGCACGCTTTGACGACGTCGTTCGCGCCGCCTTCCGTGACCGTCGCGGTGAGCTTGGCGGGCGCGGCGACCGAGAACGACTCGGTGTTTTGTGCGAGGCCGCCGTCCCAGCGGAAGCTGAACGGAGCCGCGACGCTGCAGGCGTGGTCGCGCGGCTCGGCGCCCGTGCACGCCGGCGCCGTCACCCCGGCGGCGGGCTCGCACGACTCGGGGTGCGCCGCGCCGAGGGGCACGTCGACGACTCCGCCCGCGGCTGGCAGCGTGAAGTCGCTCGTCGCGATCCACCCGCCCGCGTTCTTCTCGGCGTCGGCGGCGTTGTCGAACACGCGGATCGAGACGCGATACTTCGCGCCGGGCAGCACCGTCGTGGTCGTGCACTGGCCGCTCGCGTTCTCACCAAACTCGATGCCCACGGCGCTCCACTCTGAGTCGATCGCGGTACCGGGGGCGACGGCGGCGCCCTCATCGGGGTAGCAAGCGCCGCAGGTGGGACGCTCGCACATCGACAGCGGCGCGCTGCACTCGCACTTGCCGCACTGGTACACGGGGCCGAGCTGCGCCGTGAAGCCCGACGCGCATGACGACACGCCGTAGTCGACGCCGATGCAGCCTTTGTGGACGTAGACGGGCTTTGCGCCGTCGGCGCGGAAGTGGAAGCTGACGTCGAACGGTGTCGCCGGTGTCGACGATATGGCGCAGAGCGCGCTCGTCTGGCTCGTGTCGGGGTTCGTCGACGCGTCGCCGCCCACGAGGCTCGTGGCGCTGCCGCAACCGAGCGTGGACGACAGCGCCACGACGAGCGCGGCGTGGACCCTCAGAGTTTCGAGACGCGCGCGCCCAGAACACGTCGAACGCGTCGGCATACGGCGAAGATCGCTCATGACGGCAGCCCCGACGCAAGCGGCGCGCCAGCCTTGAGGCGCGCGCCGGCCGTGGACTAGACTGCGACCCCCCGCGCGGCCGCGCGGCCCCCCAATGTCGATCTACAGCGCCGACCTT
Source organism: Polyangia bacterium (assembly GCA_035549075.1). Lineage (GTDB taxonomy): Bacteria > Myxococcota_A > Polyangia > Fen-1088 > Fen-1088 > DASZFV01. The sequence continues at coordinate 54,284 of DASZRT010000157.1, read as the reverse complement.
CCGCAGGTGCACGCGGTCTCCTTTTTGTGGGCCTTGCCGGCGCTGCCGGCATTGGCCGCGCTCGAGCTCGCGCTCGCGGGGCGCGTCGTCGTGCGACGCTTCGGCGCGCGGGCCGCGGGCGCCGCCGCCGTCGCCCTGACGGGCCTCGCTTGTGGCGGCGCGCTCGCCGCGGCCGTGCTGCTGCTCCCCATCGGCGTCACGGGCCCGCACGTGCTCGTCGAGGCGCGCGGCGCGCTCGTCGCCGCGGGCGCGCTGCAGATCGCGGCCACGGCCTCGCTCGGTTCGTTCTCGGCGAGCCTCGCGCTCGTCGGCGCGTTCGCGACCTGCGCGGCGGCCGTCGCCGTCGCGGCGCGCGGCGACGACGATCCTTCGGGGCCGCTCGCGGCCGTGTGCGGAGTCGGCGCGGGCGCGCTCGCCGTCGTCGTCGCCGACGATCTCGTGCTCGCGCTCGTCGGTTGGGAGATCGCGATCGTGTCGACCGTCGCGCTCGTGCGGCGCGCGCCGGGCGCGTCTCCCTCGAGCGGCGCCGAGGCTTATGTCACGAGCCGCGTCGGGCAAGGGGCGTGGCTCGCAGGCGCGGCGCTGCTGTGCTGGGGGTTGGGCGCGCGTGGCGGCGACGCCTCGGGCCGCATGACGGTCACGGCCGACGTCGGCGGCACGTCGGGCGCGGCGATGGAGCTCCGCACGCTGGGCGAGCGCCCGCCCGCGGTGTCGGTGCGCCCCGTGCTCGTCGGGCCGACGTTCGTCGCGCGCGAGATCGCCGACCAGCTCGCGCTGCGGGACGATCAGACTCATCGGCCGTTCGCCGACGTGCTCGCGGCGCGGCGCCTCGGGCCCGTGCCGCTCGCGCCCGTCGCGTTCGCGCTGCTGCTGCTGGGCGCGCTCGGGCTCGCGGCGGCCGTCGCGCTCGCGTTGCCGCCGAGCGCGCGCTCTCTCGGTGCGATGCGCCTCGCGGTCGCCGCGCCGATCGTCGCGAGCGCGGCCCTCGCCGCGCGCGTCGGGGGCGCGCTCGGGCATCCTGGGGCGATCGGCGCCTGGGCCTTCGGCGCGATCGTGCTCGTCGCCGGGGGCGCGCGCGTTCCGCGGCGCGCGCTGCGCGAGCTCGGTGTGCTGCCGGCGCGCGATCTCGGCGCGGCGGCCGCGTGGCTGGAGCGGCGCGCGCTCGCGCCCGCGGCTCCCGTGCTCGCCTTCGTCGCCCTCGGGCTCACCGTGTTGTTGCTGGCCCGATGAGATCGCCGATGCCGCGCCTCGCGCTCGCCGCCTTCGTCGCCGCGCTCATCACGAGCGCCGCACGGAACGCCCGCGCCGACGGGCAGCCGCGGGTCGAGCTGTCGCCGGCGAGCCTCTCGTTCGACGCGCCGGGCGACACGCGCACGGTCCTCGTGCGCAACGTCGGCGACGCCCCGCTCCACCTGGGCGCGATCTCGTTCGTCGTCGCCGGTGGCCGCGGCAACTCGGACTTCCGCGTCGACGCGCCGGGCGCGCCCGTCGTCGCAGCCGGCGAGGCGACCGCCATCAACGTCAGCTACCGGCCCGTCGGCTTTCTGGGACGGCCCGCGTTCGCGGCGCTGCTCATCCCCGCCGACGATCCGCGGCTGCCGCCGGATCTGGGGGGGCCGCGGCACCTCGCGACGGTCGCGCTCCGCGCGCGCGAGACGCATTTGCTGTCCGCGATCGTCTTCCTGCCGCTGCTGGGCGCGCTCCTCGTGCTCGGCCTCGCGGCACGCCCGCGCGCGGCTCGCGGCGTCGCGCTCGCCGCCTCCGCGGCGCCGCTCGCGCTCGCGGCGCTGGCGCTCGCGCGCTTCGATCCGACGGCGACGGTGAGCGACGGCGGGTTCGGCGTGCAGCTCGTCGCGCACCACCTGCTCGTGCGCGCGCTCGATCTCGAGTACTTCGTCGGCGTCGACGGGCTCTCGATCGCCTTCGTCATCCTCGCGCCGCTGCTCGGTCTCGTCGCCGTCTTGACGGCGCCGCGCGAGCGCGCCGGTCTCGCGGCGCGCCTCGCGTTGCAGGGCGGCGCCTCCGGCGTGTTCGTCGCGCTCGACGGGTTCCTGCTCTGGATGTTCTGGCTCGTCGCGATCGCGGGCGCGGCGGCGCTCGTGACGACGCCCTTGGACGAGCCGCGCCGCGGTCCACCGGCGTACGCCCATCTGGCGGCGCTGTTCGCGGGCGCGGCGATCTTGTTGGTCGCGATGGGCGCGGCGCGCGCGCATTCGTCGCCCGCGTACCTGTGCGACGGCACGCCGTCGGCGCACACGCTCGATCTGCTCGCGCTCGCCAACACGAACGCCGGCGCCTCGCTCGTGGGCCACGGCTTCGGGTCGTTCTGGGCGCTCGCCGCCGCGTTCGTGATGACGGCGTCGCTGTTCCCGTTCCACGGATGGGCGGCGGCGTTCGCGCCGCGCGCGCCCGCCGGTGCGGCCGGCCTCGTGACGAGCGCCCTGCCCGCGCTCGCGATCTACGGCTTCCTGCGCCTCGCGCTTCCGCTCGCCCCCGCGGCCGCGCTCTCGGGCGCGCCGGCGCTCGCGGCGCTCGCCGCCGTGGGTGCGCTGTTCGCGGCGCTGCTCGCGCGTGAGACGACCGACGTGCGTCGCCTCCTCGCCCTCGCCGGGTCGGCGCGCGTCGCGATCGTGCTGCTCGGCCTCGCGCACGCGACGTCGGCGGGCCTGTCGGGCGCGCTGGCCCAGGCCGTCGCGAGCGCCCTCGCCGCGACCCTCGTGTTCGTCGTCGCCGACGCCGTCCTCGAACCGGGCGCGACGCTCGCCGACGTCGCCGGGCTCGCGGCCCGAACGCCGCGCGCGGCCGGGGCGCTCGTGTTTGCGGCGCTCGCCTCCGTCGGCGCACCTGGACTCGCGACGTTCGTCGGTCCTTCCCTCGTCGCCGCCGACGCCTTCGACGGGCGCGCCGTCGTCGCGTTCGCGGCGGTCATCGTCCTGGCCGCTTGGGCGATCGTCGCGGGCGTGCACGCGCGCGTCGTCGTTCGCGCGTTCGTCGAAGAACCGTCGTCGGTCGACGCCGCTGATCTCGATCGGCGCACGCTCGTGATCGCGCTCGGTTTCGGCGTGTTGCTCGTCGTGATCGGCCTCGCGCCGGCGACGTTGCTCGATCTGTCCGCGACCGCCATCCGCGATCTCGTCCGCCTGCTCGCCTCCGCGCGCGACTGACGAAAGCGACTCGGGTGTTGAGCCCGCGCGCGGGCGGTGGCAACATCGCGTTCAGCTCATGGCCATCATTCCCGGTATGCGCGTCGTCCGCTCCAGCATCGATGGGTACGGCGTCGTCGCCACCCGAGACTTCGCCGCCGGCGAGGTCATCGCCGAGGTCGAAGGCGTGCTCTGGCACGAGAGCAACCCCGTCGACGACAAGTACTCGTTGCTGCTCGGCGACGGGTACTTCTTCGACATGGTCGATCAAACGCGGTGGATCAACCACTCGTGCGATCCCAACTGCGAGGTCGACGTCGGCCTGTCCGAGACGGGCGAGATGCCCGCGTCGGGAACGCCCACGCCCTGGGCGCGCGTGTACGCGCTGCGCCCGCTGCGCGCCGGCGACGAGATCACCTACGACTACGCGTTCTCGGCCGAGGTCGCCGAGCCGTGCCGCTGCGGGACGAAGCTGTGCCGCGGCTTCATCGTCGACGTCGACGAGCTGCACCTCCTGACGGGTGCCGCGGCCGCCGCGACCGGCTGAGGGCTGCGCTCGCTAGACGCCGCGCGGCTGCAGGTGGCGGCGCACGAGCGACGAGAGCTGCTCGCCGCGCGCGAAGAGAAGGTTGTCGAGGAAGTGCAGGGAGCCGTCGCGCTGCACGACGAGCATGCCGACGCGGCCCTGGCAGACGCAGGCGCGCACGTCGGCGATGTCCTCGAACTGCCACGACCGAAGGCCGTTGGCGTCGCGCACGATCATGCCGCTCGGCGTGAGGACGACCGTCGGCTTCTTCGAACGTTCTTCGTCGGGATCGCCGGCCGTGCGCGTCGCCGAGAGCGCGAGCATGGCCGTCGTGAGCACGAGCATCGCGACCGGCTCGCGAGCGGCGCCCGTGATGGCGAGCGCGATCGTGACGATGCCGGCGCTGACGGCGAGCACGCGGCGCACGCGCCGCACCTCGGCCTCGGGATCGCGTGCGCGGAACACGACGACGCCTGGGGGCACGCGGCCCGCGTCGACGCTGAGGAGTGCCTCCACCTCGCTCATGACGATCGAGTCATCGTCAGCGGGGATCGCGTCCTTTAGGGCCGTCTTCACCGTCTTCAACATGGGGCCTCGCCCACAATGTGGGTCTCCCACCCCTTGCGGCCAACTCCCCAACGAGTATTCTTCGCGGCCAGTTACGCGGGCGCGTAGCTCAGTTGGATAGAGTACCGGCCTCCGAAGCCGGGGGTCGTGGGTTCGAATCCCGCCGCGCCCACAAGTTCAAGCTCTCGGAATCGCTCGGGGTGTCGAGTCGGACACGAAGCGACGTCGCAGTCTCAGAAACGGCTTTTCAACCAAGACGTAGGACGCGATCGCGAAGGCGAGAGCGAACGCGATGCTGATGGGGAATGCCTTCCAGAACGGAGACACCTGCCCCGGCAGGTCGTCCTCTTCGACCGTGAACGGCTCCTGCCAGAGATAGAGGCTGTACGACAGAACGCCGAGCGCGACGACGGGCTTCGCGGTCAGGAATCGACCGACCAGGCCCCGAGCGTCTCTCGCATACGAGGTGATGAGATAGGCGATCGACACAGACATGAGCGTGCCTCCCAACGGCACGGTGATAATTCCCAGTCGACCGACGCTGCTCAGCTTGGCCATCGCTACGAAGATTAACGCGGCGAGCGCGCGGCACATCGAGGGATGGAAACTCAGGATCTTGTCGAGACGATGGGGAAAATCCCGGGAGATCATCGCGGCCGCACATCCCACGATCAGGCAATCGGCCGACCCCAGGGAGGATTGCGCGACCCACCGGTACTTCAAGAGATAGAAAGCGACGCGCAAAAACGGGTAGACGGCGATCATCGCTCCCGCCAACAGGTACCGCGCGCGTGAAGACGACCGGGAGAAAAAGAACGGCCACAGGAGGTAGAACTGCTCTTCGACGGACAGCGACCAGGTGTGCTGAAGCAGCCTGCCTCCGTCTTGGAGCGGAACAATTCCGGTCGTGAACGTCAGGGCGCGCAGATAGACGCCACGTGGAATGAGCCAACCGCGAGACCAATCGTAAATGGCGACGCTGCCCACCAGGACAAAGAGCGCCGGGACGATTCTAAAGAAGCGCCTTACGTAGAAGTTTCGGAGGCTCACCTTCCCGCTCGCGGCGTACTCGTCCTGCAAGAGTCCGGTGATCAGGTATCCGCTCAAAACAAAGAAGACCAGGACCCCAGCTCCGCCGGCCAGCACGAAGGGACGGAGAACATCGGGGAAGCCGGGCGTCCGTTGAGCGTGGCTCAGGACCACGATCACGATTGAAACAGCGCGAAAGCCATCCAGAGAACGAATACGGCCCATTGGATCGACCGCCGTTCTTACCATCGTTCGTCAACAGCGGATAGCGCAGCTGGCGCGAGACGAGAGCATCGGAGATGCTGGGACGACAAGTGGAACGAGTCGCGCGCGAATGTCTATCTGGTGATTGTGGCGAGGGATGGCGATCATCCTGGGCCCCTCTCGCCGGAGCTCACGCGCTGTCTTTTTCGTCTACCGAACCGTCCCAGCGCCTGACGTCTTCGGTCGTCCCGGGTGAAATCGCGAGGTTGCGGCCCTGGCAGCGGGAGGCGCTCGCGCGGTTCGAGGCCAGCGCGACGCCGAGCTTCCTCGCCGTCGCGACGCCGGGCGCCGGCAAGACGACCTTCGCGCTCACGGTGGCGCGTCGCGCGCTCATCGCCCGCTCGGTGCGGCGGCTCGTCGTCGTGGTTCCGACGCAGCACCTCAAGCACCAGTGGGCGCACGCGGCCGAGGCGCTCGACATCCACCTCGATCCCGAGTGGAGCGTCGGCTACGGCAGCCTGCCCTCGGACGTCCACGGCGTCGTCGCGACGTACCAGCAGGTCGCCGCCGATCCGGCCGCGTTCCGGCCCATGGTCTCGCGCGCGCTCGTCGTGCTCGACGAGGTCCACCACGCGGGCGACAGCCGCTCGTGGGGCGACGGCGTGCGCATGGCCTTCGACGGCGCGCCCCGCCGGCTCTGCCTCTCGGGCACGCCGTTCCGCTCGGACCAGGCGTCGATCCCGTTCGTGCGCTACGACGGCGACCTCGCGCAGCCCGACTACGAGTACGGTTACGGCGACGCCCTGCGCGACCGTCGCGTCGTGCGGCCGGTCTACTTTCCGCGCATCAACGGCCGCATGGAGTGGACGGCGCCCGACGGCGTCAGCCACGAGGCCACCTTCGAGGACAAGCTGACGCGCGAGCTCGCGAGCCAGCGCCTGCGCACGGCGCTCGACGTCTCGGGCGAGTGGCTGCCGACGGTGCTCGTGCAGGCGCACGCGCAGCTCATGCACCTGCGCGCGAAAGACCCGACGGCGGGCGGCCTCGTCATCGCCATCGATCAAGAGCACGCCAAGGGGATCGCGGGCGTCCTCGAAGAGCGGCTGGGCGTCAGGCCCGAGATCGCGACGTCGGACGACCCGCGCGCGTCGGAGCGCATCGCGAGCTTCGCGGGCGGCATCGCGCCGTGGATCGTCGCCGTGCGCATGGTGTCGGAGGGTGTCGACATTCCGCGCCTGCGCGTCGGCGTGTACGCCACCAACACGATCACCGAGCTGTTCTTCCGTCAGGCCGTGGGCCGCCTCGTGCGCTGGAGCGCGCGGCTCGCGCAGCAGGGCGCGTACATGTTCATCCCCGACGACCTGCGCCTGCGGAAGTTCGGCGTCGCCATCGCCGAGCAGCGCCGCCACAACCTGGCGAAGCCGCGCCACGAAGACGAATTCGAGGGCGAGCGCGGCGAGCGCGCTCCCGCCCTGCGCCGCACGGAGACCGAGCGCGATCTGTCGGAGCAGCTGTCGCTGTTCGCGCCCATCTCCGCCGTGCCGCTCGACGAGCAAGGGCGACCGCTCGACGGAAGGCGCGTGTACGGCGGTCACCAAGAGGACGATGAGGGCGACGACGAGGGCGTCGAGCCGGAGGGCTTCATCCCCGACCTGGTCGAGCTCGGCGAGACTCCGCTTTCGCTCGCGGCGACCGAGGTCGGCGCGCGCGCGAGGCCGGCGGCCGCGCCCGTGCCGCCGCCCGAGGCGGACGCGGTGGCCGCGGCGGCGCCGAAGACGAGCGCGCTCGCGCGCCGCCGCGCGCTGCGCGAGGGCAACAGCGACGTGGTCCGCGATCTCGTGCACCTCACGGGCCGGTCGCACGCCGAGATCAACTCCGAGCTCAACCGCAAGATCGGCATCAAGCGCATCGGCGAGGCAACGGTGCGCCAGCTCGAGCGCCGCCTGGCCGCCGCGCAGGCGATGATGCGCGCGCGCCGAAGTTAGTCACCTGGCCGCGGCGGCCGGCTGCACCAGGCGTCGCGTCGCCCTCGCCGGCAGCGACGCGAGGACGCGCTCGAGGGCCTCGAAGTCCAGCGGCTTCGTGAGGTGTGCGTCGAAGCCGGCCGCGGCGGCGCGCGCGCGATCCTCGGGCTGGCCGTAGCCGGTGAGCGCGACGAGGACGATCGACGAGCCGACGGCGGCGCGCACGCGGCGCGCGACCTCGAAGCCGTCGATGAGCGGCAGGCCGATGTCGACGAGCGCGAGATCGGGCCGCAAGGTGAGCGCGCGCTCGACGCCGTCGACGCCGTCGATGGCGACGTAGACCTCGTGGCCCAGGCCTTGGAGGATGTCTTGCAGCGTCTCGCGGTTGTCTTGGCTGTCCTCGACGACGAGGAGACGCCGCGGGTCGCCCCCGGGCCGCGCGAAGATCGCGGGCGGCTCGGGCTCGAGCGCCTCGCCGCGCGCGAGCGGCAGCCGCACCGTGAACGTCGTCCCCTGGCCGAGGCCCAGGCTCGCGGCCGCGACGGAGCCGCCGTGCAGCCGCGCGAGCGTGCGCACGACGCTGAGGCCGAGGCCCATGCCGCCCTGCGCGCGATCGAGCGTGCGCTCGGACTGCGTGAACGGCTCGAAGGCGCTCCGCAACGTCTCGGGGCTCATGCCGACGCCCGTGTCGGCGACGGTGAGCACGGCCTCGTCGGCCTCGTCGGCGAGCGCGACGACGACGCGTCCGCCCGCCGGCGTGTACTTGAGCGCGTTCATGAGCAGGTTGTTGACGATCTGCTCGAGGCGCACGCGATCGCCGAGGACGACGATCGGCGCCGGCGGCGGCTCGAACACGAGCTCGAGGCCACGCTCGCGGCCCGCGCGTCGGCACTCCTCGACGAGCGCGGAGGAGATCGCGGCGAGATCGGTGGGGGTCGTGTGCAGCACGATCTTGCCCGTGGTGACGCGCGCGACGTCGAGCAGATCGTCGACGAGGCGCGTGAGGTGATGCACCTGCCGATCGATCACCTCGACGGGCATGGCGACCGAGCGCCCGGCCTTGGGCGCGGCGCCGTCGGTCTGTTGCAAGAGCTGCGTCGCGTTCCGCAGCGCGCCCAGCGGGTTGCGCAGCTCGTGGCCCAGCATCGCGAGGAACTGGTCCCGCTGGCGCACGTCGCGCTCGCGATCGTGGAGCGCGGCGCGCGAGGCGTACTGCCGCACGCGCGCCCGCAACGCCGCGCGCACGGCGCTCACCATCGTGCGCATGTGCAGCGGGCGCTCGAGGGCCGTGACGTTGCCGAGGACGTCGAACGTCTCGAGGGCCAGCTGGTTCTCGCGCACCGTCGCCGCGCGCTCCGTGAAGATGAGGAACGGGAAGTCCGACCAAGGCGCTTGGGCCGCGAGCACCTCGACGAGGCGTCGCACGACCGATGGCTCGAGCGCCTCCTCGGCGACGAGCGCCGCGCCGGCGCCTTCGACGATGCGACGCACGAGCTCTTCGCCGTCTCTGCACGGCACGGCGACGAACCCAGACTGCTCGAGCGCGCGCGCCACGAGGACGGCGTCGCGTCCCGAGGGCGTCAGCACGAGGACGGCGGTTTCGGGGGTCGCCCTTTCGATCGTCGTCCCTTCAGTGGCCATGCCTTTCCCCGTCGATGAGGCCGAGGCGCGGGATCCCCGTGAGGATGCCCTGGAACTTGTCGAGCGGCTCGCCGACGAGGATGCCTTCGGAGGACAGGGAGAGCTCGCGGATGGTGTTCTCGTGGCGGCCGGTGCGCTTCTTGAGGACCGAGATGGCCTTGCGCAGCTGGCCCTGCGCCTCGAAGTGCCGCAGCACGAGCACCGTGTCGGCGAGGTAGCTCACGTCGGTCGGGCTGTTCATCGCCGCGCCGACGAGGCCGTGCTGCGACACGATGACGAGGGTCAGGATGCCCTGCTGGCCGAGGAACGTGAGCAGCTCGTGCAGTTGCAACACGAGGAAGGACTCGTCCGGCATGGCATTGAGGTAACCGTTGAGGCTGTCGATGATGATGCAGCGGACGCCCTGCGATTCGACGGCGTCGCGCACCTCGTCGGCGAATTGACCGGGCGGCATCTCGGCCGGATCGATCTGCCGCGCGATGACGCGGCCCGAGTCGACGTGACGGTCGAGGTGGAAGCCGAGGGATCGCGAGCGCGCGAAGAGCGTCGCGAGGCTCTCGTCGAAGGCGTAGATCGCGACGCGCTCGCCGCGCTCGACCATCGCCGAGGCCCACACCGTCGCGAGCGACGACTTGCCGGTGCCGGCGGGCCCCAGGAGCAACGTGCTCGTGCCGCGGTCGAGGCCGCCGCCGAGCATGGCGTCGATGCCGGGCACGCCGCTCTCGACGCTGCCGCGCTCGAACGGCCGCCCGTGCTCGCTGGCGACGAGGCGCGGAAAGACATGCAGGCCGCCTCGCCGGATCTCGAAGTCGTGGTAGCCGCCGCGGAAGGCGACGCCGCGCAGCTTCGCGACGCGCACGCGCCGCCGGTGCGCGCCGTAGAGCGGCGCGAGCTGCTCGAGGCTGAGCACGCCGTGCGCGAGGCTCTGCAGGTGCGAGTCGCCCGTGGGGCCCGAGCGATCGTCGAGCATCAACACCGTCGTGCCGCGGCCCGCGAAGTATTGCTTGAGCGCGAGGACCTCGCGCCGGTAGCGCAGCGGGCTCTGCGCGAGCAAGCGGATCTCCGAGAGCGAGTCGAGCACGACGCGGTCGGGCTTGGTGCGCGTGCACAGATCGAAGACGCCCTTCATCGTCTCGGCGAGCTCGACCTCCGATGGGTGGAACAAGGTGTTCTGCTCGTCGCTCGTGAGCGCGTCGGGCGGCGATAGCTCGTAGAGATCGATGCCTTGGAGCGACCACTCGTGCGAGGCCGCGATCGAGAGCAGCTCTTCTTTGGTCTCCGAGAGGGTGACGTAGACCACCCGCTCGCCGAGGCGCACGCCTTCCATGAGGAACTGCAGCGCGAGGGTCGTCTTGCCGACGCCGGGGTCGCCTTCGACGAGAAACAGGCGGCCGCGCGGGAACCCCCCTCGCAGGATGTTGTCGAGGCCGACCACCCCCGACATGGCGGGCGTAGCTCCGGGACTTTGCATCCCGCAAATGTGGGGCATCCGGGACCCTTGTCCAGGGTGCTGGGTACGGGAATCGACGCCCGCTAGCCGAGGGCCCGGGCGAGAAAGTCCGGGTGTAGGCCCAGGCCGAAGAAGCCGGCCGCGCCCATGACGAACCCGAACGCCGCGAACACGAGCGCCACGAAGAGCAGCGGCCGCTTTTGCGTCAGCGCCGTGACGGCGAAGAGCGCGATCGCGATCGAGCTCGCGGCGTCGGCCATGTCGAACTGGTCGTCGTGGAAGTTGAGGCGGTCGTAGTCGGCCTCGAAGCCCTCGGCCTGGGATTTGACCTGCGCCTTCTCGGCCTCGTAGTGCTGAATCTTGTCGTCATATTCGGCGAGCGTCTTGTCGGCGAGCGCGCGGGCCTCGGGCGTCGCCGGCGGCGCCAGCCGCACCTGCAGCTTCAGCTGATCGCGCGCCGCCTCGGCGATGTTGAGCTTCGCGCCCTTGGCTTGATAGTTCGACCACGCGTCGACGGTGCTGGCCTGGGCCTGCTGCATGCCCTGGCAGATGTTGCCGTCCGTGACGTTGCAAAGCGCCGTGAACGTCGCCGTGAGCGCGGCACACACGGCGACGACCGTGTTGAGGCTGAAGCGGCCGATGCCGCCCGCCTCTTGCGCGCGCTCGACGGCCTCGTTCACGGTGTCGGCGAGATCACTCATCGCGCGAATCTTCGAGGCGCGGGCGCCGCGGTGTCAAACGTTGCGGTAGAGCGCGAGCGCCTTCTCTTTTTGTACGGCGTGGTCGACGATGGCGACCTTCGGCTCGTGGACCGCCTTCGCGTCGTCGGCGCGGCGCTCGGGCACGAAGGCGCGCACGTAGGCGCCCGTGGGATCGAAGCGGCGGCCCTGCAGCACGGGGTTGAAGATGCGGAAGTACGGCTGTGGATCGCAGCCCGTCGACGCGGCCCACTGCCAGCCGCCGTTGTTGGGCGCGAGATCGCCGTCGAGCAGCCGCTCCATGAACCAGCGCTCGCCCCAGCGCCAGTCGATCAGCAGATCCTTCGTGAGGAACGACGCGACGATCATGCGCACGCGGTTGTGCATCCAGCCCGTCGTCGCGAGCTGGCGCATGCCGGCGTCGACGATGGGGAAGCCGGTTTGGCCCGCCTTCCAGGCCTCGAACCAGCCCTCGCGGTTCTCCCACTTCAAGTCGCGAAACTTCGGCAGGAAGGCGCGCGTCTCGACGTCGGGGCGGTGCCAGAGGACGTGGTAGTAGAACTCGCGCCACGCGAGCTCGCGAAGGAAGGTGCTGCGTCCCGTGCCCGCGGCGAACGGCGCGCGTGCGAGATCGAGCGACGCGATCGCCTGCGCGGGCGTGAGCGAGCCGTTCTTGAAGTACACCGAGAGGCGCGACGTGCCGTCCTCGGCGGGCAGGTCGCGGTGCTCCTTGTAGCCGTCGAGGCGATCGGCGAAGGCGCGCAGGCGCGCGAAGGCGGCGGCGCTGCCCGCGGCCGGGATCGGAACGCGCACCCGCGGCGCGTTCGCCGCGACGAAGCGCTCCAGGTGATCGTCGAGCGGCAGGCGCTTGCCGAAGAGCTTCGGCCACGTGAGCGCGAACGGGGGCGGTGACGCTTTGCCGCGCGCGCGGCGCTCGAGGTACTCGAGGCCGTTGCTTTCAGTGTCGAGGCGCGCGCGCAGGCGCGGCGTCGCCAGCAGCTCGAACCAGCGACGCGCGAACGGCGTGTACACCTGATAGAAGGTCGCGGCGTCGTCGGCCGCGTCTTTTTTCCGCAGCTCGTCCGGCTCGACGACGAGGTGATCGCGCTCGGTGTGCACGACGACGCCGAGCCGCTCGGCGAGCAGCGACGTGCTGGCGGCGTCGCGCGCGCGCGCGAAGGGCTCGTAGTCGCGGTTGAACGACACGGTCGCCGGCCGCGGCACGCCCGCGGCGTCGAGCGCGGCGACGAGCCGTTCGAACGCGGGCGCCGGTCCCTCGTCGAGCACGAGCAGATCGCCGCCCGCCTCGCGCAGCTCGTCGCGCAGCGCCTTCAGCGTCGCGAGAAAGAACGCGAAGCGGTCGGCCGAGAAGTCCGGCCGCGCGAGGAACTTCGCGTCGAAGCAGAACACGCCGAGCACGCGCCCGCCGTGCTCGCGCCAGCTCCACCGCAACGCGGGGTTGCCAGCGACGCGCAGGTCGCGCCGGAACCAATGAAGGCCGTAGGACGGCGGAGGCCTCGCGCTCAAGCGCGGAGCTTAACGCGCGGGTCGCGGCTCCGGTTACGGCGTGTAGCTCGGCAGCTCGAGCACGTAGGCGTCGACGGTGGCGCCGCCGCCCCAGTCGCTACCAAAGAGGATGCGCGTGCCGCTGGGGCTCGGCACGGCGTGCGCCTCGGCCCAGTACGGCGTCTTGAGCATCGTGTTCGACTTGCCCCAGCTGCGGTGGCGGCCCACGCGGCACACCGTGCCGTCGACGGTGTTGGCGACGGCGATCTCGAGGTCCATGAGGCCCTTGCCCATGAGATCGCCGAAGCTGGAGATCGTGACCCATCCGGGGTTCAAGTACGCGAGCCCCGAGACGTGCACCGTCGCGGGATACGGGTAGCCGGTCTTCGGGCCGATGACGACCTTCGACTTGCCCGTCGTCATGTCGAAGACGACCAGCTGGCCGATGTCCTGATCGCCCATGGGCCCCGGGTCGTAGGCGACGCCGTTCCAGGTGTCCTCGCCCGTGGGCCAGATGCCGAGCGACGAGTGGCCGAACGGCTCTTTGAGATCGAGCGTGCGCAGGACGTTGAGGCCCGTGTCGGTGACGCGGCCGCTGTCGCTCAACCAGCCGAACTTTCCGCTGGGCGACATCTGCGCCGGGTTCTCCGAGTAGGTCTTTTGCCCCATGACCTTGTTGGCGCCGATGTCGTAGATGAACTTCGTGTCGCCGCACCCGAGGCTGATGCGGTTCGAGTCGAACGACGTGAACATCGGATCGTCGCCGCCGCTCGCGTTCGACGTGCAGAACGAGAACGTCGTCACCGTTTCCTTTTGCGACGCTTTGACGTGATAACGAATCAGGCTCTTGCCGTCGACGTAATAGAAGACGTCGGGATCGCTCGTGTGCCAGTAGACCTGCTCGACGTCGGCGGGCCGAATGTCGTAGAGCGTGCGCACGAGCTTGTACGTCTTGCCGTCGTAGAGCTCGTGGCCCTTGTTGACGTGATAGATGATCATCAACGACTCGTCGGCGTTCCACGCCGAGATCGTCGAGTACATCGGGACGATCGCGGCGTCGGTGCCGGAGTCGACCTGGCTGATGCGGCGGATCGTCGTGCCGAACTCGGCGTCCTTGACGGTCGCGCCCAGCGCCGGCTTCGCGAGCGCCGTCATCGGGTGCGCGGCTTTGTCTTTGACGAGGCCCGCGCACACGTCGACGTTGCGGGGCGGCGGCAAGTGCGAGACCGAGACGCCGCCCGTGCCCGTGCTCGGCGATCCGCCGTTGCCACCGCCGCCACCGCCGGAAATCGAACCGCCGTTGCCGGTGCTCGGCGAGCCTCCGTTGCCGGTGTTGCCGCCCCCCGAGCCTGTGCCGGGTGAGCCGCCGTGCCCCGTCGCCGTCGCGCCGCCGGTGCCGGTGTGGCTCGTGCTCGTCGATCCGCCGCCGCCCGAGCGGCCCGCGCCGCCGTCGCCGTCGGGAATTTCACCGCCTGAGGAGCACGCCGCCGAACACACCACGACCATGAACGCGAAGGGGAATCGCATGGGCCATCCATCGTGAACCGTTTGCGACCCCTGTGCAATTCTCACGAGCGCATTTCCCACCTTCGTTTCGACGAGCCACTATCCTGGCGCCTCTGTCTTCGGGAATTCGCTCAGGAGGCTCTATGCGCGTTCGTTCGTTGCGTCTCTTACTATCGGCGGCATTGTTGTTCGTTGGCGCGTGCGCCAATCAAGAGTCGACGCCGGGAAACGGCGCTGGCGGCAAAGGTGCGGGCGGATCAACGAGCACGGGCGGCAGCACCGTTTCAATCGGCACGGGCGGTGCGGGTGCGAGCGGAGGCGACACCGGCGTCGGCGGATCGACGACGCCCGGCAACGGCGGCTCGACGGGCACCGGTGGCGCGACAGCGACGGGCGGGTCCTCGGGGACGGGCGGCTCGACGGGGACCGGCGGCGCGGGCGTCGCGATCCCCGTCGGTGGCAGCGGCGGCGGCGGCACCACGGGCTCGACGGGCGCGGGCGGCGGCGACGAGCCACCGACGCGTCCGATCAACATCACGCCTGGCGGCGGCTGCAACTGCGATCTGAACGTCGGCGGCGGCAAGCTCGGCGTCGACACGCGCAAACCGATCCAGGGCAAGCTCGTGCTCACCCTCGGCGGCATCTGCGGCGGCCCCGGCGGCGGCGGCCTCGAGGGCACGGCGAAGGCGCTCGGCTTTCACGTCTGGCAGCCGCCCACGCAGACGTGCGTCAACAGCGCGCCGCAAAAGTACCTCGACGCCATCGCCAAGAACCCCGACGACCCCGAGGCGAACCGCCAGGTCGGCGACGCGCGCATGGAGCTGTGGGACGGCGTCGATCGCGTCGACTGGGTCACGGTGAACAAAGGCGAGAGCATCGTCGAGCGCACCGAGGCCGCGCTCAAGGCCGGCGTGCAGCAAGATCAGGGCGGCGACTGGGGCTACTTCCTCGACGCCAACGGGCACGTGCGCTGGAGCGACGTCTACGTCGTCGGCTACTCGTGGGGCTCGCAGACGATCGCGATGGTGTCGAGCTACGTGCGCTTCGGCCGCGTCATCTGCACGTCGGGCCCGCAGGCCGAGCGCTTTCCCAACGCCACGTGGATCACGCACCCGGCGGCGACGCCGCCCGAGCGCAAGTTCATGGCCGTCGGCTTCAACTTGCCCTACCCGTCGACGGATCCGACCGACATCGCGCCCAACACGGTCACGAGCATGATCGACACGGTGACGAAGGCCGGTTGGATCGGCCCGCCGGTCAACGTGCTGCCCGGCGACACCGGCCCTTACACGGGCAAGCACATGTTCGCGATGGTCGCGAAGTTCCCGTACTCCGCGCACGCGCCCGGCGGCCACGGCATCTTCTGCAACAACGATCCGATGTCCGGCTGGGCCGCGGCCTGCAGCTACTTGTTCCTCGACAAGTAGGCGACTCGCTCCGTGTGACGATTTGGTTTCGATTGGCCCGGCCGCGTCCCGGGCGCCGGCGCCCGATCTAGTCTCGACGCCCCATGACCCCCCAGTTGTTGATGTTGATGGCCCTCGCGGGCGCGGGGTCGCACGGCTCGGCGTCCGTCGACGGTGCGTGCGCGGCGGCGGCGCGCGGCGCGGGCGCCGAGGTGCACGTGTTCGCCGAGACCTCGGGCGCCGTGCTGCCCAAGGCGCGCGAAGGCGAGTGGCGCGAGCTCGGCAACGAGGCCGAGCTGAAGTCGCTGGCCGACGGCGAGAAGCCGCCGAACACCGAAGCCGTCGTGCGCAAGACGCGCGCGGCGACGCTCGTGTCGATGTACTTCCAGGACGCGACGGGCGATTGGGCGCACGTCGTCGACTACTGCTTCCGGCCCGAGGGCTCGCTCGCGCGCGTCAAGGGCACGTTCAACTCGTACACGGCCGCGGGCCCGGGCAAGCCCGGCGTGCGCCGCCGCCGCACGGCGTACTACGACGACGCGGGCAACGTCGTGCGCTTCCAGTCGCGCGCGTTCACGCTCGACACCGACAAGCCGCTGGGCGAGGTCGAGTTCACCGACGCCGCCGATCCGTTGTACCCGAACGTGCGCGCGCTGCCGTTTTGGGGCAGCCTCGCGCCCGCGCAGGAGGCCGCGCCGCTCGATCCCGACGGCGCCGTCGCGACGGTGCGTGAGCACGTGCCGGCGATCAAAGCGTGCTACGAGCGCGCGCTCCACAAGACGCCGAACCTCGCGGGCAAGATCGTCGCGCGCTGGACGATCGACGGCGCCGGCAAGGTGAGCGCCTTCGGGTGGCAGACCGACGAGATGCACAGCGCCGCCTTCAACGCGTGCGCGAAGCGCCTCATCGAGTCGCTGCGCTTCCCGCCCGCGAAGGGCGGCTCCGTCACCGTGTCCTTCCCCTTCGTCTTCGACAACGCCGACGCGAAGGTCTCGTCGCTCACCGATCAGCGCTGACTTACGGACAAGTCACCGGCGTCGGCGGATCGGGCGTCACGTACGTCGGCACGCCTCCGTCGGTCGCCGCGGTCAGCGTGCCGTTGTGGGCCGTGTGGCCCGTCGTCGTGACGGCGTCGGCGGCCGTCGTCGCGCCGGGAGCCTCGTCGAACTTCCAGTAGCCGACGAGCCCGGCCTCGTTGCCGATGAGGCCCTTGTTGTAGTTCGCCATGATCTCGGCGTCGGTGCGCGCGACGTTCCACACGCGCAGCTCGTCGACGAGGCCGTTGAAGCAGCCGTAGTACGGCGGGTTGCAGCCCATGTAGAAGAGCGACTGCGTCGTCTTGAGCTTCGTGCCGTTGCTCTTCGTCGTGATGCGCAGGACGCCGTTGACGTACGTGCGCAGCGTCGTGTTGACGCCGTCGTAGGCCATCGCGACGTGAACCCACTGCGCCGTCGCCGAGTCGATGCCGAGGTCGGCGCCCGTGTCGTCGTCGAACGTCCCGTCGGTGTACGGGTTCAGCGTCGCGTGGTTGTTCGGCATGCCTTTGACGGCGGGCTGCCCGAAGTCGAGGCCGACCTGCTGCAAGCCACCCACGGTGCCGTAGACGTAGATCTCGTTGACCTCGGCGTGCCAGTCCGTCGGCTTCACGTACATCCAGAACTCGATCGTGCGATCCGAGTTGCCGATCGGCAGGTCGGTCATGAGGTCGACCTGCATGAGCGCGTGCGCGACGTCCTTGTCGGTGCCCGTCGTGTTCGCCGAGAGCGAGAGCGCGTGACCCGCGCAGCTCTTGCCCGAGCTGCCGCCGCCCGCGGGCGCGTCGACGCCGCCGTCGGGGCTCGACGTCGATCCCCCGTTGCCGCCGGCTCCGGTCGAGCCGCCGCTGGCCGTCGAGCCACCGTTGCCGGTGCTGCCACCCGTCGCCGACGAGCCGCCGGTCGCCGATGAACCACCGGTCGCCGACGAGCCACCCGTCGCGGAAGAGCCGCCGTTGCCGGTGCTGCCGCCGGTCGATCCCGTCGCGCCTCCGGCCGCGCCGCCTCCCTTCCCGCCCGAGCCACCGCCACCGCTCCCGCTCGAGCACGCCACCGTCGCGACGAGCATCCCGCCGAGGAGCCATCCCAGCCGACCACGCTTCACGTTCGACATGGGCCAACGCCTACCACGATCGGACCGCACCGGGTGCGGCATCGCGCGGTCGACGTTGCGTCGTCAGGGCTTCGCGCCGCCCCGGATCCACGACTCGAAGACGGCGATCTGGTCGTCCGGTAGCGGAGGCGTGCGGATCATGCCTTGATGAGGCATGCGTTCGCCGTCGCAGGGTGTGTCCTGGGTGATCTTCGCGTAGAGGTAGCTCTTCGCGGGATTTCCGGAGGTCACGAGCGTTCCGCCGCAGGTCTCGGTCGCGGGCTTGCCGACGAGCGCCGCGTACGCGCCCGAGGCCGTGAGGTTCATCGCGACGTACGTCTCGGTCTCGGGCACGAGCGGGTGCGCGGGATCGTGGCAGCGCACGCAGCTCGCCGCGAGGATCGACTGCACGTCGGCGAACGACGAGAAGGTTCCGGCGTCCGAAGTGCCGCCCGTGCCTCCACCGCCGTCGGGCGACGCGGGGCTCGAGCCGGAACAACCCGCACCCGCGACGAACGTGGAGAACGCGACAATCGAGATGATCTTGGAAAGCATGGGCTCGTCTCATTGCAACCGCCGGGCCCGTGACGTCGCCGGCTTTGACGCGGGCGAGGCGCGGCGACGCTCGCGCGCGCGGCGAAATCCTGAGACGGACCCGGCGCCCGCGTCACCCCGAGCCGCGCGCCACGGTGGCGGTGAGGGCCGCGAGCTCGGCCTTCGCGTCGGCCGAGAAGCGCCGCCCCGCGCGCCCGAACCAGTAGCGCGCGTTGTCGACGTCGCCTTCCTGGAGGTGGACGACGGCATGGGTCCAGCAGGCGAGCGGCGACTCGTCGCCGTGGACGATGTCGTGCGCCGCCTGCCACCGCCCCTCGGCGAGGTGTTCGAGCGCGGCCTCGAGCGACATGCGGATGTCTCTATCACGACCCGCGGCAAAAAATTTGGGTCGCGCCCGAAAGGCCATGAAGATGAAGCACCTCCATGCCTCGCAAGTCTTCGGACATCATCGTCGGCCTCGACATCGGGACCACCAAGATCGCCGCCGTCGTGGGCGAGGTGACCCCGGACGGCATCGACGTCATCGGCGTCGGGACGCACCCGTCGCGCGGTCTCAAGAAGGGCGTCATCGTCAACATCGACTCGACGGTCGCGTCGATCAAGCAGGCGATCCTCGAGGCCGAGTCGATGTCGGGTTGCGAGATCTCGCAGGTCTACGTCGGCATCGCCGGCGGCCACATCAAGGGCGTCAACTCGACGGGCACGGTCGCGATCAAGGACAAAGAGGTTCGCCCGCCCGACGTCGTCAAGGTGCTCGAGCTCGCCCGCGCGATCGCGCTGCCCGTCGACCGCCACATCATTCACGTGCTCCCGCAGGAGTACAAGATCGACGGGCAAGACGGCGTGCGCGAGCCGCTCGGCATGTGCGGCGTCCGGCTCGAGTCGCGCGTCCACATCGTGACGGCGGCGGCCGCGGCCGCGCAGAACATCGTCAAGTGCTGCACGCGCTGCGATCTCGAGGTGCTCGACATCGTCCTCGAGCCGCTCGCGTCGGGCGAGGCCGTCCTCGAGGACGACGAGAAGGGCCTGGGCGTCGCGCTCGTCGACATCGGCGGCGGCACGACCGACATCGCGATCTTCACCGAGGGCTCGGTCGCGCACACGAGCGTCATCCCCATCGGCGGTCACCAGATGACGAGCGACATCGCCTTCGGCCTGCGCACGCCGCCGCACGAGGCCGAGAAGATCAAGATCCGCTGGGGCTGTGCGATGGCGTCGATGGTGTCGGAGGACGAGACGCTCGAGGTCGCGTCGGTGGGGGGGCGCGCGCCGCGCGTGCTCTCGCGCCACATGCTCTGCCGCGACATCGTCCAGCCGCGCATCGAGGAAATTTTCTCGTTCGTGAAGGCCGAGATCTCGCGCCTCGGGTGCGACGACCTGCTGGCGTCGGGCGCCGTCATCACGGGCGGCACGACGCAGCTGCCCGGCATGACCGAGCTCGCCGAGGAGATCCTCGGCATCCCCGTGCGCCGCGGCGTGCCCAAGGGCGTGGGCGGCCTCGCCGAGGTCGTCCGCAGCCCCACGTTCTCGACGGCGGTCGGACTCGTGCAATACGGCGTCTCGCGCACCAAGAACGAGCGCGTCACCGACGCCCCGGCCGCCAAGCGCGGCGGTTTGCTCTCGAGACTGCGCCGCTCGATCGCCAGCGCGTTTTAGGCGCTCACTTCGCTCGCTCCGCGGAAGGGCCTGGCCAACCAATCCAGGGCCCTTTGCCCGGCCCGAAACCTACCCGGGTAAGGACAGGACTGCTAGGCAGCGAGAGCTGGGGCCGTGTCCCAGCCCCGAGGGCTAGACGTCACGCGAAGCATTGTGGGCTTTTTCCCATCACGCTTGCCCATATTTACGAGGCTTTCAGGATCGTATTCCTCGACGGGATTCATGATGAAGACGTGAACTCGAAGCAAGCGCTCGGCGGCCTTGCTCATTTTCGCTTTGTCGTTCTCCCACCGAGAGACGGTCTCCGCTTCCACTCCCATGATTCCTGCAAACTCGTCGCGAGACCATCCAAGGTACTTGCGAAGAAATCGGATTTGCTCGCCGGTTAAAGCGTCGGGGACCTTCGCCGTGGTTACTGCGAGCAACTGGTGCAGCTGTGCGACCCGCGGGAACACGAACTGACGTTCGCCACAGTTAGTGCAGTGCCTCACTTCAAGGTTGACGATCGTGACGTTCGAAAGACCGCACTCCGTATAGCGGTGGTTTTCGCGGCGCGACTCCATCGCGCTTCCGCAGACATGGCATTTGATCATTTCATCCTCCATGCCGTGACCACGAGAATCTCGCTCTCTCCCTGGAACTGGATTACCACTCCCACTCTTCCTGTCTCGATTCGATACCGCCAGCAACCGTTTTCCCACTCTGGCTCCTGATAAGCCCCACCCCTGATCGCATTCAAGCAATCGCCCGTCGATCGGTTGTCTTTGGCCAGTTCGCGATGACAGTGTCCTGAGAACGCAACGGTCCCTTCTTCGAGGATTGTCTTGGCCAGCGCCTTCGCGTCGCACGCCGCCAGAACCGTCACGTGCTGGAATATGTCAATAAGTGATCAAAAGTCAATTAGTGATGTTTGATCACTTCGGAAGAGTCCCTGTTTCCTTGAGGTGGGCGGCGTTCGCGGTTTCGTGACGCCGAAGCTAAAATGCAGTCGCGAGGCCCGACATCACGGTCGCGCCCCACGTCGTCGCGCCTTGGAGGCGCGTCACGCTGGGGCCGGCCTGCAGCGAGACGGCGACGGGTCCCAGCAGCGCGAGGGCCATGGGGCCGGCGACGCCGTCGAGCGTGGGCTCGTGGTGCGCGGCGAGCTTGGCCTGGTTCGAGCCGAGATCGAAGCGGAGCCGGCTGTCGAGACCGACCACGAAATACCGTCCCGTGGGGCGAAGGCCCGAGAGGCGCACCTCGCCGTCGCGCTCGTTGCCGTCGAAGTCCTGGCCGTAGGCCAGGTTCGCGAGCAGGTAATTCGCGCCGACGTGGCGGCCGATCGACAGCACGCTCTCGATCTCGCCCTCGGCCTCGGTGAGGCCCTCGGGCTTGTAGAAGACGCCCAGCGCGCCGTCGACGCCGTGGCGTCCCTCACGCAGGCCCTGCACGCGCGCGCCGAACGACGGCTTGAGCGTGTTGTTGTCGTGTGTGTAGACGGCGCCGCCGCGCAGCGCGATCGGCCCCCACAGGACGACCTCCGTCGCCGCTTCGAACGAGCTCTCGTGCTTGCTCGAGTCGTAGCCGCCCAGCCCCGTGATGATCGCGTGGCGCCCTTCGATCGACGGCGACTGCGAGAACGGCGCGAACGCGGCCACGCCGGCCGCCGCGCGCGTCGACGTCTCGAACGACGGAGCCGGTGCCGACGTGTCGTCGTCGTCCGCGGCGCGCACGGTCGCCCCCGCCGCCAAGAGAACGGCCATCGTCGTCGTCGTCAAAATCCGTCGCATGGGCGCGTTGTACCAACATTTGGCCGGTCGGCGAGCCACGATCGCCGGGGTGCGGCGCATTGACGCGGGCTTCATGGGGACGACACGCCCCTGAAACCGAACTTTGGGTATGGTCGAACGGTTTTGGACGCCGCAGGACGCTCACCGCGCAAGACACTGACCCTCACGCTCACGGAGCCCGAGCGCACCCAGCGCGTCGAGGCGTCCGACCTCGTCATCAAGACGCTGGGCGCGTGCCGGCAGCCGTCGCCGCTGGGCGCGCGCTTCGACGCGGCGGTCATGCACCGCGTGGGCGAGGCCGATCGCGTGCTGCTCGAGGATCAGCGGTCGGTGCTCGCCGAGCGCGCGGCGTCGGCGTCGGAGGCGCCGTCGTTCGAGCTCGCGGGGCCCCGCGACAAGATCTTTTTCGACCCGTTGGCCGTGCGCGCCGGCATCGTCACCTGCGGCGGCCTCTGTCCCGGCCTCAACAACGTCATCCGCGGGCTCGTGCTCGAGCTGCGCCACGCCTATGGCGTGCGCGACATCTTCGGGTTCCGCTACGGCTTCGAGGGCCTCACCAAGCGCGGCCTGCCGCCGCTGCGTCTTCAGCCCGAGCTCGTCGCCGACATCCACCAGCAGGGCGGCACGATGCTCGGCACGTCGCGCGGGGGACAAGATCCCGCCGAGATGGTCGACACGCTGATCTCGCTGGGCGTGCGCGTGCTGTTCGTCGTCGGCGGCGACGGCACGCTGCGCGGCGCGATGAAGCTCGTCGCCGAGATCGAGCGGCGCGGCGCCGCCATCGCCGTCGTCGGCATCCCGAAGACGATCGACAACGACATCCACTTCATCGATCGCAGCTTCGGCTTCGAGAGCGCGTTCGCCGCCGCCGTCGAGGTCATCCGCAGCGCGCACACCGAAGCGAAGGGCGCGCGCAACGGCGTCGGCCTCGTCAAGCTCATGGGCCGCCACTCGGGCTTCATCGCCTGCCACGCGGCGCTCGCGTCGACGGACGTGAACTTCGTGCTCATCCCCGAGGTGCGCCTCGCGCTCGACGGCGAGCGCGGCTTCCTCGCGGCGCTCGAGCGCCGCCTCGCCGAGCGCGCGCACGCCGTCGTCGTCGTCGCCGAGGGCGCGGGCCAAGAGCTGTGCGCCGAGCTCGGCCCCGGCGGCGTGCCGCAGACCGACGCCTCGGGCAACGTGCGCCTCGGCGACATCGGCCACGTGCTGCGCGATCGCATCACGCAGCACTTCGCGAAGAAGGGCACCGAGCTCACGCTCAAGTACATCGACCCCAGCTACCAGATTCGCAGCGTGCCCGCGTCGCCGGGCGACAGCGTGTTCTGCTGGAACATGGCCCGCAACGCCGTGCACGCCGCGATGGCCGGCAACACCGAGATGCTCATCGGCCGCTGGCACGGCCGCTTCGTCCACGTCCCGCTGCCGCTCGCGACGCGCTTCCGCCGCGAGGTCGACGTCGCCGAGGATCTGTGGATGTCCGTGATCGAGTCGACCGGCCAGCCCGTGGCCTGGACTTAGTTTCGACTCACGTCGGGGGCCTTGTAGCCGAGGAAGCGTCTGGCCTTGATGACCTCGGCCACCTCGCGCGGGACCATTTGCTCCCAGGCGTGGTCGCCGCCGCGGATGAGGCGGAGGGCGTCGCGCGAGAAGATGTGCAGGTAGTCCTTGTTGACGTTCTCGAGCTGGCGGATGTGGCCGCGGTCGACGAGGTAGCCGTAGAGCTTGCGCAGCGCGGGCGCGACCTCGAGGTTGTCGACGGTCGTGATTTGCCCCGACGCCTTGTCGAGCAGCGGGTAAATGTAGAGCCGCAGGTCGTTCTTGAAGAGGCGGCCGAACGACTCGAGGATGCCGCCCTCGAGCTCGGCGTAGTACTTCTCGTCGAAGAGATCGCGCAGGCTGGCGGCGCCCATCGTGATGGCGATCTTCTTTTTCGTATATTGCGCGAGGTACGCGGCGAGCCGGTAGTACTCGAAGTAGTCGGAGATGAGCACGGTCTTGCCCGAGGCCGCCAGCATATCGGCGCGCGCGAGGAAGTCGGCGCGGTCGATGTCGCCGCCCTCTTCGCGCAGGTTGCGCATCGTCAGCTCCATGAGCTCGACGACCTCGCCCGCGGGCTCGCCGGCCGGCCCGGCCGTGAGGTCTTTCTCGAACGCGGCGCGCGCCGAGTTGATCATGTCGATGTTGACGTGCACGACGGGGCGGAAGCTGCCGCGCTCGACGACGACGTTCTTCTTGTACAGCACCTCCGACGGCTGCAGCACGCGCCCCGTCGGATCGAACATCGCCGCGCCCGACAGGCCCATCTGCACGAGCTTCATGCTCATGAGCCGGTTGTCGACCTGACGGAACTCGATGCCCGAGAACTCGATCATGTCGATGGCGATGCGGTTCGTCGTCAGGCCGTCGAGCAGCGACTCGATGAGCAGCTCGGGCTCGTGGTACAGCGTGAACGCGCCGTAGAGCAGGTTGACGCCCACGATGCCGAGCGCCTCTTGCTGGAGCGCGTTCTCGTTGTCGAGCATGCGCACGTGCAGGACGATCTGGCTGTCTTGATCGCGCGGGCGCGACTGGAAGCGCACGCCCATCCAGCCGTGACACTCGTTGGTGCCCTTGTAGTTGCGCGCCGAGACGGTGTCGGCGAAGGCGAAGAAGGCCGTGTCGGCGCCGCGTGATTCGCCGAGGCGCTCGAGGTTGAGAGCGTGCTCGTGATCGAGCATCGCCTGCAGGCGCGGGCGGCAGACGTAGCGATCGACCTTGCCGTAGATCGCGTCGCTCACCGTCATGTCGTAGGCCGACATGCTCTTGGCCACGGTGCCCGCGGCGCCGCCCACGCGGAAGAACCAGCGGACGACCTCTTGGCCCGCGCCGATCTCGGCGAACGTGCCGTAGCGGCGGTGGTCGAGGTTGATCTGCAGGGCCTTCGTGTGCGTGTCGACGACGCGCTCGCGGCGATCCGGGAACAGCATGCGCGCGATCATAACGCCCCGTTTGTGTCGGCGGGGTTTCGTTTCGCGCCGAGCACTAAGGAAGGCTGCAGCCCGGCGAGGCCGCCGCGAGCGCGGCCGTCGCGCGCGCGTCGAGGGCGTGGCCCACGAAGACGACGTTCCCCGTGCGATCGAAGACGACGGTCGCGGGGATGCGGCGCTGGCCCAGGGCGTCGGCCAGCGCGAACGACTCGTCGGTGAACTGCGGGTACGACAGGCGGCGCGCGCGCACGAACGGCGCGATCTTCTCGGGCGGCTCGCCCACGGCGACGCCGACGACGGCGGCGCCGCACGGCGAGGCGGCCTGCGCGAGGCGCTCGAGCGCCGGCAGCTCGCGCACGCAGGGATCGCACCACGGCGCCCAGAAGCTCACGAGCGTCGGCCGCTGCGCGAGCGCCGTGCCCAGCGACGCCGCGCCGCCGTCGAGGCCCACGAGCGACACGCGCGTGACGTCAGACGACGCCCCTGCCGTGACGGGCGGGCGCGGCGCGCAGCCCAGCGCCGCCGCAGTGAGCAGGACCATGCACGAATCGGCTCGGCGACGTGGCTTTGCCACGGCGTCGAGCGGGGGCAAGGGGGGACGCAGAGGCGGCCTCGTGCGCTCGCCGAGAATGCTTTCGCCGACGCCGCCGGGCGGTCCCCCCTTTAAAATCGAAAGCCCAAGGCGCATGTCGTGAGGTGGACGGTCAGGTCGTTGGAGCGCACGTAGCGTTCATAGCCGATGTCGACGTGGACGTCGCGCACGCGTGCAATCACGGGCAAGTCGGCGCCCACCATGCCGCCGATCGTCTGCGCGTGGAGCGCCGCGAGATCGGAGTCGGCGGTGCGGTTGCCCGTGGCCATCGGGTCCGCCGCGATCGTGTAAAAGCTGGGCGCGTTCTGGTGGTGGTAGCGGTAGTTCCCGCGCACGTAGACGCCGCCGAACAGCCGCTGCGTCAGCATGGCCTCGCCCGTGAGCGCGCCGATGCCCCACGAGTCGAGGTACGCGCGCGACGTCAGCGCGAGCACGCCTTGCCACGGCAGCCATTGCAGCGCGCGCGCCGCGACGGCGTGGCGAAAGCGCGTCGTAGGCAGCCGCTCGTCGCCGCGCGTGCCGTCGGTGAGCGGCACGCTGGCCCACGTGTTGCCCATCTCGCCCGACTGCAGCGTGCCGCCGTACGAGACGTTGGCGATCGTCGTGGGCGACAGCACCTGCGTGAGGTCGACGTTGACGTTCTCCGTCGAGCGCACGGCGCGGCCGTGGCGATCGCCCGAGAGGTCGAAGCGGTCGAACCAGTCGATGACGGCGTTGAAGCTCACGCCGACGACGGTGTTGTCCTCGGCCAGCGAGCGCGTCGCGCCCAGCCCCATGATCCACGACTCGAACGGCTCCTCGATGTGGAACGCCGCGCGGAAGAACACGTCGGTCGCCGGGTCGAGCTTGTACTTCGTGAGCGAATCGAACGTGCCCGTGAGCGTCGCGCGCGAGGCCGTCGTCACCGTGTCGACGTAGTCGTAGGGCTTGTCGAAGCGCGAGTGATCGGGCGAAGCCGCCGTGACGGCATCGACGGGCAGCCAGATCCGCTGCGTGACGCGATCGCCGAGGCGCGCCGTCACCTCCGCCTGCGGCTGCTCGACGGCGACCCACTCGTTGCCGGGCTGGCCCATGGGCCCGGCCGCCGACTGCCAGCCGTGCCCGTTCTGCACGAAGTGCGTGTAGCGCACGCGCACCGAGTCGATCGCGTACTGCGGGATCGTGGGCGCGAGCGCGACGAGCAACGTCACGAGCAGCGGCGTCACTGGCAGGCGCAGCCTCCGCCCGCGGGCTCGCCGTCGCCGCCCGAGGCCGCCTCGCGCGTGCCGTACAGCTTTTGGTGCGCGTGGGCCTCGAGCGCGTCGGCCTGGAAGCGCATCATCGGATCGGCGAGGTACTTGCGGCGGTTCTGCGGGACGACGACGCAGCCCGCGCCCGCCCCGACGAGCGTCGCGAGCACGACGACGAGCGCGAGCGCGCGGCTCTTCACGGCGCCTCGCGCGGCGGGGGCGCTGTCATGAAGCTGTCGAAGACGCCGATCGCCGAGGCGAACATCGTCGACGTCAGCAAGATGCCGAACGGCACGCGCTGGACGTTGCGGTAGTGGGCCTCGAACGGATCGCGAAAGGCCATGTAGGTCAGCGTCGCCGCGGCGAGCCCGGTCGCGAAGGAACCAAACAAGGCGCCGCGCTTCCACCGTCCGGCGACGCCGTGCGAGACCCACGGCGCGAGCGCGAAGCCCGAGGCCATGACGACGGCGCCCGCCTCTTGCGTGGGGACGTGCCCGTTCTGCGCCCACAAGCCGCAGCCGACGGCGAACGGCGCGACGGCCGTGAGCGCGCCCGCGATGGGCGCGACGACGGCGCGTCGGTCCTCTGGCGCGGGCGGCGGCGGCAAGGGCATGACGAGCGTCGTCGCTGGCGACGGCGGCGCGGGCGCCGCGAGCTGCAGCGGCGCCGTCGACGCAGGTGGCATCTCCGGCGCGGGCTCGGCCGCGACGGCGACGCGCGCCGCCGCCAGCACGACGAGCGCCGCGGCCCAGCGAAGCGACATGGCCCGCAAGCTATCACGACGCTCGTCGCCGTCAGCGTCGCTGCGACGCGCCTCGATCGTGTCAAGGCGCACGCCGCTCCCTCCGATTCGCGATGTGCATTTCTCTCAACCTCAGCCGGGAAGGTGACATGTCGCGGTCGTCGAGCGTGGGATCGTTGGGCTCAATCATGGCGTTGGTGCTGGCGGCCGCGAGCTGCGGCTCGAGCGGAACTGGATCGCCGACGGCGACGCAGACCGCGTCGTCGTCGGTCACGCCCGCCGCGGGTGGCACGATCACGCTCGCGGACGACAGCGCGCGCCTCGACGTCCCCGCCGACGCCGTCTCGACGACGACGACGATCACGGTGACGACGACCAACGCCACGCCGCCCGCCGGCATCACGGCGGCGAGCCCCATCCTCAAGTTCGAGCCCGACGGCCTCGTGTTCGCCAAGCCCGTCACCGTGACGTTCAAGTTCGCGAACGCGACGCGCCCCATCGTCTACTGGTCGAATTCGTCGGGCGGCTATGACGCCGTCGCGGGCACGGTCAGCGGCTCGACGATCTCGGCGCAAGTGACGCACTTCTCGTCGGGCTTCGTCGCCGACGCGCCGGCCGCCGCGACGGCGGGCGGCACGTCGTGCGGCGAGGGCCTCGCCTGCTCGGCCGGCGTGACGTGCGGCTACGGCGCGAGCCCGACGGCGAGCTCGGGCGGCCCCTCGTCGGGGACGGGCGGATCGTCGTCGGGAACGGCGACGCACGACGCGAGCGCGACGGATCCTGGCAGCGCGCCGAAGAGCAGCGCGCTCTGCGCCAGCGGCGGCAGCACGTCGACGGGCGTCCCGATGTCGGGCGGCGGATCGTCGTCGGGCTCTGCGGGTCCGGCGGATCCCGGCTCGGGCGGCACGTCGACGGCCGACGCGTCGGCCTCCTCGGGTTCCACGTGCTCCGACACGGGCTCGACAGGCTCGACCGGGTCGTCGGGCGGCGCCTCGATGTGCTGCTCGTGCGGCAGCGACGGCAAATTTCACTGCGCCGCCTGCGGCGGCGGCACCGACACCGGCACGGGCGGCTCGAACGACGCCGGCGTCCCGAGCGGCGACGCCTCCGCTCCGACGAACACGACGTGCGCGCCGGGCGCCGCCTGCACGGGCGACCAGATGTGCGGCACCGACGGGCTCAACGGGACCATGTGCTGTGCGTGCGCCGGCGGGCACTTCTCGTGCGGCACGACGTGCCCCGGCCAACCGATGAAGGACGCCGGCACGACGACGCCGCCCGACGCCGGCGGCCCGACGAGCGACTGCGCGCCCGGCCTCGCGTGCGCGCCGGGCGCCGCGTGCGGCAACGGCTCGTCGAGCGGCACGTGCGTCAAGTGTCTGTGCGCCGACGACGGCCACTTCCAGTGCAACCCGTGCGGCTCGGGCGCCGACGACGCGGGCGCCCCGCCGCCCCAGCCGGACGCGGGCTCACCACCGCCCGGCGACGACGCGGGCGCGCCGCCGCCGCCGCCCGCGACGTGCGAGGCGGGCCTCGCCTGCCCGGCGGGCTACCGCTGCAAGACGGCCGACGCGACGTGCACGCTGTGCACGTGCGACGACGGCGGTCACCTTTCGTGCGGCGCGTGCCCGGGCGCGCCCGACGCGGGTGTCCCCGCGAGTGACGGCGGCGCGGGTCCGACGCCGATCCCGCCCCAGGCGTGCGTGCAGGACGGCGCGTGCCCGATGCCGGGCCAGCCGTGCAACAACGCGATGCCGTCCGGCAACGGCTGCCTCAAGTGCACCTGCGACGACGCGCTGAAGCTCATGTGCGCGAGCTGCTAGACGCGTCTGCCCGAGACCCGCGCCCGACCGGCGGCGCGCCAATTCGGTGCAATCGTTGCGTGTCCGATGCGCCGCCCCTCGGTTGACGGTCACCGCCCAGTGCGGGAACGTCAGCGGTGAGGTGCCCCGCATGTCTTCACGCTATTTCATCCGGTTCGCCGTCTTCGGCGCCCTCCTTGTCGGCTGCGCCGGCAGCGAGAGCACCGGGTCACATAGCGGCGGCACCACCGGTTCGAACGGAGGCACCACCGGCTCGAATGGTGGGACGACGGGAACGAACGGTGGGACGACGGGCACGAACGGAGGCACCACCGGCTCGAATGGTGGGACGACGGGAACGAACGGTGGGACGACGGGCACGAACGGCGGCACCACGGGTTCGAATGGTGGGACGACGGGCACGAACGGCGGCACCACGGGCTCGAACGGTGGGACCACCGGTTCGAATGGCGGCACCACGGGTTCGAATGGTGGGACGACGGGCACGAACGGCGGGACGACGGGCGCGGGCGGGCTCGGCCCGAGCGACGGCTGCAACCAGCCGCCGCCCAGCGACGAGCCGATCGGACATGGTCCTCCCGGTTTCCACCACGACATCACCGTGACGGGTCTCGCGCCTCAGTACTCCGCCTGGACGCAGCGGATCTACTGCACGACTATGCCGAAAGGCTACAAACCGGATCCCACGGAGCCGTACCCCCTCCTCGTCTACGCACCGGGCTGCGGCGGGTCCAATTGCCAAGATGTCGGCCTCTTCACGGGCCACACCGACGGCATGATGGTTGTGCAGGTCGCCTCGTCGAAAACCGCCACGAACCCGGACGGCTCGATGGGCTGCTTCCAAACGGGCACGCTCAGCACGGTCGATTCGCCCGAGCTCAACTATTTCGACCAGGTCGTGGCCGAGGTTTCAGCCAAGTACTGCATCGACAAACGACGAATCTTCGTCGCCGGCACGAGCAGTGGAAGCTGGTTCTCGAACTACATGGCCTGCGCGCGCGGCAACATCATTCGCGCGATCGCGCCGGACTCGGACGGGATCCCCTTCGACCGACCGGTATGCACGGGCGGCGCGGCAGCCATGCAATTCCCTTGTAACGGAGCGACGGCCAAAGACAAATTCGGTAACGACGTTGGGATGACGGTCGCGCGTGACGTGCTCATCAAGGCGAACGGCTGCAGCATGACCTCCACGCCGATGAAGTTCGGATCGCTGACTTGCGATTACTACGGAGGCTGTACGTCTCCCATCATCTACTGCGCCACTGGTGGTGGTCACCAGTGTGGGCAGCAATACTTCTCCAGCGTCGTTCTGCCGTGGTGGATGTCGCTCCCGTCGAAGTAGTCTGGTCTCAAAAGGCGGCTTGCGTCTGAACGAGGAAGCGCTGCTCGCGTGACCACGGCAAGAGCGCCTGGTTCGTCGTTTCGTAGCGAAGCGCCGAGTACATCCCCGTGACCTGAACGCCGCGTCCGAGCCAGTGTCCGACGACGACGAACGTCAGCTCCGAGCGGCGGTCGGTGAACGGCAGCTCGCACGGAAACGGCTTGTTCCCCAGGTCCACGCAGCTCGTCGCTGGGCGCTTGCGGCCGTCGACGGCGAGCGGTGAGAGCTCGGCCGTCGACACGCGCGCGCCCGCTTCGAGCCGCGCCGGCAAGATGAAGTAGCTCGTCTGTGCGAACGCGCCGCCGAAGCGCGACTTCGGCGCGAACTGCGACGCCGCCGGCTGTCCCGAGCCGATGTCGGCCCAACGCTCGTTTCGAAAATAGACCTCGGCGTCGAGCGCGAGGCCGCGCCAGCGAAACGAAACGTCGCCCTCGAGCTGCAAGACCCCGACGCCGTCCGGCCGTCCGTTGCCGTTTGTGTCGCGCGCGACGATAGGCAGCGGCGCGACCGGCTCGCCGCTCGAAAAGCCGTAGGCGTCCGGCGCGGGGACGTAGTCCAGCGTCGCGGCCCCGCCGAGCGTGAGCGACGGCGACCGCGTCCGCGCGAGGTCGCCCTCTTCGAGCGGCGTGATCGCTCCAATCGTTCCGTTCACGCGTGCAACGAACAGCGGGTCGACATTGTCGTTCCCGACGGCATTTCTTCCCGCACCGTTGAAAATGCCGAAAGAACCCACGATGTGCTCGTTGAGAAAGAGGCCCGTCGCCAACACGCCGATGTCGTAGTCGTAGCGGAACTCCTCCGTCGCAAACGACCGCTCGGCAAACGAGAGGCGGCTCTCGGGGATGAGCCAGTTGCGGGAAAACGGGACGCGCTGCTCCCCGAACCGCAATGACCAGCGCGGAGTCGGATTCAGGGAGACGAAGAGATCGAGGGGCCCGAACGACCCCGGGGCGAGCTCCATCCCCGCGCGGTAAACGAAAAATAACCCATCCGTTGCACCCTCGACCTCGACGCGCGCGCGGCGAAGAAGAAACCCAGTTTCGGCGGGCTTCGGCTGCGCGTCGCGAACGACGCTTACGTACTGAAGAGCGAGGTCGCCATGAACGTTCGGCGAGGGGAATCGGAGCGGAAGCGTCCCGTCTTCCCGAGCCGTCGAGAGCCCCGTCACAATTGGGGTTTCTGGAACCGGCGCCGCCCCCGCCGAAGGTTCCGTCGACGCCGCCATCAACAACGCCATCAGCCCAACGGAGACCATCACGGCGCCATCCGTAGCACGAGCAAACGCGAGCCGACAACAGCCAAGACCGGAGCGCCAAAAGCGTAAGGTGAAATGCGCTGATTGTGAACTCGACCAGTGGTGCCGGGCGTTCGTGAATGCCTGCGGCAAATTGTCGCATTCACGGCTTTGGTGACTTCCACTACTGTCCCCCGCCGGGGGGGATATAGCGGTTTCGCTACATTCTCGGAGGATCAGCGATGGTCAGTAGTGCGCGGCGTCTCGGAACGTTGTTGCTGTTGGTGGGTCTGGTTGGTTGCGGTGACATGTGGAGGGACTTGACCGGCTCCAAGCGGAGCGCGGCTGGGTTAGGCGATGGAGGTGCCGGTCCAAGCTGCACCCGAGCGTCGCACGATCAGTTGCTCGCCTCGTTGAACACGTCGTGCTCGTTGAGCAGCGAGTGTCCCAGCGGCGCGTTCTGCGACGTCGACGTTGGCGGTTTCTGCAACTTCCAATGCGAGAGCAGCGCTGACTGTCCGTCGGGCCAGGTCTGCGACTGCATCGGACGTTGCGTGGGTGACCAACCGGCGGACGGTGGTGCTACGACCGATCCCGCGTGCCCCCGAAACCTGGAGCTGCTCGAGAGCCTTCGTACTGGCACGCCGGGCGGCCCCGATGCAGGCGCGCGCGCTTGCCAGTACAACGACATTTGTCCATATGGATCGTCTTGCAACCAACAGACGGGGCTTTGCGCCTACGACTGCACGGCGGACAGCGACTGCAATTCGACCGACGGTGGAACTCTCGTTTGCGATTGCCTCGGCCATTGCGTCGCTCCCGGCGGCACACCGGCCGCCAAGCCCACGAACGCCCCGATCCTCACCGTCGACCCGAGCCTCATCGAGATGCCGCTGGCGTCCGTCGTGGTGACGGGGGATCCCCTGCCCGTCACGCCGACGTTCTCAGGGGCACGAACGATCACGGCGACGCTGACGAGTCCCATCACCGTTCCCCTCGGTGACGGAGGCGTCGGAGGTCCGGCCATCACGATCAACGTCAGCGCCGGCAAGTATCTCGCGGTGCAATGTCCGTCCGGCTCCGGCTACACGACCGCCGCAAAGACGTGCGACCTGACCATCGCTTCTGGTGAGTGGACCGCCACAGCCGACGGTGTGGCCATCACGAAGAAAGTCCTGATCGGACCGTCGACCGAGACGCCCGTCAGCGGCGAGAAGAGCCTGGGCACTTGGTCGGTCGACTTTCGTTCCAGCCAGATTGCGGCGCCAAAGACCGTGTCGTTCGTCTACAACCACCGGGTCGCGAACACGCCCGTCGCGGGCTGGACGAACCTGTTCACATCGCCGCCGGCTTCTTGGCCGCATGCGTTCAACGGCGAGCTCGAGGTGAGCTTCCTAGACGACAACGCGTCGTCGACTCTGCCGCTGAGCGTCTCTTCGCTGACGGTGCCCGTGATCGCGATTGCCCGCGGTCAGACTCTCCGCCTCTTCGATTCATCGGGGTTCATTTCCGCAAGCGGTGTCGTCGAGCTCAACCTCGACCAGACCGCACCGGACATCTCGTACATCGACACGTACCACGAAGCCGAAATCCCTAAGTCGGTGGCGCTCGACTTCATTCGAGCCTCGGTCACGCCGCTCGAGCTGAAGCAAGATCCTGCGAGCCTTCACTTGGAGGGATCCTTCAGAGTCGACGCGCACGGAATCAACGCGGGCGTGCTGTCCAGCCTCTCGCTCTCGGCACGCTTCGTCTTGACCCCCATCAACTCCATGGTCTCGTGCGACCCGCTCGATACGACGCTTGTCCAGGTGGAGTGCCCTTCGAACACGGGCTGCGTGAGCGGCTTTTGTACCAACCCTGTAATTCTGCCTGAAGTAGATACGTTCGCATCGGATCAGCGAGAGGGCGCGTGGCTAGGTCCGGATAGAATCAACTACCTCAACGGCGTAGTGGTGGATCGGGCCGGGGACCGACTGTGGCCCCTGTGCGCCGAAGACCAGTCGGCCGCCATGGACTTTTACTTTCCGGGAGGCGGTGTGCCCCTAGAACTGGGGTTCGAGAATTCAGATTTGACCGCGGGCGGATTTCTCAAGTTCAGCGGCGAGAGTCCATGTGTCACAGAGAATGCCGGCACCGGCGCAGGGTCTGGAGTGGCAGGTCCCCGTGCGATTCCGCTCCTCACCAACAAAGACGACAGCCTGCAGCGTGACGCTTGGTACCCGAACGACGCCGACAAGAACAAGATGATCGAGCTTGGTTCGTCGGCGCTGCTCGGCAAGTGCCTCGAAGAGTTGCAAGCAGAGAGTCCATCCGTCAGCCCCTTCGCCGCGACCAATTTCGAGAAGCTCGGGTCCGGCTTCTTCGAACCCTGGATCGGCGCAAGGTCGTGCGTGAGCCTGGGGAACTTCTTCGGCGCGCTCGAGTTGTTGAGATCGGCGCCTTCCAACGATCAAGACGACATCTTCTGGAGTCTCCTTCGTCAGTGGCTCGAGATGCACACGTTCATCGCGACGCAGAGCACAGAAGAGCACCTGCTCGACGACGTGCTGACGAGCGAGGTATCGACGGACCAAACGGGTGCGCCAATGCCGACAAAGAACGACGTTCGATACGAGAACGTCCTCGATGTCGTCGGTGATGGGTTGTGGTTCGCCGTCAAGGAAGCCGCGGCGCACGTCCCATCCAATGGCGTCCTATTGAATCCAGACTATCGCGGCGGCGGCTCCCTCGTGCCGAGCACCGAGACCGACCCGCAGTACGAACAGCCCTACGGGGCGGTCCCCGCGCTCGCGGAAACGACCGCTGCCTACCTGCGGGTTCTAGCGACCTTCATGAACGAGGAGGCCCTGAAGAACTTCGAGTCGAGCGGCGGCGTAGAAAGCGACGAGTATCGTCTCGCCGTGCGCCGGTTCGGATACAGCATGCGGACGGCGCTGTTCGCGCAGAACCTCGCCATCAACCTGCATGGGCGCGCCGCGCGGCTCTGCACCGGGAGCTGCACGCTCTCCTGGGAGGGCCGCTGGCAGTCGGCGCTTCTGCTGATGCATCAGGCGATGAACGAGGCGTTCGTCGCGGGCCGCCAGCTCAGCATGGGTTTGAACCCACTCGGCATCGGCGACGACGACCTTCCCATCTACTTCGGAGATCCTGTCGGGACGAGTTCGAGGTACTTCGCGAGCTCGGATTACCTCTTGCAGCAGTGGGCGATTCCGGCGGTGACGTCGGCTCAGACGTGGCTCGATACGGCGCGAGCGGCGTGGGTCCAGCAGCGAGATGCGGCCCGGCAAGACGAGCTGTCAGCAAACGATCGCGCACGGCGGCTCGAACAGATCGGCGAACAGTTCGGCCGTCCCATCATTGACGCGTGCGGTTTGACGTCCGTGAGCGGAAACGTCGTCGATGGCACCAAGGCGATCGATCTCATCACGAGCAGGACCGTCACGCCGGGCAACTGCTACGTCGATCCTTCCTGCCCCGGCGCAGAGAATGCGTGGAATGCCGACGCTACGCTGAAGGACATCGCCGCACATCTCGACGACCAGACCCTCAAGTACCAAATGTGCATCTATGGCGCGGTCAGAGTCGCTTCCAACGCACTCTCGATCAAGCAAGCTTCTGTGTCTCCTTCGACCAACGGAAGCACTGACATCTCGGTGCAGCAGGGCGTCCTCTATCAACCGGACGTCGCGCTTTGCCTGGCATCAAATCCGGGCACTGCCACGGTCTACATGGTGGGCGAACAACCCTTCGTGCGCGGGACCTGCAATGGCGAGAGCGCAAGCATCCGCCTCGACGCGTTCTTGGGCATCTCTAACCTGCCCGGTGCGACCGTGACGGATCTGTTCGACAGCGCGCGGCAGAAATGTGACGACCAATATGGATTCAAGCCGTTGCCGCTGCCCACGTATTCACCGAGCTGCCTGCACGGAAACCTGGGCGTGAACGTGGCGAAGGGCACGGCGGCAGTGGCGGCCGTGACCGAAGCACTCGCGAATCTCCAGGTGAGTCAGTCGCAGCTCGCCGGGAAGCAGGAAGAGTGCCTCGCTCTGACGAATGATTTCACCAAACGAGACGAGATGCGAGCCAACCTCGACGTGATTCGTCAAACCTGGATACAAACGGAGTTCAACGCAGCCGTTACCGCTGACGAAACGAAGGTTGGCAAGTTCCTTGCAGATCTAGTTGGCGGCGATGGAGGCGGCTTGCTAGGGGATCTCTCGGACCTCGTGGGGCTCGGAGAACCCCTGATAGCCAAAGGGATCGACTATGCCTGTAAAAAAGGAGCTCAGCCATATTGCCAAGTGGAGTCAACCGGAAAATACATTCTTGGCAATGCCGCCAACTACCTTAGCAATACCAACGCGAACGATCCCAACGATCTGCACCAAACAATGGCTGCAACACAGAGTCAGGCAACCGAAGACCACGATCGTTTCGTGAAGGCAGAGGCGGCTTACAATGACTTCGTTGCGAGCCAGGACGAGAGCCAAGCCGTCGGGAAGTGCTGGAGTGAGTTCCAGACGCAGAAGGCGGCCATCGAAGCCGGCGTCGCGCAGGTCGACACGAAAGCTCAAGACGTGGCCACTGCGGCTGTGGCCATCGGCGACTCGCAGAGAGTGGTCATCGACCAAGCCATGGCCGGCGCGGCCGCGTTGGCTCGCGAGAAGGACCGCAAGTGGGACGGCTACGCGTTTCACTATTGGCTCGACGAGAAAGTTGCACGCTACAAGCGGGAGCTCGAGTGGGCTCGTCGCCTGACTTACCTGTCGATGCGGGCCGTCGAGTTCGAGTTTCAGGAGAGCCTGCCGCTTCGAACCGCCATTCTCACGGCCCACAGCCCGGATGACCTCGATCGAATCCAGCACGTTCTGCTGCAAGAAGAAGCCTCGCGATCGATCAACCGTCGACGCCCCGAAGAGTCGAGCGTCGTCCTCAGCATTCGCGACGACGTGTTCAAGGTCGCCGATCGAACCGACGCGCCTGCCGGCGAGCGAAATTGGACGCCGGCGCAACGGTTCGAGGGACGAATGAGAAGCCCGAACTACACCGTCTACGACAAGTCCGGGAACGCGTTGGGTCAGGGTGTCCGGTTCAACCTCGATCCGACCGTCGGCGGAGCCGCGAACGGGATCAGCCTCGACAGCCGCTGTGGCGAGCGCCTCTGGCGAGTCACGGCGACCATCCAGGGTGATGGGCTCAGCTCCGACGAGCCAGGCGCACCCGTCTTGCTGCTCAAGAAGAACACCTTCGCAGCGCAGTGGTGCGCGTCGCACGGCGACGGCAGCGCCATGCAGGTCGCGTCCATTCAGCCGTCTCGACAGCTCTTCAGCTCCGACGACCTCTCGACGCCTGTCGACGAGGCGAACGACTACGTCTCGGCGTCCGTTTACCCGTGGTTCAACATCCGGAAGACGGACTTTTACAAGACGAGCTACCAAGACGGTGACTCGGAGGAGCTCGCTGGTCGCAGTCTCTACGGCGACTACATCCTCTTGTTCCCAAAGAAGCTGATCGACGCGGGCTTCCCGCTCGAAAAGGTCGAAGACGTCCTCGTGCGCTTCGACTATTTGTCGGTCGACAACCTCGCCCAAGTCTCTAACTGAGCGGGGTGCAGAGATGCGCTCCACTCGCGCCGCGCTGGGCGTCGCGACGGTCCTGGCCGTCGTCGCGTCGGCGTCCCCGGCTCGGGCCCTTCAGGGCCCGAAGCCGAGCGCCGCTACGCCGCAAAAGCTGAAGCTGCCCGACCGCCCGGGCTCGATCAAAGGCCTCTCCGACGAAGCATCGGTGAACGTCTTCAGCGCTCAGGTCAACTACTCGGTGCCGATGGCGCTGCCCAAGGGCGCTGGAGGTTTCGGTCCCGAGTTGGCGTTCAACTACCTCGGCGAGCTGGGCAACGGCTCGATGGGAATCGGTTGGACGCTCGGCTCGATCGCCGTGCGCCGGACCTTGCGGTACGGCGTTCCTTCCTACACGGACGCCGACGAGCTCGAGCTGAACGGGATTGGACCCGGCGGCCGCCTCATCCCGTCGGGAGACGGCAAGACCTTCTGGGTGATCGGTCAGGCGAGGACCATCCGGGTCACGCGTGAGGGCGATCGGTTCCGCGTCGATGACGGGACGGGGACGCAGTATCTGCTCGGCGTTTCGCTCGCCGGCCGCGAAACCGACGGTCAAGGACGCGTGAGCGGATGGCTCGTCGAATCCGTCACGAATCCATCCGGCCAACAGATCCAGTTCAACTACGACCGCGAGAGCGGCCAGACGT
Source organism: Polyangia bacterium (assembly GCA_035549075.1). Classification (GTDB taxonomy): domain Bacteria; phylum Myxococcota_A; class Polyangia; order Fen-1088; family Fen-1088; genus DASZFV01. The sequence goes on along the minus strand of DASZRT010000157.1, from coordinate 16,302 downwards.
ACCTGGACTCGATCGCGTGGGGCCCAGGGCCCGTCAAGTACAGCGTCGTGCCGCACTACCACGGGCGCAAGGACGTCACGACGAGCTACCGGACCGGCTACGAGGTCAGGACGAGCCGGCTCCTCGACAAAGTGACCGTGATGGAGCTCGAAGGCGGCGCGGCCACGGTCATCAAGACCTTCACGCTCGTGTATGACGAGGATTTCTCGGCGAGCCGACTCGAGACGATCACGATGTCGGGGACGGACCGAAGCGGCAGCCCCGATTCATTGCCGCCGCTCACCTTCGGATACGCCCGTCCGACGATTCCGACCACGGTTTCGTTGACGGGCGTCGACGCGTGGCAGCTCAACGAGCGCGACGTGAGCCTGCTCGATGTCGACGGCGACGGCATGAGCGATCTCGTCCGCATGGAGCTGGGAAACCATCAGTATAAAAAGAACCTCGGAGGTACGTTCAGCGCTGCCGTACCGATGTCCGGCGCGGCCGATGTCGATCTCGGCTCAGGGACGATCGTCGATGTTGACGGGGACTCGCGTCCGGACCTCGTTCACATCGTCGATGGCACCTGGCGGGTCTCGAGGCTCGATCACGGATCCTGGCAAGCGCCCGTGACGTGGGGAGGCTCCACCGGAGTCCCCATTTCGGGCTCCAATGTCGTGCTCGCCGACCTCAATGGTGATGGTCGCATCGACGTCGTCCGCGGTGGAACCGGCGGGCTGCTCGTCAACTTCAACACCAAGAACGGGCTCGGCCCGACGGTCACGGCACCACAGATCAGCCCGTCGGAAGCCTTCGTCGAGCCCGGCTCGAACAACGTGCGCTTCGTCGACTTCAACGGTGACGGAAATGCCGACGTCGTCTACCTGACCGACGCGTGGATGAAGATCTACTTGGGCCGCGGCGACGGAACGTTCGTCGTGTGGAACCGCATCTTCTGGCCATGGGGTGCCGCGGCCTTCGACGTCAACGACATTCACATCGCCGACATCGATCGGGACGGATCGATGGACGTCGTGCGCTTCTCGGCGGGCAGCGTGACTTGGTATCCGGGGACACCCAACGGCCATCTCGCGGACGCGAGCTTCGCTCGACACTTGAACCGACCCGAGAATGCCTCGGCCGATGTCGTCACGACGACGGCCGACGTGCTTGGCTTTGGCTCGCAAAACATCATCTGGTCCTCGCCGCGCGGTCTTTGGGCACTCGACCTCACCGGACCCGCGCACAGCGGCATGCTGGTGAGCGTCGACAACGGTCAAGGCAAGACGACGACGTTCACCTACCGCTCATCGGCGCAGCTCGCCGCCGATGCGGAGAAGCAGGGCACGCCCTGGCAGGACAAGCTGCCGGTCGTCATTCCAGTTCCCGTCGAGACGAAGATCGATCTCGGAGATGGAGCGCCTCTGCGCATCGCGCACCACGGCGTCCGCGACGGCTTCTGGGACGGTGTCGAACGCCGGCTCGGTGGATTTCTCGTCGAGACGACAGAGGTGGCGGCCACGAGCGATCCGAGCGCTTCGCTCATCACTGAAACTCACTATCACGCCGGTCTAGGAGACGAGCGCGTCCTTCGGGGCGTCACCTCCTCCGTTCAACGAAGCGACGGAAACGGCCAAGTCGTCGACGTCATGCGAATGACCTGGCAAGCGCTCGCGCTGGTCGGCATGCCCGACGATCCGATGGCGCGCCGGCCAATCAAGCTCTCGGACGAGGGGAACCACTATCAGGGGCTCGCGTCGCCGATCGTCACGCGGACGACGTATGACCAGTTCGACGGACAGGGTCGTGCGCAGCTCGAAACCGAGCTTGGCTTTACGGCGACTTCGGGGGATGAGCGCATAACCGTTCGACACTACGCGGACGACCCTTCGACCTGGGTCCGCGATCGAGTCTACGAGCAGCTCGTGCAATCAGCGGACGGAACGATCGTCTCTGGAACGCAGACCTATTTCGGCGGTCCTTCGGGCTCCGTTCTTCCGCTCGGCTCCGTTGGGCTGGGATTCGTTCGCCGCACCGATGGATACGACGGGGTTGGTTGGCCCACTCAAAGCTCGGTCAGCTACGACGCCTATGGAAATCCAGTGGCTCTGTACGCGGACGGCGTCTCTCGATCCGTTGGCTACGATGTGAACCTGTTTCCGAGCTCCGAGAGCGTCGATCCGGGAAATGGCGGTTCGCTCCTCACTTGGCACATGACGTGGGATCACGTTCTAGGGACTCCGTCGACCCTCCAAGACCCCAACTCCGATCAGACGGCCGTTGCTTACGACAGCCTGGGCCGTGAGATCTCGATCGCTCAGAACGGCGCAGCCCCGCACGCCCGCTTTTCCTACGACTGGAGCGCGCCGCATCCGAAGACCTATAGCTGGGTCTTCGATGGTTCGGCCAGCCAGCTCGGAGCAGAGCCGTTTCCCAGCGGTCGTCACTGGCACCAAACGGCGGCCGTTGCGAACAGCGAAGGAGAGTCGCTCTTCTCCGCGACACCAGCCGGGGACGGAACTTGGCTGATCTCGGGGTGGGCGGCGCGAGATGAGCGCGGGCACGTCGTCACGATGGCCGAGCCGTTCTCCGCCTCGATCATGGAGCCGAGCTCAATCGCTCCGGGCACGCGCTACCAGACCTTCACGTACGACATGCTGTCGCGGCTGCAAACGCAGCACCTTCCGAACGGCGGCATGAAGACGATCGCCTATTCGAATGGCGGCTTCTGCCAGACTGTGAGCTCGTCCGAGCTGGCCGATGTGAGCTCGTGCAGCGATGGACTACAGAGGGTCACGCGTACCGAACGAGACGTCAACTCAGTTACTTTGATCGACAGTCTCATCCATGTCGACTCGGATGCCGACGTCGAGTCCGTCGACGCCGTCTACGACGCGGCCGATCGAATCCTTTCGATGGAGCTCCAGCGCGGCACCGCGCTCTCGGTCGTTCACGAGTTCGAGTACGACCCGCTCGGGCGACTCAAATGGGCCCGCGATCCCGACACCGGTCCGAGAACGTTGAGTTACGACGACCGAAATTTCCTGAGGCAGCATCAGAACGGCGTTGGGCAGATCGTGTACTTCGACTACGACGGCGCCGGTCGTCTCACGCGCCGGGGGGAAACCCTCGACCCGAGCGCGGCGACGGACTACTCGTATAGCTACGACAGTGACGCCGAAGCCTTCCAGTCTGGGTGTCACGCTGCAGGGCGCCTGGCGTCCGCTACCGAACCAACGGGTGACGCCGGCGCGGTCGGTCGGGCCCGGTTTTGCTACGACGCCTTCGGACGGCAGGATGCTCTCGGCCGCACGATCGCCACACCGGGGGGCGAGCGAACTGGCACGGAGCAGACTGAGCTGAGCCCGTCAGGACTCGTCTTGCAAACCGTCGCCGACGACGGATTCGCGGTCGCGTACCAATACGATCCTGCGGGACGCTTGATTTGCGCCCGGCCGCCCCCAGCCGAACAAACGGGAAAGTGCCAGCGGCTCGCCATCGGCCAAGTTGGCGGCAGCTCCGACGACTACTGGGTTGCGGATCTCCTCGATGCCGCTGGTCGCGTCTTGCAGGACCACTATGGCAACGGCGCGACACAGGCTTATGGCTACGACCAGCTCGGGCTGACTGCATCGGTCGAGTTGAAGAGTCCGGTGCAGACGCCGGATCTCTTCAAAATCGCGGTTTCTCGCAACAAGTACGGGGCCCCCACCATCGTCACGGATGAGGACGGCGGTCATGGCCTCGATCATTCGGCGACCTATACGTACGACGGTGCGGCGCGCCTGACGGACGCCACGCTCGGTGCCGAGGCGGATCCCAGCAATCAGTATGCATTCACGTTTCGGTACTCCCCGCTTCAAAACATGCGTCTGCGCGTCGTGACTCAAGGCGGTCCCGCGAGTCCGAAAGACATAGGCGTGCTCGCGGGATCGTATCGATACGGCGAGCGCGGGTACGGGCCGCGCCAGCTCACCTCGGTGGTTGCGGGAGGTGCGCCGTGAGGTCGTCGCGCGCGCTCGCAGGTTTCTTGGCGATTGCGATTGCGACGGCGTCGGGCTGTCGCTCGAAAACCGCGCCGCCAGTTCAGTTGCCGGCTCCGGTGGACCAACAGGCGGCGCTCACCGCGTTGCCCCGCACCGGTTGGACCTTGAGCACGTGCACGTCCTGCGGCGGTACGCTCGCCAACGCGATCGACGGCAGCACGTCGACGGTTTGGACGACGTCGGCGAACCAAGCGACGTCGCAGTACCTCAAGGTCGATCTGCTCTCGGCGCAGACGTTCGTCGGCGTGAGCCTCGATTCGGGCACGAGCACCGCCAACTATCCGCGCAGCTATTCGGTTGCCGTTTCGTCGGACGATTCGACGTATACGACCGTGGCGACGGGCACCGGGGCGACGCCCCTCGTGAACGTCGCGTTCGCGGCTCAGACGGCCCGCTACATCAAGATCTCGCTCACGGGAACGGCGACGGTCCCATGGTCTGTCGCGGAGATCAACGTCAACACGACGGCGCTCTCGACGTCGGGCTGGTCGCTCACGGCCAGCCCGACGGGGACGAACATCTCGAACGCGATCGATGGGAACGCGACGACGAAGTGGAGCTCGGGGGCGAACCAAGCGAGCGGCCAGTACTTCCAGATCGACATGCTCGGGCTCAAGAGCATCAACAAGATCACGCTCGACGCCGGCACGAGCACGGGGGAGTACCCGCGCAACTTCCAGATCCTCGTGTCGCGCGATGGCGGCTCTTCGACCTTCACGAACGTCGCCGCGACGGCAACGGGAACGTCGCAGCTCGTCAGCGTGACGTTCCCGTCGGTCACGGCTCGTTACGTTCGGATCTCGCTCACGGGGTCGCAGGCGAATTTCTGGTCGATTTACGAGCTCAACGTCTTCGGGTCGAGCACGACGCCGACGGCCGTGCCGCGCACGGGCTGGACGACTTCGACGGACACGAAGTCGTCACCGGCGGCGGGGAACGGAAGCACGATCGCGAACGCGCTCGACGGATCGACGGGCACGCGTTGGACGACGGGCGCGGGGCAGGCCGTCGGCAACTACTTCCAAGTCGACATGCTCTCGGCGCAGAGCTTCTCGCAGATCACGCTCGACTCGGCAGGCTCGACGAACGACTACCCGCGAGGCTACCAAGTCTTCGTCTCGAACGATCCGAGCAACTTCGGCACGGCGATCGCGTCGGGCACTGGAACCACGGCGCTCGTCACGGTGACGTTCCCGCTGCAGTTCGCGCGGTACGTGCGCGTCCAGCTCAACACGGCCACCTCGAGCAACTGGTGGTCGATCGCCGAGTTCAACGTGTACGGGCCGGCGATGCAGCGCAACGGTTGGGCCGCGTCGAGCTCGGTGTCGTTGAACGGCACGAACTACCCTTCGAATGCGCTCGACGGCAGCACGTCGACGAAGTGGACCACGGGCACGGGCACGAACCAGGCATCGGGCCAATCGTTCCAGGTCGACATGGCCACGCCCGAGACCTTCACGGGGCTGACGCTCGACGCAGGCTCGGGCTCGGGCCAGTACCCCCGCAACTACAGCGTCTTCGTCTCGAATGACGGCTCGAGCTGGGGGAGTGCGATCGCGAGCGGGACGGGCACGACCGATCTCGTGACGATCTCGTTCCCGATTCAGACGTCGCGCTTCGTGAAAGTCAGCCTCACGGCAAGCGCGAGCGCGCTCTGGACCATTCAAGAGCTCAACGTGTGGCGCACGTGTGGCTCGACGACGTGCTCGGGCTCGGACGCGTGCCACGTGACGACGTGCGACGTCGTGTTGATCGCCTGCCCCGCCGTCACGAACGGGACGTCGTGCGCGAATTCGACGGTGTGCGACGGGGCGGAGACGTGCCAGAGCGGGGCGTGCACGTCTGGAACGCCGCTGGTGGTGGACGACGGAAACCCGTGCACGACGGACGCGTGCGACCCGGTCAGCGGCGTGAGCCACACGAACAAGACGAACGGGACGTCGTGCGCGAACGGGACGGTGTGCGACGGGGCGGAGACGTGCCAGAGCGGGACGTGCACGTCGGGAACGCCGCTGACGGTGGACGACGGAAACCCGTGCACGACGGACGCGTGCGACCCGGTGAGCGGGGTGAGCCATACGAACAAGACGAATGGGACGTCGTGCGCGAACGGGACGGTGTGCGACGGGGCGGAGACGTGCCAGAGCGGGACGTGCACGTCGGGAACGCCGCTGACGGTAGACGACGGAAACCCGTGCACGACGGACGCGTGCGATCCGGTGACTGGGGTCAGCCACGTCCCTGGCCATCCCGGAACGCAGTGCCGCGCGGCCACGGGCCAATGCGATCTCGCGGCCGTCTGTCCTGGGGACTCGGCGACTTGCCCTAGCAACCCTAACAAGCCGGACGGAACAGTCTGCGACGACGGCAATTCAGCGTCGCAGAACGACGTCTGTGGCTCGGGCACCTGCGCCGGCCAAACCTCGGGCGGCCGTTATGCGCCGCTGACGATCATTCAACCGCTGAATTCCGGCGACGACGTGACGCGCGCATCCTCCATTAACAACGCCGGCACGATGACGGGCTGGTCCGGCACGGACGTAGCCGAGAATTACGGCGCAGGAACGGCCATGGCGTTCGTTAGGCGGGAAGTGGGGCCCGCGATCGAGCTGCAGCTGCCATCCCCCGACTGGGTCGTGTTTCCGCGCCGGATCAACGCTCAAGAAGACGTGGCCGCGTTCACTTGGCCTCCCAATACGCAGGGACAGGGCGCGTTTTATCCGACGCTCGATGCCCCTCCCGAGGTGCACGGCGGCAACTATGTCGGCGATTTCTGGGTCACCGATATCGACTCCAACGGAAGCTACTCCCTCGGTCAGTGGCAGTACGTCCGGACGGGGGCCCTGACCGCGTGGAAGTTCGAGGGAGATGGGACCGACGCCGTCCCCAAGGGAGACGGACACACGAGCCTGAACAACCTCACGATCGACGCCTCACGGTTCACTTCAGACGGCGCGAGCGGAAAGGCCCTGACGTTCGACGGCACGGACGCCCAATGTTTCACGTTCCCGATCAACAACGATAACGAGTTGTTCGGCGAGCCGTTTACGATCATGACGTGGGTCAAGTCTGGTCTCTCCCATGGCCCTCATGGATGCCCGAGCACGCCGGTGCCGCTGTTCAAACGCGGGCTGCAATTCTCTCTCGGCCTCGAGTGCGGTGCTTCAGGGAAAGACGTCGTACGGATGATCGCGGACGCGAGCGCCAATGCCGTCGGGCCGACGATCGACGAAGACACTTGGGTCCATCTCGCGGTCAGCTACGACCATCATAGGATTCGCTACTACGTCAACGGCATCTCTGCCGGTGAGACAACGGCAGAGAGCCCGGGCGCCGCCTCCGCCTCAAGCGTGTTCGTCGGCGGTTGCGTCGATGCGAACGTCGACTTCGCAGGTGCCCTCGATGAGTTGGTGCTCTTCAAGCAGGCCCTCCGCCAAGATCAGATTCAGCTCTACCAAAGCGGGGCGCGCACCTACCCTCCGTTGGTCACTGGCGTTTTTTGGGGAACCTCGAGTTACGACGGGATCTCCGGAGAAACACAGCAAAGCGTCTCGATTCCCCTCCCAGGATCTGTCCGGGCGTATCCGTCGGCGATGAACTCACAGGGCGAGGTTGTCGGCACTTCCGTCATCGGAGATCCGTGGGTCGCGTCCTACGAGTCGCCAACCACAGGGTTGATCGATCTCAACACGCTGCTCCCGTCGATGAGCGATTGGACGCTCGGAAGTGCGAACGGCATCAACGAGTCGCATCAGATCGTCGGATCTGGCGTTCACGAAGGGCGCAACTCCGCGTTCTCGATGGATGCGCTCACCGGGCAAATCACCGACCTCGGTGTCCTCGAGGCGCCGTGGAACAGTCCTTCGGTGAGCACCGGTGCGAACGCGGTCAACGCGAGCGGCCACATCGTTGGCGACGTCTATTACACCGGCGGCTTCTTGCCTTCGGCTGCCTTCGTCTACACGCGAGAAACGGGCATCGTCGATCTCAACGACTTCGTCGATCCCGCGAGCGGCGTCATCATCAGGAACGCCTCGTCCATCAACGACTCCGACGAGGTCGTCGGATACGCGAATCTCAGCAATGGCGCCATGCGGGCCTACCGCATGAAGCTGCCCGCCGTCACGGCGATCGAGTGTCTGGGGCTGGCGGACGGCACCGTTTGCGACGATCACGACGCATGCACCTCGGGCGAGACCTGTCACTCCGGGGTTTGCGTCGTCAGCACGACCGTCACGTGCTCCGCCTCCGACGCCTGCCACGTCGCGGGCACCTGCGATCGCACGACCGGGACGTGCTCGAACCCGTCGGCGGCCGACGGCGCGAGCTGCAACGACCACAACGCCTGCACGACGGGAGACGCCTGCCACACCGGGGCCTGCGTCGCCGGAACGCCCGTCACCTGTGCCCAGCCCGGGCCGTGTCAGACGGGCGGCTCGTGCGACGCCACGTCGGGGTGCGCGCCTGTCGTCGCGGCCGCCGACGGGACGAGCTGCGACGACGGCAACGCCTGCACGCGCACGGACACCTGCCAGTCGGGGACTTGTACGGGGCAGAACCCCGTAACCTGCGCTGCCGACGAGTGCCGCAGCGCTGGAACGTGCGACCCAGCGACCGGCGCTTGCTCGTCACCCCCCGTTGCTGGTGGTTCTTGCGGCGTCGGCGTCTTCGACTACGACCACGCCGGCCGGCTCGTGCGCGACCACGCCACGACGATCACCTACGATGCCTATGATCAGCTCCGCGCCGTCACGCCGAGCGCCTCACTGCTGTCGAATTTGCCCGTCACCGACATGGGGCAAGTTCCAAACGGGAATTTCTCGATCGGATACGACATCAACTTGAACGGCGAGATCGCCGGCACGTCCTACGACCCGACGGTCCAGCACGCCACGGTGTTCGCGGGTAATGGACCACTCGTCGACATCGACGCGCTCGCTGGTCCAGCGGTGACGCTCGGAATCGCGCTCGGAATCAACGACGCTGGCACGGTGACCGGGAGCATGTACTACGGCTCTACGGCCCACCTCTTCCGCTTCGTTCTGCCTGACCAATACGAAGATCTCGGCGTTCGCGGCGATTTGTCCCGCGGCGAATCCATCAACATTCACGGCCAAATCGCAGGCACTTATCGCGAGGGTGTCTACCATGCATTTCGATACACTGACGCCGACGGCTTCCTCGATCTCGGTGACCTCGGCGGGAACCTGACCCAAGGCCGGGACATCGACGACGACGGCCGCGTGGTGGGAAATTCTCGCCTCTCGACCACGACGACGAACCCCGCCGATCCCGCGTACTCTGGCCACGCGTTCATCTACGACGACGTTCTGCACCGTCGGGACCTGAACGACCTCATCGACCAGACGACGTCGCCCGGGTGGGTGTTGGTCTTGCCGAATCGAATTCGCGGAAACTACGTCTTCGGGTGGGGCCTGCTCAACGGGGTCCAGCGTCCGTTCCGGTTCGACCTGTCGACGGGAGAGGTCTTCGACCCCGGCGTTCCCGGCGGACCCACGGGCGCGGCTTCGGCCTACTCGGGCAACAGCAGCGGCGACATCGTCGGCACGACCGAGGGGACGGCGACGACCGGCGACAAGCGGGCGTGGGTCTACATCCACGGCGTCGGCTACAAGATGCTCGATGACCTCATCGATCCAGCGAGCGGCTGGACGTTGCAGGCGGCGCTCGCCATCAACGAGGCCGGCGACGTCACGGGATACGGCACCCACGACGGCGTCACGTCCGGCTTCCGCCTCCGCCTCCCGCTCCACACGGGCGGCGCGCAAGGCCCCGCCCTCGCCGAGGTCCACACGTACGGCTACGACGGCCTCCGCACGTCGACGACGACGATGAACGTCGACGGCACCAATGCCCACACCCAAACCTGGTTCACGCAAGACTACACCCAGCTCCCCGGCGGAAACCGCGAGCACTACATCCGCATCGGCGATCGAATCGTCGCGAAGGTGACGATGGCCCCTGACGGCTCGAGCGGGTCCGGTGGCTCGATGTCGAGCCTCGGAGGCGAGCAGAACCTCACTGCGCCGAAACCCTCGGGCGGCGCCGACTCGCGCAACCTATTCGGAGGCCTCGCGTTCGGTCTCGCGTCGCTCGCCGCTCTCGCCGGGTTCATGCGACGCCGACGCGGTTGGGTCTCGGCGACCGCCGCCGTCATGGCGCTGCTGCTGACCGCCACGTCCTGCGAAATGTTCGGCGTCCGCGAGAAAGTCGCCGCCGCCTGGTTCACCGACAGCTCGAAGACCCTCTACTTCCACCAAGGCATCGCCCCCGGCCCGACAGTCATCACCACCTCGACCGGCGCCGTCTGGGAAGAGCGCCGCTACGAACCCTTCGGCCAACCGATCGACGCGCGCGGGGCAATAGGAGTCGCGAAGCCCAATCTGGCAGCAGAACCGCAGAACATCCTCGGCAAGCTGACCGACCCCAACACCGGGTGGAGCTACCACGGCGCCCGTTGGATGGCACCGCAAACGGCGCGTTGGAGCGCCCCGGATCCAGCGATCAAGGGGCCAGACCGGAAGCATCTGGCCGAGCCATGGGACTTGAACCCCTACGCTTACGTCGACCAGAAGCCGACGGAATACTGGGATCCTGACGGGCGCTGCGCCGCGACGGGATCGTCCGGAGAATGCGACGAGTCGCAGGTTCAGACCCAGCAGCAGACCTCGGTTCAGGAGCTGACGCGAGCAGGGATCCGCGAGGGGATTGACAAGTTGGGATACGACCCGTTCCAGGCGTCGGTCTATGGATACCTCAAGGCTACGGGTCAGGGAACGGCGCCCGACGACATTAAGCGGTTCATCGCGTCGAATTTAATTAACAAGGACGACCCGGGGGTGCACGTAAGCCAGGCGTCGGCCGAGCTGGCGGACCTTGAGCTGAAAACCGCAGGCCAGGCGATCTTTGCGTTGACGGGTGGAATCGCGGGTGAATTCGGCGTCGGAGGCAGCGGCGCCGCGAGCCGCGCCGCCTCAAGAGGTGCTGGGACCGCCGAAGAATCCGTCAATCTAGCCAGTTCTCAGCGTACGACTCACATCCTCACGGGAGATGCGACCGGCGGCGGCCACCTTTGGCCTGGTCAGCCTGGAAAGACCCCGTTTCCGCAGAGCTGGTCGGGTCAGAAAATCATGCACCACGTCTCCGATGTTGCGACCGATCCAGCCTTGACGTGGGTGCAACAGTTCGGGAAGGCGGGGTCCTTCTTCACGAAGGCGGGCGATCCGGCACGTTTCGTCGTGACCGGGGTCCGGGAAGGCGTTCAAATCAAGGTGGTAATAGAGCCCATGGGAGAAGGGATCATCACGGCGCACCCGTTCTGAAGAGAGGAGGTGGAATATGGAGCTCAACGAAATAGAACGTCGGCTCAGTCTTATCCTTCAGGCATCAGCTGGATGGCTGCCCGACGAGCAGCTTCAAGACGTGATAGCACTCGTACGTGCCGGAGAGCCGGGAGTCGCGCTAGAGAACTACCTGACACAGCTATTCGAATACGACGTGACGATTCCTCGCGAGGTGTTCCGAGCCCTAAGAGGTATTGGCGAAGAGATGGGTATCGATCCGAAGTACTGGAAGCGACTTGCACCCGAGGGGGAGTCGGCTTGACTATGAAACGCTAGGAGGAGTAGTGGCGTCGCGCTCATGAGAGCCGCTGACGAGATCTTCGAGCAGGCCGTGCGCAACGGTCCAGAGGGCGTTCCGAGACTCCGGGTGTTCGGGAACAAGGGACCTGGTCGTTAGCACGTTCAATCGGATCATGTTGGAGGCTGAGACGAAAGGCGCTGTCCAGTTTCCGTAGGTGCGCCAGTATTGGCGAGGACCCTTCGTCGCCAGAGCACTTGGTCGCTGGGCTTGGCGCGATTGAGTCGGCGCTGGGCTTCGGCCTCAGCCACCCGCGCCTGTACTCGGGCTGCGAGCTTCGAGATCGACAGATGTTCGAAGCCCGGGCCAGCGAGCGAAGGACAGCTGGTTGTGCTGCGTGCATCGAGCTCGCGTGGCGGGACCGGCAGACGTGACGCGGTTGCCGCACCGCAAGTCAGTTAGAGCTTCTTCTTAAGAAGGTCGCCGAACGTGCCGAGGCCGCCCGAGCCGCCGGCGCGTGACGCCGCCGCGCGGCCCTCGTCGTCGACGGCGTCTTCGCGGGCGCCGAGGCCGAGCGAGATGCGGCGCTTCTCGGTGTCGATCGCGAGGACGGTGACCTCGACGGGGTCGCCGGGCTTGACGGCTTCGCGGGCGTGGCGGAGTTGTTTGCCGGCGTTTGACTTGCTCGCGCCGAGCTCGCTGATGTGAAGGAGGCCTTCGACGCCGGGGGCGAGCTCGATGAAGGCGCCGAACGCTTCGGCGCGCGTGACCTTGCCTTTGATGAGGGCGCCCACGCGCACGGTGGCGGCGGCGTCGTCCCACGGATCCTTCTCGAGCGCCTTGAGCGAGAACGACACCTGTTCGGGGCGCCTCGGATCGTCGCGCTTCTCGACGCGCATGACCTGCACCGTGACGGGCTGACCGACTGACAGGACGTCGGACGGCTTCGTGCCGCGCTGGAAGCCGATCTCCGATGCGGGCAGCAGGCCCTCGATGCCGCCGACGTCGATGAACGCGCCGAAGTCTTTGAGCGCCGTCACCGTGCCTGACATGACGGCGCCGACGACGAGCTTGCCGCGCGTTTCGGCGGCGCGCGCTTGGTTTTCCTCTTCGAGCAGCGCGCGGCGCGAGAGCACGACGTTGGCGCCGCGGCGATCGTCCTCGAACTTGGTGACGCGGAAGAGCAGCTTCTGGCCGACGTAGGCCGACGCGTCGGCGACCGGCCGCAGCTCTAGTTGCGAGATCGGGCAGAACGCGCGCACGCCGCCCGCGACGGTGACCTCGACGCCGCCCTTGTTGACGGCGGCGACGGTGCCTTCGACGGGCAGCCCGGTCGCGAACGCCTCGGCGAGCCCCGACTTGGGATCGGCGCCGCGGTTGGGTCCGCGCCGCAAGTAGACGAACCCCGCCTTCTCGCCGAGCCCGACGACGCGCGCCTCGATCGCGTCACCCACCTTGACCGTCAGAGCACCGGCGGCGTCGCGCAGCTCGATCGTCTCCAGCGTGCCCTCGCCGCCGCCCTCGAGCTCGACGACCGTGACCTCGTGGCCGATCGACAGCACCTTGCCGCGCGCGCGATCGCCGATGACGGCCTTGGCGCGCTTGCCGCGCGGCGCGCTCTTCTCCGCCGCCGCGAACATCGCCGCGAAGTCTTCTTCAGGGGGCTTGCCGGACCGGTCGTCACTCATGGGGTTGCAGAGTCTAATGCACCCGCGCACCCGCGCGACTCGAAGTGATCGAGAAGGAGCCGAGCGGCGGCGGGGCGATCGCGGCGGGTCGAGACGAGGCGGGCGCTCGCGCGGAGGTCCTCGGGCAGGTCCATCGCTTCGAACAAGACGTCGAGCGCGGGCGTGACGGCGTCGCGCTCGTCGTCGGTCAAGGGCCCCGTCATCGGCGCGGCGCGGCCGCGCTCGCGCGCGAGGTGGCGGCGCACGGCCATGTTGACCTTCATCTTGAGCGCGGCGAACAGGAAGACCGCCGAGCCGTTCATGTCGGCGACGACGTAGTCGCGATCGGTGCGCCACGCGTCGTCGAGCCCGTCGTCGATCGCGCGCCACGCCGGCGTCGCGAACGCGCGCGCGACGGCGCGAAAGAAACCAACCTGCCCGACGTGATGCTCGGGCGCGACGAACTTCTCGAGGTGACACAAGTCGTGCAACGCGAACGACAAGCCGTCGGGGTGGCGCGGATCGCCGTGCGCGAGCGCCTCCTCGTCGTCGAGCAACGACACGCACCGCCGCCCGCGGGCCTGCCGCGCCAGGACCTCGAACGCCGTCGGGATCGCGCGCGAGAGCAAATCGACAGGCCGCTCGCCCCGCCCCCACGCGAACAACCCGCGCACGACGTCCTCGGGCACGCCGCGCACGCGGCGCGCCGCGAACACGCGCAGCGCCTCACCGGCCGGCGCCACATCCGGCACGACGCGCGCCGCGCCCTCGTCCCACATCGTCCCGCGCGCCGCCCGCACGCGCTCGATCAAGAACGCCGCGACCGTCTCGGCGTCATGCACGACATGTGTCTACACGGACCCCGAAATCTTTAGGCAAAAAATTGGCGTCGGGTTTCGGGGCATGGGATCGATCTTCGAACAGGAGACACCATGCTCGAGCTCGACGACGAAGCAGCAGGTCCAGGGCGTCCGGCGATCAAGGTCATCGGCGTCGGTGGCGGCGGCGGCAACGCCGTCAACACGATGATCGAAGGCGGCATCGAGGGCGTCGACTTCATCGTGGCGAACACGGACGGCCAGGTGCTGGAGACCAGCATGGCCGGCACGAAGGTCCACCTGGGGCGCAACCTCACGAAGGGCCTCGGCGCGGGCGCGAACCCCGAGGTCGGCAAGGCCGCGGCGCTCGAGGACGCGTCGCGCGTCGCCGAGGCTCTGCAGGGCGCCGATATGGTGTTCGTCACGGCCGGCATGGGCGGCGGCACGGGCACGGGCGCGGCGCCCGTCGTCGCGCAGGTCGCGCGTGACCTGGGCGCGCTCACCGTCGGCGTCGTCACGAAGCCGTTCTCGTTCGAGGGCTCGCAGCGCAAGAAGAAGGCGATGGCGGGCATCAGCGAGCTCGCCAAGTCCGTCGACGCGCTCATCGTCATCCCGAACGATCGCCTCGTGTCGATCGCCGGCATGAAGACGACGCTCAAAGAGGCGTTCGCCATGGTCGACAACGTCTGCCTGAACGCCGTGCGCGGCATCAGCGATCTCGTGATCGCGCCCGGCCTCATCAACGTCGACTTCGCCGACGTCCGCACGATCATGACGGGCATGGGCCGCGCGCTCATGGGCACGGGCCGCGGGCACGGTGACAAGCGCGCCGTCGAGGCGGCGCAGGCGGCCATCAGCTCGCCGCTGCTCGAGGACGTCGCCATCAACGGCGCGACGGGCATCCTCCTCAACATCACGGGCGGGCCGGACCTCACGCTCGCCGAGATGAACGAGGCCTGCAGCCTCATCGCCGAGGCGGCCGATCCCGACGCCAACATCATCTTCGGCTCGGTCATCGACGCGCACGCGGGCGACGAGGTCCGCATCACCGTCATCGCGACGGGCTTCCAGTCGCGCGAGACGGCGCAGGTGGGCGTCCCCAACGGCGCGGGCCGCGGCAACCCGCGCATGCGCGCCGACCAGATGGCGCTGCCGATGCAGCCGACGGCGTTCTCGCAGGTCCCGGCCAGCATGCCGGTGGCCGCGCCCGCCGTCCCGAATTGGGCGCAGCCGACGGCCGTCGCGCCGCGCGGCTACGCCGTCGCGCCGGGCCGCCAGTTCGAGGGCCAGCCGATGCCGCCGCAGGCCCAGGCGGAAGCCGGCTTCTACGACGAGTTCTTCGAGGGCATCGAGCCGGCGCAGGCTCCCGCCCCGATGCCCGCGTCGGCCTCGTCGCAGCCGACGGCGCCCGGCGGCTTCGGCGTCGCGCCGGCCGCCGAGTGGACGCCGGCCGAGCGGCCGATCATCCGCCCGCCCGTCCAAAACGGCGCGCCCGCGACCGCGTCCGCCGCGCCGCCCGCGCGGCGCTCGTCGGCGATGGCCCGCCCGGCCGACGAGCTGGGCGTCGAAGAGTCCGAGTTCGACAAGCCGACGTACCTCCGCCGCGGCATCTTCGCGCCGGAATAACGCCCGCGACCACGCAACCGTCGTCACGGCGCCTCCGACAAGAGGCGCATGACGATCGGCGCCCTGGTCTCGGAATCGATTCAGCTCCTCTGGCCCGCACGCTGCACGGCGTGCGCGCGCGCCGTCGACGAGACGTCGCGCTTCTGCTTCGAGTGCGCGCCCTCGCTGACGCCGCTGCTCGACGCGTGCCCGGGGTGCGCGCTGCCGCGCGACCGACGCACGCCGGGCGGCGAGCGCTGCGGCGTGTGCCGGCGCGTCCCGTTCTTCTTTCGTGAGGCGCGCGCCGCCTACGAGTACGGCGCCGCGCTCGCCGACGCCATCGTGCGCATGAAGCACGGCCAGCGTCACATGGCGCGGCGGCTGGGGTCGTTGCTCGTCGCGGCGCTCGTCGACGCGCTCGCGCGCGGCGGCTTCACGGCCGAGGACGTCGTCGCGCCCGTGCCGCTGCACCCGTCGCGGTTGCGCGCGCGCGGCTTCAACCAGGCGCTCGAGCTGCTGCGCGCGGCGCTCGCCGAGGTCACGCGCACGCCGGCGCTCGCGCGGCCGCTCGCGCGCGGCGTG
>DASZRT010000156.1:0-49085 GCA_035549075.1 Polyangia bacterium | reverse complement strand
CTGGAAGCTCCGCGCGGCCCAGTCCCCGAACCCCTCCGCGCTGCACTCGCTAGCTCTGCCGCTAAACCACCTCAGACGTCGCGGTGGTTGAATCCTCGCGCCCGATTGCCGACCTTCGAAATTGAGTCTGCGTGATCGCTGCGATTCGTCGCCACGCCGGAGCGAGCGCAGCGAGCGAGTTTGTCGCCGGGAGGCGCGGCTTTGCCGCGCCGGCTCGCATCGAGAAACGGGGTGGGGCTTTGCCCGCCAATAGGCCCCCGATGACGAATCGCTGGGCAGGCGGGCGAATTAGTGGGCAGCAAGGGCTAGGTCGAATAGACTGAACATGGGTTCAGTCATGGAATTCGACGCTACCGGTTCGGATGAGATCATCCGAAGACTGCAGCCATGGCGCTCACGAATCCGGCGTTCGAAGCGCTACTCGCCGATCAGACTAAGACGATCGCCGGCGACATCGAATGGACTGAAGACGAGGATCATTCGCACTGCCGGATCTTCAGCGCAGAAATCCTTTCGGCCTCGGGTTATGCCCTGTCCGCCAAGGGTACTTACAATCCGATCGTCGGCGCCCTCTCCTTCGTACTCATCTATGCAGGGCAGGGCAGAATCTACGCACTCGATCTGGGGAAGGATCACCGCAATCCTGGCGGCGAAAGAGTCGGAGAGAAGCACAAGCACAAATGGACGGAGCAGTACCGCGACAAGCACGCATACAATCCGGCTGACATCACGGCATCGCCCAAGGAAGTGGTTCTCGCGTGGACGCAGTTCTGCGCGGAGGCGAATATTCGACACGACGGGCAGATGTCCCCGCCGAAGGCTGCTCAGGACACTTTGTTCCTATGACACCGTGTGATGCGATCGCCGGGCAGCTTGGCGCACTGTTCATTTGCTCGCCTCATGGCCAGTACGTGAAGGTGCGGACGCCATTTCTGTATCCCGATGGAGACGTAGTGGATCTCTTTATCCGGGATGAGGGCGCTCGGGTCGTGGTGTCCGATCTGGGCGAAAGTCTGCGGTGGCTCACGAATCAGACCCTCGCGTTGAGGCGTCCGCCGAAGCAGCGGCAGTTGATCGATGACATCAAACTCACGAATGATGTTGAGATCGTCAAGGGCATGCTCGTCGTCCGCGCGCTCTCCGAAGGACTAGCAGACGCGGTGATGCGAATCGGCCAGGCAGCTGTCCGCGTCGGTGACCTATGGTTCACGATGCAGAGTCGCGCTGTCCAGTCTGTCACCGACGACGTCGCGGAGTTTCTGACGGAGCAGTCGTTCATCTTTGAGCGCAGGGCAAAGGCAATTGGCCGATCTATGAAGGCATGGACAGTCGACTTCCGGGTCAACGCCGAGGCGCCTTCGTATGTGCACGTCTTGTCGACAGAGAACAGAGGGGCTGCGCAGGTCAGCATGAAAGCAGCGGTCGCCATGTGGCATGACCTCAGCAATACGCTGAATCAGCCAAAGCGCTTTATCTCCCTGGTAGACGACAACATTCCTGGCGTCTGGAGCGACGAAGATTTTCGGCTTCTAACCGATGTTTCGACGGTTGAACTGTGGGCGAAGCCTGACGACTTCGCGGCGGCACTACGGGCCCCTGAGTCGACCTTCATCATGAGTTAGCGCCCGCAGTGGGGGCACACATCGGCGGGTGGAAACTTCCCTCCGATGAGGTCGTCCACCGTCACGCCAGCCATCCGCGCGATCCGGAACGTCAGGTTCGCGCTGACCTCGTTCGTCCGCTCGCTGACGTTCTGAAGCGTCTTCCGCTTGAAGCCGAGCGCATCGGCCATCGGCTTCCACCCGCCCGCTCGCGTGCGCAGGAAGCGCAGCGCGCGTCGCACGTACTCTTGCTCGCCCTTCGTGAGCGCGAGCGGGTTCACGCGGGCACCGAAGCGCCGAAGGAGACGTCAAGACCGATCTCGTGCATCGCGTGGATGAGGCACGTCAGGTTGTGCAACAGGATCTTGCACAGCACCTCGTTGACCTGAGCGGTGAACCGCTTGGACCGCACAGCGCCGCCAACTTCCGCTTGATGGCCGAGAAGGTCGCCTCGACGTTCGACCGCTTGTGGTAGCAGGCCAGGAACTCATCCTGGCGAAGCAGGAACGCGCCCCACATGCGGCGCCACGCGGCCGAGCCCGTGCCCTTGCTGTTCGTCTTGAACGGGATGAACGGCACGGCGCCACTGCTTCGATGGCCGCGAGGTTGTCGTGGCCCAGGTAAGCCTTGTCGGCGCTGACCTCGGCGAGCTGGAACCGCTGCGCCGTCGACTCGACGAGGTACGGGAGCTGAGGCGAGTCCGCGCCGTCTGAGTCCGTCACGCGCACCGATGTGACGACGTTGGTCGTGACGCCGACCATCGCGTGAGCCTTGAGCCACACGGCCTTGCTCATCTCCCGGCCGTACTTCGCGTCGTACCAGCGACGATACGTCGACGTGCCGAAGCCCGTCGAGTCGATCGCAAAGTCACGCTCGACGCTCGCGAGCGGCTTGGCGCTCTGTTCGATCAGGCTCACGAGGATCGGGGTGAACTCGGGACGGTCGAACGAGGCGAGGATCGCGTTGTAGGAAGGGGCGCGCGAGATGTGGCCCTCGGCGGCGCACGCCTTGATGTCACCTGAGGCGCGACGCGCGCTCATGCCCGAGTAGACCTTCATCGCCATCCCGAAGATCGCGTCCGAGTACGCGATCGGCTTCGGGCCGCGACCGGGGTGCGCGGGCGTCGCGATGCCGTCGCACACGCCGCGCAGCAACGCGCGCACGGCGTCCTGCTCCACGGTCTGCGCGCGGTTGTAGGCGGGCCAGTCTTGCACGTAGGTCTTTCGCGTGACCTTCACGGACTCGGTCACGGTCTGCGAGCCGTCGGCAGCCGTCGTCACCGTGCGGACAATCTCCACGGCGAGGACGTGCTTGCAGGCGGCGCGGCGAAGCTCGAAGTCAGGGCAGGTGCAGGACGCGGCGACGACGTTCACGAGATATACCGTCGCCTCGTCGCTCTGCGAGGGAACGACCCACGTCGGCCCCGCCACCTGGCGGATCCGCTTGTCGGTCGAGAGAGCCAACGCCTTTTCGTGCCGAGCGTCCATGTCCCTAATATGGACATATTATGGACATGGGTCAAGCACGAAAGATGGCCTTGTCACATGGCCATATTGGGGGCATCGTGGGCGGGTGCCGAAGAAGAAGGAACCCGCGAGGCGGAAGCCCGACGGCGAGCGCCGCGATGCACTGATCAAGGTGCTCGCAACGCCCGACGAGCGGGACGCGTTCCAGAAGGCCGCCGACGGCGCGGGGTTGAGTCTTTCGACGTGGCTCCGCACGGTCGGCATCAAGGCCGCTCGGAACGCTTAGGCGGCTCGCTTACGGGTCCGCCATCTGCGCAGGGTTTCTTCCTGCGGACAGACGTATGGCATGACGCTCTCCTCGCGCGATTCGCCTTGCGAAGCGCTTGGAGGTCCGGCACGCTGGGCTTCTCACGGCTGGCGCGCAGGTTCCTCGCGATTCACTCGACGAGGTTCGTGGGCTTCAGTTGAACCCCGGCGGGCCCACGTGCCTGACCGGGTTTTTCTTTCCCGATCAGCCATATAGCGAACGAGGTCCCGGGCGCAGTTCCGGCTTGCCGCCGGCAAGTTCCGCCGGATCTTCCCGGCGGAACTTATTCCGTAATTATTTCCTTTTCTTACCGAGAGCGGTGCGGCGGTCCGCTTCGGCGAGATGGTCCGGACGGAACAGACCAGCGATCGCCTGCGCGGCGCGCGCTGGTTTGCCGCTCGCTTCGGGCTTCCAATTCATGACCTCGCCGATCTCCAGAGCGATGGTGGTCTGGCTCGGCTCGTTCGTGCCGTCGAACTTCTCCCAATGCTTGCGGACGATCGCGAAGATCGCTTCAAGGGCTTTCGTGGTGTGAGGAAGAGCGACGGGAACGCCCGGCATTGGCGCTGCCAAGAGTGCCAATCTGGGCTTGGGTCGCGCCGCTCGATAGCCAATCGGAAGATCGTCCCACATCGACTCTGCCCAGGACCAGACCTCGGCGAGGTTGATCATGGTCTGGGCGGCTCTTTCGAAGTTGATAGGGCTATGTGCCGCGAACCCGGTCTTGAGATTCGAACTAAAGACCTTCAGCCGTTCATATATCGACTCGGCAAGCGAAAGCTCCATCTGCATTGCTGCGACGCCTGGAGTGAAAGGCAGGGCCACAGCAGGCACGACCAGATCGCGATCAGCGCCAGGATGTAGAGCGAAAAGATCCGGCTCATATCCCAAGCTCAGGACCGCCGCCTTCCAGAGCGCACACTCTCCGACGCGCGCCCATACTTCCCATTTGGCGGGACGTGGATCGAAAGGCACGCGCCCGCCAGCGTACCTCGCGCACGCGGGTGCCGTCGAATTGCTGGGCAGCCTTCCTAATTGCTGGGCAGGGAGCTATTGCGAGGCAAAGCCAACGGGGTGGGCCCGTGGGAGGGGCCTGCCCCTCCCACGCCACGTTAGTGGTACAGGAAGACGATCTCGACGCGGTTGTTCTTGGCGCGGCCGGCGCCGTGGTTTTCGGCGATGGGCTCGTCGGGGCCCAGGCCGCTCGTCATCAAGCGACGCGCTTCGACGCCGCGCTCGATGAGGGCGGTCGTGACCGATTGCGCACGCGACAGCGACAGCGCCACGAGCTCGCCGGCTTTGCCCTTGTTGTCGGTGTGGCCGATGACCTGGACCGGGTAGCTCGGGTACTTCTTGACCAGCTCGGCGAGGCCGTCGAGCACGGCCTCGTGGCCCGGGCCGATCGTCGTCTGCTTCTTGACGAAGAGATCGCTCGCCGAGAGCACGAGGCGCTGCAGCTCGCCGCGGCGGTCGTTGCGGATCGAGACGCCGGGGATGCCGCTCGCGTCGCGCTTGAGCGCCTCGTCGCGCACGGCCGACGCGCTGGCCTGCGAGGCCTCCTCGTACTTCGGCTTGGAGAGCTCGATGGCCGTCTCGGCGCTCTTCTTCGCCATGTCGGCGCTCGCCTGCGCGGCCTCGAAGGCGCTCTCCTTGAGCGCGGCCTGCGCGCGCTCGAGCTGCTCGTTGGCGGCGCGGTAGTCGGCGCCCGCGTATTGGCTGGCGTCGACGGTGTCGGCAGTACGCAGCGTGATCTGCGCGGCTGTGATCTTTTGCTCCGTCAGGAGCTGCGCCGTGAGGCGCGCCTGCTCGGCGGCCGCCTTCTGCTGCTCGGTCGTCATTTGCTCGGCGGCCTTGGCGCGGTCGGCGTCGGCGGCCTTGCGCAGCTCGACGTTCTTCTGGAACAGCGCGAAGTTCTCGTTGGCGTTCGCGAGATCCTTCGAGACGCTCGCGTACTCTTCTTCGGCGGCGGCCTGCTGGCCCGACAGCTTCTCGATCTGCGCCTTGAGGCGATCCTGCTCGGTGAGCGCGAGCGCCGTCTTGAGCTTGATCTGCGCCATGAGGGCGTCGCGGCGCGACTCCTCGAGGTCATTCGACTGCCACTCGTCGTTGGCGCGCGCGCCCAACGTGTCGGCGCCCGTCACGAGATCGGGCGAGCGCTTCGTCGCGTCGGCGACGCCCGGATCCTTCCGAATCTTGTCGAACGCCTCGAGCTCCCTCGGCTTGGGCGGCGTCGCGCACGCGGCGACAGAAGCTGCGAGCGCGAGCGTCGCGAGCGCGCGCCTCATTTGGAAGCCGCCTCGAGCGACTTCTTCTTCTTGGCGACGTCGGCGAGCGCGTGGCGCGCGTCGTCGATCTTGCGGCGCAGCTCGCTCAGGGCGCTCTCGCGCTTGTCGGCCTGCGCGCGCAGCTTCGAGGCGGCGATGCGCTGGCGAATGAGCTCGGCCTGCGCGAGGCAGCGGTCGAGGACCTCGCGCACCTGATCGTATTCGTGCTTGGCGCGCAGGTCCCACGCCTCTTCGAGCCATTTCTTGAGCAGCACGATCTCGTCGCCCGCGGCGTGCAGCTCGTCGAGGCGTTCGATGTCGGCGGCGCCGGATTTTTGCGTCTCGATCTGGCGCTGCAGATCGTCTTCTTCACCCGCGCGCGCGGCGCGCCCGCCCGCGGCCGCGAGGACCGGCGCGAGCACGACGACCAGCGGCCACCGAATAATCGAACGAGCCATAGATCGACGACCTTATTCTTCGAGATGTCCAAGTTCAAGTGCGCCGCGGCGTCGCACGTGGCGCCTCAGCGACGGTCGCGCGTCTTTTTCAGCGCGCGTTCGCGGGCGCGCCGCGCAGCCGCGAGATCGACCAATCGATCAGGGCGGCGACGGCGAGGCCGGCGGCCGTTCCCACGACGTCCCAAGTCAGGTCTCGGTACGAGGCGTCGCCGTGTCCCATGGCGTCCCACGTCTCCTTGCCCACGCCGGCGGCGAGCGCGAGGCCGGCGCCCGTCAGGAGGCGCGCGCGGCGATCGTCGGTGACCACGGACGCGCCGCCGTAGCCCGCGCCCGCGATGAGCGCGCTCGCCGAGAAGTGCAGCGCCTTGTCGCGGCCGAACCACGGGTCGGGATCGCTGGCCCGCGCGGGCGTGGCGGCGAGCCACGCGCCGATCGCGAGGATGCCCGCCGCCGAACGCTTCATGAGGCGCCCCAGCCGAAGTACCGCGCGACGCCCGAGAGCACCGTGAACAGGAGGATCGCGGGCAAAAGGCCGAGTCCGTTGCCCAGCATGTAGTCGCGGAAGGGCAGGCCGAGCGCGCTCGCGGCCATGTTCGTCAGCGAGAAGTTGCCGACCGGGAGCACCCGGATGAACGCCATCGTGAGGACGCCGCGCTTCGCGAGACGCCCGCGCACGCGCGCGAGGCGCGGGCCTTCGAGCCACGACGGCCTGTGGCGCGCGACGACCTGGCCTCCCCAGAACGTCACGAACGCCGCGCACAGGACGCCCACGAAGGCGAGCACGGCCGCGTGCACCGGCTCGAACACGAGCGCCGTCGCGGCGATGAGCCAGGTGATCGGGAACAGCGTCAGCGCCGCCGCGACGTAGACGAGCAGCACGATCGCGGGCGCCGCCGGGTGCTCGCGCAGCGCGCGCCCGAGCTCGGCCAGCCTGTGCGGCTCGATCCACGCGCGCGCGGGCGTGAACCGCCAAACGCCGAGCGCGATCCCCAGCAGCGCGAGCGCGTAAACGAGCGCGCGCCACGGCCCGCCGTGGTCGGCGGTCGCGGCGCGGGCTTCGGTGTTTTCCGTGATCATCGGGGCCGCGAGGGCGCCCGAAGTCTATCAGCGGGTCTCAGCCGCCGCAGATTCCATCGATGCAGTCGTTGCCGCCGCATTGGTTCGCGGCGCGGCACTGCGGGCTCGCTTCGTGGGCGGTCACGCAGACGCCGGCGCGGCAGAACGAGCCGGACGTGCCGGCGCAACAATCGGCGTCGGCGGAGCAGGGCGTGCGGCAGATGGCGTCGACGCACTCTTCTTTGTTTGGGCAATCGCTCGCGCCGCGGCACTGCGGCTGCGGACCGACGTTTGGCTGGCAGACGGCGTCGATGCAGGTGTCCGCGGCCTTCGCGCACGGCGTGGTGGCGTCGCAGCGCGCGTGGCAGACGCCGTCGATGCAGGTCGCGCCGGCGCTGCAGTCGGCGCCGTAGAGGCACGCGCCCGTGGCCGGCGGCGTCGTCTGGCAGAAGCCGCTCGTGCACGTTTGGCCCGTGCCGCAGGTCGCGCTCGTCGTGCAGCCGCGCTCACAGGCGCCGTTGCGGCAGCGGCCGTTCACGCCGCACTGGTTGTCGAACTGGCACGCGGGCGGGGGCGCGCCGCCGTCGGCGCTGCAACTGCAGTGATCGCCACCGTCGGCGGTGGTCGTCGTGCCGCCGTCGGGCCTCGACGTGGGGGGCGTCGTCGTGCCGGCGCGGCCGCCCGAACCGCCCACGCCTCCGTCGATCCCCGTCGTGCCGCCGACGCCACCGTCGGCGCCGGCCCACCCACCCGTGCCGGTCGGCCAATAGGGGTTGGTCCACGGATCGCCGCCGTAGCTCGAAGGCCATTCGTTCGACGGCGGATTTTGATCGTAAGACGGATCGTGTCCGTTGCCGTTCGACCAATCCGAGCCGGTGCACATGCACGCGGCGAGCGGAACGGCGGCCAGCGAAACCAGCGTGAGCACGACGCGAGACCAGCGAGGTCGGATCGAAAACTTCATCGGTGACTCCTTGAAGAAGGTGCACGTGCCCATCGCAAGGCCGAGGCCATGCGCGTGCGCGGCACATCGCGCGCGCGAAGCCGCACGTGATCGCGGCGGCGCGCGCGTTCTCACGTGAGGCCTCACACGAGGACCGCGCGCCCCAGGGCGCGGCGTTCACGCGCGTGCGTGGTGCGCGTGCCGTGACCCGCGCCGCGCGGGCTGATAAGCTCGCCGCCGTGGAAGAGACGATCGAAGTTCGTTACGCGGGCGTGGTCGTGGGGCGCACGACGTCGGTGCGCGGGCTCGACGCGCACGGCGCGTTCATCGGCCTGCCCGAGCCGCTGCCCGTGGGGACGATCGTCACGCTGAAGCTCGCCGAAGGCTCGAAGGAGGCGCGCGTCGAGGAGGTCGTCGAGTCGGCCGACCCGAACGCCGTCGGCATGCGCGTCGGCTTCGACCTCGGCGCGAAGACCTCCAACTCGACGTCCAACGTTTCGCCGTCGCCTCCGAATGAAAGCGCCTCGGCGTCCGTCGACAGCGCGCCCGGCGCGCAGCCCGAGGCCCTCGAGGCCGACGAAGGCAGCGGCGCGATCTCGGCGCCGCTGTCGCTCGCGGGCCCCGAAGGCAACGGGCAGGGTGGCGGCAAGAAGAAGCGCAAGCGCCGGTGAGCGTCGTTCGTTCGCCGCGCCTGCGCCCGGGCGACGTCGTGCGCGTCGTCGCGCCGTCCGGCCCCGTCCCGCGCGCCGGCTTCCTCGCGGGCGCCGAGATCCTCTCGCGCCGCTACACGCTCCGCTACGACGACGGCCTGTTCGAGAGCGAGGGCTACCTCGCGGGCTCGGACGAGCGGCGCCTCAAAGAGCTGTTCGCGGCGCTCGTCGATCCCGACGCGCGCGCCGTCGTCATGGCGCGCGGCGGGTACGGGCTCATGCGCATCCTGCCTTTTCTCAACCCGGCCGTGCTGGCCGCACGGCCGCTGCCGCTCGTGGGCTTCTCGGACGGCACGGCGCTGCTGGCCTATGCGGCGCGCGCGGGCGTCGCCGCCGTGCACGGCCCCGTCGTCACGCAGCTGCCGAACCTACCGACGCAAGATCACGCGGCGCTGTTCCGGTTGCTCGAAGAGCCGACGCCCGGCGTGTTGCTCGACGGGCTCGACGAGCTCGTGCCGGGCCGCGCGCGCGGGCCGCTCGTCGGCGGCAACCTCGAGGTGTTCTCGCGACTCGTCGGCACGCCTTACCAGCCCGAGCTCGGCGGCGCGATCCTCTTCATCGAGGATCTCGGCGAGCGCCCCTACCGCGTCGACCGCCTCATCACGGCGCTCGATCTGGCGGGCGTGTTCGGCGCGATCGCGGGCGTCGTCGTCGGCGACTTCTCGGCGTGTGTCGAGCCCGAGCCGACGCGCGGCACGACGCCGCCCGTGGGCGAGGTGCTCATCGAGCGCCTCGCGCGCCTCACGATCCCCGTCGCCGTGGGCGGCCTCTTCGGCCACGGCACGCGCAACGTCGCGCTGCCTCACGGCGCGACGTGCGAGCTCGACACGCGCAAGGGTTCTCTGATCGCGCTCGAAGGCGTCGTCAGCTGACGATCTGACGGGGTCCGGCTCGCTGCCGCTCGCGAACCCCGGTCCCCCTCGCGTCGGATGGCGAAGCCACGCGACCCTCGCCTCAGGTCTGACGGGGTCCGGCTCGCTGCCGCTCGCGCGTCGGCCCTTCACGCCGTCCACCCCCACCCGCGCGGCGCGCGGCCTCGCCGGTCCCCCTCGCGTCGGGTGGCGAAGCCACGCGACGCTCGCCTTCGATCTGACGGGGTCTGGCTCGCTGCCGCTCGCGCGTCGGCCCTTCACGCCGTCCACCCCCACCCGCGCTGCGCGCGGCCTCGCCGGTCCCCCCGCGTCGCGTGGCGAAGCCAGGCGAACTTCGCCTCAGCTCACGAGTCCCGGCGTTGCCGTCGTCTCGCCCGGCTCGACGATGGGGCCGAAGCGCTCTTCGTAGCGGCGCAGGTTGTCCTCGAGGGCGCGCAGCAGGCGCTTCGCTTGCCGCGGCGACGTGATGATGCGGCTGCGGACGCGCGCGCGCGGCGCCGCGGGCTGGATGTACGCGAAGTCGAGGACGAACTCGTTCTCGTTGTGGTTGATGAGCGCGAGGTTGACGTAGGCGCCTTGCGCCGTGACCTCGTCGAGATCGATCTGCAGCGGCTGGGCCGCGAGCTCGGCCTCTTTGGGTTGGTCGGCCATCGCCGAGGTATACACTACGGCCGTGTCGCGTAGGGTCATCGCCATCGACCTCGGCACGCGGCGGATCGGCGTCGCGATCACGGACGCGCTCGGCGTCGCGGCGCTGCCGCACGCGACGATCGCGCGCCACGGCGGCAAGCGCGATCTCGACGCCATCGCCGCCGTCGTGCGCGAGGTCGACGCCCGGCTCGTCGTGCTCGGCCTGCCGCTCGATCCCGACGGCCACGACGGTGAGTTGGTCGAAG
The DNA here is from genome assembly GCA_035549075.1 of Polyangia bacterium. Taxonomy (GTDB): domain Bacteria; phylum Myxococcota_A; class Polyangia; order Fen-1088; family Fen-1088; genus DASZFV01. The sequence continues at coordinate 38,512 of DASZRT010000156.1, read as the reverse complement.
GGCGCGCCGCCAAGAGCGCCAGAACTTTCGCCGAGCGCCTGCGTGGGGCATTGTCGGTGCCCGTGGAGCTCGTCGACGAGAGCTTTAGCACCGTCGAGGCCAACGAGGTCCTTCTCGCGGCCGATCTGTCGCGCGCGCGCCGCAAAGAGGTCGTCGATCGCGTCGCCGCCGCCGTGATCTTGCGGCGCTGGCTCGACGCGCACGGGAAGTCCGATCCCTCGCTCGAGGGCGGCTCGTGAAGCAGGCCAAAAAGCGCGCGCTCCTCTTCTTCGTCGTGACGCTCGTGGGCGGGCTCGGCGCCGCGGCGTTCGTCGCGCGCACGGCTTGGCGCTACGGCGACACGCCGGGCGGCGGCGCGCAGGGCAAGGTCGAGGTCGAGATCCCCAAGGGCGCGACGGCGCGCGACGTCGCCGAGCGCCTCAGCGCCGCGGGCCTCATCGATCGCCCGCTCGTCTTCCGCCTCTACGCCGGCCAGCGCGGCGTCTCGAACCGCTTCAAAGCGGGGCGTTACGAGCTCACGGCGCCCGCGACGCCCAAGCAGATCCTCGAGGCGCTCGTCAAGGGCGCCGCCGACGAGCTCGTCGCCGTCACGATCCCCGAGGGCAAGAACCTCGTCGAGATCGCGGAGATCCTCGAGGCGGCCGGTATTGCCAGCAAGCCCGAGGTCGTCTTGCGCGCCACCGACGCGGGCTTCGTCGCGGGCCTCGGCCTGCCGGGCACGTCACTCGAGGGCTATCTCTTCCCCGACACGTACCGCCTTCGCCCGCACACGCCGGCGGCGCGCGCGCTCATCCCCATGGTGCGCCGCCACCGCCAGGTGTTCGACGAGCTCGCGGCCGCGCACGCGAAGGGCGTCCAGGATCTGAAGAAGACGTACCAATTCGACGACGGGCAGATCGTGACGCTCGCGTCGATCGTCGAGAAGGAGACGGGCCAGCCCGAAGAGCGGCCGCGCATCGCGCAGGTCTTCCTCAACCGCCTGCGCCTGCCGACGTTCAAGCCGCACCTGCTACAGACCGACCCGACGATCGTCTACGGCTGCACGGTCGCGCAGCCGCGCTCGACGGCGTGCCTCAAGTGGGACGGCCGCATCCGCACGATCCAGCTGCAGGATCGCGAGAACCCGTACAACACGTACACGCACGAGGGTCTTCCGCCCGGGCCCATCGCCAACCCGGGGCGCGCGGCGCTCGAGGCCGTCATGGCGCCCGACAAGACGGCCTTCCTCTACTTCGTGTCGAAGAACGACGGCACGCACCACTTCTCGAAGACGGTGGCCGAGCACACGGCGGCCGTCGTGAAGTACCAGCGCGGCGGCAAGGCGTTCGGGACGCCATGAGCGCGCCAGCGCTCTCGACGACGACAACGCCCGCCGTCGTTGTCGAGGGCCTCGGCAAGGTGTTCCACCCGCCGGGCGGCGCGCTCGATCTGCTGCGCGGGCGCTTGTTTCGCGCGCCCGTGCGCGCGCTCGCAGACGTGTCGTTCACGGTCGCCGCGGGCGAGATCGTTTGCATGATGGGGCCGAACGGCGCGGGCAAATCGACGCTCGCGCGCATCCTCGGCGGTCTGCTCGCGCCGTCGTCGGGGCGCGCCGTCGTCGCGGGTCACGACGCCGCGGCGTCTTCGCCCGAGCTGCGGCGCACGGTCTCGTTCGTCGTCGGCGACGAGCGCAGCTTCCACTTCGCCGTGTCGGGCCGCGAGAACCTGCTCTACTACGCCGCGCTCCACGGCCTCGACGCGCGCACGGGCGCGCGCCGCGCCGACGAGCTGCTCGCGCGCGTCGGCCTCGCGACCGCCGCCGATCGCCGCTACCGCGAGTACTCGCGCGGCATGCGGCAGCGCCTCGCCGTCGCGCGCGGCTTGCTCGGCGACCCGAGCGTGCTGCTGCTCGACGAGCCGACGCTCGGCCTCGATCCCGTGGGCGCGCGCGACCTGCGCGCCTTCCTGCGCGACGAGGTCGTGCGCGGGGCCGGCCGCACGGCCGTCGTCTGCAGCAACGATCCGGGCGAGGCGCGCGCGCTCGCCGATCGCGTGCTCTTGCTCGCGGGCGGACGCCTCGAGCGCGAGGTCGCGCCCGCGCGCATCGAAGCCGAGCTGGGGCTCGCGCCGTGATGACGACGCCTCCTCCGCTGCCGTCGCGCGCGCGTTGGTTCTGGCGCACGTTCGCCGCCTTCGTGCGGCGCGAGATGGCGTCGATGTCGGGTTACCGCGCGGCCTTCGTGACGCGCATGCTCGGCTTCGCGTCGGCCGTCGTCGGCCTCGTCTTCTTGTCGCGCTTCGTGGGCGCCGCCGCGAACCCGCACCTCGCGCCCTACGGCGGCAACTACCTCGGCTTCGCCGCCATCGGCTTCCTCGCGACCGAGCTGCAGCAGGTCGGCGTCTCGGGCCTCGCGCGGCGCGTGCGCACGGCCCAGATCATGGGCACGTTCGAGGCCGAGCTCGCGACGCCCGCGCCCGCGTGGATGGTGCTCGGCGCCGCGCCCGTCTATGAGTTCGGCACGTCGGCGATGCGCTCCGCGCTCTATCTGTGGGGCGCGACGATCGTCGCCGGCCTGCACCTGCCGCGCGCGAACGCGCTCAGCGTCGCCGTCGCCGTGCCGCTCGTGCTCGCGGCCTTCATCGGCCTCGGCCTGCTCACGGCCGGCTCGACCATGCTCGCGCGCCGGCTCAACCCGATCTCCACCGTGCTCGGCTCGCTGTCGCTCTTTCTCTCGGGCGTCATCTACCCCGTGAGCGTGCTGCCGCCCTGGCTGCGCCACCTCGGTCGTCTGCTGCCGCTCACGCACGCGCTCGAGTGCCTGCGCGGCGCCTTCCTGGTCGGCGCCACGCCCGCCGACCTCGCCGGCTCGTTGATGGCGCTGGCGCTGTTCGCCGCGATCCTCATTCCCCTGGGCGCGGCGACCTTCGCGTTCGCCCTCCGCCGCGCCCGCATCGACGGCTCGCTGACACATTACTGACCTCCATAAGGAGGGGCTCGGGCCGCGCGCGGCGTGTTAGACTGAAGACGCTTCCACGTCTCGCCTAGCCCGCCGCTCGTTCACCGAAGGAGTCAACCCGATGGTCGACACTCCCGCTCTCATCGCGAAGGTCGCCGCGCTCCAGAACCTCAAGGAATACGCCGAGCTGAACTGGTCCGGCGCCTTCGAGGACTACCTCAACATCGTCCGCAAGAACCCGGCGGTCACGCGGTCGGCGTTCCAGCGCGTCTACGACATGATCCTCGGCTACGGCCAGGAAGAGTACATCGACAACAAGAAGCGGCTCATCCGCTACAACTTCTTCAAGGACGAGCAGCACGGCGGCCGCGACGCCGTCTACGGCCTCGACATCCCGCTCATGCGGCTCGTGTCGGTGCTTCAGTCGGCGGCCCAGCGCTACGGCACCGAGCGCCGCGTGATCCTGCTGCACGGGCCCGTCGGCTCGTCGAAGTCGACGATCGCGCGCCTCATCAAGCGCGGCCTCGAGGAGTACTCGCGCACGCCCGAGGGCGCGCTCTACACCTACGACTGGGTGTTGCCCGAGAAGCTCGCCCACGTCACGGGCGGGCAGACGACTTTCAAGTGCCCGATGCACGAGGAGCCGCTGCGCCTCATCCCGCCCGAGTGGCGCGAGAAGGCGCTCGCCGAGCTGGGCGTCACCGGCCCCGGCAAGCCGCCCGTGCACATCGAGGGCGATCTCGACCCGGCGTGCCGCCTCATCTTCCGCGAGCTCATGGCCGAGCACAAAGGCAACTGGGCCGAGGTCATCAAGCACGTGCGCGTGCGGCGCATGATCCTGTCCGAGCAGGACCGCGTCGGCGTCGGCACGTTCCAGCCGAAGGACGAGAAGAACCAAGACTCGACCGAGCTGACGGGCGACATCAACTACCGCAAGATCGCCGAGTTCGGCTCGGACTCCGATCCGCGCGCCTTCAACTTCGACGGCGAGTTCAACATCGCCAACCGCGGCATCATCGAGTTCATCGAGGTGCTCAAGCTCGACGTCGCGTTCCTCTACGACCTGCTCGGCGCCTCGCAAGAGCACAAGATCAAGCCGAAGAAGTTCGCGCAGACCGACATCGACGAGGTCATCCTCGGCCACACCAACGAGGCCGAGTACAAGAAGCTGCTCTCGAACGAGTTCATGGAGGCGCTGCGAGACCGCACGGTCAAGATCGACATCCCGTACATCACGAAGGTGTCGGAGGAGCAGCGGATCTACGGCAAGGACTACAACGCCGGCAAGATCCGCGGGAAGCACATCGCGCCGCACACGCTCGAGACGGCGGCCATGTGGGCCGTGCTGACGCGCCTCGAAGACCCGAAGAAGCACCAGCTCACGCTCGTGCAGAAGATGAAGCTCTACGACGGCAAGACGCTGCCGGGCTTCACGCAGGACAACATCAAGGAGCTGCGCAAAGAGGCCAACCGCGAGGGCATGGACGGCATCAGCCCGCGCTACATCCAGGACAAGGTCTCGAACGCGCTCGTGAGCGACCGCGGCGAAGGCTGCGTCAACCCGTTCATGGTCATGAACGAGCTCGAGTCGGGCCTGCGCAGCCACTCGCTCATCACGAGCGACGATCAGCGGCGCCACTACTCGGTGCTGCTGGGCCTCGTGAAGCAAGAGTACGAGGACATCGTCAAGAACGAGGTCCAGCGCGCCATCAGCGCCGACGAAGAGGCCATCGCCAAGCTCTGCGCGAACTACATCGACAACATCAAGGCGTACACCCAGAAGGAGCGGGTCAAGAACAAGTACACGGGCCAAGACGAGGAGCCCGACGAGCGCCTCATGCGGTCGATCGAGGAGAAGATCGACATCCCCGATTCGCGCAAGGACGACTTCCGCCGCGAGATCATGAACTACATCGGCGCGCTCGCGATCGAGGGGCGGCAGTTCGACTTCCGCACGAACGAGCGGCTGCAGAAGGCGCTCGAGCTCAAGCTGTTCGAGGACCAGAAAGACTCGATCAAGCTCACGAGCCTCGTGTCCGCCGTCGTCGACCGCGACACGCAAGAGAAGATCGACGTCGTCAAGAACCGCATGATCCGCAATTACGGCTACTGCGAGATCTGCGCGACCGACGTCTTGAACTTCGTGGCTTCGATCTTCGCGCGCGGGGACGTGAAGGACTGAGCGCGGGTGGGCTGGCCCCCCAAGATCATAGACAGCAAGCCGGCCCGGCGAAGCCGGGCCTCCCGTCGACAAATCGAGGAGAGATGGAGACCGAAAGCAGCAGCCCAGTGAAGGTCGAGATGAATGGTCAGGCGGCCAAGCTCCTCGTCAAACTCATGAGCGACATGAACACCGATCAACCGATGTCAGTGCTCACTCGTGCATTGGGAATGCTCGAACAAGCCCTCGGCGCGAAGGCGCGCGGTCAGCGACTGGGTGTCTATGATCCGTCAACTCAAAGATTCATCGACATCGTGATCTGATGAAGCGATACGACGACGGAAGGCCGAGATCTAATGACGGGAGCGCGGGCTTTGCTCGCGCGGCTCGCGAGCTGGGCTGGGAGGGGCCCGCGGGGAGGGCGTAAGCCCTTCCCGCGAAGCGAAGCGACATGGCGCTGCGGATCGATCCCGACCACCGGCGCTTCCGCGACATCGTGCGCGGGAAGATCAAGCAGGACCTGCGCAAGTACATCTCGAACGGCGAGCTCATCGGGCGCAAGGGCAAGGACAAGGTCTCGATCCCGCTGCCGCAGATCAACGTGCCGCGCTTCCGCTTCGGCAGCAAAGGGCAGGGCGGCGTCGGCCAAGGGCAGGGCGAGGTCGGCGACAGCCTCGGCAAGGGGGACCCGAACCAGGACGGCAGCGGGAAGGCCGGCGATCAGGCGGGCGATCACGCGCTCGAGGTCGAGCTGTCGCTCGACGAGCTCGCGCAGATCATGGGCGAGGAGCTGCAGCTGCCACGCATCGAGCCCAAGGGCAAGCAGCGCATCATCTCGCAAAAAGACAAGTACGTCGGCATTCGGCGCACGGGCCCCGAGTCGCTGCGCCACTTCAAGCGCACGTTTCACCAGGCGCTGCGCCGCCAGATCATGACGGGCACGTACAACAAGGACGCGCCCTTCATCGTCCCGGTGCGCGAGGACCGGCGTTACCGCTCGTGGAAGACGCAGCCTTTGCCGCAGTCGAACGCCGTCATGATCTTCATCATGGACGTGTCGGGCTCGATGGGCGACGAGCAGAAAGAGATCGTCCGCATCGAGTCGTTCTGGATCGACACGTGGCTGCGCTCGCAATACAAGGGCCTCGAGTCGCGCTACATCATCCACGACGCCGTCGCGAAGGAGGTCGATCGCGACACGTTCTTCAAGACGCGCGAGTCGGGCGGCACGATGATCTCCAGCGCCTACAAGCTGTGCGCGAAGATGATCGACGACGAGTTCCCGCCGTCGGAGTGGAACGTCTACCCGTTCCACTTCAGCGACGGCGACAACTGGTCGGTCGACGACACCGTCCAGTGCGTCGAGATCCTGAAGACGCAGATCCTCCCCAAGGTGAACCAGTTCTGCTACGGGCAGGTCGAGAGCCCGTACGGCTCGGGCCAGTTCATCAAGGACCTGAACGAGCACTTCGACGAAGACGATTCGCTCGTCGTCTCGGAGATCAAAGGCAAGGACGCCATCATGGACTCGATCCGCGAGTTCCTCGGGAAGGGCAAATAGCGCCATGGCGCAGCTTCCAGCGTACCTGCACGACATCCAGCGCCAAATTGAAGGTTACGGTCGCGACTATGGCTTGGACTTCTGGGGCATCGAGTACGAGATCCTCGACTACAAGAAGATGCAGGAGGTCGCGGCGTTCGGCGGCTTCCCCGTGCGCTACCCCCACTGGCGCTTCGGCATGGAGTTCGAGCACCTCACGAAGTCGCACATCTACGGCCTCTCGAAGATCTACGAGATGGTCATCAACAACGATCCGGCCTACGCCTACCTGCTCGAGGGCAACTCGCTCGTCGACCAGAAGATGGTCATGGCGCACGTGCTGGGGCACGTCGACTTCTTCAAGAACAACTACTTCTTCTCGAAGACCGACCGCCGCATGATCGATGGCATGGCGAACCACGCGACCCGCGTGCGCCGCCACATCGAGCGCCTCGGCATCGAGAAGGTCGAGAGCTTCATCGATGCCTGCCTGTGCATCGAGAACCTCATCGACCCGATGTCGCCGTTCATCGCGCGCAAGCCGACGCCGGAGCGCGAGCGCGAGCGCGCCAAGCAACAGGAGAGCGGCGAGTCACAGGAGATCCCGCGCATCCGCGCCAAGTCCTACATGGACAAGTTCATCAACCCGCCCGAGTACATCGACGAGCAGCGCAAGAAGATCGAGCGCGAGCGCGACCGGCCGAAGAAGCACCCCGCGGAGCCCGAGCGCGACGTGCTGCTGTTCCTGCTGCAGAACGCGCCGCTCGACACGTGGGAGCGCGACATCCTCGAGATCGTGCGCGACGAGGCGTACTACTTCGCGCCGCAGCGCCAGACGAAGATCATCAACGAGGGCTGGGCCTCGTACTGGCACAGCAAGATCATGACGGAGAAGGCCTTGAAGGCCTCCGAGATCATCGACTACGCCGACCACAACGCCGGCGTGCTCGCGACGGCGCCGGGCCAGTTCAACCCGTACAAGATCGGCATCGAGCTTTTGAGAGATGTCGAGGAGCGCTGGGACAAGGGTAGGTTCGGGCGCGAGTGGAGCGAGTGCCAGAACCTCGACGAGCGGCGCGCCTGGGACAAGCGCGTCGGGCTCGGGCGCAAGAAGCTCTTCGAGGTGCGCAAGCTCTACAACGACGTCACGTTCATCGACGAGTTCTTCACGGCCGACTTCTGCGAGCGCAACAAGTTCTTCTCGTTCTCGATGAACGAGCGCAGCGGAAACTACGAGATCGATTCGCGCGAGTTCCAGAAGATCAAAAACAAGATCCTCTTCCAGCTCACGAACTTCGGCGATCCGTTCATCTTCGTCGAGGACTCGAACCACGAGAACCGCGGCGAGCTCCTCATCCGCCACCGCCACGAGGGCGTCGACCTCCAGGTCGACCACGCGAAGGAGACCCTCGCGTCGCTCGCGCGCGTCTGGCGCCGCCCGGTCAACCTCGTGACCACGGTCGAAGGCAAACAAAGGATGATGCGGTTCGACGGCAAAGATCACACCGAACGCAGCGTGGGAGGATAAGAGCAGCGGTTTTTTTTGCCCCGCGGCGCCAACTCCCTATGCTGCGGGTGAATGCGTCGAATCCGCCTCGGCTGCAGGCTTCGGTACGCGTCGCTCTCGGCGACGCCGGCGGTGTTCCTCGTGCAGCCGCCGGCGCACACGCGGCACCTCATCGAGCGCGACGCGCTGTTCGTGATCGGCACGACGGCGCCCGTCGAGTTCCTCGATCCGTGGGGCAACCGCTGCCAGCGCGTGACGCTGCAGCCGGGCGAGAGCGAGCTGCGCTACGACGCCGTCGCCGCCGTGCCCATCGACGCCGACCCCGCGCGCGCCGACGCGCGCCAGATCCCGCCCGAAGAGCTTCCGAACCATCTGCTGCGCTTCACGCTGCCGAGCCGCTACGCCGAGACCGACAAGCTGCTCGGCTTCGCGTGGGAGAAGTTCTCGCACGTGCCGCGTGGCTGGGCGCGCGCGCGCGCCATCTGCGACTGGGTCCACGACAACGTCGAGTACAAGCGCGGCGTGAGCTCGCCGCAGTGGTCGGCGGCCGACGCGATCGCGCGCCGCCAGGGCGTGTGCCGCGATCGCGCCCACGCCGTCGTCGCGCTCTGCCGCGCGTTCAACATGCCGGCGCGCTACGCCGTCTCGTACCTGCCCGACATCGACGTCGCCGACGACGGCAACCCGATGGACTTCCACGCCTACGCCGAGGTCTGGCTCGAGGGCGGCTGGCAGGTCTTCGATCCGCACGACCGCGCGCCTCGCAAAGGCCGCGTCTTCCTCGCGAGCGGCCTCGACGCCGCCGACGCCGCCTTCGCGACGTTGTACGGCGGCGCGCGCCTCGTGGGGCTGGAGGTGTGGGCCGAGGCGATCGCGCCCGCGGTGGTCGCGGCGCCCGCGCCTGCGGCTGCGCCACCGGAGCCGGTCGTCGTGTCGCCGGTTCTCGCGGCCGCGCCGGCCCCCGACGCGCTCACCACGCTCGAAGCCGGCGCGGCGTCCGCCGCATAGCTCTTCAGCGCGTCGCGCGCGTCTTTCGCTGCGCGCGGAAAAGAAACACGCGCACCGTCGTGTCCGTGAGGCCGAGCTCGAAGGCGACCTCCTTGCGCGAGAGGCCGGCGCGCAGCAGCGACACGACCTGACGCTCTCGCGTGCTGAGCGCCTCGCTCTCGGGCGGCGCGTCGGAGCGCCACTTGGCCCGCGGCATTTCGCCGCAGGTCATGGGCGACGCGTCCACGACATGGTTGGCAGGGGGGCGGAAGAAGTCGTCGGCCATTTCCAGCTCTTTCATGTTTACGCCTCCGTTCTCGAAGGCTTTTGCAAGGCGAGAGCCACGCTTCTGTGGGCTCCGTCGTTGCCTGGACCGAGGTGGCCTGTTACGGTCCAAAAACCGCTTGGAGGTGGGTTTGGCCAGCCCTGGATCGACACCCACGAGCAGCCCTTCGCCGAGCACCGCCGGCGTCGGTCTTCCACGACGGCCCGCCCAGCTGCGCTGGGTTTTTCCGTGGCCGGCGTCGACGCTCGTCGATGCGGGCGCGAAGGTGATCGGGCGCGATCCCTCGTGCGACACGGTGCTCGACGGGACGGAGATCTCGCGTCGCCACGCCGAGCTGCGCGTCGATGGGCCCTTGCTCACGGTGCGGGACCTCGGCAGCCGCAACGGCGTGTTCGTCAACGGTGTCCGAACGTCCGATGCGCCGATCGGACGCGGCGACGTGCTCCGCTGTGGCGAGTGGGTGGGCGTCGCCGTCGCCGATGCCGACCCGCAAGGCCTGCGTGAGATCGCGCCGGGGTGGCGCGGCGGGCCGGCGTTGCTGGCGGCGATCGCGCCCGCGCGCGCCGCGCCCGTCGATCTCGCTATCGTGATCGAGGGCGAGACGGGCACGGGCAAGGAGGGGCTCGCGGCCGCGCTGCACGCGTGGCGCGGGCGCGGCGGCTCGTTCGTCGGCGTCAACTGCGCGGCGCTGCCGGGGCACATGGCCGAGGCCGAGCTGTTCGGTTACCGGCGCGGCGCCTTCACGGGCGCCGACCGCGCGGCGACTGGCTTCTTCCGCGCGGCCGACGGCGGCACGCTCTTCCTCGATGAGGTGCTCGAGCTGCCGGCCGACGTGCAGCCGAAGCTGCTGCGTGCGCTCCAGCAGCGGCAGGTGCAGGGCCTGGGTGAGCCGAAGCCCGTCGACGTCGACGTCGCGATCGTCGCGGCCGCGCAGGAGCCGCTCGCGAACGCCGTGCGCGCGGGACGGTTTCGCGCCGATCTGCTCGCGCGCCTCGACGGCCTCACCGTCGTGCTGCCGCCGCTGCGCGAGCGCCGCGACGACGTCGTGCCGCTGTTCCGCGAGTTCCTGCGCGAGCACGCGGGCGGGCGGCCGCCCGATCTCGACGCCAAGCTCGTCGAGGCGCTCACGCTCTACGACTGGCCGCTCAACGTGCGCGAGCTGCTCGCCGTCGCGCGGCGCTTGTTGCTCACGCACGGCCACGAGCCGCTGCTCAAGCGCTCGCACCTGCCGGCGTCGTTCCTGCCGACGTCGTTGGCGGCGTCTTCGCCCGCGGGCGGATGGCCCGTCGAACCGTCGCCGGCGCGGCCGTTGCCGGCCCGTCGCAAGGTCGACGACGCCGCCGAGTTCGACGCGCTCGTCGCGGCGCTGCGCGCAAACGAGAACCGCGTCGCCAAGGCGGCCGAGGCGATCGGCGTGAGCCGCGCGCGCGCCTACCGGCTGCTCGCGGCGCGGCCCGACTTCTCGCTCGAGGCCGACTGCGCCGAGGCGGCTGCGCATGCGGGTGACGTGCCGAAGGACGACGACGCGTGACCGACGGCGAGCGGCGCGAGCTCGACGAGCGCGTCGGCCGCACGATCGGCCGCTACACGATCACGCGCGTCCTCGGGCGCGGCGGCATGGGCGCCGTCTACGAGGCGCGCCACGCGCGGCTCGGCCGGCGGGTCGCCATCAAGTTCCTGCTGCCCGAGCTGGCCCTGCGCGCCGACGTCCTGCGCCGCTTCGAGAACGAGGCCGTCGCCGCGGGCGGCCTCGAGCACCCGAACCTCGTCGCCGTGATCGACTTCGGACACGACGACGACGTGCCGTTCCTCGTCATGGAGTTCCTCGACGGCGAGGACGGCTCGCGCCTCGTGCGGCGCCTGGGCGCGCTCCCGGTGACGCGCGCCGTGAACATCGTGCTGCAGGCGTGCCGCGGCGTCGCCGTCGCGCACGACGCGGGCATCGTCCACCGCGATCTCAAGCCCGAGAACCTGTTCCTCACCGACCCCGGCGACGGCAGCGATCATGTCAAGGTGCTCGACTTCGGCATCGCCAAGCTGCGGCCCGCCGACGGCGAGGCGCTCACGCGCACGGGCTCGACGTTCGGGACGACGCACTACATGTCGCCCGAGCAGGCGCGCGGGGCGGGCGAGGTCGACGCGCGCACGGACGTCTGGTCGCTCGGCGTCGTGCTCTACGAGCTGCTCGCCGGGCGCAAGCCGTTCGAGGGCGACCAGCCGCTCAACGTCGTGCACCAGATCTTGAACGCGACCCCGCCCGCGCTCGCGACGCTGCGGCCCGGGTTGCCGCGCGGCCTCGTCGCCGTCGTCGAGCGCGCCATGCAAAAGGATACGGCCGGGCGTTTTCCCTCGGTCCGCGCCTTCGCGAACGCGCTCGAGCCGTTCGCGGGACGTGCGCCCGCGCTCGCGGCGGGCGCGGCCACCGGCGCACCCGCGCCCACGGCGGCCTCGGCGCTCACGCCGTTCGAGGCGCCGCGCGCCCGCGGTCGCGCGGCGGGTACGATCTTTGCGGTGCTCGGCGTCGTCGTGGCCATCGTCATCGTTTCGATCGTCGGCACGCGTGGCAAGGTGCGCGAGGTGAGCGTGCCCGCGCCCGAGCTCGCGCCGGCCCCGACGCCGGTTGCACAACCCGTGACGGCCGTCGCGCACGAACCGTCCCCCGCGCCGAGAGCGACCGAACCCGAGAAGCTCGAACCGGCCGCCAAGGTCGATCACGCCGAGCGCCGCCACGTCGTGCGGGCCGCGCCCAGCGAGCCCGCGCCGCCGCCCGCCGCGCCTGCGCCCGCCGCGGGCAAACCATCGGTCAAGCTGGATCCAAATCCCTACTGAGTCGTGCGGACGCGTCGTTCGATCATCCTTTGCTGTTCGGCCCTCGGCGTCTTGACCGCGTCGGGCGCGCGCGCCGCCGAGCCGACCGCCGCCGCCAAGGCCGAGGCGCGCGCGTCGTTCGAGAAGGGGCTCGCCGCGAGCCACGACGATCGCTTTGCCGATGCGCTCGCGGCGTTCGAGCGCGCCTACGCGCTCGCGCCCGATCACCGCGTGCTCTACAACGTCGCGCAGGTGCGCGTCGTGCTCGGCCGCTTCGCCGAGGCGGCCGACGCTTACGAGGCGTACCTCGCCGCCGCCGGCCCCGATGTCGGCGAGGATCGTCGCCGCGAGGTGAGCGCCGCGCTCGCCGCCGCGCTCGCGCACGTCGCGACGCTCGACGTGCGCGTCTCCGAGGAGGGCGCTGACGTCCGCGTCGACGGCCGCCTCGTCGGAACGGCGCCGCTCGCGGCGCCCGTGCGCGTGACGGAGGGGAGGCACACCGTCGAGGCGCTCGCTCCGAACCGACCCGCGCAGGTCCGCGAGGTCGAGGTCGTGGGCGGCGCGGCGACGACGATCGCGTTCGAGATTCCGCCGCCGCTCGAGCTCGAGATCAAGGCACCGGCGCCGCGATTTCAGACCCCGAACCTCGTCACGGCGCACGCGCCACCGCCGGCGCACCGGTGGCGGCCGCTCGGCTATGGCCTGGCTGGCGCGGGGCTCGTGACGACGGCCGTGGGCGCCGTGCTCGCCTACACCAGCGCGCGCGACGCGAGCGGGGCGCGCGCGCGCCTCGAGCAGGCGGCGAACCCGGCGGCGCCCGACACGCCCGACGTCTTGGCCTACGACGCCGCGCTCATCGACTTCAACGACGACCGCGCGCGCAACCGGCTCGGGTGGGCGCTCGTGGGCGTGGGCGCCGCCGCGGTCGCGGGCGGCGCCGCGATCGTCGTCGTCGGCTCGGCGTCGACGCCGATGTCGGTCGCGCTCGGAGGCACGTGGTGAGGGCGCGCAACGCCGTCGCCGCCGTCCTCGCAGCGTCGCTCGCCCTCGGGTGCATCGACACGGACATCCCGCCGCGCCCGACGGTCGATCCAAACGCCACAGGACCCGTCGAGCTCGCGAGCGGCTCGGGCTGCGGCGGCCTCGATCTCTACGTCTCGGGCGGCGTCGTGTACTGGACCGAGCGCCTCACGGGCACCGTCAAGAGCGTGCCCACGCGCGGCGGCAGCACGACCGTCCTCGCGACCGGGCAGATCGCGCCCGGCGCCATCACCGCCGACGTGCTGTCTATCTATTGGGTCAGCGGCAACGCCATCATGAAGAAGGCGATCGCGGGCGGCGCGCCGACGCTGTTCGTGCCCGCGACGACCGAGCCCGAGAACCTCGGCGGCGAGAATGCCATCAACGCGCTCCTCGCCGACGCGGGCACGCTGTACTACGGCCGCTACATCTATGCGTACTCGATCCCGATCGGCGGCGGCATGAAGACGCCGCTGCTCGCGTCGCCCGAGCAAGATCGTGGCAAGCCCGGCGCCTTCGCGCTCGACGCCACGCACCTCTACCAGACCGAGATGGGCCACGGCGCGATCTCGCGCGAGACGCTCGACGGCATGCAGAACGGCCTCACCGAGACGGGAGCCATGCAGCCGCTCGCGCCCGACCGCATCGCCGTGTCCGTCATGCACCTCCTGACCGACGCGATCTCCGTCGTCGACGGCAAGGTGATCTGGGCCGCGGGCCCCAACATCAACAGCAAGTTCGTCGATCAGAACGAGTTCGTGACCGCCGGTCTCGAGGCGACGTCGATGGCCGGCAACGACATCACGGGCTTCGTCATCAGCGGCGACGTCATCTACTTCGGCGAGTCGGTCACCAACACCGTGCAGATGGCGCCGCTGCTCACGGGCATCCCGACGGTCATCGCGACCAACCAGACGAACGCCGGTCAGTTCCACGCCGACGACAAGAACGTCTTCTGGCGCACCGACGAGTGTCGAATCGTGCGCTATTCCAAGTAGCGCACGTTAAACGCCCGCTAGCGAAGTAGCGGACGCGGCCGAGGACGCCTTACTTTTCGTTGCCGGCGTAGACGACGAGGCAGGTGACGTTGTCGTCGCCGCCGCGCTCGTTGGCCATGTCGACGAAGACCTTGGCGACGTCGCGGTAGAAGTGGCCGGTGAGCACCTGGCCGACCTCGTCGGCCGACAGGTAGTTCGACAGGCCGTCGGAGCACACGACGAAGCAATCGCCCGCCTGCACCGACAGCGTCGAAAGATCCGGCTCCACCGACGGCTCGAAGCCCACCGAGCGCGTGATGATGTTGCGGAAGCGCGACTCGCGCGCCTCCTCGGCGGAGATCAGGCCCGCGCGCACCTGCTCTTGGATCCAAGAGTGATCCTCGGTGAGCTGGCGCGCGCGCCCGTCGCGGTAGAGGTACGCGCGCGAATCGCCGACGTGGCCGAGGTACAGCTGGTCGTCGTTGAACAGCAGCGCCGTGAGCGTCGTGCCCATGCCGGCGAGCGCGGGGTTGGCGACGGCCGTCTCGTAGATGCTGCGGTCGGCCTCGATCACCGCCTGGCGCAGGAGCGCGCCCACGGGATCGCCGGGCTCGATCGCGGGCGAGCTGGACTCGACCGGCTCGAACAGGCCGCCGCGACGCGCCTTCTCGATCTCGCGCTCGAGGATCTCGACGGCCATGCGGCTCGCGCGCTCGCCGCCCAGGTGGCCGCCCATGCCGTCGGCGACGGCGAACAGCGACAGCTCGTTGTTGCAGAGGAGCGAGTCTTCGTTGTGGTGCCGCTTGCGGCCCACGTCCGAGGCTCCCCAACCGGTGATTCTCATCGTCGCGGGATCGTCCGTTCCTTTACGGGGTGGGGGCGGGCGGCGTCTCGGTGTCGGCGGGCGTCGCCTTGGGGGCGACGGGCATGGGCACGATGAGGAAGTCGACGCGCGAGCCGCCGCCGTCGACGCCGGCGGCGTCGATGCGGCCCGCCTCGACGCCCTTGGAGACGAGCGCCGCCTTGATGGCCTCGGCGCGCGCCTGCATCTCGCTCTTCGAGACGCCGTCGGCGTGCACCTCGATTCGCAGCTTCTTGATCTCGGTGTGGCCCTTCATGACGAGCGCGACGAGGCCGACGTTCCGCGCCGAGTTTTCCTTGAGCACGGGCTTGCCGGCGCGGCTGCCGAAGCCGATGCGGTCATCCACCGTGATGCGGTCGGCGGCGAGGTGGACGATCTCCGCGCCCGGGTCGGGGCAGCCGTCGTCGTCCTTGTTGCCGTTGAGCGTCTCGGCCTGCAGCGGGCACTTGTCCTGCGCGTCGAGGAAGCCGTCCTTGTCGTTGTCCGGATCGGGGCAACCGTCCTCGTCCTCGAAGCCGTCGGGATCCTCGGCGTCGTTGGGGCACTGGTCGAAGTTGTCGGGGATGCCGTCGTTGTCGTTGTCGAGGTCGGGGCAGCCGTCGTCGTCCTGGAAGCCGTCGCGGTCTTCCGGATCGTCGGGGCACTTGTCGACGTTGTCGGGCACGCCGTCGCCGTCGCTGTCCTCGGCCGACGAGGGGCAGCCGTCGTGCGGCCGCTTGCCCTTGCCGTCTTCGGCGGCGTTCGGGCACGGATCGTTGAGGTCGGGGATGCCGTCCTTGTCGTTGTCGGGATCGGGGCAGCCGTCCTCGTCCTGGAACTGATCGAGGTCCTCGGCGTCGTTCGGGCACTTGTCCTGCGCGTCGGGGATGCCGTCGTTGTCGTTGTCGGGATCGGGGCAGCCGTCGTCGTCCTGGAAGCCGTCGCGATCCTCGGGCTGGTCCGGACACTTGTCGTTGACGTCGTAGACGCCGTCGTGGTCGCGGTCGCGAAAGTCGGGGTTGAACTGCGCCGCCGCGAAGAAGCGCAGCTGCGGCGCGCCCAAGCCCGTGCCCAGGCCCTTGCCGCCGCCCGCGAGCACGTTCCACATGTTCGTGACGCCCCAGCGCACGGCGACGTCGACCTCGAACGGGTTGACGTCCGTGTAGAACTTCGCGAAGTCGACGATGCCGCTGCGGCCGGCGAGCTCGAGCATGACCTCGATGCGGCGCTCGACCTCGTACGACGCGGCCGCGCCGTAGAGCATCTGGTGGCCGACCTGGGTCGCGAACGCGTCCGACGTCCCGCGGAACAGCAGGCCCAGGTTGGCGGCGGCGCGCATGTGGCCGATCTGCGCCGCGCCGATCGCCTTGATGCGGCCCGTGACGTTGCGATCGCCCAGGTACTCGGGGCCCGTGACGGCCTTGTTGGTGGGGATCGAGATGCCGCCCGACGCGGCGATCGAATACTGGTCGTCCTCGCCGAGCGTCGCGAGCTGCGCCTTCACCTCGAGGCGCGCGTCGCCGATGCCGTTCTCGGTGAGGCGCTGGGTCGTGGGCACGCCCTTGTCGTCGACGACGTCGCCGTCGAGGTACAGCGTGTAAGGCACGCCGATGCCGACCTGGAAGCGATCGAAGAGGCCGATCGCCGCGTCGAGCTCGCTCGCGAATTGGTGGTCGACGATGTGCGAGGTCGCCATCGTCGACCCGGTCGTGAACGACGTGAACGGGCGCAGCTGGTAGTTGAGCGCGAGGCCGAACGACAGGCGCTTGTGGTCGGGGACGTCGGCGCCCTCGATCGTGAGGAAGTTGCCGGGACCGATCGCGGGCTGGAAGAGGTTCGCGTCGATCGAGTGATCCATGCGGATCTGCGCGCGCGCGGGGCGCGCCACGACCAGCGAGGCGGCGGCGGCCGTCAGGACCAGCAGTGTCGAGAGCGACGTGGCGGTTGCGGGCGGCCGGCGCGTAGGTGTCATCCGAGGAGCCGCTGCCAGCATATCCTCGGACGGGGCGGGAAGTCTATCTGGCTGGCGCGGTCCGAACGACTATCGGGCGCCTAGCGATCCTGTTCGAAGTGATAGCGGTAGATGAGGCTTTTCGGAACCGCCTTGCCGTCGCTCGTGCGCGCGGGCGTGAACTTGAACTTCTTGGCGGCCTCGCGCGCGAGCTCGTCGAAGCCGTGGCCCGCGGGCTTGGTGATCGTCACCTTTCTGACGTCGCCCTTCTCGTCGAGCAGCAGCTTCATCTCGACGACGCCCTCGAGCCCCATGCGCTGCGCCTCCGGCGGGAACGCCACCTTGACGTCGCTGAGCAGCTTCGGCTCTTCGGTGATGTAGATGTCGGGCACCGGCACGGGGAGGCCGTCGCCTTGGCCGCCGAGCGGCTGCGGCGGCGCCGCCGCGACCGCCTTGTGCGGCTTGGTCATGAGCGTGTTGCCCACGGGAACCGCCATGCCGGGGCCGCTGCCAACGGTCGAGTCGAGCGAGACGCCGAACGTGGGCGGAGGCGCGTCGTCTTTCGGCGGCTCGGCCGACGGTGGGGGCGGCGCCTCGGTGGGCGGCGGCGGCGCCACGGGCGCGTGGTGAATGACGACGCGTTTGACCTCGGGTGCAGGTGGCGGGGGCGGGGGCGGCTCGTGCACCTCGGGCGGAGGAGGCGGCGGCTCCTGCACCTCCATCTCGACCGTCTGGGCGTTCCGATCCTGGGTGAAGAGGCGCGAGGTATCGACGGCCACGAGCGCGGCGCCCACGACGACATGGAGCGCGATCGCGACGCCCGTGCCGACGATCGCGGCGCGCCCGCGACGCGGTCGTGCCGCGAACAGGGCCTCGAGGCCCGCGAGCCCGTCACCTGCCGCGGTCATCGCCCCGGGTCGACGTTGAGCGCGAACTTGTGCACGCCCGACCGCTTCACGAGATCGATGACGTGGATGACGTCACCGTGCGAGACGGCCTTGTCGGCGGCGATGATCGCTTGCAGCTCGGGGTTCTTGGGGAGCTCGCCGTTGATGTAGGCGACGATGCCGGCGTCGCTGCTGCGCTCGCCGTTCAGGTAGACCTGGCCGTCCTTCGCGATCGTCACGGCGAGCGTCGTCTTCGTCTGATCGGAGCCCGAGGCGGCCTTGGGCAAGTCGACCTTGATGGCGGGGCTCACGATGTAGGACGCCGTCACCATGAAGATGATGAGGAGGACGAGCGTGATGTCGACGAGCGGCGTGACGTTGATGCCGACGATCATTCCACCGCCGTCGTCGTCGTTGAAGTTCGCGCCGCCGGCCACCTTACTTCTCCGGCTTCGAGTTGGCTGGCGCGGCGACGGCTGAGAGGATCAGGTGCGCCATCGCGTCGACGCGCCCGATCGCGCCGCGCACGCGGCCCTGGAAGTAGTTGAAGGCGATGACGGCGGGGATGGCGACCATGAGGCCGACGGCGGTCGCGACGAGCGCCTCGGAGATGCCCGACATGACGGCGCCCGCGCCGCCCGTCTGGTTGTGCGAGAGGTCGGCGAAGGCCTTGATGATGCCGAGGACGGTGCCGAACAGGCCGATGAAGGGCGCGTTGTTGCCGAGGGTGCCGAGCACGCCGAGGTTGCGCTCCATGTCCATGCGCAGCCGCGACTTCGTGCTGGCCATCGCCTCGGAGATCGCCTCGCTGCCGCGGCCGTGCTGCTCGAGGCCCGCGAGCGCGACCTGCGCCTCGGGCGCGCGCTGGCCCGCGAGCGCGCGGCGCGCGCCGGCGGCGTCGTTGTCGCGCAAGAACGCGAGCAGCTCTTTGGCGAGCGTCTCGAAGTCGGAGCGGCCCGACGACAAGAAGATGCCGCGCTCGACCATGATGGTCACCGAGAGCAACGACAGGCCGATGAGCACCCAGAGCACCCACTCGGAGCCCAAGAGGGTGAAGCCAAGAATCTTTTCGGTCAGACGCATGCGCTCCTCGGAAAAAGGTGGCGGAAACTTAGCACAGGACCCCGGCTTCGAGGCCCGCGCGGGTCAGGCCAGGGCGTCGACGACGACGGTGGCGTAACTGCCCGACGGCAGAGAGAACCGAAGGCGCAACGCCGTATGTCCCAGACTTTCGAGGGCGGCTTCGGGTTGCACGAGATTCGGCTCGGGTTGAACCGCGGGCTCGCCGAGCCCTAGGGGGACGAGCAGCGGGCGGCGCGCGCCGGGAAGATCGCGGCCCGCGCGCGCGAAGTCCTCGCGCGTCGCGCCGGCGGCCGCGAGCGCTTCGTCTTCGAGCGCGCGCGCTGGTGATCCGGGCGGCGGCTCCTTCTCGCGGCCGCCCGGCAGCGGGCCCGTCACGACGAGCTCGCCCGTGTCGACGCGCGCCTGATCGGTCGCGACGTCATCGGTGATGAAGATCCCGCCCGAGGCCACCTTCTGCAAGACATCGCCCGCGAGCACGCCGCGCAGACCGCCGGGGCGCGCCGCGCGGATCGCGAGCGCGTGGTTGAACACCGCCGACTGCGCCGCCGAGAGCAGCAGCTTCCGCACGCGGTTGTTTCGTTCGCGCCGCTCGCCGCGCAGGAGCGCGAGCCCGGCCGCGGCGTTGTCGCCCGCGGCGCCGAAGCGCTGCTCGCCGTAGCGGTTCGGCACGCCGCCCGCTGCGAGCGCGCGCAGCCGCGTCTCGACGCCCGCCGCGTCGTCCGTGACGACGACGACCTCGAACTTGTTGCCGCGCAAATGGCCGAGCCGCAGCTTGTTGCCGTGCCGCGAAGCCGCGAGCACGCGCAGCCCGGGCGCCTCGACGAGCTTCGCCCGCTCGACGTCGACGCGCGGCAAGCTCACCCACTGCCGCGTCGTCGCGTGCCGATCCTTCATGCCGGCATAGCCCGCGTCGCGATCGTCGACGCCCAGCACGCGCGCCAAGTGCTTGATCGCGTCAAGCGTCGTGAGCCCCTGCTTCTCGATCCACAGGTACGTGTGCTCGCCTTCGCCCGAAGGCTCGTACGCCGCGATCTCCTCGACGACGAACGTCTCGACGGACGGTTTGAACTCGAGCACGACGACTACGTGCGGAGCATCGCGAGGTACATCTCGGCCGACTTGTTGTCGGGAGCGATTTCCAAAACGGCGCGCCATTCGGCGGTCGCCTCGTCCTTGCGGCCCTCGGCGTAGTAGCAGAGGCCGAGGTGCAGGCGCGCGGCGATGAAGCGCGGGTTCTCGGCGCGCACGCGCTCGAACTCGCGCACGGCGAGGGCGGCGTCGCCCTTCTCGCGCAAGGTCGTGCCGAGGCGCGTGCGGATGTCGACGAAGTTGGGGCACAGCGCGAGCGCGCGCTCGTACTCGCGCACGGCGTCCGCGTACATGCCGACGGCGTGGTAGGCGGCGCCCGTGTCGGCGTGCATGTTGGCGATCTTGCCCTTGGCGAACGGGTCGAGGCTCTGCGGCGCGCTCTTCGAGGCGTGCAGCGCGTGCTGATAGACCTCTTTCGCCTCGCGGTACTTGCCGAGATCGTTGTACGTGACGGCGAGGTTGAGCGCGGCTTCGGTGTAGGCCGGGTTGATGGCGAGCGCCTGCTGGAACATGCCCTCGGCTTCGACGAGCTTGCCTTGCTGGTGGTAGATGACGCCCAGCATGTCGAAGACGTCGGCGTAGGCGACGTTCTCGCGCACGACCTCTTTCAGGCAGGCCTCGGCCTTGTCGTATTCTCGCGCGACGTAGTGCTCGCGGCCGCGCACGACGAGATCGCGGACCGCGTCTTTGCCGCGTTCATCCATGCGCGTCGGGGGGGACGGGCGCGGCGGGCGTGGGTGTCGTCGGCGCGAGCGGCTGCGGGTTGTCGCCGTAGCGCTTGGCGATGAAGTCGAGGTACAGCGTCGAGCGGCGCGCGTCGGTCGAAGACGGGAACTCGTCGACGACGCGCTTGAACGTCTCCTTGGCGTGGAGCGCGTCGCCCATGTTGAGGTACGTCTCGCCCAGCGCGTACAGCAGCTCGGCGTCGCGGCCCGAGCCCGGGTAGCGGCGCAGCGCCGTCTCGAGCCGCATGGCCGCCGCCTTGGGGTGATCGCCCTTCAAGTAAAAGCGCGCGACGTAGACCTCGTGATCGACGAGGCGCTGCTGGACTTGCCGCCGCAGCTCTTGCGCCTTCTTGAGGTACGTCGAGTCGGGGTACTTCTTCTCGAAGTCGGTCAGCTCGCGGAGCGCGTCGGTGACGGCCGACTGATCCTTCTCGTAGGACGGCGGCATGATGAAGATGTCGTCCGGCATGTCCTTGAAGTAGCTCTCGCCGATGCGGAACGCGCAGTAGCCGTCCTCGACCTTCTCGTGCGTCGGGTGCAGGCGCATGAACGACTTGTACGCGTCGATGGCGTCGGTGTAGTTGCCGCGATCGAACTGCGAGTCGGCGATCGCGATCTCGGCGAGCACGGCGTACTTCGAGAACGGGTACTTCTGCTTCACGAACGTGAAGTACTTCTGCGCCTCGGGGTAATTCTCGTCCTTGAGCTCGGCCAGGCCTTTCTCGTAATTTTGTTTGGCCGTGAGAGAGTAGGTGATCGGTTTGGTGGCTTCTTCGGACGTGGCGCAGCCAGCAGGCGCGAGCGTGAACAACGCGACGAGCGCGAGAGCACCTGCGGCCGTCGCGCGCGCGCGCGGAATCGGGGGCGACATGGCGAAACTATGGTACGTAAGCGGGGCGTCGGCGTCCACCGTCGTCGCACCTTCGTTCATGCGCGGTTTTCGTCATTTTTTCGGGCAACTCGCGGTCGCCGGGGCGGGTCTCGCGGTCGTGGGATGCGCCGCGCCGAAGGCCGTCGAGCCGCCGCCCGCGACGGTGCCCGTCGTCGAGACGACGAACGAGCGAGGGGCCGTCGGCGCGAACCTCGGCGGCGCGCGCTGTCGGGGCGGCGTCTGCGCGTGTCGTGGCCGCGGCGTCGACGACGTCGAGACGTCGCCGCCCGACGCGGACCACAAGCGCTTCGAGTTTCGCCTCGGCGCGGGCGGCGGCCCCGCGACGCTGACCTCGTCGACGCTCGGGACGCTGTCGTCAGGCAAGGACGAGGCGTGCTTTTACGTCGACGTCGTGCCGGGCACGACGCACGAGATCTCGTTCGTCGCGAAAGAGGCGAAGGCGGAAGAGGGCGTGAGCCCCGAGCTCGAGCTCGCCGAGTACGGCCCCAAAGGTCCGTGGTGGTACGACGTGCTCGTCGTGAAGTGCGACGGGCCGGGCGGTCACTGCAACCGCGAGGCGGCCGACGCGTGGAGCGCCGAGCTCAAGACGCGCAAGCGCGGCCGCCTCGATCCGTGCGGCTCGGCCGTCATCAAGAACCTCAAGTGGGACACGACGGGCGGCGCCGGCGTGCGCGACCTGGGCGTGTTCGCTGACTTTCGCGTGAGCTTCACGCTCGAGGTGAAGAAGTTCCCCACGCAGTTCGCGCCCGGCTCGACGGAGTGCGTGCCGAAGTGAAAGTTCATCTCATCGGCATCGCCGGCACGGGCATGGGCTCGCTCGCGGGCTTGCTCAAGGCCGCGGGCCACGACGTGCGCGGCTCCGACGAGCACGTGTACCCGCCCATGTCGACCCAGCTCGCCGAGCTCGGCATCCCGACGTTCGAGGGCTTCGGCGGCACGAACCTCGATTGGGGCCCCGACTGCGTCGTCGTCGGCAACGTCTGCCGCAAGGACCACGTCGAGGTGCTCGCGGCGCAGGAGCGCAAGATCCCGCTCGAGTCGTTCCCGTCGCTGTTCGGCAAGCTGTTCCTCGAGGGCAAGCACTCGATCGTCGTCGCTGGCACGCACGGCAAGACGACGACGTCCTCGATCATGGCGCACGTGCTGGCCGACGCGGGCCGCGATCCGTCGTTCCTCATCGGCGGCGTGCCGCTGAACTTCCGGCAGTCGTGGCGCCTCGGCCAAGGCGACGAGTTCGTCGTCGAAGGCGACGAGTACGACACGGCGTTCTTCGACAAGGGCTCGAAGTTCCTGCACTACCGGCCGCGCACGGCGATCCTCACGTCGGTCGAGTTCGACCACGCCGACATCTTCAGCGACGAGGAGGCCGTCAAGGCCGCGTTCCGCAAGTTCGTCGCGCTCATCCCCGAGGACGGCCTGCTGCTCGTGTGCGCGGCCTCGCCGGGCGCGCTCGAGGTCGCGCGCGCCGCGCGCTCGCAGGTCATGACGTACGGGCGGCCGGGCTCGGGCGCCGACTGGACGTTCGAGGTGTCGCGTCGCTCGCCGGGCGGCCGCGCGACGCTGGAGATTGCCCGCCGCGGCGAGCGCGTCGTCTCCGTCGAGACGAGCCTGCCCGGCATCTACAACCACGAGAACCTCGTGGGCGTCATCGCCGTCGCCGCGAGCCTCGGCGTCGAGCTACCGGTGATCGCCCGCGCCGCGCGGCGGTTCCTGGGCGTCAAGCGGCGGCAAGAGGTGCGCGGCGTCGCGCAGGGCGTGACCGTCGTCGACGACTTCGCGCACCACCCGACGGCCATCCGCGAGACGATCCTCGCGCTCAAGGGCCGCCACGGCCCGGGCAAGCTCATCGCCGCCTTCGAGCCGCGTTCGGCGACGAGCCGCCGCAACATCTTCCAAGAGGGCTTCGCCGACGCGCTGTCGGTGGCCGACGAGGTCGTGCTCGCGCCGCTGTACGCGCCCGAGAAGGTCCCGGCGGCCGAGCGCCTCGACGTCGAGCGCCTCGCCGCCGATCTGCGACGCGAGGACGTGCCCGCGCGCCTCATCCCCACCGTCGAGCAGACCGTCGCGCACATCGCCGAACGCGCGGGCCCCGGCGACACCGTGCTCGTCATGTCGTCGGGTGACTACGGCGGCCTGCACGACAAGCTGCTCGCGAAGCTCGGCGACGCCGTCGTGCCCGCGCGCGCCGAGCACAAGGCGAAGATCAGCAACCTGCTCGACCGCGTGGGGATCCTGCACCCCGTGCTCGATCAGTTCTGGCCGAGCTATCTGGTCATCCCGGGCGAGACCCCGGACGCGCCCAACAATCCGATCGTCGGCTGCGTCGCCGTCGAGACCGTGGGCGACGTCGCGCTCTTGCGCATGCTCGCCGTCGCGCCCGAGCGGCGCGGCGAGGGCCTCGGCTTCGTGCTCGTCGAGGCCGCCGAGGGCCGCGCGCGCGCCCAGGGCGTCAAGCAGCTCTACCTCGTGACGGACAACGCCCAGGGCTACTTCGGCGAGAAGCTGGGCTTCGCCGTCGTCGATCGCAAGGACGTCGACCCGGGCATCGCGCAGACGGCGGAGTACATGCTGGCGCGCTCGAAGTCGGCGACGTGGATGAGAAAGGACCTGTGAGCGCGAAAGCTGGACCGAGCACCGATCCGTTGGCCGAGACGCTGCGCGTGGCCGTCGACGTCGCGCGCGAAGCGGGGCGCATCCTCGTCGAAGGGTGGGGCACGCGGCCCACCGTCCGCTTCAAGGACGAGGACATCAACCTCGTCACCGAGTACGACAAGCGGTCCGAGGCGCTCATCGTCGAGCGGCTCGCGCGCGCGTTCCCGCAGGACCGCGTGGTCGCGGAAGAGGGCAGCGTCGTCGAAGGCCAGGGGGACGCGGGCGCGCGGCGCGTGTGGTACGTCGACCCGCTCGACGGCACGACGAACTTCGCGCACGGGTTGCCGCTTTTCTCGGTGTCGCTCGGGCTCGTCGTCGACGGGCGCGCCGCGCTGGGCGTCGTCGAGGCGCCCGTGCTCGGGTGGACGTTCGCCGGCAAGATCGGCCTCGACGGCTCGGGCGGCGGCTCGACGTTCAACGGCAAGCCCATCACGCCGTCGACGACCGATCGCTTGTCGGGCGCGCTGCTCGTGACGGGATTTCCCTACGCGCGCAACCCGATCCAGGACAACCTCGCCGAGTGGGCGGCGTTCACGGCGGCGGCGCAGGGCACGCGCCGGCTCGGGTCGGCCGCGCTCGACCTGTGCTTCGTCGCCGCCGGCTGGCTCGACGGCTACTGGGAGCGCGCGCTGCACCCGTGGGACCTCGTCGCGGGCGCCGCGATCGTCGAAGGCGCCGGCGGCCGCGCCACCGACCTCGACGGCTCGCCCTTCGACGGTCGCACCGGCCGCGTGTTGGCGAGCAACGCCCACATCCACGAACAAATGTCTCGAATTCTGCAGGGCGTAGCCCGTCGCTCCAACGCGCCCTGGCCTTAGTCCGCGAGATGCCCGTGTCCACCGCTGCCATCATCGCCGGCGGGCGGGCGACGCGAATGGACGGCGCCAACAAGCCCGCCCTCGAGATCGACGGCCGCTCGATCGCAGAGCGACAGCTCGAGGTGCTTCGGGCGCTCTTCGAGCGGGTCTTCGTCGTCGCGAATGAACCTCGTCCGTGGGACGCGCTCGGCATCGATCGCGTCGAGGACGTGTTTCGCGGCGCTGGGCCGCTCTCGGGGATCCACGCGGCGTTGCTGGCCGCGGGAGACGCCGCCGCCGTCGTGTGCGTCGGCGGCGACATGCCGTTCGTCCAGCCGTCGCTGCTCGCCCTCGTCCGCGACCATGCGCCCGCCGCGGCCGCCGTCGTGCCGCGCGTCGGCGGGCGCGCCGAGCCGTTGCTCGCGCGTTACGGCCGCGCGTGCTTGCCGGAGATCGAGGCGCGCCTCGCCGCCGGGAACAACGCCGCGCACGCGCTCTTCGACGTGATCGCGACGACGTGGCTCGACGAGGCGGCGCTGCGCGCCGTCGACCCGACGCTGCGCTCGTTCACGAACGTCAACACGCCCGCGGACCTCGCGCGTCTTCGGAGGCCATGAGGGCAGCGCGCGCGGCGGTGGCCTTCGCGGCGTTCGCGGTGATCGCCGTCCCGTTCTTCGCGGCGACGACGTTCCTCGGCGACGACCACGTGTTCCTCGCGTTCGCTCGCCACGCGCCGAACCCGCTCGTCGCCTTCGTGCGCGACCAGCACGGCGGCGAGTTCTACCGGCCCGTGCCGATGCTGCTGTGGTGGGTGCTCGCGCGCGTGGGGCAGGGCGCGGCCTGGCCGTTCGCGGCGCTCGCGCTCGCGCTGCACCTCGCGTCGGCGGCGC
The DNA here is from genome assembly GCA_035549075.1 of Polyangia bacterium. Classification (GTDB taxonomy): domain Bacteria; phylum Myxococcota_A; class Polyangia; order Fen-1088; family Fen-1088; genus DASZFV01. The sequence continues at coordinate 12,483 of DASZRT010000156.1, read as the reverse complement.
TCGTGGGCGCGCTCGTCGCGGCGCTCGGACGTGGGCGCGCCGTCGCGACGCTCGCGGCCGTGCTCTTCGCCGTCGCGCCGCAGAACCTCGAGGCCGCGTACTGGTTCGCGGCCAGCACCGATCTCCTCGCGACGACGTTCGCGCTCGCCGCGCTCGTCGCGCTCGCGCGCGGGCGCGGGACGCCCGCCGCGCTCCTCGCGACGCTCGCGTATTTGTCGAAGGAGTCGGCGCTCGTTCTCCCGGCGCTCGCGTTCGTCGTGTTGCCCGACGTCGAACCTCTGCGCCGCCGCTTCGCGCGCGTCGTTCCGCTGGCTGCGCTCGCGCTCGTGGTCGTCATCGTGCGCGTGCGTGTTCTGGGAGGGTGGGGCGGCAGCGGCGACCCGACGGCGCCGTCGCTCGGGCGCCTGCTGCAGCTCGCGAGCGGCCTCGTCCACGTCGGAACCGGCACCGCCTTCCTTCCCGAACCGATCGCGTGGGCCGCCGGTGGCGCCGCGCTCGCGGCTTTCGCGCTCGCGGCGGCGCGGCAAGCGCGAACCGAAAGCGCGCGCGCTTGGGTGCCGCTCGCGTTCACGGCCGTCGCGCTCGCGCCACTCTTCGCCGCCGGTTGGATCGTCGGCGCGCGCTACTTCTATTTGCCGTCGGTCGGCCTCGCTTGGGTCGCCGCCGAGCTCCTCGCGCCGCGAGCCCGCGCCGCGGCCGTCACGGCTTTCGCGATCTTACTTGGTATCGGCGTCATAGCCGCCGCCGCGCGTCGCGCCGAGATCGTCGCCTACGACGCGCGTGTCGCCGCCGCGCGCGCCGCCGTCGTCGAAGGCGCCCGTCGCGGCACGCGCATTTTCCATGTCGCCGGCGCCGTGAAGGACCTCGACCTCGCCGTCAAAGAAGATCCGGCGATGGCGCCGTTCGAAGCCGACACGCTCGTGCTCGCCGACGTCCCCGCGTCGTTCGTCTCGATGCCGCCCGCGTTCGCCGAACGGGCGGCGCCGCTCGTCGCGACACCGCCTTTGCCGCCGTCAGGCGCCTACCGCTTCGGGGACCGCCGCGTCGTCGGCCTCGCTCGCCGCGGCGACGAGCCGACGCTCGAAGACGTCCTCGCGCGCTTCCCCGACATGCGCTTCCTGCGCCTGCGTTCGACGCCCGACGGCCACGTCGTCGTGCGCGACGTCACCGCCGAGATGAAAGCGGCCGACTAGCTCGCGATGACGAGGCGGCGAACGTGCTTCTTACCCGCGTGGAGAAGCACGCCGCTCGTGACTTCGGCCGCCGTGAGCGCGTCGTCGACGCCGGCGATCTTGCGATCGCCGAGGCGGACGCCGCCTTGCTCCACGAGGCGGCGCGCGGCGCTCTTCGACGCGGCGAGGCCGCAGGCGGCGAGGACGTCGACGATCTTCTCGTCGCCGCGCACGGCGAACGTCGGGATCGCGGCGTCGTCGCCGCCGCCGCCGAAGGCCGCGGCCGCCGCGCGCTTGGCTTCATCGGCCGCGGCGGCGCCGTGCACGAGCTCGGTCATCGCGCGCGCGAGCAAGGCCTTCGCCTCGCGCAGCTCGGCGCCTTCGACGCGCTCGAAGCGCGTGATCTCCTCGAGCGGCAAGAACGTGAACAGCTTGAGGAAGCGCACGACGTCGCGGTCGTCGACGTTCACGAAGTACTGGTAGAAGTCGTAAGGCGACGTGCGCTTCGCGTCGAGCCACACGGCGCCCGCCGCGGTCTTGCCCATCTTCGTGCCCGCCGCCGTCATGATGAGCGGGAACGTGAGCCCGTAGGCCTGCCCCTGGTCGGCGCGGCGGATGAGCTCGATGCCGGCGATGATGTTGCCCCACTGATCGTCGCCGCCGATCTGCAGCGTGCAGCCGTAACGGCGCCGCAACGTCAGGAAGTCGTACGCCTGCAGCAGCATGTAGTTGAACTCGATGAACGAGAGGCCTTTTTCTAGGCGCAGCTTGTAGGCCTCGGCGGCCAACATGCGGTTGACGCTGAAGTGCTTGCCGATGTCGCGCAGGAACTCGACGTAGTTGAGCGGCAACAGCCACTCGCCGTTGTCGACGACGACGGCGTCGGACGCGTCCTCGAGGACGGCGCGCACCTGCTTCTCGATCGCGACGCGGTTGGCGGCGATCACCTCGCCCGAGAGCATCTGCCGCAGCTCGGTCTTGCCGCTCGGGTCGCCGACCATGGCCGTGCCGCCGCCCAGGACGGCGATGGGCCGGTGGCCGGCGCGCGCGAGGTGCGCCATCGCCATGAGCGGCAGGAAATGCCCGAGGTGGAGGCTGTCGGCCGTCGGGTCGAAGCCCGCGTAATAGGTGACCCGGCCGTCGGTGAGCTGCCGGGCCAGCTCGGCCTCGTCGCTGATTTGTTGAACGAATCCGCGCTCGCGCAGGACGCGCAGCGCTTCTGGCTCGGGGGTCGACATGCGGCGCGCAGTATAGGCGCTCTCGCCCGACCCGCCGCGCGAAGTTGGAGGGGGCCGGATTTCCGGGCACAATAGAGCGCTCGTGGTCGCAGAGTCCCCGTCCGCCTGTTCATGCGCCGCCCGACCTGCCTGGGCGCGCTGCGAAGACGACCGCGTGATGTCCTGGCCCGTCGTCGAGCTCGCCGAGTGGGAAGAGCTGCGCCAGTGTCCCGAGTGCGGGCGCGCCTGGCTCGCGATCTGGCCCGAGGAGCTCGAGGGCGGAATGATCCTCTGTCGTCCGGAGCCCGCCAACGCGCGCCGGCTGCGCGACATCGATCGCGCGTCCACGATGCGCGCGTACTGTCTGTCGCGCCTCGAGGAGCACTTCGGCGAGCTGCGCGAGCGCAAGCTCGATTGCCGCAAGGTCGGCTGCGACCGCAAACGACTCTCGGTCGCAAACTACTGCGTCGAGCATCTCATCGCCGAACGCTTCGGCCGTCACCTCGCCAAGCTCGACGCGCCCGCCGCCAAGCGATAGGGCGGGCGGCTACTTCTTCTTGTGGCCGTGCGGCTTGTAGCCGAACTCGACCACCAGCATGCCCCAGCCCGCTTGCGGCGCGTTCTCGACGGCCGTGACGACGCGGAACACCAGCGTGTGCGCGTCGAAGTCCTTGGGGAACGGCTCGGCGTGCTGCTTGAAGTGCTGCTTGAGCAGGGCGACGGCGCGCTTTTCGTCTTTCAGCGTCGCGGCCTGATCGGCGGCCTTGCCGGGGCCTGAAGCCTGCACGCCGCTGATGGCGGTGTAGCCCGCCGGCAGCGCGTCGACCTGTTGGACCGTCGCGCTCATGCCTAGAGCACGTTCGACGCGAGCTCGGCCAGCGCCGAGCGCTCGCCCTTCGACAACGTCACGTGGCCCGCGACGGCCTCGCCCTTGAAGCGCTCGACGACCGTGGTGAGGCCGTTCGACGTCGCGTCGACGTAGGGGTTGTCGATCTGATACGGGTCGCCCGTGAGGATGACCTTGGTCTGCTCACCGACGCGCGTGATGATCGTCTTCACCTCGTGCGGCGTCAGGTTCTGCGCCTCGTCGACGATGATGAACTGGTTCGGGATCGAGCGGCCGCGGATGTACGTGAGCGGCTCGATCTCGATGAAGCCCATGTCGATGAGCTCCTGGTGGCTGCGGCCGCCCTTCTTCTCGGCCTTCGACAGCCCCATGAGGTACTCGACGTTGTCGTAAATCGGCTGCATCCACGGATTCAGCTTCTCTTCGATCGTGCCCGGCAGGTAGCCGACGTCGCGGCCCAGCGGGAAGATCGGGCGCGACACGAGCAGCTTCGAGTACAGCTGCTCCTCGACGACCTTCTGCAGGCCGGCGGCGATCGCCAGCATCGTCTTGCCCGTGCCGGCCTTGCCGACGAGCGTGACCAGCTTGATGTCGTCGGCCAGCAGGAGGTCGAGCGCGCAGTGCTGCTCCTTGTTGCGCGGGCGGATGCCCCAGATGCCTTCCTTGATCTTGCGCAGCGGGACCAGCTTCTTGAGCGTGCCGTCGTAGCGGCCGAGCGCGCTGTGCGAGGGCGCGTCGCGATCGCGCAGCAGCACGTACTGGTTGGCCTTGAGGTTGGCCTCGTTGAGCTCGAGCGTGTTCTGCGCGTAGAACGCGTCGACGTCGGCGCCCGCGACGGGCAGCTCGAGCATCCCCGAGTACAGCTCGTCGATGTCGACGCGGTCGGCCTCGAAGTCCATCGAGGTGAGGCCGAGCGAATCGGCGCGGATGCGCAGGTTGACGTCCTTCGTGACGAAGATCGTCGGCTCGCCCTTGTTGGCGTCGCGCACGTCGAGCGCGACCATGAGGATCAGGTAGTCGGCGATCTGGCTCTCGCGCAGCGTCGTCGGCACCGAGCGCGCCGCCGAGGCGACGCGCAGCCGCCCGCCGTTGGGCAGCGGCGCGCCGTCGGAAAGGCGCGCGCCCTCGGCCCGCAGCTTGTCGAGTAAGCGCGCGATCTCTCGCGCGTTGCGCCCCAGCTCCGAGGCCTCCTTCTTGAAGTTGTCGATCTCCTCGATGACGAAGATCGGGATGACGACCTCGTTGTCAGCGAACTGGGTGATCGCCCGGGGGTCGTGGAGGAGGATGTTTGTGTCGAGGACGAAGTGCTTCACGAGGCTACGGGGCCTTCTCGGCCTTGGCCTTCTTTTCGACCTTGTCGCCCTTGCCGGCCTTCCCGCGCGCGATCGTCACCTTCTTCATGACGACGTCCTTGATGGGCTTGTCGCCGGGGGCGCGCTCGACGCGCGCGATCTGGCCGACGAGCGCCGTGTTGTCGCACTGGCCGAAGATCGTGTAGCCGCCGTTGAGCGCGGGCTGCGGCGTCTCGGTGATGAAGAACTGCGAGCCGTTCGTGTCTCGGCCGGCGTTCGCCATGGCGAGCACGCCGGGCTTGTCGAACACGAGGCTCGGGTCGTTCTCGTTCTGGAACTTGTAGCCGGGGTTGCCGCGGCCCACGCCCAGCGGGTCGCCGCCCTGGATCATGAAGCTGGGGATGACGCGGTGGAAGATCAGGCCGTCGAAGAACGGCTTCTTGACCCACGCGCCCGTCTTCGGGTCCTTCCACGGCCGCACGCCGCGCGCGAGGCCCACGAAGTTCGCCACCGTGATGGGCGACTTCTTGTCGTAGAGCTCGCAGTTGAACGTGCCCATCGTCGTCTCGATCGTCGCGACGAGCGGCGCGCTGGCCGGACCCTTGAGGCCCTTCGTCGCCTCGGCGATCGTGAACTTGCCCTTCGCGGGGTCTTCGTCGTCGGCGTGCGCCGCGCGCGACGCCGTGAAGACGGCCGCAAGCGCGAGAGCCAGCGAAGCGATGCGGAAACCAGAGCGAGTACGCGAGCGCATGGGAGCCTCCGAGCGGGGTTGGGTGAGACGCCGCTTCTTACCACCAAAAGGGGCGAGCGGGATCGCAAGTCGCGATCAACCGCCGTGACGCTTTTGCACGCGGTCGAGCGCGGCCGTGAGGTCGATTCCGGGTGACGTCCGGAGGCCTTCCCAGAGATCGCCGACTTCGCGCACGCGCGCGGGCAGCGTGCGCATCGTGAAGTCGCGGCGATCGAAGCCGGCGTCGACCTCGGCCCACGTCAGCGGCGTCGACGCGCCGCCGTAGTCGCTCGCGCGCGCGCTGTAGGCGCAGGCGAGCGTCTTGCCCTCGATGTTCTGGAGGCAATCGACGTAGACCGACGTCGGATCGCGCTTGCCCACGGTGCGCTCGACGGTCGCCTCCTTGGGGTGCTTCTTGGCGACGATCTCGCCCACGATCTGGCAGAACAGGCGGCCGGCTTCGTAGGGCGTGCGCGGCGGCAGCGGGATGAACACGTGCAGACCGCTCGCGCCGGAGGTTTTCGGGAACGCCGTGACCCCCAGCGCCTCGAGCTCGTCGCGCACCCAGCGCGCGACGTCGAGCACGCGCTCGAAGGTGGCGCCGTCCATGGGGTCGAGATCGATCGCGGCGAAGTCCATGATCGACGGCGACTGCACGCGCGAGAAGAACGGATCCTGCGAGAGGACGGCGAGCTGGGTCATGTAGAGCAGCGTCGTGAGCGAGCCGCCGATGAGGCGCGCGGGGACGTCGGTGTCACCGGGCACGGGTTCGGCGCGCACGCCCGCCGGCACGTCGTCGGGCGCGCGGTGCTGGTAGAAGGCCGCGCGCGCGATGCCGTCGGGAAAGCGCCGCATGACGAGCGGGCGATCGTTCACGACGGGCAAGAGCTGCGGCGCGATGGTCGCGTAGTAGCGCAACAGCTCGCCCTTCGTGATGCCGAGCTCGGGCCACAGCACTTTTTGCAGGTTGCCCAGCTCGAGGACGTCGCCGTTCGCGAGACGAAGGCGCCCCGAGTTGCGCGATTCGATCTCGGTGAGCGCGTCGAGGAGGAGCTGGGTCTCGCGCGGGAGGTCGACGGTCGCGGACCCCTCACCCCGACCCATTCCTCGCTTCGCCGGGACAGGGTCGGGTCGAGGGGGCTGCCCCTCCACCCGCACGCTCTCCGCCGTGACATCGTCCCTCAACCCCAGAAAGATCGGGTGCCGCAGGTGCCCGTCCTGCGTCCACTCCGAGAAGCGCACCTCGGCGACCAATTCGGGTCGCACCCAGTGCGGCGTCTCGTTCGACGGTGGCACGGCGTCGAACGGACACGTCTTCTGCGCGAGCGCGTCGAGCCGAGCGCCGATGGCGCGCAGCGCCTCTTGCGAGAAGCCGCCGCCGACGTGCCCGACGTACTTCAAGACGCCGCCGTCGTTGCCCGGCACGCCCAGAATGAGCGAGCCGAAGCGATGCCGCGACCCGCGCGGTGCGGTCCAGCCGCCGACGACGAGCTCTTGCCGTTTGACGAGCTTGAGCTTCCGCCACTCGGCGGAGCGCTTGCCGGGCCGGTAAGGCGAGCGCGCGTCCTTCGCGACGAGCCCCTCCCAGCTTTCGGCCTGCGCCTCGGCCATGAGCGCCGTGCCGTCGCCGCGCACCTGCCGCGCGAGCCGTAGCACGGCGGCGGGCACGCCGCGCATCACCGCCTCGAGGTGAACGCGCCGCTCGTCGAGCGGCAGCGCGCAAAGATCTTTGCCGCCCGCGAACAACACGTCGAACGCGATGAAGGCGACGGGTTGCGTGGCGGCGCGGCGCGCGACGTCGCGCTCGGCGACCAGGTGGATGCGCTCTTGGATGTGGCCGAAGCTGCGCGGCACGCCGTCGGGGTCGAGCGCGACGATCTCGCCGTCGAGCAGCGCCGCGCCCGCGTCGGCGGGCCACCATTTTTGAAACGCCTCGACGATCTCGGGGAACTGCGCCGTCTTGTCGTTGCCGGCGCGCGAGGAGATCGTGACGACGGGCTTCCCTTTCGCGGGCACGACGGCGACGAGCGCGCGGATGCCGTCGTACTTCGGCTCGTAGACTAGGCCCGGGTCGTCGAGCGGCGCGTCGGCGAGCGTCGCCAGCATCGGGCGAACGTCGGCGAGCGCGGGACGACCTTTCGCGGGCACGGCTCTACGGAGGCGCGTCGACGCCTTTGAATTCGACGAAGTCGCCCGCGCCCAAGCCGCGCTCGGCGGCGCCGCCGCCCGCGATCTCGAGGACGTACTGCGACTCGCCCGGCACGAAGCGTTCGGTGAGCGTCTGCGGCTCGGCCTTCTCGACGACGCCCAGGATGCGGCGATCGGCGCGGATGAAGATCATGTCGAGAGGAATGAGCGTGTTCTTCATCCAGAAGACCTGCTGGCTCGGGCGCTCGAACACGAACAGCATGCCGGCGTCGGGCGCGAGGGCCTGGCGGTACATGAGGCCGCGCTCGTGCTCGGCCGGCGTGCGCGCGAGCTCGACCTGGAACGTCGTCGCGCGATCGCCCGAATGGATGACGACGGCCGCCGGGGCCGGCGCGGGCGCCGACGTCAGTGACGCGGGCGGCTTCTGCTCGCCGGCGTTCTTGCACGCGGGCAGCGCGGCGACGCCCGCGGCCAGCGCCGCGGCCACGGCGCAGCGTGCGAGCGCGCGACGAAGGACCACGCCGGCAAGGTATCATCATTTGCGATGACCGACCCTGGCGCGGCGGAGTCCCTGAGCGGCTGGCGCGTGCTCGTGACGCGACCACGCGAGCAGGCCGCGCCGCTCGCCGCCGTGATCCGCGCGCTCGGCGGCGAGCCCGTGATTCATCCCACGATCGAGCTCGCGCCGCCGCCGAGCTGGGACGCGCTCGACGCCGCGCTCTCGCGGTTGTCCGACTACGCGTGGATCGTCTTCACGAGCCCGTCGGCCGCGCGCGCGACGTGCGGGCGCGCCGAAGCCCACGGCGCGCGCGCGCGGCTCGGCGATCCGCGCATCGCGGCCGTCGGCGTCGAGACGGCGCGGGCGTTGCGCGCGCTCGGCCTGCGCGTCGACCTCATCCCCGACGAGCGCGAGCAGCGCCAAGAAGGCCTCGTCTCGGCGTTCGCCGCCGCCGGCGTCGGCGCGGGCGCGCGCGTGTTGTTTCCGCAGGCCGTGGGCGGGCGCGAGCTCTTGCGCGAGGTGCTCGCGGCGCGCGGCTGCGTCGTCGACGTCGTGCCCGTGTCGCAGACGCTGCCCGTGCGTGGCGGCGACGCGCCGCCCGACTTCGACGCCGCGACGTTCGCGAGCCCGTCGGCGCTGCGCGCCTTCGTCGAAAGCTGGGGCGCGGCACGATTGGAGAGCGCCGCCGTCGCCGTGATCGGCCCGACGACGGCCGACGCCGCGCGCGCCCTGGGCGTTCGCGTCGACGCGATGCCGTCGACGCCGAGCATGCCCGCGCTCGCGCACGCGCTGGCGGCTCACCGACGGGGACGTTAGTCTCTCGGCATGTCTTTCCCCGACACGCGCCCCCGCCGCCTCCGCCGCACGCCCTCGCTCCGCCGCATGGTGCGCGAGACGACGCTCTCGCCCGACGACTTCATGTTCCCGCTCTTCGTTTGCCCCGGAAAAGGCGTCAAGACCGAGATCTCGTCGCTGCCCGGGCAGTTTCACTTCTCCGTCGACATGCTCGCGCGCGAGGCCGAGGAGATCGCCAAGCTCGGCGTCCCGTCGGTGATCCTGTTCGGCTTGCCCGAGAAAAAAGACGAAGTCGGCAGCGAGGCCTGGGCGCCCGAGGGCGTCGTCCAGCGCGCCGTGCGCGCCATCAAGAAGGCCGTCCCCGAGCTGACCGTCGCCGTCGACGCGTGCTTCTGCGAGTACACGACGCACGGCCATTGTGGCGTCATCCACAAGGAAGCCGGCGAGCTCGACAACGACGCCACGCTCGAGAACCTCTCACGCGCCGCGCTCTCGTACGCGCGCGCCGGCGCCGACATCGTCGCGCCGTCGGGCATGCTCGACGGCTTCGTGGGCTTCCTGCGCGAGGGCCTCGACGAAGAAAACTTCGAGCGCGTCGCGATCCTGTCCTACGCCGCGAAGTACGCGTCGGCCTACTACGGCCCGTTCCGCGCCGCCGCCGACTCGACGCCGGCGTTCGGCGATCGCCACGGCTACCAGATGGACCCCGCCAACGTGCGCGAGGCCATGCGCGAGGTCGCGCTCGACGTCGAAGAGGGCGCCGACATCGTCATGGTGAAGCCCGCGCTCGCCTACCTCGACGTCGTCTCCGAAGTGCGCAACGAGTTCGACGTGCCCGTCGCCGCCTACAACGTCTCGGGCGAGTACGCGATGCTCAAGGCCGCCGCCGAGAAAGGCTGGATCGACCACGACCGCGTCATGCTCGAGACGCTGCTGTCGATCCGCCGCGCGGGCGCCGACATCATCCTCACGTACCACGCCAAAGAAGCGGCGAAGCTTCTGCGACGTTAGGGCGCGATCGTCGCCTTGAGCTCGTAGGGCGCGTCCAGCCCCGCGAGCTCCATGTCCTTGGCGTCTTTGCCCGCCGGCAGCTTGGGCAGCTTGCGCGCGACGCCCACGAGCACGGGCTTCCCCGCGACGGCGGGCAGCACGACCTCTTCGTCCTCGCCGACGCCGGTCTTGTTCATGACGGCCTTGCCGGCCTCGTCCTCGAGGATCTCGAGGTCGACGCCGTCTGGCACCGTGACGTGGACCGTGAGGTGCCCCGACGTCGCGGGCACGACGGTGAACCAATCCTTGTCGTCGGCGCGCCCGAGGTAGCCGCGCACCGACGTCCCGGGTGGCACGGGCGTCGCCGCCGCGGGCCAGTCGTCGGGCTCGATCTCCCAGCCGACGGCCGGCGGCCCCCATGTCGCCGTCAGCTCGTAGGAGTCGTTGCGCGCCTCGCTGGGTTTTTGCCCGTCGACCCACAGCTCGCGCACCGAAATGAACGCCTCGGTGGGGCCGATCGAGCTCGGTTGAATCCATTCGCCGCCGCCGCGGCCGTGCGCGTCGCTCTTCGCGAGCGGGCGGCCTTGCCCGTCGAACAGCTCGAGCACGAGGTCGAGCCCGGGCACGCCGTCGAGCCGCACCTCGACGGCGCGCGCGCCGTGGCCCACGGGCACGCGAAAATAATCGACGTCGCCGCGGGCCGCGTCGTCGTGCGCGCCGATCACGCCGCGCACAGGCCGCCCCGATGCGAGCAGGTTGGCGTAGCCCGGCGTGTTGTTGGGCTCTTGCTCGACGTGCACGGGCTTCTCGGCGCGCCACCGCGCGACGAGCACGCCGCCGCCGGCAATTGCGGCGAGGCTGAGCGGCAACAACGCCCAACGAAGGCCTCGCCGCCGCCGCAACGAGCGCTCGAACGCGTCGATGTCGTGGCGGCGCAGCTCGATCGCGTCGGGATCGCCGCCGTCACCGAGGTCCGGTTCGGCGAGCGACACTGTCGCGACGTCGGAGACGGCGCTGCGCGACACCGTGGGTGCGAACGCCGCGGGCGCGGGCGTCACGCCCGTGAGCGCGCGCTCGAGATCGTGCTGCACCTCGGCCGCCGAGCCGTAACGTTCGGCGAGCGACTTCGCCATCGTGCGCAGCACGATCACATCGGCCTCGGGCGGCAACGCGCGCTCGGGCGCCCGCGCGCGCGGCGGCACGACCGTGTCGGTGATGTGCATCGACAGCACGCCCATGGGCGAGGGCGCCTCGAACGGCGGCGTGCCCGTGAGCGCGCGGTACATCGTCGCGCCCAGGCTGTAGACGTCGGCGCGCGGATCGAGCCGCTCGCCGCGCACTTGTTCGGGCGCCATGTAATAGGGCGTTCCGAGGATTTGTTTGCCTGTCGTGATCGAATCGGCTTCGGTGCCTTCGCGCAGCTTCGCGAGGCCGAAATCGAGCACCTTGACGTGCTCGCCGCCGTCGCGGCGCCGGTGAACCATGAGGTTCTCGGGCTTCAGGTCACGGTGAATGATGCCGTGGTCGTGCGCTTCGGTCAGCGCCGAACAGACCTGAACGAAGAGGCGCGCCGCGCGCTCGAACGACAACGCGCCCTCTCGTTTGAGCGTCGTCGCGAGATCTTCGCCTTTGACGTACTCCATGACCAGGTAGAGCGCGTCGTCGGCCTGGCCGAAGTCGAAGGTCTGGACGATGTTGGGGTGGTTGAGCGCGCTGACGGCCTGCGCCTCGCGCCGAAAGCGCTGAACCATGTCGGGTTTGGCGGCCGTGTCGGGGTTCAGGACCTTCATCGCCGCGGTCTTGCCGAGGCGCAGGTGCTCGACGCGGTAGACGACGCCCACGCCTCCAGAACCGAGCCGCGCGACCACCCGGTAGCGATTGTCCACGATCCGCCCCAGCCAAGGATCCGCGCCGGCGCCGTAGCCAGCCGTGGCGAGGCTCATGCCGCAAGCGCCGCAAAACTGCGCACCTACAGGCGATTCCGCCTGGCACTGTCGACAGACCGGCACGGCGCGTGAGCGTATCCCGCCGTTCGAACTATCGCCAGTCCACGTCGCTTTACGCTTGCGTCCTAAATCGACCGTGGCATAGTCCCGGCCCGCTCAACGAGGCGCGACAGAGACTCCTTCAGGGAGTCGCTGGCGCCGCCGAAGGAGCGGAATCGGTTCTGCAGGGTGGCGGCGGTTCTTCGGGGATGGGTGGCGGCGGCGGGTTTTCGGGTTCGGACACAAGTCCGAAAGAAACTCGAAAAAAAGAATTGACGCTGGAACGGATTTAAATAAACTCTGCGCTCCCTGGACGGCCGGGTGGCCAAAAGTAGTCGGTCCACCCACACCGGTCAGGGTTGTAGCGTCGGTCTCTGAAAGCTGAATAGCAAACCAAGTTCGAAAGGTACGAAGAGTGCCTGTCGGTCTAGCAATAGGCCTTCAGGTCTCCAAATACCCCGACAATGATGAGTTCCGAGCAAATGCAGTAAAAATGAGCTCGAAGCTTCGGCTTCGAATCATGTCTCGAGTTGTCAAGAACGAGACCCAGTCGTCAGATTGGGCCTTCGTTTGAAGATTTAACTGGAGAGTTTGATCCTGGCTCAGAGCGAACGTTAGCGGCGGGCCTAACACATGCAAGTCGAACGAGAATGAGGGCTTCGGCTCTCTAGTAAAGTGGCGGACGGGTGCGTAACACGTGGGTAATCTACCTTCCGGCGGGGGACAACAGTCCGAAAGGATTGCTAATACCGCATACGTCAGCGGCGCCTACGGGCGCTGTTGGGAAAGATGGCCTCTCCTTGGAAGC
>DASZRT010000155.1:0-4757 GCA_035549075.1 Polyangia bacterium | reverse complement strand
CGGCGCCGCCGCCCGCCGTCGCGTCCGCGCCCGCGCCCGGCGCGCCTGCCGCGACGCTCGTCTCGACGCCGCCGGCCAACGAAGGCGACTCGCCCGTCTACACGAAGTGGTGGTTCTGGACCGCCGTCGGCGTCGTCGTCGTGGGCGGCGTCGTCACGGCCGTCGCGCTCTCGAGCGGCGGCTCGAGCTCCTGGAGCAATTTGCCCGACGTGAAAGGACAGGTGCGCTGATGGTTCGCGCTCATCGCTATTCCGCCGCTGCTCACTGTCTGGTTGCCGTCATCGCGCTCGCGGCGCTCGGCGCTTCGTGTAGCAAGACGGCGTCGCCCCCTACGGCGTTCGGCGTGAACCTCACGATCGACGGCCACGCGCTCGACGCGTCCGTCCTCTCGGCGGGCATCGGCCTCACGCTCGACGTCTCGGGCGCCGAGACCAAGTCCTTCACGCTGAGCGGCGACTACACGAACGCTCTCAAGAACGACAAGGTCGTTCGCTTCCGCTTCATCCCCGTCGTCATGACGGGCAGCCTCGACCTCACGGTCACGGGCACGGGCGCCGGCAGCACCGTCGTCGCGACCGGCTCGGCCAAGGGCGTCACGCTGCAGACGACGGCCGTCAACGTCACGATCACGCTCGCGGGCACGACCGGCGACGGCGGCCCGTCCGACGGCCCCGTCGTCGTCAACGACGGCGGCGCCAGCAACGGCACGACCTGCACGAGCGGCGACACCTGCGCGAGCGGCGTCTGCTCCGACGGCGTCTGCTGTGACAAGGCCTGCGACGGCGTCTGCGAGTCGTGCAACGTCTCGGCGACCACGAAGGGCACGTGCACGGCCATCCCCGAGAACACCGATCCCGACATGGAGTGCGCCGAGAAGGTCGCCGTCGCGCCGACCGACACGGGCGACGCGAGCGCCGAAGCCGGCGCGAGCGACGCGAGCACCGAGGCCGGCGCGTCCGAAGCCGGCGCGAGCGACAGCGGCGCGGCCGACTCCGGCACCGAGAGCGACGCCGAAGTGATCAACACGCCGGACGGCGGCTTCATGACGACCAAGGGCGCCTGCGGCGGCACCTGCAACGGCGCGCGCGCCTGCAAGTACCCCGGCACCGAAAAATCGTGCGGCAAGCCGTTCTGCAACGACCGCCGCGACGTCGGCTCGTTCGTCTGCGACGGCAACGGCAGCTGCGGCACGGCGCTCACGGCGTGCAGCGACTACGCGTGCGACGAGACGAAGGCCTCCTGCCACACCAACTGCGCCGGCCCCGACGACTGCCTGCTCACCGACTACTGCGCGGCCGACGGCACCTGCAAGCCGAAGAAGGTCATCAGCGTCGCCTGCGGCACCGACGGTGAGTGCAAGACCGACCACTGCTCCAACGGCGTCTGCTGCAACACCGCCTGCACGGGCACGGGCCTTTCGTGCAACGACCCGGGGCAAGCCGGCCAGTGCAAGTGCCAGGGCGTCACGTGCGCCGCGGGCGTCGCCTGCCAGATCTTCTACAAGGACGGCGACGCCGACACGTACGGCGACATGAGCGGCACCATCGCGAACGGCCGCGCCGTCGCTGGCTGCATGGGCTCGACGCCCCCCGCCGGCTTCGTGGTCGACAACACCGACTGCGACGACACCGACGCGAACGCCCACCCGGGCCAGACGACGTTCTTCGCCGTGCAGCGCAAGAGCGGCGGCTTCGACTACGACTGCGACAACAAGCTCACGAAGAGCGTCCCCGAGTACGTCGGCGGCTCGTGCAAGTTCTGCGGCGCCGTGGGATCGTGCGACGCAACGTCGACGACTTGCTCGTCGACGAGCCAGACAGCTTCGTTCCAGTGCCCGCAAGAGGGCAGCGGAGTCATCATTCGCCCCGAGCCGGTCCAGACGGCCTCGCTTTCCGAGCCCGTCGACGTCACCGTCGTGAAGAGTTCACTCGCGACCTCTTCGGCAGGAACGACGGCCGCGACATCCCCCACCACCATATGCAAGGCGTGCATTCTCTCGTGCTGCGGCTGCGCGACCAACGACAAGTCGGGATTCCTGCAGACCGTCGCTTGCGGCGACGCGACCCACTACGCCTACACGTGCGGCTCCTGCAGCGCGGTCGGCGGCGGGCCGTTGACGTCGTCGGCGCTCCGCCAGCAGACCTGCCGCTGAGTGGTCGCGATCAGCAGACGCGCGCACGCTCGGTGCCGCGCGTCTGCTAGTCTCCGCGCGTGATTTCGAGCGACGCGCCCGCGAGCCGCAGCCGGCGGCGGCTGCTCGTGCGCGGCCTCCTCGGCGGCGCGTTGCTCGTCGTCGGGGGCGCGCTGCCGCTCGCGCTGCGCTCGACGCGGCTCGGGCGCGCGCCCGCGCGGCCGCTGCGGTTGCTCAGCGTCGAAGAGCACGCCGTGTTCGCCGCGATCGCGGCGCGCTTCGCGCCCGGTGACGGCGTCGGCCCCGACTGGCCGACGGCCGAGGCGCTCGACTGCGCGGGCAAGGTCGACGCGCTCATGGCGACGACGCACCCGAACGTCGCCGCCGAATTTCGGCAGCTGCTACGTCTCTTCGAGAGCGCGCTCTTCGGCCTCGCCTTCGCCGGCTCGCCCACGCCGTTCACGCGCCTCGATCCCGCGGCGCAAGACGCGCGGCTCGAGGCGTGGCACCGCTCGCGCCTCGCGATCCTGCGCAGCGGCTACCAGGCGCTGAAGCGCCTCGCGCACGCGACCTACTACTCGTCGCCCGAGATCTACGCGCGGCTCGGCTACCCCGGTCCGCCCGAAGTGCCGCGAGGGCCCGCGTGAGCGACAGCTTCGAAGGTCAGGCTGGCGGGCGCATCACGACGGGCGCCGACCTGCCGCCGACGTCGGCCGTCGAGGTGGACTTCGTCGTCGTCGGCAGCGGCGCGGGTGGCAGCGTCGCGGCGGCGACGCTCGCGGCGGCGGGCGCGCACGTCGCCATCATCGAAGAAGGCGCGCGCTACACGAAGCGCGACTTCAACATGCAGGAGGCGTGGGCCTACCCCGCCCTCTACCAAGAGCACGGCAACCGCGCGACCGACGACCTCGCCATCATGATCCTGCAGGGCCGCAGCGTGGGCGGCGGCACGACGGTGAACTGGACGTCGTCGTTCCGCACGCCCGAGGCGACGCTGCGCCTGTGGGCCGAGCGCTTCGGCGTGCGCGGCCTCGACGCCGCGACGCTCGCGCCGCACTTCGAGGCCGTCGAGCAGCGCCTCGCGATCGGCCCCGGCAACGACGCCGACCTCAACCGCAACAACCGCCACCTCTGGGACGGGGCCACGCGCCTTGGCTGGAATCCCGAGCTCATCCGCCGCAACGTGCGCGGCTGCGCGCGCCTCGGCTATTGCGGGATGGGCTGCCCGCTCGACGCCAAGCAATCGGCGCTCATCACCTACGTGCCCGACGCGCTCGCCGCGGGCGCCGACCTCTACACCGACTGCCGCGCGCGCCTGCTCGAGACCGATCACACACGCGCGCGCGCCGTCGTGTGCGACGTGCTCGACCGCGCCGCCGATCGCCCGCGCGGCCGCATCGTCGTGCACGCGCGCCAAGGCGTCATCCTCGCGGGCGGCGCCATCAACACGCCCGCGCTCCTGCTGCGCTCGAAGGCCGGCACGGGCAGCGGCCGCGTCGGCAAGCGAACGTTCCTGCACCCGACGGTGCCGCTCGCCGCGTTCTACGACGAGCCCGTCGAGGGCTTCTACGGCCCGCCGCAGTCGGTGTCGGTGCGCCACTTCTCGGATCGCGGCGAGCGCGTCGGCTACTTCCTCGAGACGTCGCCCGTGCACCCGATGCTCGCGGCGCTCGCGTTCCCGGGCGCGGGCGACGCGCACCGCCGCATCGCCGAGCGACTCGCGCACGTGCAGGCGACGATCGCGCTGCTCGTCGACGGCTACCACGAAGACGAGGGCGGCACCGTCGGCGTCGACGGCGACGGCCGCATCAAGCTGCGCTACCCGATCTCGCGCGCGCTCGTCGAAGCGGCGCGCGACGCGCTCGCCAACATGGCGCGCTTGCAGCTGGCCGCCGGCGCGCGCGAGGTGATGACGCTCCACGATCCGCCCATCGTCATCCGCGGCGAGGCCGATCTCGCGCGCATCGCGGACGCGCCCTTCGGCCCGAACCTGCACACGCTCTTCTCGGCGCACCAGATGGGCGGCTGCGCCATGGGCGAAGATCCGCGCACGTCGGTCGTCGATTCGCGCGGCCGCCACCACGAGCTCGACAACGTGTGGATCATGGACGGCTCGGTGTTCCCGACGGCCGTGGGCATCAACCCGCAGCTCAGCATCTACGGAATCGCCCGCCTGTTCGCGACCGAAATCGCGAAGGATTTCAAGCCGGTGAAAACAAAGTAACAACGGCTCAAGTTTTTTGGCGACGACCCGCGCGTGGGGCCACTAACGGCTCAAACCCAAGCCCTGGAGGCTTTCACCATGACGCGGACATCCTGGCTTTCTACCTTGTCGTGCCTCGCCTGCGCGACGCTGATCGCCGTCGCAGCGGGCTGCGGCAGCAGCAGCCCCGTGGCGGGCGGCAAAGACGGCGGCGCCGGCAACGGCGGCTCGACCGGCAACGGTGGAGACACCGGAAACGGCGGCTCGACCGGCAACGGCGGAGACACCGGAAACGGCGGCTCGACCGGCAACGGCGGAGACCAGGGCAACGGTGGTGATCAGGGCAACGGCGGCGCGCAGGCGTCCGGCGGCAACGGCGGCGCGCAGGCGTCCGGCGGCGCGGGCGGCGTCGCGGCTGGTGGC
>DASZRT010000154.1:0-8203 GCA_035549075.1 Polyangia bacterium | reverse complement strand
TCGAGCCCGACGCCATCGTCCCCATCGAGCTCGACGGCGAAACCCCGGGTCGCCTGCCCGCGACGTTCGAAGTGTTGCCGGGCGCTCTTCGAATTCGCGTCTAACTAAGTCGCTCACTCACTTCGGTCGCGGGCGTGGGGGCTGGGACGCGCTTGGGCCGAGCTTAGCCGCCGCCCCCGAAGGGCGGCCGGCGCCGGCGAGCGCCCCCTAGGGGCGCGATGCCTCGCGAGGTCCGTCGGCGCACCCGTCCCCCACGCCCCGCGACCGAAGAGAGTGAGCGCCAACTCGCGAGGTCCAAGCGCGTACCAGCCCCCGCGACCCCGCGACCGAAGAGAGCGAGTTACGAGCGCCCCGCGTCGAGCGCAGCCCGCACGGCGCGCAGGAAGGCGTCGGGGTCGAAGGGCTTGGCGATGACCTCGATGTCGAGGTCGCGCAGGAACTCGGCGGGGAGGGCGTCGCCGCCGTAGCCGCTCGTGAAGAGGAAGCGCGCCTCGGGGCGCGTCGCGCGGATGCGCTCGCAGGCTTCGCGGCCCGAGAGCGCGGGCATGACGGCGTCGAGGACGTGCAAGTCGAACGACGCCTGCGACGCCGCGACGAGCGCCTCGGCGCCGTTGCCGACGCCCGTGACCTGGTAGCCCGCGCCCTTGAGCACGCGCTCGAACACGGCCAGCACGTGCGGCTGGTCGTCGGCGACGAGGATGCGCTCGTGGCCGCGCGGCACGGCGCCCGCGAGCTTCGACGGCACCTGCGACGCGGGCTGCTCGGCTTCGGGCAAGTAGATCTTGAACGAGGTGCCGACGCCCACCTCGGAGTAGCAGTGGAGCATGCCGCCGTGCTCTTGCACGATGCCCCACGCGACGGCGAGGCCGAGGCCCGTGCCTTCGCCCTTGGGCTTGGTCGTGAAGAACGGCTCGAACACGCGCTCGACGACGTCGGCCGGCATGCCGGCGCCCGTGTCGGTCACGGTGACGAGCACGTAGCGGCCCGGCTTGGCCCACGGGTGCGCGCGCCGGTAGTCGCCGTTGACGACCACCTGCTGCGTCTCGAAGGTGAGGCGGCCGCCCTTGGGCATGGCGTCGCGCGCGTTGAGCGCGAGGTTCATCAAGACCTGCTCGAGCTGGTGGCGATCGATGCGCAGGCGCGGCAGCACGCTGCCCGTGACGAAGTCGGTGCGGATGCTCGCGGGCAGCACGCGATCGAGCAGGCGCAGGAAGTCCCGCACGACGACGTTGATGTCGGCGCTCTCGAACGTCGGCTTCTCTTGTCGGCCCAGCATGAGCAGCTTGCGCGTCAGCGCCGTCGCGCTCTGCTCGGCGTCGGCGATGAGCTTGAGGTCGTTGCGCTGCTCTTCCGTCAGCGGGCCCGCCGCGACGAAGCCGACGCTGGCGCGGATGACGGTCAGCAGGTTGTTGAAGTCGTGCGCGACGCCGCCCGCGAGCAGCCCGAGGCTCTCGAGCCGCTGGCGCTGCGCGAGGCGCGCCTGCAGCGCGAGCTGGGCGTCGTCGCGCTGGCGCAGCACGAGGCGCGCGACGGCCACCGACGCGAGGTTGGCGAGCTGCACGAAGTGCGAGACCGCCTCGGCGTCGATCGTGACCGGCCCCTCGTCGCCGAACGTGCCGGCGCCCAGCACGCCCAGCGCGTGGTCGACGACGCCAATCGGCATGTTGACGACCGTCCGGTTGCCCAGCGTGCGCGCGACCTCGGGGTTGCCCTCCATCGCCGCGGCGTCGGGGATGACGATGGGCCCCTCGTCGCGGCGCAGCGCCGTCATGAGCCAGTCGCCCGCGAGCGGCGCGATGGGCAGGTGCTCTTTGATCGCCGCGGCCTTGGCGCCGGCGGCGGCCACGAGGACGGCCTGGTCGTCACCCTCGCGCTCGAAGACGTAGAGCCACGCGTTCGTCAGGCCGAAGCGCGCGGACACCTCGCGCCGAACGAGCTCGACGAGCGCGTCGTAGTCGTCGACGTGGCGCAGCTCGCGCGAGAACGCGAGCAGCCACCCGGGCGCGAGGGATCTGTCGGCGGACACGGCGCCTCATGGTACGCCCGTCGTCGGCGGACCGCGACCTGGCGACGCCCTTTTTGTCCATTTGGCAATCGGGCTCGGTCGAGTTATCTAAGACGCTCGCTCGATGAAACACCCGCCTTCCCCCGGGCCGGCGCCGGGCCCCGCGGCCGCGCCGCCGCCCCCACCGCTTCCCGTCTCCGAGATCTTCCGAGGGCGCAACGTCTTCATCCTCGGCAGCACCGGCTTCGTCGGCAAGGTGCTGCTCGGCATGCTGCTCGAGCGCTTCCCCCAAATCGGCCGCGCCTACGTCATGGTGCGCCGCGGGTCCGGCACCGACGCCGAGTCGCGCTTCTGGAACAGCGTCGTCACGTCGCCCGTGTTCAACCCGCTGCGCGAGAAGCACGGCGGCGCCGAGGGCCTCGCGACGTTCCTCAAGCAGAAGGTCGTCGTCGTCGACGGCGACATCACCGAGACCAACCTCGGCCTCTCGGAAGAGGCGGCCGAGAAGGTCGCCAAGGACATCGACGTCCTCATCAACTCGTCGGGCCGCGTGACGTTCAACCCGCCGCTCGAGTCGGCGCTGCGCACGAACGTCGAGGGGACGAAGAACGTCATCGCCTTCGCCAAGCGCATGAAGCGCCCCGCGCTCATCCACACGAGCACGTGCTTCGTCGCCGGCAACCGCTCGGGCGAGGTGTGGGAGAACGAAGAGCTCGACGGCTACTTCCCCAAACGGGGAGAGCTGCCTGGCACCAAGTTCTCCGTCGAGCAAGAGGTCGCCGACAACGCGCTCGGCGCGGCCCGCATCCGCCAGCTGGCCGACGACGCGCAGGTGCTGGCGCAGCTGCGCAAGGAGGCGCGCGAGCGCCTGCGCGACGAGAACCGCGATCCCGACGACGAGGGCGCGCTCAAGCTGGCCGTCGCGCGCGCGCGCAAAGAGTGGATCCGCGAGCAGATGACCCAGCAGGGCATCGAGCGCGCCGCGAAGTGGGGCTGGCCCAACATTTACACGTACACGAAGAGCATGGGCGACCAGCTCGTCGCGCGTGAGACGGGCATCTTCCGATCGATCGTGCGGCCCGCGATCGTCGAGAGCGCGGTCGCCTACCCGTTCCCCGGCTGGAACGAGGGCTTCACGACGTCGGCCCCGCTCGTCTACCTCGCGCTCAAGGGGCAGAACCTGCTGCCCGTGAACCCGAAGCTCATCCTCGACGTCGTGCCCGTCGATCACGTGTGCGCGGGCATGCTCATGGCGGCGGCGCAGGCGTGCGTCGAGCAGCCGCCGCTCGTGTTCCAGCTTTCGAGCGGCGACCTCAACCCGCTGTACATGGACCGCGTCACGACGCTGACCGGCCTCTACAAGCGGCAGCGCTTCTTCGACAAGGAGAGCGGCAACAAGCTCCTCAACGAGCTCGTCGCGCGCATGGAGTTCCGCCCGGTCACGCAAGAGAAGTACGACCGCGAGTCGATCCCCATGATCAACCGCGTCGCCAAGAAGGCGTCGGAGACGCTCACGAAGATCCGGCCCAAGTGGGGCGCGGGGCGGTTCTCCGAGGTGCTCGACCGCTTCATCCGCAACGCCGACGAGGTCGAGCGCGTCACGGCCGAGGCGGCGAAGAACATCGAGCTGTTCCGGCCGTTCATCTTCGAGAACGCCTACGTGCTGCGCGCCGACAACGCGCGCGCGCTGTTCGAGCGCCTGCCGCAAGAGGACCAGAAGCTGGTCCCGTGGGGGCCGCAGCACCTCGACTGGTACGACTACTGGATGAACATCCACTTCCCGGGCCTGCAGAAGTGGGTGTTGCCCGAGCTCGACCAGACCTACGCGCCCAAGCCCAAGCAGGTCTACAGCTACCACGACCTGCTCGAACTCTTCGACACGACGACGAAGCTGCACGCGACGCGCACGGCGCTGCGCATCGAGCGCGGCAAGCGCGACGAGATTTACACCTACGCCGACCTGCAAGAGCTCGCGAGCCGCATCGGCGTCTTTCTTCTGGGGCAGGAGATCGCGCCCGCGTCGCGCGTCTTGCTCGTCGCGAAGAACGGCCCCGAGTGGTCGATGGCCTACTTCGGCGTCCTGAAGGCGCACGGGACGGCCGTGCCGCTCGGCCACGAGTCGAGCGTCGCCGAGATCGTCAACATCGCGCGCGCCTCGAGCGCCGTCGGCATCCTCATCGGCGACGACGTGCTCGACAAGCGCGCCGGCCTCGCCAAGGCGCTGGCCGAGGCGGGCCTGCCGACGAAGGTGTGGCCGTTCAGCGAGGCCTTCGAGCTGCCCGATCTCGAGATCGAAAAGGTGCGGCTGCCGCTGCTCGCGAAGAAGCACAGCCCCGATTCGCTCGCGTCGCTCATCTTCACGTCGGGCACGACGGGCAAGCCCAAGGGCGTCATGCTCACGCACCGGAACTTCACGTTCATGGTGAGCGAGCTCTCGAAGATCTTCGAGTTCGGCGTCACCGACGGCATGTTGTCCGTGCTGCCGCTGTACCACACGTTCGAGTTCGCGACGGGCCTGCTGGTGCCGCTCGCGCACGGCGCGCAGATCACCTACCTGGCCGAGCTCACGGGCGACGCCATCGGCAGCGCGCTCAAGAAGGGCCACGTCACGGCGATCGTCGGCGTGCCCGCGCTGTGGGATCTCCTGCGCCGCCGCCTGCTCCAGCGCTTCTCGGAGAAGGCGCCCATCCTCGAGACGTTCGTCAAGGCGCTCATGGCGGCCAATTACGAGCTGCGGACCCGGACGACCATCGACCTCGGCGTGCTGGTGTTCTTGCCGATTCACGAGGGCTTCGGCGGGCGCATCCGCTACTTGATCTCGGGCGGCTCGGCGCTGCCGCCCGACGTGCTCAAGGCGTTCCACGGCCTGGGCTTCAACTTCTTCGAGGGCTACGGCCTCACCGAGACGGCGCCCGTGCTCACGGTGACGTCGCCGAAGGACAAGCCCATCGTCGGCTCGGTCGGCAAGCCGCTGCCCGGCATCGAGGTCAAGGTCTCGGAGCCCGATCCCGTCACGGGCGTCGGCGAGGTCGTCGCGCGCGGACGCAACGTCATGGCCGGCTACTGGGAAGACGAATCGGCGACGTCGCAGGCGATCCGCGACGGCTGGTTCCACACCGGCGACCTCGGGCGCATCGACGAGAAGGGGAACCTCTACATCGTCGGGCGCTCGAAGGAGATCATCGTCGACGCCAACGGCAAGAACGTCTACCCCGACGAGATCGAGGACCTGTACCGCGACTCGCCGTTCGTCAAAGACCTGTCGGTCGTCGGCTTGCCCGACGGAATGGGCGAGCAGGTCGCGGCCGCCGTCGTCGCCAACTACGAGCACGACGCCATGCTCGCGCGCCACGAGGTGCACGCGCGCATCGACGAGCACTTCCGCAAGGTGTCGGCCGACCTGCCGTTTTGGAAGCGCGTGAAGGTGATGCACGTGTGGCCGGGCGAGGATCTGCCGCGCACGCCGAAGAGGAGCGTGAAGCGGCGCGAGGTCGTCGCCGAGCTGCAGAGCCTGCGCAAGAAGGCCGACGAGAGCGCGGGCGCGCTGGTCGCCGCCGTGCGCAGCGACGAGAACGCCGTCGCGTGGCTGCTCGACACGGTCGCGACGGTCTCGGGCCGGCCGCGCGCGTCGGTGTCGCTCGGCAGCCGCTTCGATCACCTGGGCTTCGACAGCCTCATGTACGCCGAGCTGTCGAGCGCCATGGAGAACGCCGGCGTCAACGTGCCCGAGGACCTCGACGTGACGTCGCTCGGCACCGTCGCCGAGCTGCACGAGGTGCTCGCGCGCGGGCACTTGGTCGGCGCGCGCGCCCGCGTGGCTTCGGCCAACGCCAAGGAAGACGACGGCGAGCTCGAGGTGCCCGAGGTCGTCGCGCGCGCCGGCAAGCGAGGCCTCGCGCTCGCGCAGCGCCTCTTCTACGAGCGCGTGCTCACGACCGAGGTGCGCGGCGCGAACCACGTCCCGCTGCACACGAACTTCATCGTCGCGGCCAACCACGCCTCGCACCTCGACATGGGCGTCATCAAGGTCGCGCTCGGCGACGCGGGCCGCGATCTGACGTCGCTCGCGGCCGCCGACTACTTCTTCAAGAACAAGGCGCGCCGCGCGTTCTTCAAGCACTTCACGAACCTCGTGCCCATGGAGCGCTCGGGCTCGATCCGCAAGTCGATGGATCTCGCCGAGCGCGTCTTGCGGCGCGGGCGCAGCATGGTCGTGTTCCCCGAGGGCACGCGCTCGCTCACGGGCGAGCTCGCCGACTTCCTGCCGAGCCTCGGGTACCTCGCGCTGCGCGCCGAGGTCGGCATCCTGCCCGCGTACATCTCGGGCGCCTACGAGTCCCTGCCCAAGGGCGCCGCCGTGCCGCGCGCGCGCGAGCTCGGCGTCGCGTTCGGGCCGTTCCTGTCGGCGGAGTGGCTCTCGTCGCTCACGGCGAACCTGCCGCAGCAGGAGGGCTGGCGCCTCGTCGCCGCCTTCGTCCAGCGCGTCGTCGAGCACCTGCGCGACGGCGTCACGGTCACGCTCGACGCCGAGGCGGCGCGCGCCGCGTGGAACAGCGAGACGCAGACGCTGGGCGCGATCGCCGCGCGCGTGCAGCCGTCAGGCGCGAAGCGCCGCTTCTTGAGGTCAGTCTCGTGAGCACCGCGAAAGCAGCGACGAAACCTGGAAAGATCCTCGTCACGGGTGGCACGGGCTTCCTGGGCTCGCACCTCGTGAGCGGCCTCGCCCGCTCGGCGCGGGGCGCCGCCAAGGACGTGCGCGTGCTCGTGCAGAGCGCGCCGCCAACTTGGCTCCGCGATCTCGGCGTCGAGATCTGCAAAGGCTCGATCACGTCGGCCGACGACGTCGCGCGCGCCGTCGACGGCGTCGATCGCGTCTACCACCTGGCCGGCATGGTCTCGCACAAGCCCGTCGACGGTCACAAGATGTACGCCGTCCACGTCGACGGCACGCGCGTGCTGTGCGACGCCGCGGTCGCCGCGGGCGTGCGCCGCATCGTCATGTCCTCGACGAGCGGGACGATCGCCGCCTCGAAGCGCGCCGACGACATGGCCGACGAGACGACGCCCACGCCCCTCGACGTCATCGCGCGCTGGCCCTACTACGCGAGCAAGGTCTACCAAGAAGAGACGGCGCGCCGGCACTGCGGCGACAAGGTCGAGGTCGTCACGGTGAACCCGAGCCTGCTGCTGGGCCCGGGCGACGATCGCCTGTCGTCGACGCGGCCCGTGCTGCAATTCTTGTCGCGCGAGATCATGATGACGCCGCCGGGAGGCCTCAACTTCGTCGACGCGCGCGACGTCGCCGCGATCCTGCCCGTCGCCATGGACCGCGGCGTCGCGGGCGAGCGCTACCTCATCGGCGGCTACAACTGGACGTTCGAAGAGCTCTTCGGTCGGCTCGAGCGCTTGTCGAAGGTCGCCGCGCCCATGTTCAAGGCGCGTGGGCCGCTGCCGTTGCTCGCGACGCGCGCGCAGGCGGCGCTGTTCCGTCAGTGGGGCCGCCGCCCGCCCGTCGAGCCCCAGAGCGTCGAGATGGCCGAGCACTTCTGGTACTTCGACTCGGGCAAGGCCGCCCGCGATCTCGGCTTCGAGCCGCGCGACGCCACCGACACCCTCTTCGACACGATCAAGTACATCCGCGAAACCATCCTCGGCAACGACGCCTTCGAAAAGCCCGCCGCGCGCGCCGGCGCGTAACTCGCTCTCTTCGGTTGCGGGGGCGCGGGGGCTGGTACGCGCTTGGGCCTCGCGAGTTGTCGCGGCCCGAGGGGCCGCTCAACGGCGCCGGCCGCCCTTCGGGGGCGGCGGCTAAGCTCGGCCCAAGCGCGTCCCAGCCCCCACGCCCTTTGGGGCTCCCTACGTTCGCTCGGGAACGAAGGCGAGCCCCATCGGATCTGCCTAGATCGCAGGGTTCATCGAGCGAACGCAGGGAGCCCCAAAGCGTGGGGGACGGGGGCGCCGACGGGCCGAGCTTAGCCGCCGGCCCCGAAGGCCGGCCGGCGCCGTCGAGCGCCCCCTAGGGGCGCGAGGACTCGCGAGGTCCGTCGGCGCCCCCGTCCCCCACGCCCGCGACCGAAGTGAGTGAGCGACTTAGTTAGACGCGAATTCGAAGAGCGCCCGGCAACACTTCGAACGTCGCGGGCAGGCGACCCGGGGTTTCGCCGTCGAGCTCGATGGGGACGATGGCGTCGGGCTCGA
>DASZRT010000153.1:0-66411 GCA_035549075.1 Polyangia bacterium | reverse complement strand
GACCTCGAACTTGCGCGTCGCGCGACGCTCGACGGCGGTCGCCCCGTGGCGCCCGTCGAACTCGATCTTCGAAAGCACGATCGTGAGCACGAGGTCAGCCCGCGCTCGCCGCGCCCTTGCCCTTTTCAGCGGCCTCTTCGGCCTCCTCGCGCTCGGCCTCGAGGTCCTTGCGCAGCTGCCGCTTGATGAGCTCGCGCTTGACCGGCCCGACCTGATCGATGAGCAGCCGTGCGTTCAGGTGATCCGTCTCGTGCTGAAGCGCGCGCGCGAACAGCGCCTCGCCCTCGATCTCGAAGATCTGCCCGTCTAGGTCCATCGCCCGCACGCGCGCGCGCTGCCCGCGCTTGACCGGCACGAAGATGTTTGGGAACGAAAGGCAACCTTCGTCCCCGGTCTGGCTCTCCTTCGAGATCTCGAGGATCTCGGGGTTGATGAAGACCTTGGGCGGAGCGCCCTCTTCGCCGCCCGCGACGGCGCCGTCGACGATGAAGAGGCGCACGGGCGCGCCCACCTGAATCGCTGCGAGGCCCGCGCCGTCGGCGGCGGCCATCGTCTCGGCCATGTCAGCGACCAGCTGACGCAAATGGTCGTCGACGGCCGCGACCTCGCGCGACTTCTCGCGCAGGCGGGCGTCGGGGAAACGGAGGATCGGGCGCACCGGCATGGACCCGTTAAGATAGCCAATGGTGGCGGGTTTGACAAAGCGGGCGCCGCGTCCGTAACTTCCCGCGGCTTCGGCGCGTTGACACCAAAGGCGATCGCTCCGTAACTTCGCCCGCCTCGCGCCATCAAAGGTTCGCTCATGACGCTGATTCGTTACGCCGACGCCGAGATTCCCACTTCGCACGGCCACTTGCGGGTGCTCGTCTACCGCGACGCCGCCGCCGGAGAGCACGAGACGGCCGAGGAGCACGTCGCGATCGTCGCGGGCGACGTCGCGGGCGGCACGAACGTGCTGTGCCGCGTGCACTCGGAGTGCTGGACGTCCGAGGTGCTGGGCTCGCTCAAGTGCGACTGCCGCGAGCAGCTCGACGCCGCCATCGACCGCATCGCCGCCGAGGGCAAGGGCGTCGTCGTCTACCTGCGCCAGGAGGGCCGCGGCATCGGCCTCGGCAACAAAGTGCGCGCCTACGCGCTGCAGAACGAGGGCGCCGACACCGTCGAGGCGAACCTCGCGCTCGGCTTCGAGGCCGACGAGCGCCGCTACGACTTCGCCGCCGCGATCCTCGCCGACCTCGGCGTGCGCTCGATCCGCCTGCTCACGAACAACCCCACGAAGGTCGCCGGGCTGCGCGGCGCGGGCATCGTCGTCAACGAGCGCTTGCCGCTGTGGGTCGGCGAGAACCAGTACAACAGCGACTACCTCGCCGTGAAGCGCCGCAAGATGGGCCACCACCCCGACAACCCCGTGAAGCTGCGCGCGCTGCCCAGCGTCGGGTCGCGCAAGCTCTGACGATTTGACGGTGGGCGCGGCGCCGCGCTAACGAGGGGTCGATGCCGACCCCGACGCTCGCGCAGTGGCTCGCGCCGCTCTCACTCGCGTCGGACGCGGGCGCGACGCTGCCGCCCGAGACGGGCTTCCGCACGGCGCTCCTCGGCCTGCGCGCCGCCGAGCTGCACGGCGGCGACGTCGATCCCGCGCTGGTCTACTTCGGCGCGCTCTTGCGCCACCTCGGCTGCAACGCGACGGCGACCGACGAGACCAAGCTCATGGGCGACGAGCGCGAGCTGCGCTCGTCGATGGCGCTCGCCGACGCCGGCTCGCCCGCGTCGATGCTGTCGGCCGCCGTGCGCGGCTTCGGCGCGGGCCGCGGTGGCCGCGAGCGCGCGCGCCGCGTGACGCGCTTCCTCGTGAAGGCGCCCGCGGCCGTGCCGCGCATCTTCGCCGATCGCTGCGAGGTCGCGATGCGGCTCGCCGAGCGGCTGGGCCTGCCCGCGGGCGTCCAGCGCGTCGTCACCGAGTCCTACGAGCGCCACGACGGCAAGGGCGCGCCCGCCGGCAAGAAGGGCGACGAGATCTGCCCGGCGGCGCGCATCCTCGCGGCCGCCGAGCTGGTCGCGATGTGCGCGCGGCTGCGCGGCGGCGTCGAGATGGCGCGCGACCTGCTGGCCGTGCGCAGCGGGCGCCAGTTCGATCCCGCGATCGTCGCGCTGTTCCTCGAGCACTGGCCGACGCTGCTCGCGGCGCTCGACGGCGACGTGCGCGCGTCGCTGCTCGCGCGCGAGCCGCCCGTCGCCGTCTCGATCGATCTCGGCGATCCCGAGCGCTTCGCGCTGACCTTCGCCGACTTCGCCGATCTCAAGTCGCCCTGGACGATCGGGCACAGCCGGCGCGTGTCGGCGCTCGCGGCGGCGGCGGCGCGCGAGCTCGGCCTGCCGCGCGCCGATCAAGAGCGGCTCGCGACGGCGGGCCTGCTGCACGATCTCGGGCGCGTCGCGGTCTCGAACGCGATCTGGGACAAGGCCGGCCCGCTCACCGACGCGGAGCGCGCGGCGATCCGCGCGCACGCCACCTTCACCGAGCAGATCCTCGAGAGCTCGCCGCCGTGGCGCGAGCTCGCGCCGATCGCCGCGGCCGATCACGACCGGCTCGACGGCTCGGGCTATCCGCACCGCGCGCCCTCGCCCGCCGTCGGCTTCCCCGCGCGCTTGCTGGCCGCGGCCGACGTCTTCGCGGCGCTCACCGAGGATCGGCCGCACCGCGCGGCGCGCGCGCACGACGACGCCGCGCGCGTGCTGCGCGAGGAGGCGACGCGCGGGCGCGTCGATCGCGCCGCCGTCGACGCCGTGCTCGCGAGCGAGGGGCTGCTGCGCGGCGCGCCGCCCGCGCTGCCGAAGGGCATCACCGAGCGCGAGCTCGAGGTGCTGCGGCTGCTCGCGCGCGGGCTCGTCGACAAGGAGATCGCCGAGTGCCTCGGCATCTCCCACCGCACGGTCCACCATCACAACCAGGCGCTCTATCAAAAGATCGGCGTGACGACGCGGGGCGCGGCCGCGCTGTTCGCCGTCGAGAACGGGTTGCTCTAGGCAATCTTGCCGATGCGGCGCCCGCGGCCGATCCGTACCGTCGTCCTCACGCGCGCTGGAGCGCGAAGAACAGGAGAACGACATGACGACCGAACAGACCAACCTCGCCTTCGTGAAGGATCTCTACGCCGCCTTCTCGCGCGGCGACCTGCCGTACATCCTCGAGCGCTTCGCGCCCGAGCTCGAGTCGTTCGGCGTGACGGCGAATGGGCGCGCCAAGGCGCCGTGGCACTTCGCGGGCACGACCCGCGCCGACGTCGCGCGCTACTTCGAGGCGCTCATGGGCGCGATGGAGCCGCTGCGCTTCGAGCCGCAGCACTACGCCGCGGCGGGCGACCACGTCTACGCGACGATCTTCCAGGAGTGGAAGGTGCGCAAGAGCGGCAAGGCGCTGCCCATGGTGAACGGCGTGCACCGCTTCAAGGTGAAGGCGGGCCGCGTCGTCGAGTGGTTCGCCGCCGAGGACACGCAGCTGTCGGTCGAGGCGACGGCCTGACGGCGCGCAGCCGATCGACGCCGTCCTTTGGGCTGGCGTCCGCGCCTTCCGCGCCCTAGGCTGCGCGCATTCCTACCGTCGAAGAGAACGTCCGGGCGGCGCTCGGGCAGGTGAAAGATCCCGCGCTCGGCACCGACCTCGTCTCGGCGGGGATGGTGAAGACCGTCGTCGTCGACGAGCGTGGGCGCGCCGCGATCACGATCGAGCTGACGACGCCGGCGTGCCCGTCGAAGGCCGAGATCGAGGCGGCCGTCCGCGCCGCCGTCGGCGCCGTCGCGGGTGTCTCGGGGGTCGACGTCACGCTGGGCGCGAAGCTGTGGGGCCGGCCCAACCACCCGTCGAACCCGCGCCTGCCCGGCGTGAAGAACATCATCGCCGTCGCGGCCGGCAAGGGCGGCGTCGGCAAGTCGACGGTCAGCACGAACCTCGCGGCGTCGCTCATGCGCCTCGGCGCCAAGGTCGGCATCCTCGACGCCGACGTCTACGGCCCGTCGATCCCGCTCATGATGGGTGAGCCGCAGAAGCCGGCCGGCGTCGAGACCACCAACAAGATCATTCCGGCGCAGCACCACGGCCTGTCGGTGATCTCGGTGGGCTTCTTCGTCGAGCGCGGCGGCGCCGTCATCTGGCGCGGCCCGATGGTGCACAAGCTCTTGCAGCAGTTCATCGAGGACGTCGAGTGGGGCGAGCTCGACTACCTCGTCGTCGATTTGCCGCCGGGCACGGGCGACGCGCAGCTGTCGCTGTCGCAGCTCCTGCCGATCACGGGCGCCGTCATGGTGACGACGCCGCAAGAGGTGTCGATCATCGACGTCGAGAAGGCGCTGGCGATGTGGCAGCGGGTCGAGGTGCCCGTGCTCGGCCTCGTCGAGAACATGAGCGGCTACGTGTGCCCGAGCTGCGGGCACCACGACGAGATCTTCTTGAAGGGCGGCGGGCGCGGGCTCGCCGAGCGCAGCAACATCCCGTTCCTCGGCGAGATCCCGCTCCAGCCGGCCGTGAGCCGCGGCGGCGACGCGGGCACGCCCGTCGTGCTCGCCGATCCGGGCGGGCGCATCGCCGAGATCTTCCTCGACCTCGCGTCGAAGGTCGCCTGCCAGCTGTCGGTGCGCAACACGCCCGTGCCGGGCGCGGGCAAGCGAAGCTCGAAGCTGACCCTCATTCGCTGAACATGTCGTCGAAGCGGCTCGCGCTGTTTCTCCCGCGGCTCGACGACGGCGGCGCCGAGCGCGTCATGCTGCAGCTCGGGTCGAGCTTCGCGCGGCGCGGGCACGCCGTCGATCTCGTGCTCGCGACGTCGGGCGGGCCGCTCTGGTCGCAGATCCCGCCAGCGCTCGCCGTCGTCGATCTCGCGGCGCGCCGCACGACGACGGCGCTGCCCGATCTCGTGCGCTACCTGCGGCGCGCGCGGCCCGCGGCGCTGCTGTCGACGCTCGAGCACTCGAACGTGCTCGCCGTGGGCGCGGCGGCGATCGCGCGGAAGATCGCACGGGTGTCCACGCGCGTCGTGCTGCGCGAGGCAAACGTCCTGCTGCCGTGGCGCGAGCTCGGCGACGCGAAGGCGCGCGCGCTGCGCCTGCTCATGGCGGGCGCGTACCGCGGCGCCGACGGCGTCGTCGCCGTCTCCGACAGCGTCGCGCGCACGATCGTCGCCGAGCTGAAGCTGCCGGAGGCGCGCGTGCGCACGATCTACAACCCGATCGTCACCGACGATCTCGCGACCAAGGCTGAATCTGACGTCGACGACGCGTGGTTTACGCCGGGCGCGCCGCCCGTCGTGCTCGGCGTGGGGCGCCTCGTCGCGCAGAAGGACTTCGCGACGCTCGTGCGCGCGTTCGCGCGCGTGCGCGCCACGCGACCCGCGCGCCTGGTGATCCTGGGCGAGGGCGAGGATCGCGGCGCGCTCGAGGCGCTCGCGCGCGAGCTCGGCGTCGCCGACGACGTGCGGCTGCCCGGCTTCGACCACAACCCGTTCCGCTTCATGCGGCGCGCGGCGGTGTTCGCGCTGTCGTCGGTGTTCGAAGGCCTGCCCGGCGCGCTCATCCAAGCGATGGCCTGCGGCTGCCGCGTCGTCAGCACGGATTGCCCCGGCGGTTCTTCAGAAGTGCTCGAAGCCGGCCGCCTCGCGCCTCTGGTTTCGATGCGCGACCCTGAGGCGCTCGCGCGCGCGATCGCCGCTCAGCTCGACGCCGCCGCGCGCGAAGGTCGCGCGAAGTACCCCGTCGATCGCTTCACCGAGGCCGGCGCCGTCGACGCCTACCTGAACGCGCTCGGCGTCTAGGTCCGCCGCGCGCGCTGGAACAGGTCGTACATCTTCTTCGACTCGACCCGCGCGTCGAAGTCGCGTTCGACCTTCTTGCGGGCCTCTGTCGCGAAAGCCGCGCCGCGCGCCGGATCGTCCAGCAGCGTCGCGATCGCGCGCGCGAGCGCGCGGGCGTCGCGCTCGGGGACGAGCAGGCCTTCGCGGCCGTCGTCGACGAGCTCGGGGATGCCTGACACGCGCGTGCTCACGACGGGCGTGCCGGCGGCCATCGCCTCCATGAGCGAGACGGGGATGCCGTCGCGATCGCCCGTGCTCGTGACGACGCTGGGCAGACAAAAGATCGACGCCTCGTGGAGCGCCGCCCGCACCTCGGCCTCTTTGAGCGCGCCGACCAGCTGGAACGAATCGCCGAGGCCGTGCTGCGCGATGCGGGCTTTGAGGTCGCCTTCGAGCGGTCCCGAGCCCACGAGCTTCACGCGCGCGCGCTTCCCTTCCTTGGCGAGGATCGCGATCGCGTCGACGAGGACGTCGAAGCCCTTGATGGGATCGAGGCGGCCGACGGCGAGGATGAGCCCCGGCTCGCGGCCACCTTCTTTGAACGACACGGCCGGCAGGTCGACGCCGCAGTGGACGACCTCGAGACGCTCGCGCGCCAGAGGCGTCACGTGCTGCGCGAGGTACTCGACGTTGAAGCGCGAGATCGTGACTGGCACGGCCGCCGACTCGATCTTCACCTTCATCAAGTGATCGTTCACGAAGATGTCGTGCGCGTGGCAGGTGAAGCCGAACGGCTTGTCGAGCACGCGCGCGAGCGCCCACGCCACCGTCGACGGGAACGTGCCCCAGTGCGCGTGGATGACGTGCGGGTCGAAGCCGCGGACCCAGTCGAGCTGCTCGGCGCCGCGCGCGAGCGCCTCGACGGACTTCGCGAGATCGACGGGCTTGTGCGCGAGGCCGCGCGTGATCTGCGCGAGGCTCGACGCGAACGAGAGCGGGTGCGTCGCGATGGCGCGCCCACGCGCGAGCGCCGCGGGCGCCGGCCCCAGCGGGTGGCGCGCGCGCGGCAACAGCGCCTCGGCCGCCGGCTGCACGAGCTTCTCGTGAGGCGCCTTGAGCGACAGGATGCGCACGTCGGCGCCCGCGGCGATGAGCCCCGTGATCTCGCGGACGATGAACGTCTCCGACCAGCAGGGAAACAGCGAGACGACGTAGAGCAGGCGCGGCGGCGTCGCGTCGATCGTCATGGTTTGGTCAGGAAGCGCGCGAGGATCGTCTTCACACCCGTGCCAGGGAACCGCATCGTCACCTTGAGGTCCGCGCCCGAGCCCTGCCAGCCGCGGATCTCGCCGAGGCCGAACGACGGGTGCCTCAGCTTCGCGCCGACCTGCAGGCCCGGGCCGTGATCGCCACCGTCATGGTCGTCGTAGTGCACGGAGATTTCGCCCGTCGGCTTCGCCGTGAGCTTGGGCTTCGGCGCGGGCGCGCCGCCGCGCAGCTGAAACTCGGGCTCCGGCTCGGGCTTCGACCACTGCCCGCTCCACGGCCCGCGCCCGCGCGTCTCGATGCCGTAGTACGCCGGCCGCTCCTGGACGATCTGATCGATCTCGCCAGGATCGTTCGCGGTGAGCTCGCGCAAGAAACGGCTCGGCACGCCCGGCAACTCTTGTCCCGACAACCGGCGCCGTCGAACGCGCGACAGATAGAGCCTCGTGCGCGCGCGCGTGACGGCGACGTAGCAGAGGCGGCGCTCTTCCTCGACGGCGGTGTCGTCGTCGACGCTGCGCGCGTGCGGGAAGATGCGCTCCTCGAGGCCCGTGAGGAACACCCACGGAAACTCGAGCCCCTTCGCCGTGTGCACCGTCATGAGCGAGACGGCGCCCTTGTCGGGATCGTAGCCGTCGACGTCGGACTGCAGCGCGATGCGCTCGAGGAAGCCCGACAGCGTCGGCTCCTCGGCTTCGCGCTCGTACTCGCGCATCTGCGCGACGAACTCCATGAGGTTCTCGCTGCGGCCCTCGGCTTCGAGCGACGCCTCGGCCGCGAGCGCGTCGCGGTAGCCGCTCTCCTCGAGCACCTTCTCCGCGAGATCGGCGGGCGAGAGCCCCGCGCCGTCGGAGCGCAGCTTTTCGATGAGCGCGACGAACGCCGCGACCTTCTTGCGCGGCCCCGCGCCGAGGATGTCGCCGGCCTCGCTGGCCGCAAGATCGTCTCGATCCTCGACGTTGTCGCCGCTGTCGCCCGCCGCGAGCTTGAGCGCGTCCCACGCCGAGATCTTGCGCTCGTAGATGAGCGCGCCGATGCGATCGACCGTCGTCGCGCCGATGCCGCGCGCCGGGACGTTGATGATCCGCTGCAACGCGAGCCCGTCGTCGGGGTTGGCGATCGCGCGCAGGTAGCACACGAGGTCTTTGATCTCGGCGCGATCGAAGAAGCGCGTGCCGCCGACGACGACGTACGGGATGTCGCGCGCGCGCAGCGCATCTTCCAGCACGCGCGACTGCGCGTTCGTCCGGTAGAAGACGGCGACGTCGCGCGGCGACAGGTTCGTGCGCAGGCCCTCGTCGATCTTCGACGCGACGAAGTCGGCCTCGTCGCGCTCGGTCTCGCCCTCGAACAGCACGATGCGCTCGCCGTCGCCCGCCTCGGTGTAGAGGCGCTTGGGCCGCCGCTCGGTGTTCTTCTCGATGACGGCGTTGGCGGCGCGCAGGATGTGGCCCGTCGAGCGGTAGTTGCGCTCGAGCTTGACGACGCCCGCGCCCGGATGGTCCTTCTCGAAGTCGAGGATGTTGCGGATGTC
Organism: Polyangia bacterium; assembly: GCA_035549075.1. Taxonomy (GTDB): domain Bacteria; phylum Myxococcota_A; class Polyangia; order Fen-1088; family Fen-1088; genus DASZFV01. The sequence continues at coordinate 57,828 of DASZRT010000153.1, read as the reverse complement.
GGCGCCGCGCCACTTGTAGATCGACTGATCCTCGTCGCCGACGACGGTGATGCTCTTCGTACGGTGCGAGAGGCAGCGCACGAGCTTGTACTGGACCGAGTTCGTGTCCTGGAACTCGTCGACGAGCACGTGCTGGAACCGCTCGGCCAGCATGTGCGCCGCCGGCGTGTCGCCGACGCACATCTGAAGGGCCTTCAACAAGAGGCCGCCGAAGTCGGTCGCGTTCGCGGCCGCCATGCGCTCTTCGAACAACGTGTAGGCCTTGGCGACGACGTCGTCGAAGTAGTCGCCCGGCTGGAACGCCGCCGCCGTGATGCCCTGGTTCTCGAGGCGATCGACGGCCGACAGCACCTGGCGCACGGGGAACATGCGCTCCGGCACCTTGAGGTCGGTCAGCACGCGGGCCATGAGGCGCTTCTGATCGTCCGTGTCGTAGATGACGAAGTCTTTGCGCAGGCCGACGGCCTCGCCGTACTGGCGCAGCAAGCGCGCCGAGATCGAGTGGAACGTTCCCACGGACAGGCCCGCGAGGCCGACGCCCATGCGCTCGCGCAAGAGGTGCGAGACGCGCTCACGCAGCTCGGCGGCGGCCTTGTTGGTGAACGTCACCGCGAGGATGCGCTTCGGGTCGGCGCCCGTCGCGACGAGCCGCGCGAGGCGGTAGGTGATGACGCGCGTCTTGCCCGAGCCCGCGCCCGCGACGACGAGCAGCGGCGCCGGCGGGTGAATGACGGCGTCGAGCTGCGCCGCGTTCAGCTCGCGCGCGAGCGCCTCGCGCGAGAAAGGCTCGGGGCGGCGGGACGCGGGTCGGAGTTGATCGTCCTGCGCCACGTCGAGATCCATTCCGCGGGTACTTTGTCAGAGCGCGCGCGGGATGGCGATCGGAAAGCGGCGTCGAACTCCAACGTCAACGTGTCGCGCAGCCGGCATCGCCGACGCGCGCCTCGATGCGGCGCTGCACAGCCTCGGGCATGAGCGCGAGGAAGTCGTAGCCGCTCTGGCGCTCGATCTCGTCGATCGAGACGACGTGGTCGCACCACGACGTGTGCGCGACGGCGTTCGAGTTCGGCATGATGACGGCGGTGACGGGCGTGGCGTCGTCGACGTCGGCCGCGCCGCGCCCGCGATCGAGCACGACGAGGATCTTGTAGTTGGCGCGCGGCACCGCCTCGCCCGAGGGCAGGCGCTTCGGCTCGGCGTCGAAGAGTCCGCCCGCGACGACGAAGACTTGCCTACCTTCGGTCGCGAGGTGGCGCTCGTGCTCTTCGAGCTTCTCCCACGGTCCGCGGTTGAGCGCCGCGATCTGCGGCTCGACGTTGGTCATGACGAACGTCTCGTCGTTGCTCTCGACGCTGGCCGTGCGATCGCCCGACGGACAGAGGTGGCCCTTGTCGTAGCCGCTGCCGACGTAGTCGCGCGGGCGCGGCGACGTCAGGCCCGCGGGCAACGTCGAATCGGGGTGAAAGTGATCGCGGCGCGGAATCTCGCCGAGATCCTCGGCGACGAGGCGCCACGCGACCCAGCTCGGGACGAGTCTGGCCGGGTCGTACGAGGCGACGAACACGCCGTGATCGAGCAGGACGTCGTCCGAAGGGTCGCCGTCACGCGGCTCGCCGAGCGCGAGGTTGACGTTCGCCGACGGCGGCGGCGCGAGCGCGATGCGCGCGGCCGGCGGCGGCGCCACGCACGACGTAGAAGCCGCCGCGCCGGCCGCGAAGAGCACGAGGAAGAAAATCTGCGCTCGCACGTCGCTTGATTCTAGGCACGCGCGCAACCACTCCGCAAAACCGCCGACACCTCCGCGATGAAACGGCGCGTGTTGCTAGGACTCTCCGTCGCGGCGGCCGCTCGCCCGCGCGCCGCCGCCGCGATCGAGCCGCTCGATCGACGCGTCGACGAGCTGGAGCGCCTCGTCGAGGGTTTGCTGTTCCCCAGCGAGGCCGACGCGCCCCTCGCCGTCGTGCGCTGGCCCCGCCCCGCCGCGCCGCCGTCGGCGGCCCACCTCGCCGCGCTCGTGGGCGAGCCGCACCCGGCGATCGTCGAGGAGCTCGCGGCGCGCGACTGGCTGCGCTCCCCCGCGACGCCGCGCCCGTGGCACGACGCCGAAGAGCGCCTCGTCGCCACGCGCTTCACGGCCCTCGCCGCCTTCTTCGATCGTCACCTCCCGACGGCGCGCGCCTTCCGCTTCGGCCGCGTCACCCTCCGCACCTACGCCGTCGGCGTCACGACGGCGGGCGACTGGCTCGGCCTCACGGCGACGGAGGTCGAGACATGACGGCATATGCCTATTCCGACCACACTAGGCATATGCGCACCAAGCTCCGACGGAAGTCGTTCTTCATCCGGTACCTTGATACCGTTTAACTGCGTCCGAGAGACCTGAATGACCTCGGCTGGTGGAATGACCTATCCGAGACATCCGAATTGGCCCTAGCCGAGTTTCGCCGCCGAGACGGAGGGTGATTTGACTAGTCGCGCGGCGCGCCGACGCGGAGCTGGCAGACCTCGAGGTTGCGGGCCGCGGGCCAGTTGAGTGGCGTCGGGTAGTCCGGCGGCAGGCCGCCGAGCTCGAGGACCTGAGCGTCGCGCTTCGCGAGAGCGACGCCGGCCTCGACGTGCTTGAGCACGCTGGGACCCTTGTACGTGTTCGACGAGATCCATAGGTGGCCGCCGGCATCCGGCAGCACGGCGCACGCGGCGGCGATGAGCTCGGGGTAGTCGCGCTTCTGCGCCCACAGCGCGGCGCGCGCGCCAGACACGGTCGGCGGATCGAGGATGACGACGTCCCAGCGCTCACGGCGCGCGCGCGCCCCTTCCAGGAACTTGAAGACGTCGCTCGCCTCGAAGCGGTGCGCGTCGGCGTCGAGGCCCGACAGCGCGAAGTTCGCGCGCGCCCACGCGAGCGGGCCCGCCGCGAGATCGACGCTCGTGACCTGCGTGGCGCCCGCGCGCACGGCCGCGACGGACAGCGCGCCCGTGTACGCGAACGTGTTGAGCACGCGCGCGCCGCGCACGAAGCGCGCGAGGCCCGCGCGGTGCTCGCGCATGTCGGTGAACAAGCCCACGTTGATGCCGCCGCGCAGGTGCACCTCGAACGGCACGCCGCGCTCGTGCACGACCAGCTTGTCGGGCGGCGCCTCGCCGACGACGTCGTCCTTCGCGCGCTCGGGCGTGTTGCCCTTGCCGGGCAGGCGCACCTTCAGGACGACGCCGCGCAACGGGAGCCCGGCTTCGGGCAGCGCTTGCAAGGCGACCTGCGCGAGCAGCCGCGCGTGCCCGAGCAGCCCGCGCGACAGCGCCGTCACGACCGCGTACGCGCCGTAGACGTCGATCGTGAGCCCCGAAAGCCCGTCGCCCTCGGCGTTGAACAACCGATACGCCGACTCGCCATCGGCGAGTCCCAACGTCCGGCGCAGCGCCAGCGCAGGCGCGAGCCGGGCGCGAAAGAATGCGGCGTCGAGCGCGCGCACGCCGTCGCCGTGCGCCCAGAGCCGCACCACCTCGTTCTCGGGGTCGGCCGCGCCCACGGCCAGCGTCTGCCCGCGTTCGTCGATGATGCGGAGCGGTCGCCCGGGCTCGAGCGTGCCGCCGCCGCCCACGACGTCGCCGAGCGCCAGCTGCGGCGGCCGCGCCGCGAGCCGCTGACCGCCTTGCGGGGTCAACGTCACACCGAACAAAGACATGGGCGCATCTTACGGGCGCGGGCCTCGGGGACGCGCCGGACTTGCTCGCTTCTTTTGCGGGCGTAGAGTTGCCTCATGACGCGGGGGGAGCTGGCCCTCGGATCGCTGCTGGTGGGTGGCGGGTTGCTGATCGGCTTCGGGGCCGGTCGGTCGAGCGGCACGCATCCCGTGCCGCGTGAACGTCCCGTACCTGTCGAGCACTCGCGCTTCCAACGCGAGCTCACCGATACGGCACCGATCGCGCCAACGTACGTCGAGCCCGAGTCGCTGCCCGATCTCCCGGTCGCGTCGGGTCCGACGATCGCCGTCGCGCCCGCGACACCTGCGCCCGCGGCGCCACCCGTCGGCGCGACGGCGCCTACCCCCGCGCCGGAGGCGCCCGTCGCGACGCCCGAGCCCACGCCGCCGGCGCCGCCCGCACCCGCGCCCGTCGATCCGACTTTGGTGACGCAAGGCCGCGCGTTCCAGGGCGAAGCCATCACGCACTCGAGCTTCGACGACGAGGACGTCGTCGATCACGACGTCACGCACTCGAGCTTCGACGACGAGGACCGGGCGTCGTATGAGCCGGTCACGCACTCGAGCTTCGACGACGAAGACATGAGCGACTCGCACCCCACGGGCCGCTGATCGAGCCACCCAGGGATAGGGCCTCGACCGGATGGCGAGCCGAACCGTGCTCTCAGTCACGCTTTCGCGTGAGCGTCCAAAACTGGACCTCCGAGGCGATTGCTCGCGCAAGCGGGCGCGCCTATTCTGCCGGCCGAGACCGGCATGAGCGCGACCTCCGATCGCTCCGTGCTCTTCACGGGGGAACAGTTTTTCCTGCGGAGGCGGCGTCCGCTCATCGACGCCGTCGAGGCGAGCGGCCTCAAAATCGGCCTCTTGCCCGTCCAGGAGCGCACGCCGCGCGAGACGCTCGACGTCGCGATCTCGATGGCCGAGTTCGGCGCACGCGCGCTGCTCGCCGCCGACGATCGCCCCCTGCGTGACCGCCTCGACCCACGCAACCTGCGCCAGGCGTTCCCGAAGAGCGTCGAATCGTTCGAGGTGAAGTCGCGGCAGATGGCCAACAAGCTCGCGACGCGCTCCGCCCAGTTCGACGTCATCCTCCACGTCTTCTGTTTGTCGTCGCCGTTCGTGGGACCGCCCACGATCCCGTACGCTCATTACCTCGACTACACCTACGCGTTGTCGATGCGAAACAACCCCGAGGAGCCGCGCCCGTTCTCGAAGGAAGATCGAGACCGCTGGCTCGAGCTCGAGCGCAGCAGCTACGCGCGCGCGTCGAAGCTGTTCCCCATGAGCGCGCTCGTGCGCGACTCGCTCATCAACGACTACGGCGTCGACCCCGAGAAGATCGTCGTCGTGGGCGCGGGCGGCAACGTGCTGCGTCCCGTGCAAAAGCCGAAGTCGTTCGGCTCGCGCCAGCTGCTCTTCAACGCGTCGGACTTCTATCGCAAGGGCGGCGACGCCGTCATGGCGGCGTTCGCGAACCTGCAGGCGCGCGACCCGAGCTTGCGCCTCGTCACCGTGGGGCGGCCGCTGCCGCGCGAGTACGCCGGGCAGCCGGGCGTCACCGATCGCGGCGCGCTCCACGGCACGGACCTGCTCGAGCTCTTCGACGGCTCGGACCTCGTGCTCGGGCCCGCGCGCTGCGATCCGTTCCCAGGCTTCGTCATCGAGGCGATGAACGCCGGCACGCCCTCGGTCGTCGCGGCGTTCGACGGCATGCCCGAGATCGTCACCGACGGCGTCGACGGCGTCGTCTTGCCGCGCGTCGAGACGGCGCTCGTCGAGGCGGCGATCTTCGATCTCGTGAACGACACCGAGAAGCTGCGCCGCTTCTCCGAGGCCGGGCGTCGCAAGATCCGCGAGCGCCTCAACTGGTCGAGCGTCGCCGAGAAGATGATGCCGTTCCTGCGCGGCGACGCGTAGCGCGGGCGATGGCCGCGAGCGCGGCGAGCCAGAACGGCGACGGCGGCGAAGAGGAGGCGACCGTGCAGCCGCTCGATGGGTGAGACCGCGGTGCCGACACGTCGACGCTCGCGTCGGTGATCATCGACGAGGCGTCATTCGACGTCACCGATGCGTCTGACGAAGTGACGTCCGGTGGCCCCTGCGGCATCACGTCGACCGGCGCCGACGCGTCGGGCCCGGCGTCGACGCCCTCGGCCGGTCCGTCGGTGGAAGCGTCGACGGCGGCGTCGGCCATCACGCCCGCATCGACCAGGTCGCGCGCGATCGCCGTCGCGCCCCAGAACACGAGCCACGGCGCCGCGGTCGTCTTCTGGAGATCGATCGACACGAGCGCGCGATCCTGCGCGGGCGTGATCGCGACGCCCGTGATCGAGTGCGACGGCGTGTCGACGCTCGCGCCGGCCTTCGTCCATTTGTGCAGCCCGGCGGCCAAGTAAAACATCGGCGGGCTCTTCGGCAGCGTGACGGCGACGCCCCAATCGGGCAGCGTGAAATTCAACGTCGTCTTCGTGCCGTCGGCGTACGTCAGCGTGGCGACGAGCGGCGCGTCGCCATACGAGCTACCGAGGAAGAGAAGCACCTTTTCATAGACGGCGGGCGACACGTCGAACGAGACGTGACCCGGCGTTTTGAGAACGTGCGCCTGCGGGCTCGTCGCGGCGGCCGCGTTCGAGACGTGCAGGCGAACCTCGGGGTGGTCGGCGTTCGCCGCGAAGACGCCGTCGTCGGGCAGCGCGGGCCCGGTCTCGTGCAACGACGCCGCGGCCGCCGCCGTCATGAAGCCGTCGTCGGCGTCGAGGCCCGTCGTCCACGGCACGACGACGCCGCCCGTGAGCGTCGCGACCGGCCGCCCGTCGAGCACGCCGTCGACGGGAAGCTGCACGACCTCGCTCGCGTGCGTGCGCGCCGCGAGCGCGATGACGATCCCACCCGCGCAGGTCGATCGTTTCAACCACCGCATGTCGGCCAAAGACGACGGCGCCCCCGCTCATCAGGCAGCGCCGCGCTTCCCGCGCCGTCGAGGACGGGCGACTTTAGTTCAGCCGGTCGGTGATCTGGCGCTTGTCGAGCAGCGCCGCGATCTTGGCGACGACCTCCGCCTCGGGCTCGTGCTCACCCACGAGCAGGTCGCACGCCTGGCCGCTGCCCTCGCCCACCTCGACGAGGATGAGCGGTGCGTCCGGGATGAGCGACTGCACGGCCGACGCGTCGGCGAGGCCGATGGCGTTGGTCGTCGAGACGACGATGAGGCCGGCGTTGAGCAGGAGGTGCACGACCTCGCCGAAGCGGCGGACGAGCTCGGACTGCGCGGCATCGACCCACAGATCGTGGTCGACCCCGAGCAGCACGTTCTTGCCGTCGAGCATGTAGGCCGCGCGGCCGGCGTCGAACAGGGCCTTCTCGACGGCGCGCGCGAGCTGGTGCTTCCCGACGCCGGCCTTGCCGACGAACATGACGAGCGCCGAGCGGTGGCCGTAGCGCGTGGCGCGGTTCTCGGCCGTGACGCCGCCGGGCACCCAGTTGAAGTCACGCGTGCGCGCCTCGGCGCGCAGATCGCCGAGGTCGTCGGTGACGACGCCCGTGATGATGCCGCCGCCCGCGACGTCGTACTCGTCGACGATGACGAAGCGGCCCGTCGCCTCGCAGTCGGCCGTGAGGTCGAAGGCGATCGGCTGGCGCGTCTCGAGCACGAGGTCGGCCACGTCGTGGCGCCCGACGTGATCCTTCTCGAGCGTGCTGCCCGCCTCGCTGGCGTCGATGACCTTCTGGATCTTGTGGATGCGCACGGGCATCGCCGACGTGCCGAGCTTGAGCTTGTAGTCGCGGCCGCTCACGAACGGCTTCTTCGAGAGCCAAATCATGTTGACGCGCAGGCGCGTGCCCACGAGCGGCGACTTCGCGACGTGGCTCATGACCTCGCCGCGCGTGATGTAAATCTCCTCGGACAGCGTGAAGCCCGTCGACCAGCCGGCCTCGATCTCGGTGCGCGGCGCCGTGTTGAAGCCCTCGATCGAGCGGATCGTCGTGACCTTGTTCGACGGCGAGAAGACGATCTTGTCGCCGACCTTCACGCGCCCCGCCTCGATGCGGCCCGCGACGATGCGGCGATCGTCGCCCTGCTTCGTGAACTTGTAGACGGCCTGCACGGGCATGCGCAGCGGCTGATCGATCTTGGGCGGCGCCTTCGGCAAGGTGTCGAGCACGTCGAGCAGCGTCGGGCCCTTGTACCAGGGCGTCTTCTTGGCGTCGTGGCGCGCGAGGTTCTCGCCTTCGATCGCCGAGATGGGAATGAACTGGCGCGGCGACACGGCGCCGATGCTCTCGAGGAAGCCGCGGTACTCCTTCTCGATGGTCTCGAAGTGCTTCTGGTCGTAGCCGACGAGATCCATCTTGTTGACGCACACGACGACCTGCCGGATGCCGAGCATCGACAAGATGTAGCCGTGCCTGCGGCTGTTCTCGCGCACGCCTTCCTTGGCGTCGATGACGAGCACGGCGGCCTCGGCGCGCGCCGCGCCCGAGATCATGTTCTTGAGGAACTCGATGTGGCCGGGGGCGTCGATGATGATGTAGTCGCGCTTGCTACTCTTGAAGAAGCAGCGGGCCGTGTCGATCGTGATGCCCTGGTCCTGCTCGTCTTCGAGCGCGTCGAGCAAGAACGCGTACTCGAACGGCTTGCCCGTGCGCTCGCACTCCTTGCGAACGGCGTCGAGCTTGCCCTGCGGCAGCGCGTCCGTGTCGGCGAGCAAGCGCCCGACGACCGTCGACTTGCCGTGGTCGACGTGGCCGACGATGACCACGTTCATTTGAGTTCGTTCGTCCTGCGTGGCTGCGGCCATCACATGTACCCCTTGCGGCGGAGCTCTTCCAAGCCGTGCTTGCCGTCCTGCAGGCGGCCCGAGCGCTCGGCGACGTTGCGGAGCGCGCCGCTCTTGAGCTCGGCGATGATGTCGTCGACGTTCTTCGACGTGCTCTTGATGGGCGCTTGGCATGGGCCGCACCCGAGGCTGCGGTAGCGCGTGCCCTCGCCCTGGTCGTAGTAGAGCGAGACCGTGGGGATGCTCTCGCGCTTGATGTACTCCCAGATGTTGAGCTCGGTCCAATCGAGCAGCGGGTGGATGCGCACGTGCGTGCCGGGCGCGAAGTCCGTCTTGAACTGGTTCCAGAACTCGGGCGGCTGATCGCCGACGTCCCAGTTGTCGTGCTTGTCGCGCGGCGAGAAGTAGCGCTCCTTCGAGCGGCTACCTTCTTCGTCGGCGCGCGCGCCCACGATGACGCCCGTGTACGGCTCTTTGTCGGGGTCGATCTCGTACTTGCCGGTCACGAGGTTCATGCGCATGCGCACGCCCGTGCCGTGCAACGTCGCGCCGAGCGCGTCGGCCTTGAGCCGGCCACAGCACTTCGTGCGGTTGATGGCCTGCTCTTCCTTCGACATCCCCGGGTTCTTCGAGAGCTTGATGGGGAACGTGTCGCCCTCGTCGAGCGCCTGCTTGTTCTGCCCGACGACCATCTGCAGCTTGTACTCGAACGCCAGCTTGTCGCGGTACGCGATCATCTCCGGCAACTTGTAGCTGGTGTCGACGTGCACGAGCGGGAAAGGCACGTGGCCGAAGAACGCCTTGCGGGCGAGCCACAGCATGACGGTCGAGTCCTTGCCGATCGACCAGAGCATGCAGAGCCGCTCGAAGTGTCGAAAGGCCTCGCGGAAGATGTAGACGCTCTGTTGTTCGAGCTGGTCGAGGTGGTCCATCAGTTCGCCTGTGGGGGTCGTCTATCGGAAAACCGAGCTGTCTACTTTACAGGAAGGAGGCGCGAAAGCGAGCGTTCTCTACCACGCCGCGACACGTGCCGCCCCGCGGCGTCAGTTCGGAGCGGCGAGCAGCTCGCGCTCGGCGTCTTTGAGCGCCTGCTTCCAGTCGGGCTCGCCGGGGACGGCGGCGACGGCGCGCCGGTAGAGCTTCACGGCGTCGCCGATGCGCCCGAGCTTGCGCAGGTGATCGGCGTAGTCGACGAGCGTCTGGTGGCAGCCGTCGCCGTCGTGCTCGAGCGCCGCCTCGAACAGCGCCGACGCGCGCGACGGGTTGCCGGCGTGGCAGTGCTCGATCGCCGCCTGGTGCAGCGCCCAGTGATCCTCGGGCTCGATGTCGAGCGCCTCGTCGTAGGCCTCGGCGGCCTCGGTGTGGCGCTCCATCTCGGCGTAGATGTCGCCGCGGATCGCCGCGATGAAGAACGGATCGCCGCCGCGCTCGCCGGCCTCGGTGATGGCCTCGAGCGCCTCGAGCGTACGCCCCTCTTCGAGCAACACCTGGGCGAGCTTCGCGAAGCCGAGGCCGTACGTCGGATCCATGGCGACGACGCGGCGGAACGCCGTCTCGGCGTCGCGGAGCGCGTCGGCCTCCAAGTGCGCGTCGCCCAGCTCGCGCCATCCGTCGACGAGCAGCGGGTTGATCGCGACGGCGCGTGACGCCGCCTCGATGGCGCCGCGGTCGCGCACGGCGTTGAGGCACTCGGCGAGCACGGCGTGCGCCGCGCCCAGCTCGGCGACCTCGGGCGTCGCGAGCGCGGCCCGCGCCTCGCGCGCCGCTTCGATCGCGCGTCCTTGATCGAGCGCCTCGCGCGCCGAGCGCAGCCGCCGCAGCGCCGCGCGCATGTCCGCAGAGCCCGCGTGCGCGCGCAGCCGCGGCACGTCGGGATCGGCGGGCTCGAGCGCGAGCACGATGCGCTGGGCGAGCTCGCCCGCGACGGTGGGCGCGTCGCTCGCGGCGCCCGTGAGCGCCTCGCTGCGCCAGAACGAAACCGTCGCCGCGACGGCCGGCCCGAGCACGCGCTTCGCCTCGGCGGCGGCCGCCGTGTCGCCGCGCTCGCTCGCGAGCACGAAGACGAGCGCCGCGGCGTCGAGCCGCGCGTCGTCGTCGCGCGCCCCGATGGGCTCCAGCGCAATCGCGTCGCTGAAGCCACGCAGCGCCGATTCCCAATCGCCCGCGCGCGCGGCGCGCATGCCGACGGCCAGCAACAGCGCCGGCGTCGGCGGGGTCGACGCGCGCAGCGCCGACGCGAGCACGCCGTCGATCTCGGCCTCGCGCCCCGCGTGCTCGAGCAGCTCGGCGAGGTCGAGCCAGTGGTCGGCGTGGCCTGGGTCGCGGCGGCAGCGCTCTTCGCCGAGCGCGACGGCGGCCGCGCCTTCGACCGAGCCGCCCGCGCCCAGCTCGGCGCATACGACGTGGACGAACCGCAGAAACGACGTGCCCATGCGATCGACGCCGCGATCGCCGACCTCGACGACGGGCCACTCGCCGTCGGCGCTCGCGTCTTGCGCGTCGAGCGCGAAGCGGCGCCCGCCCCGCTCCATGACGGGCCAAAGACCCGCGGGCCACTCGACCGGGCCGGCCGTGCGTGCCGGGCGCTGGCGCCGGCGCGCCGCCTCGTCGAGGCTGAACAGCTTCACGTCGGGCCCCAGCGCGCCGCCGTCGTGCGACGCCAAAAATGCCGCCAACCCGGGCGGCGCCGCCGCGCCCATGACACCGGCGAAACGTGCGCTCGCATCGGTCGAGGCCGGCGGGGCCAGGGACGCGCCAGGAAGTCCGGCCACTTCGCGCTCGATCTCGCCCAGCAGCGTCCGCGCGGGATCCTTCATCACGCCGGGTTTAGATGGTCAGGGCCCGACAATCAAGGCCCAGCCAACGCCTGGGAACTATGGGCCCCGTATCAAATGTAGGCCCCATTTCCAAAAAGATGTTCCTGATCGGTGAATTCGTGAGAAACTTAAGACGCTCCGGCATCAGTACCACCGCGATGCAGAGCAGTAGAGGAAGCGACCACGCCTGATGGGAAAGATTCTGCTCTGCGACGACGAGGACACGCTCCTGCGGAGCCTCGGTCGAATTCTGCGCGCCGTCGGCCACGAGGTGGTCGCAACCGACGGCCCCGGCGGGCTGACGCGCCTTCGCCAAGAGGCGTTCGACCTGGTGCTCACGGACATCCGGATGCCCGGCGTCAACGGCTTCGAGCTTCTCAACGCGGCGCGCACGCTGGCGCCGGGCACGCCCGTCATCGCGATGAGCGGCAGCGCCGAGATCCCCGACGCCGTGAAAGCGATGCACGGCGGCGCGCGCGACTTCCTCATCAAGCCGTTCGACATGCAGACGCTCGAAGAGGCGGTCGCGTCGGTCCTCAAGCCTGTGACGCCGCCCGCCGCGGCCACCGACCCGCGCGCCTGGCGGCAGCAGCACGCGCCCTGGATGCTGGGTGACGACCCGGCGATGATCCCGGTGCTCAGCCTGCTTTCGCAGGTGGCCGACACGAACTGCACCGTCCTCATCACGGGCCAGTCGGGCACGGGCAAGGAGCTCACGGCGCGCGCGCTGCACGCCGGCTCGGCGCGCGCCAACAAGGCGTTCGTCGCCGTCAACTGCGCCGCGATCCCGACGACGCTCGTCGAGTCCGAGCTGTTCGGGCACGTCAAAGGCGCGTTCACGGGCGCGACCACGTCGCGCGTCGGCCGCTTCGGCCAAGCCGACGGCGGCACGATCTTCCTCGACGAGATCGGCGAGATGGTGCCCGACGTCCAGGCCAAGCTGCTTCGCCTCATTCAGGACGGCGAGCTCATGCCCGTCGGCGAAGAGACGCCCACGAAGGTCGACGTCCGCATCCTCGCGGCGACGAACCGCAACCTCGAGAATGAGGTCGCCGCGGGTCGCTTTCGCGCCGATCTCTTTTGGCGGCTCAACGTCATCCCCATCGAGATGCCGAGCCTCGCCCAGCGCCCGACGGACATCACGCGCCTCGCCGAGCACTTCGTGACAAAGGCGAACGAGCGCCACCGCCGCCACGTCGCCGGCCTCGAGGCCCACGCGATCTCCGCGCTGCGCGCCTACAACTGGCCCGGCAACATCCGCGAGCTCGAAAACACGATCGAGCGGCTCGTCATCGTGAAAGGCTCGGGCACGATCGCCTTCGCCGATCTCCCGCCGCACATCCGCGTGCCCAAGGAGATCACGCCGATGTCGCGCGCGATCCCCGAGCTGCCGCAAGACGGCACCGACCTGCGCGCCATGCTCGAGGCCGTCGAAGACCGCATGATCGGCGAGGCGCTCGAGCGCACAGGCGGCAACAAGAACCGCGCCGCCGAGCTGCTGGGGTTGAACCGCACGACGCTCGTCGAAAAATTGCGCCGCAAACGCATCGTCGCCGTTTGATTTACTCTTCCGGTCCATGAAGACCGGAGTCGCGGGTGCGGGGTGGATCGTCGTGGTCGCAGCCACGACGTTGGGCTGCGTCCCGGCGTGGAAGCCGCTCAACCCCGCGTCGATCGAGCGCAGTAAAGCCAAGACGATCGTCGTGGTGTTGCGGCGCAGCCCGCCGTTCATCGGGCCCAACCGAAACATTCTCGTCGGAGGACTCGCCGGCGGGATGGCGGCGATGTCCGAGGGACAGAAGATCGTCGAGACGAACGACATCGACGATCCCGCTGAAAACCTCGGTCACGACCTCGGGGCGCCGTTTGCGCGTCGTTATCAACTTTCGCTGTCGGCCTTCGAAGAGCCGGCGGCCGTCATGCAGAGAAATGGGGAAAGTCCCGCGCCCGCGGCAGGATGGCCGGCCGCGGATCTCTACTTGGAGGTAAAGACGACGAAGTGGGGGGTCGACGCGCCCCTCCTGGGAGAGGCCGTCGTCTTCTACGGCTTCTCGGCGAGGCTGCTCGAAGGCGCGAAGCGCACCGTCCTCGCCGAAGGCGACTGCGAGACCAAGAACCTCGCCGGTCAGCGCGCCGCCAAACGATCGTACGAAGACGTTCTCGCGAACGGCGCCGCGATGGTGAAGCGACAGCTCACGATCGCGGCGAACGATTGCCTTACCGATCTCTCACGCGGGATTTTCCTGGCCCCCGCGGACGATCCCGCGGCCTCCGCCGGCGGCGCACCACCGCCGGCCCCGGCCGCGTCCACCACGTCTCCGACGGCCCCCGTCCTTCAGCGGGCCGATCCCGAATAGACGCCGCCGCCTCGACTCGATAGATTGCCCACGTGGCACGCTCGTGGATGGGATCGTTGTGTACGCTCATAACGATCGCGGCAACGATCGGGTGCGCGACCCAGCGACCTTTGGACGTCGGCCGCCTACAGCGGGCAAGCGCGAAGACGCTGCTGCTCGTGCAGACGCGCACGCCGGGGACCGACTTCGAAGCTTGGAGCCCCGGCCTGCCCATCAACAGCATGGCTGCGATCGTCATCGCCAACCGAGCCGGCAAATCGATCCTGGACGAGCACGACGTGATCGATCCGACGCCCGAACTCACCCAACAGATCGGGGAGGCCTTCGCCCAGCTTCACGGCCTCGTCGCCGCGACGTACATCGAGCCGCCGATAGTTACGCCGTGGCTGGCCCGAAGCATGATCACCGTGCCGCCGCGCCCGCCGCGTCCCGTGCGCGACCTCTACCTCGAGGTCGCGAGGGACGAATGGAAGGTCTTCACCTCGTTCGCCGGGCCGGGGGTCGTCCGGTATCAGGTGTCGATCAAGCTCATCGCCGGCGACACGAAGGCCGTCCTCGCGGAGGGCACCTGCAACGCGAACGAGAAAGAGCAAGTGGACACCGGCCGGTCTTATGGAGAGCTCCTCGCGGACGACGCCGCGATCGTAAAATTCAGGCTGGCAAGCGGAGCGGCGCGGTGCGCTTCGTTCCTGGCGAGCCAGATTCTGCTGGCGCCCTTGCCCGTCACTCGAAGCGTAGATCCGTCGCGGTGACGACGGCGGCGTCGGGGGTGTAGGCGAGCGTTCGTTCGATGACGTTGCGGAGCTCGCGGACGTTGCCGGGCCAGGCGTGGGCGACGAGGGCCGCGAGGGCGTCGGGTGCGAGCACGGGGGCGCGGCCTTTCGGGCCGAGCTCGCGCGCGAAGTGACGGGCGAGCGCGGCGACGTCCTCGCGGCGCTCGCGCAACGGCGGCACGCGCACGGGGATGACCTGCAGGCGGAAGAACAAGTCCTCGCGGAACTTGCCCTGGCGCACGAGCGACTCGAGATCGCGGTGCGTCGCCGCGACGATGCGCACATCGACGCTCACGGGCCGGCGCTCGCCGAGCGGCGACACCTCGCCGTTCTCGAGGAAGCGGAGCAGCTTCGGCTGCACGTCGAGCGGCAGCTCGCCGATCTCGTCGAGGAACAACGTGCCGCCGTCGGCGGCGCGGATCGTGCCTGGCTGATCGGCCGTCGCGCCCGTGAACGCGCCCTTGCGGTGACCGAACAGTTGGCCCTCGAACAATTCGCGCGGCACGGCGGCGCAGTTGAAGGCGACGTAGGGGCGGCCGGCGCGCGTCGACAGATCGTGGATGGCGCGCGCGACGACCTCTTTGCCCGTGCCGGACTCGCCCGTGATGATGACGGTCGCGCGCGAGCTCGCGAAGCGCGCGAGATCGGCGCGCAGCCGGCGCATCGCCGGCGACGCGGCGATGAAACCGGGCAACGCCGACGCTTCTTCCTCGGGCGTGCGATCGCCGCGCGCCGAGAGGCCGCGGAGCGCCGCGATCTGCAGCGCCGCGCCCGCCGCGAGCGCGAGCGACGCGAGCAACCCGTGCTCCGCCGCCGACAACGGCCCCGGCACGCCGAGGCGCAGGCGCCGGCCCGCGCCGTCGCCCAGCTCGACCCAGGTGACGTCCGCGTCGTCGCCCGCGGGCGCGCTGCCGGGCACGGCGTGCGGCGCGCGGTTCGAGTCGAGCTCTTCGAGGCGCGGCGCGCGCCCTGGAAAAAGCGCCGCCGCCACCGACAGCAGCTCGCGCTGCACGAGCGGCGCGGCCGCGCCCGGCACGAGCAAGCGCTGCAACCCGACGGCGAGCGCCTCGATCGGCGAGGGCGATGATGTCGGCTCGCGCGGGGGCGGCGCGCTCTCCGCCCGCCGCAACAAACCACGCTGGCGTGCTCGCTCGATCGCGCGCTGGTACGTCTGCGGCGTGCGCATGCCGAGCGCGAGGACGGCGGCCTCGGCCTCGGCGACGCGCGCGTCGGCGTCGGGCGCGCCCTCGCAGCGCAACGTGAGCGCCAGCCCATAGGTGACGAGGGCGACGTCGGGCACGCAGCCCGCGGCCTCGAACGTGGCGCGCGCCGCCTGCAGCAAGCGTCGTCCTTCGGCGAGCTGCCCGCGCGTCGCGCGGATCATGCCTTCGGCGCGGCGCAGGTGCGCCGAAGCCCACGGCGATGGAAACCCGTCGAGCACGCGCTGCGCGTGGCGGAGCGCCGCGTCCGGGTTCGGCAGCTCGGGATCGAGCACGAAGGCCATCGGCCGCCACGTCACGAGCTCGCGCACCAAGAACGGCCACAGCGCCGCCTCGCGCTCGGCCGACGCGAAGGCCGCGAGGGCCGTCTGTGCGTCGCCGCCCGTGCCGAGCGCGAGCGCCGCCTCGACGTACAGCGCACACGCGCGCGCGAGGCGGCGCACGCCCGGCACGTCGCACGCGCGCAGACGCTCGACGAGCGCCTCGAGCCGCGCGCGATCGCTCTCGAGGAACGCGAGCCGCACGTAGGCGCTGATGGCGCCCGTGGGCGGCAAGCCCGTCTCGCCCCAGTAGGCGTCGACGGTCGCGAGCGCGGCGCGCGCCTCTTCGAGCCGGCCCAAGCGAAACAGCGCCTCGATCTCGGCGCGCGCGGCGAACATCGTGTGCAGGCCCGCGGCGGCGCGCGCCGCGCGCTCGCGATCGTGCGCGCGTCGTGCATGCTCGAGCGCGCGCTCGGGGGGCGCGAGATCCTCGAGGAGTCGCGACGCGAACGAGCCCCACGACCTCGCGGCGACGAGCGACGCGCCCGCGGCGTCGGCGCGCGCGGCGAGCGCCTCGAACAGCCGCGCCGCCTCGGCGGGCCGCCCGAAGATGAGCGCGCGGAACGCCGCCGACTCGTCGATGAGCAGCGACAGCGCGAGCGGCGGCTCGGACACGACGATCTGATCGAGCCCGTCGAACGCGCGCACGAGCAGTTCGTGATCGCCCGACACGACGGCGGCCCAGCCTGCGCCCAGCCCCGCGAGCAGCCGCGTCTCCGAGCTGGCGCCGTGGCCCGCGAGCGCCTCGACGCGCGCCTGGTAGGCGTTGACGCGGCCAAGATCGAAGAAGCGCGCGTCGGGAATCGCGTGGGCGATCGCGCCGACGGCATAGACGATCGCGGCGACGCCGGGCGTGAGCCGATCTCGTGATGCCGCGGCGAGCGCGGGCCCGAGCGCCGCGAACGCCGCGCGCGCGTCGGCGCGCAAGAACGTCTCGGCGAACGCGAGCCCGGCGGCGCCGACGGCCGCCGCGTCCTCGGATACGTCGGGACCTTCCATGACGGCGCGCAAGAGCTCGGGCTCGGCGTCGCGCCACTCGCCCTGCATGAAGCGCGCGAACGCCGCGAATGCCGCCGACGACGCCGCGGCGTCGCCTGCGCCGCCTGACCGTGCTGGCGCCGTGGCTGCGCCGTCGGCGAGACGACGAAGCCGCTCGAGCACCTCGCCACGCGGGCGGCGCGCCTCGGCCGCGTCGTCGGGCAGCTCCCAACGGTAGACGGTCTGCGCCGTGACGCCCAGCCGGCGCGCGAACGCGGCGCGGCTCTCGTCGCCGCGGAGCGCGCGCACGCCGCCGCGGTCCATCACCTTGGTCGACATGGAGTCATCCAGATCCATACCGGACTAAGTCCATTTATTCCAGAGCAAATCCGTAGCGGCTGCGCGCAACTGGGCGTCGGCGCTGGTTGAATAGAAATAAATGAATAATTTCAACGTTAACAATTGGACTAATGGGCTGGATCGCATCTGGCACGAACCCTGCTGAAGACGGCGCGCAGGAGGACGTGTCGTGAACGCAAACATCGCCAATACCAAGACTGCCGACAGGAAGCTGGCCCTCACGGAGGTGCCGGCGTTCGAGACGGCCGCGCCCGAGGCGGTGCCGGCGCCGGCCGCGAAGAAGCCCTCGCGCGCCAAGGTCGTGCTGCCCGCGCTCGTCGCCGTCGCCGCCGCGGGCGCGGCCGTGACGTTCTGGTTGGGCCACGGCACGGAGACCACGGACGACGCGCAGGTCGAGGGCCACGTCGCGACGGTCGCGGCCCGCGTGCCCGGCCAGGTCAAGCGCGTGCTCGTGAAGGACAACCAAGAGGTGAAGGCCGGGGACGTGCTCGTCGAGCTCGACGATCGCGATCTCGCGACGCGGCTCGCGGCCGCGCGCGCCGACCAGCTGGCCGCGCGCGCGCAGGTGCGCGCCGCCGAGACGCAGCTGGCGCTCACCGAGACGACCTCGCGCTCGAACCTCACCGTCGCGCGCGGCGGCGTCACGCAGGCCGCGGCGCTCGAAGGCACGACGCGCGCCGGGATCGATCAGGCGCGCGCCGACGTCGCGTCCGCCGAAGCGCGCGCCTCGCTCGCGAAGACCGACCTCGGACGCGCGCAGCGCCTCTTCGACGAGCGCGCCGTCGCGCAGGCCGAGCTCGACGCGCGCCAGGCCGCCTTCGATCAGGCTGACGCCGCGCTCACGCAGGCGCGCGCGCGCCTCACGAGCGCCGAGGCCAACCTCGGCAGCTCGCGCGGCTCGATCGAGACGGCGCGCGGCCACCTCGTCGCCGCGCAGTCGGGC
The DNA here is from genome assembly GCA_035549075.1 of Polyangia bacterium. Classification (GTDB taxonomy): domain Bacteria; phylum Myxococcota_A; class Polyangia; order Fen-1088; family Fen-1088; genus DASZFV01. The sequence goes on along the minus strand of DASZRT010000153.1, from coordinate 39,579 downwards.
CCCGTTCAGGTGCAGTCGGCGCAGGCGCAGCTCGAGCTCGCCGAGGCGCGCCTCGCGCAGACCGACGCCGCCGTCGCGCAGGCCGAGCTGAACCTGTCGTACGCGAAGGTGCGCGCCGAGACGTCGGGCACCGTCGCGCGCCGCACCGTCGAGCCGGGCCAGATGGTCGCGCCCGAGCGCCCGTTGCTCGCGCTCGTCGCGCTCGACGACACGTGGGTCGTCGCCAACTTCAAGGAGGACCAGCTCAGGGCGATGCGCGCGGGCGCCAAGGCCGAGGTCGAGGTCGACACGTACGGCGGCCGCAAGCTCGCGGGCCACGTCGAGAGCTTCGCGCCCGGCACGGGCTCGCGCTTCTCGCTGCTGCCGCCCGACAACGCCTCGGGCAACTTCACGAAGGTCGTGCAGCGCGTGCCCGTGCTCGTCCGCCTCGACGGCGCGCCGGGCGTCGTCCTTCGCCCCGGCATGAGCGCGACCGTGCGCGTGTCCGTCGCCGACTGAACCAACGAAAGAAAACGAGGAGACGCCGTCATGCGCGGGCAAGTCAGCGGACCGAAGTGGGCGATCACGCTCGTCGCCATGGGCGGCGCGCTCATGGCCTTCATCGACATCTCGATCGTCAACGTCGCGCTCAGCGACATGCGCGCGAGCTTCGGCACGCCGCTCGACCAGATCGGCTGGGTGTCGACGGGCTACATGATGGCGAACATCGTCGTCATCCCGATGACGGGCTGGTTCCAGCGGCGCTTCGGCTTCCGTCGCTACTTCTCGTGGTCGGTGCTGCTTTTCACGGTCGCGAGCGCCCTGTGCGGCCTCGCGTGGAACTTGCCTTCGCTCGTGCTCTTCCGCGTGCTGCAGGGCCTGGGCGGCGGCGCGATCATCCCGACGGCGCAGAGTCTGCTCTTCGCGCGCTACCCCAAGGCCGAGCACGGCACGGCCGCGGGTCTGTTCGGCCTAGGCGCCGTCACGGGTCCGCTGCTCGGGCCGACGATCGGCGGCTACCTGACGAGCTGGCTCAGCTGGCACTGGATCTTCCTCGTCAACGTGCCGATCGGCCTCGCCGTCGCCATCGCGGCGTCGCGGGTCATCGAGGAGCCGGGCTTCGTCGCGCCGAAAGAGCGCGTCGACATCTTCGGCATCGTGCTGCTCGCGACGGGCATGCCCGCGCTGCAGTACGTGCTCGAAGAGGGCAACCGCGAAGGCTGGGGCGAGAGCCGCACGATCGTGTTGCTCGCCGTCGTCGCCGCGATCGCGCTCGTCACCTTCGTCGTGCACGAGCTCGAAACGGAGAACCCCGTCGTCGATCTGCGCGTGTTCGCGAACCGCACCTACGCGGGCGGCACCGTCGTGAACTTCCTCACGGGGCTCGCGCTCTTCGGCGGCTCGTACTTGTTCTCGCTCTTCTGCGGCGCCGTCATGAAGTATACGGCGCTCGACATCGGCCGCGTGTTCCTCGTCGCGGGCGCGCTGCAGATCGTGCTCATGCCACTCGTGGGTCGGCTCGCGCCCAAGGTCGACGCGCGCAAGCTGCTGTTCTTCGGCGTCGTCGTCACGGCGGCGAGCCAGCTCGTCGCCGCGCAGCTGACGTCGGCGGCCGGCTTCTCCGACCTGGTTCACCCGCAGCTCGTGCGCGCCATCGGCCTCAGCTTCGTCTTCATCCCCGCGAGCATCCTCGCGCTGTCCGATCTCGACGACAGCCAGCGCGGCAACGCGACCGGCCTCTTCAACCTCACGCGCGAGCTGGGCGGCTCGATCGGCACGGCCTGGATGGGCATGGTCGTCACCAACGGCGTCAAGGCGCACGGCACGGCGCTGGCGTCGCACGTCACGGCGTTCGACCCGATCGTGCAGGAGCAAATGAACGCGATGGCGCAGACGATCGGCCCGCGCACGGCGACCGGGACGATCCTGCCCGAGGCGCTGCTGCAGCTGCGCGTCGCAGGACAAGCGCTCGTGCTCAGCTTCGAAGACGGCTTTCGCCTCGCGGCGGTCGCGATGCTGCTGGGCGTGCTCGCCGTCGTCGTCATGAAGCGCCCGAAGTCGGGCGTGTCCGCGAGCGGCGCTCACTAGTCCGCCCGAACCCACCCGAACGAGGAACGAACATGACGCCTCTAGCGATAGCTCTGCCCGCCCTCTCCTTGTTGCTCGCGAACGCGACCGATCCGACCAACGAAGCCGCGGTCTTCGCCGAGCGCCTCCACGCCGAGACCAACGTCGCGGGCGGGCTCACGGCCGAGGTGGCCGCGCGGCGCGCCGAGGCGCGCAGCGGCGACGTCGAGGCGCGGCGCGCCGACGTCGACGCCGCCGCGGCCGCCGTCGATCAGGCGCTGGTCGCGTACTTCCCGCGCCTCGCCGCCAGCGCGCGCTACACGCGGCTGTCGGCGATCGATCCGCCATTGCTCGGCGTGCTCGTCGGGGCCGACGCGCCTGCCGGCCCGCTGCCGGCGGGCACGCAGCTCGTCAACGTGCCGATCAAGCTGCCGATCGAGCTGAACCAAACCAGCTTCCAGGCGCAGCTGGCCGTGCCGCTGTCCGACTACGTGTTCCGCATCGGGCAGAGCCACGCGGCCGCGTCGCACTCGGAAGAGGCGGCGCGCCACGCCGAGGAAGCCGCGCGTCGCAAGGCGCGCGCCGAGGCGAAGACGCTGTACTACGAGTGGACGCGCGCCAAGCTCTCGCGTGTCGTCGCCGACGCCGCCGTCGCGCAGGCGAGCGGCCACCTCGAGGACGCGCGCCACGCCTTCGAGGCCGGCAGCGCGAGCAAGGCCGACGTGTTGCGCGTCGAGGCCCAGCTGGCGGCGGCCGATCAAGTGGCGGTGCGCGCGCGGACGCTCACGACGGCGCTCGAAGCGCGGCTGCGCACGATGATGCACGCGCCCGCGAACGAGGCGCTCGCGATCGGCGAGCCCGTCGACGTCGACTTCGTGGCTTCCTCGGGCGCGCGCGACCTCGAGGTGCTCGCCGCCGACGCCGAGCGCGCGCGGCCCGAGGTGCGCGCCGTCGATTCAACGATAGGCGCGCTCGACCAGCAGGCACGCGCCGTTCGCAACGCGGCCGCGCCGTCGCTCGCCGTCATTGGCGAGGTCACCGACGCCAACCCGAACCTGCGCTACGTGCCCGCACCCGACGCCTTCGAGACGACGTGGTCGGTGACGGCGCAGCTGGCGTGGTCGCCGAACGACGCGTTCTCGGCGGCGAAGGCCGGCCGCGGCGTCGCCGCGCGACGAGACGCCGCGCGCGGGCAGCGCACGGCGCTCCTCGACGGCGTGCGCTCGGAGATCGCCGGCGCGCTCCAGGCCGTCGACGAATCGGCGAGCGCGCAGCAAACGTCGGCGCGCGCCGTCGCCGCCGCCGAGGAATCGTACCGCGTGCGCCGCTCGCTCTTTCAGAACGGCCGCGCGACGAGCGTCGAGCTCACCGACGCCGAGACCGAGCTGACGCGCGCGCGGCTCGACCTCGTCGCCGCGAGGATCGCGGCGCGCGTGGCGAACGTGCAGTTGGCGCGCGCGACGGGTGCCGACGCGAACTAGGCGAGCTTCGGGAGGTACTCGGCCATGCGGCGGACGCCCTCTTCGATGTTCTTCATCGAGGTCGCGTACGACAGGCGCACGAAGCCGGGAGCGCCGAAGGCCGAGCCCATGACGACGGCGACCTTGGCCGCCTCGAGCAGCCACTCGCACAGCTGCACGTCGTTGGCGATGACCTTGCCCTCGGGCGTCTTCTTGCCGATGAACGCCGACAGGTCCGGGAAGGCGTAGAAAGCGCCCTTGGGCTCGACGCAGGTGACGCCCGGGATCTCGCGCAGGCGCGAGACCATGACCTTGCGGCGCTTGTCGAACTCCTGCCGCATCTTCTCGAGCTCCTCGGTCGGTCCTTCGAGCGCCGCGATCGACGCCGCCTGCGCGACCGAGGCCGCGTGCGTCGTCGACTGGCCCTGGATCGTCGCCATCGCCTCGACGACGTTCTTCGGCGCGACGGTGAAGCCGACGCGCCACCCGGTCATCGCGAACGCCTTCGAGACGCCGTCGATGATGATCGTGTGCGCCTTGACCTCGGGGCTGATCGTCGCCGGCTGGAAGAACTTCGCGTCGCCATACACGAGCATCCGGTAGATGTCGTCGGTGAGCAGCCACAGGTCCTTGTCGACGGCGAGCTTGGCGAGCCCGCGCAGCGTCGACTCGTCGTACATCGCGCCCGTCGGGTTCGACGGCGAGCACACCATGATCATCTTCGTGCGCGGCGTGATCGCCTTGGCGACGTCTTCGACACGAACGTTGAAGTTCTCTTCGGCCTTCGTGGGCACCGTGACCGGCTTGCCGCCCGCCATCTTGACGATGTCGTTGTAGCTGACCCACGCCGGCGTCGGGATGATGACCTCGTCGCCGTCGTCGATGAGCGCGTGCATGGCGTTGAAGATCGACTGCTTCGCGCCCGACGACACGATGACCTCGCTCGGATCGATCGTGAGCCCGTGCGCGTCGCCGATCCACTTGGCGACGGCCTTGCGCAGCGCCGGCGTGCCCTCGACGTTCGTGTACTTCGTCGCGCCCGCGTCGAGCGCCTTCTTCGCCGCTTCCTTGATGAACGCCGGCGTGTCGAAGTCCGGCTCGCCCGCGCCGAAGCCGATGACGTCGACGCCGGCGGCCTTGAGCTTGGCGGCCTTGGCCGAGACGGCGAGGGTCGGGGACGGTTCGATCACATTCAAACGACGCGCGAGCTTCACGGAGCGACTCCTTGTTTGCGTTTCGCGGCCAGCGCGGCGACGACAGCGGGCGGAACCATCCGCGAAACGTCACCGCCCATGAGGGCCACTTCTTTGACGAGCGAGGAGGATACATAAAAGCTCTCCTCGCTGGTCATGAGAAACATCGTCTCGACCTCGGGCGCGAGGTGCCTGTTCATGTGCGCGAACTGGAACTCGTACTCGAAGTCGGCGAGCGCGCGCAGGCCGCGGATGACGGCGCCCGCGCCGCGGCGCTTGCAATATTCGACGAGCAGGCCCGAGAAGGCGTCGACCTCGACGCGCGCGTCGCCGCCGACCGCCTCGAGAATCATGCGGCGCCGCTCCTCGATCGTGAACATCGGCGTCTTGCGCGGGTTCTCGGCCAGCGCGACGACGACCTTGTCGAAGAAGGCCAGCGAGCGCCGCAGGATGTCGGCGTGGCCGTTCGTGATCGGGTCGAACGTGCCCGGGTAGACCGCGAGCTTCACGTTGTCCTCCAGGAGGTTGCTATCAGGAGCTCGAGCAGCGGTAGAACGAGAGCTCGGTGTCGCCGTACGAGCGCCGATCCGTGAGGAAGAGCGCGCCCACCGACTCGGGCGGCCGGTTTCGGCGATCGTGCTCGAGGATGACGACGGCGCACGGCGCGAGCAGCCCGCTGCCCGACAGCTCGGCCAACACGCCCGTGGTCTCCTTGACGTAAGGCGGGTCGAGGAAGATCCAGGAAAACCGCTTCGCCTTCCCGGCGAGGCGGCGCAGCGCGGTGCACACGTCGGCCGGTACGATGGACGCGCGGTCCTCGAAGCCGAGCTCCTTGATGTTGCGACGCAGGGCCACGAGCGGCGCGTGCTCGCGCTCGACGAACACGGCGTGCGCCGCGCCACGCGACAGCGCCTCGAGGCCCAGCGCACCCGTCCCCGCGTACAGGTCCAGCACGTCGCCTTCGGGCACGGGGCCGAGGATGTTGAAGATGGCCTCGCGAACCTTGGCCGCGGTCGGCCTGGTGTCCGCGCCGCGCGGGGCAATGAGCCGCCGCCCGCGATCGAGCCCGCCTGTCAGACGCATGTTCGACTTTCGTTCCTACGCCTAAGGTCCGGCGTCGTCAATTCGAGGCTCGACGCGGCGCTTCCCCACGTTTCGCATCATTCCCAACCCAAGGTGAGGACCCCGGATTTCTGTCGCCTTGTGCGATACACTCCGACGGTTCATGCCGCGAATTGCCGCCTTTTTCGACGTTGATCGGACCCTCGTCAGCTGCAATACAGCGCGGCTGTTCGTGCGGCAATTGCGGCGGCGCGGCGAAATTTCGCTGCTGCGGACGCTCCAGGCCCTTGGCTGGATGGCCAAGTACCACCTGTCCCTCATCGACCTTCAAATCATCGCCGTCAACATCGCCGGCCAGATGCGTGGCAAGTCCGAGTCGGAGTTCGCCGAGCAGTGCCGCAGCTGGGTGGAGGCCGAGGTCCTGCCGCTCGTGACCCCGGGCGCGCGTCGCAAGATCGAGCACCACCGGGCCGAGGGCCACGTGCTGGCGGTGCTGTCGTCGTCGCCGACCTACGTCACGAAACCGCTCGCCGAGATCTTGGGGATCGACGAGGTGCTCTCCACCACGTTCGAGGTCGACGCGGGTCAGTTCACGGGGCGGCTCGTGGGGCCGGCCTGCGTGGGCCCGGGCAAGATCCACTGGGCCGAGTCGCTCGGGTCGAAGCACGACATCGACCTGTCGAAGAGCTTCTTCTACACGGACTCATACACGGACGTGCCCATGCTCGAGCGCGTCGGCAACGGGATCGTCGTCAACCCCGACCCGCGGCTGCGCGTCGCGGCGAAGAAACGCGGGTGGCCCGTTCAGGATTGGATGAAACCTCCGATTGAGGTGCGCGCGTGAGCGTCTATTCCGCCCCTTGGTACACCCCGGCCGTCCAGCGGCTGCTCGATCTCGCCCTCGAAGAGGACGTCGGGCGCGGCGACGTCACGAGCGCATCGTGCATCGACGAGACACAAGAGGCCGAGGCGGACATCGTCGCGGGCGAGCGCGGCGTCGTGTGCGGGCTCGGCATCCTCGAGGCGGTGTTCACGCGCTTCGACTGGCGCACGCGCGTGCGCGCCAAGATCGCCGACGGTGATCCCGTGGCCAAGGGCACGCTCGTCGCGAGCGTGCGCGGGCCGGCGCAGGCGCTGCTCGCGGGCGAGCGGACGGCTTTGAACTTCTTGCAGCACCTGTCGGGCATCGCGACGCTCACGCAGGCGTTCGTCGCGGCGGCCGAGGGCGCGAAGCTGCGCATCGCCGACACGCGCAAGACGACGCCGGGCGTGCGCGCGCTGCAGAAATACGCCGTTCGCGCCGGCGGCGGCGCGAACCACCGGGCGGACTTGGGCTCGGGCATCCTCATCAAGGACAACCACGTCGCGCTCGTGGGCTCGGTGCGCGAGGCCGTGCGCCGCGCGCGCGCGAGCGCCCCGCACGTGCTGCGCATCGCCGTCGAGGTCGACACGATCGGGCAGATCGACGAGGCCATCGAGGCAGGCGCCGAGGTCATCCTCCTCGACAACTTCCAGGTGCGCGAGATGAGCGAAGCGGTGAAGCGCATCCGCGAGCGCGCGCCCAAGATCGTGATCGAGGCCTCGGGCGGCGTGTCGCTCGACCGCATCCGAGACATCAGCAAGACCGGCGTCGACGTCGTGTCGATCGGCTCGCTGACTCACTCGGCGCGCGCGATCGATTTTTCGTGCGAGATCCGCCCCGCGGGCGAAAGCGCGCGGGGGAGCTAGCGCGCGCGGGGGAGCTAGCTCCCCCGCGGGCCCCCTAAGAGCCCAGCACGCGAGCCGGCGCGGCGAAGCCGCGCCTCCCGATTTCTTGGAGCGGTGTTAGTCTGCGCGCGGCCATGCCTGCAGACCTGGTGAAACCGCGCCTCGAAACGCGGTGGCTCGGGCGTAGTTACGAGTGGCACGAAGAGTGTGGCTCGACGAACGATCTCGCGGCGGCGCGCGCGCGAGAAGGTGCGCCGGAAGGGCTCGTCATCGCAGCAGAGGCGCAGACGCGCGGACGGGGGCGGCTTGGACGTTCGTGGCACTCGCCTGTTGGCGAGAGCTTGTACTTCTCTATCTTGCTGCGGCCGACGAGGCCCACGTCGGAGATTCCGCCGCTGACGTTGCTCGCGGGCGCGGCGGTCGCGGGCGCGCTCGCGGGGCTGGGCTTTTCGCCGAAGCTGAAGTGGCCGAACGACGTGCAGCTCGACGGCGGCCGCAAGGTCGCGGGCATCCTCACGGAGATGTCGAGCGAGGGCGCGCGCGCGAGCCACGTCGTCGTCGGCATCGGGCTCAACGTCAACGCGACGGCGTTCCCGCCCGAGCTCGAGGGCCGCGCGACGTCGCTGCGCCTCGCGCGCGGCGGCGAGATCCTCGATCGCGGCGCCGTGCTCGCCGCCGTGCTCGCCGCGTTCGAGCCGCTCTACGAGCGCTTCGCCGCCGAGGGCGCGGCGATCGCGAGCGCCGCCTGGCAAGAGCACGCCGCGCTGGGCGCGCGCGCGCGTGTCGGCGCGCTCGAAGGCCTCACCCTCGGCGTCGATCCGGACGGCGCGCTTCGTTTGCGCGACGACGCCGGCCACGTTCACCGCATCCTCTCGGGAGAAATCACGACATGACATCCATCGAAGCCGTCGTCCTGGGCATCGTCCAGGGCTTGACCGAATTCCTGCCCATCTCGTCGACGGCGCACCTGCGCATCGTGCCCGCGCTCGTCGGCTGGGACGATCCAGGCGCCGCCTTCACGGCCGTGCTGCAGCTCGGGTCGCTCGTCGCCGTCATCGGCTACTTCTTGAAGGACCTGCTCGGCATGGCCGGCGACGCGGTGAAGGCGGTGACCGATCGCTCCAAGCCGCCCACGCCGGCGGCGCGGCACCTGCTCTACATCATCGTCGGCACGCTTCCCGTCGGCGTGCTGGGCCTGCTGCTCAAGCACAAGATCGAGACGTCGTTCCGCTCGCTGGCCATCATCGCCGCCGCGCAGATCGTGTTCGGGCTCCTGCTGGGCGTCGCCGACAAGACCTCGAAGCAGACGCGCGTCCTCGACGACCTCACGCTGCGCGACGCGTTCCTCATCGGCTGCGCGCAGGCGCTCGCGCTCGTGCCGGGCGCGTCGCGCTCGGGCGTGACGCTGCTGGCGGCGATGGCGCTCGGCTACGAGCGCGCCGCCGCCGCGCGTTTCTCGTTCTTGCTGAGCGTGCCCGCCGTCGCCGCCGCCGGCATCCACGAGCTCAAGGAGGTGCTGCACGCCAAGGACGTCAGCCACGCCACCCTCGCGCTCGGCCTCGTCGTGACGTTCATCGTCAGCTACGCGAGCATCGCGTGGCTGCTCAAGTTCCTGAAGACGCGCACGACGATCCCGTTCGTCGTCTACCGCGTCGTGCTCGGCGCGCTCATTTTTGGTCTGCTGGCGACGGGTCGCCTCTCTTGACCTCGGCCTTGTGATTCGGCGCGCGCAGGCCCGGCAACGGCCGCAGGCGCGCCGCGCACACGGGGCACACGACGCGGCCGAACGGCGCCGCGCGCCCCGCGCGAAACGAGCCTTTGCAGCGGCGCATCTTCGGCCCCGCGGACGCCTTCACGAGCCGTCACCTCCGCGCCGCGGCCTCAGCGCGTAGATCGCGGACGGCGACGACGCGCATTCCGCCGCCACGGCAAAAGGGACAACGCACCGCCCGTCGCTCGGCGATGCAGTCGCCCAGCACTTGGAGGGCTCCGCTCCCACGACACGCGACACAACGCACGAGGACGCGCTCCGGTGACGGCGGCGTCGGCTCCTCGGCTCCCCCATAAACCTCCTCCATGTCCGGTTCCTCTCCCAATGTCCACTCCATGACCCAAAATGGAACTATAGTTCCTATTTACACCGATCAACAGCGCCATAACAGAACCATGCGGGGTGTATGACGCCCGACGCGGCGGCGACGATGCGGCGATGTCGCGTGGCCGTCGAGCGAGCGTGCGAAAGCTCTTCGGCCAGCGCGTGCGCACGTTGCGGAAGCTTCGGATGCTCACGCAGGAGCAGCTCGGCGAGCGCGCCGGCGTCACGGGCAAGCTCGTCGGCCAGATCGAGCGCGGCACGGGCAACCCCACGCTCGAGGTCATCGCGGGTCTCGCTGCGGCGCTCGACGTCGAGCTTTCGGCGCTCATGCTGCTCGACGACGCGCGCCCGACGACGGGCGCGGCCGCGAGCGCGTTCGCGGCCGCCGAAAAGGTCGCGCGCTACCTCGCGCGGCGCCCCGCGGACGAAGTCGAGCGCGCCCTGCGCATCCTCGAGGCCGCGATCGGCGAACCCGCGAAGTAGTTCGAAGATCGGCTGGGCGCCGGGCGGTCCCCTACTTGAGGAGAGCCGCCAGCTCGCGCAGGCCCGTGCTGCTCGGGACGACGGTCAGGGGCGCGAGCGACGCTTCGAGGAAGCGCGCGCGCGCCGGATCGTCGAGGTCGGCGAACAGGATGGCGCGCGTCGCGACGCCGCGCGCCCGAAGCGCGCGCAGGATGAGGATGCCCTGCGACTCGGCGAGACGGCGGCGCGTGCCGGCGTCGATCGCCGCACCCGGCACGCCGGCCTCGTCTACGAGCGCCGCCGCGGGGGTGCGCCGGAAGTCGAGATCGAGCAGCAGGCCCGCCGCGCCCGGCGCTGACGCGAGCGCGTCGGCGAACGACGTCGCGGGCACGAACGCGAACGCCTCGCCGAGAAACCGCCGAAAACGATCGATGTACTCGGTGCCGTCTTCGCAGACGACGAACCGGGGCGGCGGATCGCTCACGCGGGGAAGCATGCCCCGACGACCTTCGTGAAGGGAGCGGGCTCGGGGTGTACGACGAGGTGGCCGCGCCACTGGCGCACGAGGTCGCGCACGATCGCGAGACCGCGGCCGCTCTCGCGCGCCTCGATGGCCTCGAGCGTGAGCGCGGCGGACGCCGAGTCGCCGATGTCGAGGCTCACGAGCTGTCGGCCCGTGACGTCGCGCGCGCGCGTGACGCGCACGATGACGCGACCGCCGTCATCGGACGCGACGGCCGCCTGCGCGTTGCGCAGCAGGTTCGCGAAGATCGCGTGCAGCGCCGCGCTCTCGACGGGCAGCTCGACGTCGAGATCGCCGAGCGCGAGCGCGGGCGCGACCCACCGCTCGCCGTCGGCGCGCACGGTCGCCTCGACGGCGGCGATCCAGTCGGACAGCGTGTGCGCGTCGAGGCGCGTTCGCGGGCCTTGTTGCAGCAAGGCCGCGAGACGTTCCGCGTGCGCGCCGCGCAGGCGCTCGTCGAGCGCGAGAACGCGCGCGACGTCGAGGGACGGCGCCGCGAGCGACCGCTCGGCGCGCGCGAGATCGGCGGCGAGCGCGCCCAAGACGGGCTCGCGCGAGAGCGGTCGCAGCGTGAGCCCCTGCCCCTTCGCCGCGTGCGCGAGCGCTTCGTACGCGGCGGCGACGTCGGCCGACGCCGGCCGCGGCTCGAGCAACGCCTTGCGGAGATCGTCGCGCGACGTCGCCGGATCGGCCGCCATGCCGAGCACGCCCGCGCGGTGCTTGAGCACGTCGTGGCGCAGCTCGCCCACGACGCGCGCGACGTCGGGAAACAGCGCGGGCCGCCGCGCGAGCGCCGCCGCGAGCGTCTTGCCCGCGAAGCGCCGGCGCAAGAACAGCGCGAGCGCGAGCGCCACGGCGAGCCCCGCCCCCACGACGATCCGTCGCCGTCGTTCGGCGTCGGCGAGCCGGCGGGCCTGCCCCGCCGCCGCCCAACGCGCGCGCGCCGCGTGGGCCTCCGGCACCCACACGTCGGCGACGTCGGCGCGAGCCGACGCCGCGACGAGCGCACGATCGGCGCCCTCGAGCGCGTCGTCGATCTCACCTTCGTCGCCGGCGCGTCGCGCGAGCGCCCACGTCGCGGCGGCGTCACCGCGCGCCGCCGTGCGCCGCAACGGCGCGAGCGCGACGCCGCGGAACAGGTCGTCGGGCAGGCGCGCGTCGAGGCGCGCGAGGCGCCGCGAGGCCGCGTCGGCGCCGTCGCCGATCGCCGCGGCCAGCTCGTAACAGGCGCGCGCCTCGGCGAGCCGGCCCGCGTACTCGTGCACGATGCCCATCTCGGTGAGGCGATCGACGGGCACGTTGGGCGCGCACGCGCCGCCGAGCGCGCGGAGCGCGGCGTCCGGCCGATCTTCGAAGAGACGAATTCGCGCGAGCAGCTCGGGCGACAGATGTCCCTCCGCCTCGCGCCCCAACAAGCCGGCGCGCAGCGCGCGCGCCTCGGCGAGGTGCGCGGGTCGCGGCTCGCGCGCGACGTAGGCCGCGAGATCGTCGAGCGCGCCTGGGCGATCGCCGACCGCGACGCGCGCGAGCGCCCGCGCGAACCGCGCCTCCTGCACGTCGAGCGTGACGGCGCGATCGATCCACGGCCGCACGAGCGCGTCCGCGGCCGTCGCGCGCCCGTCGGGCTTTTCGAGCCTCGCTTCGAGGGCGCCCGGCGCCCGCGTGCCCGCGACGCGCCGAACCCCCGAGACGAGCGCCCACAACGCGTCGCCGTCGTTCCAGAGCGCGGCGATCGTCGCGTCGGGCACGGCGCCCGTGAGCGAGTAGTTGGTCACGGCGGCCGCGACGTAGGCCGGCGATTCGGAGAGCGCCTGCGCGACGAGATCGCGCCCGAGGCCCGCGGGATCGCCGACGTCGATCCACGCCTCGGCCTCTTGGAACAACGCGCGCGCGTGGTCCGTCGGCGGCGTCGCGCGCGGCGCGGGCGTGGGCGCGACGAGACCGGCGCGCCGGTGGGCGAGCTGCTCGCGCAGCGCGCGCAGGTCCGTCCACGCCGGCTCGAGCGCGAGGGCGTGGCGCAGCGCCTCGTCGGCGCGATCGGCTTCGAGCGCGCCGCCCTGGAGCGCGAGCAGCCGCCCGAGCGCGCGCCACGCCTCGGCGTCCGACGGCGCGAGGTTGACGGCGATCTCGAGATCGCTCGCGGCATCGTCGACGCGCCCGAGCGCCTCGAGCGCGCGCCCGCGCAGCACGCGCGCGCGCTCCCACGTCGGGTGACGGCGCGCGAGCGCGTCGGCCGTCGCGCGCGCGTCCTCGGGGCGGCCCGCGGCGAGCGCCGTCGTGGCGTCGTCGGCGAGCCGCCGATCGCCCGCGCTCACGTCGGGCGCGGGCCATGCTTCCAGCGCGCGCGACCGCTCGTCGAGCGTGATGGCGTCGAGCTCGTCGAGCACGCGTTTGCGCTGCGCGGGCGTGAGCGCAGCCGACGTCGTGTCGGCGACGAGCGGCGCGAGCCGCGCGCGCGCCGCCTCGGTGCGCCCGACGGCGCGCTCGAACGCGGCGACGCGCAGGAGCAGGTTGAGCTGACCCTTGCGATCGTCCTTGAGCTTCTCGAGGCCTTTGTCGAGGAACGCGACGATCGCCTCGCGCCGATCCCAGCGCGTCGGATCGTCGGCCAACAAGTCGGCGAGGTTGACGTAGGCGTAGAAGCGCTTCGGATCCTTGTCGATCGCGGCGCGCAGCGCGGCCTCGGCCTCGGCGCGGCGTCCGAGCTTGGCGAGCGCGAAGCCGAGATCGGTCGCGAAGGCCGCGTTCGCGGGATCGCCCTCGGCGGCGCGCGCGAAGAACGCCGCCGCGTCGTTGGCGCGGCCCGCGCGCAGCGCCGCGAGACCCGCCTCGTGCGCGGCCCGCGCGCCCGACTTCGCCGCGGGGTTCGTGGTCGCGATCTCGCTTGCAGCGGCCGGCGCGTCGACGGGCGCGCCGCCGTCGGCGACGAGCCACAGAGCCGCGAGCGCGAGCGCCGCCGTCACGCGCGCGCCCCGCGCAGCTCGCGCAAGCGCAGCCCCAATTGATTGAGGCGCAGGTGAACCTGGCGAGCCGTCCCGCGCGGCCCCAGCAGCTCGCGCGCCATGCGATCGAGATCGCCCGCGCAGGCCTCGAACAGCGCGCGCAGGTACTGCTTCTCGACCTCGGCCGACACGCGCGCGAACGTGCCCGCGGCCGGCACCTCGATCTCGACGCGCCGTGAGCCCGCGCGCCCGCGCGCCGCCGGCTTGGCGACGCCGCCCGACACCGCGCCCAGCAGCCGCGCGACGAGCGGATCGGGCACCGACAAGATCGCGGGCGCGCGCGCCACCGCTTCGTCGGAAGGCGCGGGCCCCGCGTCGAGGTGCTGCGTGAGCGCGTGCACGAGCGCGTTGGTCGCGAACAACCGCAGCTCGCGGTGGTTGCCCGGCCAGTCGTGCGCCACGAGGCGTTCGAGCGCCTCCTTCGACAGGAACACCGAGAAGGCGTCGCGTCGCGCCGCTTCGGCGCGCGGTCGCCCGAACACGACGACGTTCTCGCGCTCGTCGAAGTCCTCGGGCGTCGGGAAGCCCGCGAGGTACGCGCGCGCGAGCGGCCGCAAGGCCTCGCTGCGCAGCGCCTCGAGGAACGCGAAGCGGACGATCTCAGGCAAATCTTCGCGGCGCGCGCGCAGCGGCGGCACGCGCAGCCGCGTCGCCGGGTTGAGGCGCATGTAGAGGTCCGAGCGAAACCGACCCTCGCGGACGAGCGCTTCGACGTCGGCGTTCGTCGCCGCGACCAGCTTGGGCGCCGCGGGCCGCGGCCGCGTGTCGCCGAGGCGCGTGACCGTGCCGCGCTCGAGCACGAGCAGGAGCTGCCGCTGCAGCTCGAGATCGAGGTTGCCGATCTCGTCGAGGAACAGCGTGCCGCCGTGCGCCTGCTCGAACACGCCCGCGTGATCCTCGACGGCGCCCGTGTACGCCCCGCGCCGCGCGCCGAACAGGTGCGCCGCGAGCAGCGGCGTCGGGATCGTCGACAGGTCCGTCACGACGAGCGGCCCCTTCGCGCCCGACAGCGGGTGCACGACGTGCTCGGCGAGGAAGCTCTTGCCGGTGCCCGTCTCGCCCTCGACGAGCACGGGCAGCGGCGAGCGCGCGAGCGTCTCGAGGTTGCGGCGCAGCTCGGTCATCGCGCGAGAGCGACCCCAAAAGATCGGCCCCTCCTGCGCCTCGTGGCGCAGCGCGAGCGCGCGCGAGATCTCGGCGGCGAGGCTGCGGCTGTCGACGACCTCGTTCTCACACAGGTAGACGAGCGGATCGTCGGGCCGCGCGGCGCCGAGATCGGATCCCGTCGTCGTCAGCATGACGACGGGCAACGTCGGGTACGCCTGGCGCAAGCGCTCGAGGATGAGCAAGCCCTGCCGACGCCGCAGCTCTTCGATGGCCTTCTTGCGCGCCGCGGGCTCGGCCGGCAGCGACGACTTGTCCTCGGGCAAGAGGCGCTCTTCGGGCCGCGCGAAGTGCAGGTCGAGCACGACGAGGTCGGGCAGCGCGCGAGCACGCCCCAGGGCCTCGGCCGCCTCGCCCCAATCGTGCGCGCACCGCAGCGGGCATCCGCGCGCGCGCTCTTCGCACACCTGACAAGGCACGTTGCGATCGCAGCGCGTGACCGTCTCCATCTGCGGCAGGCGCCGATGAACCATCTCGACCGTCTGGTCGCGGTCGTCGATCACCAAGAGCCGAGGCACTAACCGGGCCCTTCCAAAGATCGCGCCAGCTCGTCGAACGCCGCTTCGAGCGAGAGGACGCCGTTGACGTCGCCGGCCTCGGCCGCCGCGACCGCACGGCCGAGCGCCTCGGTGAACCCTTCGATCGGTGCGCCCGCGGGCGCCTCACGCCGCAGGGCGCTCCACAGCGCGGCGGCCGTGGTCGCGCGGCCTTCGTCGTCGATGAGCGCGGGCAGGAGCTCGCCTGGCGCGGGCGCGCCGCCGACGTCACGCCGATCGCGCGCCGGCCACAGCAGGCGCTTCACGAGGTCGTGGCGGACGCGCGCGAGCCAGAGCGAGGCCATGAGTCAATTCTATAGAAATGACTATCTGATTTGCATCACAGGCCACAAACCCCCGTGCACACGCGGCTTTTCGACGTCCGTCCGCCGGCACGCGCGCTGCAACGACCACCCGGTGTCCGCTTCACGACGTCTCGACCCCCAGCCAGGAGCATCCCATGTCCGGTCTCGAATTCCTCATGGCCGCCCGCGCGTTCGCCGGTGAACGACTTTCGACGAAGAGCGCGACGCTCGCGATCGGCCGCCGCATCGTCAACCGCGAGGTCGTCGGCCGCGAGAGCCCGCAGAGCCCCTTCCGCGCCGGAGACGCGATCTACGCGCACACGACCGTCGCCGGCCACGGCGCCGGCTTCATCGAGCACGTGTGGATGAAGGACGGCGTCGAGGTCGCGCGCCACTACATGCCGACGGGCGACGAGCACGCGTGGCGGAGCTGGTCGCGCCACCGCGTCGTTGCCGGTACGTACACCGTCGAGATCCTCGCGCCCAACGGCACGCGCCTCGCCGTCCGCACCTTCGAAGTTTTTTAGGTCCTCAACTCAAACCAAACGGAGCCGCAAAATGGAACGGATCAAGAACGCCTTCCGCAAGTGCCTGGTCTTCCTTCGCGCCGCGTTCGCGGCGGTCACGCTCGGCCTCATCGAGACCTTCGGCAGCCCGCGCGGGCGACGCTTGCTCGCCGTCGGCGCGCTCATCGGCGGCGTGCTGCTGCTCGTGCTGCGTCCGCCCATGCAGACGGTCGCGCCGGGCGACGTCGGCGTGCGACTCAACAGGCTCACGGGCGGCGTCGCGGTCGTCGGCGACGGGCCGGCGCTCGTCTTCCCGTTCCTGCACGATCTGCGGCGCTACACGCTGCGCGACCAGGTGTACCGTCCGACGGCCAGCGCGACGGCGACGGGCGCCGAGCCGTTCCAAACCGTCGAAGGTCTTTCGATCGGCGTCGCCGTCACCGTGCGCTACGCGCTGGATCCGGCGCGCGTCGGCGAGGTCGCCAAGCGGCTGCCGAGCGACGTCGGCCACGATCTGATCGAGCCCGTCGTCGACGGCGTGCTCCACCGCGCGCTCTCGAAGCACACGGTGCGCGAGGTCTTCACCGACAAGCGCGTCGAGATCCAGGACGACGTCGAGCAAGAGCTGCGCGCGCTGCTCGGCAAGGACGGCATCGTCGTGCGCTCGCTCTACCTCGGCCACGTCGACCTGCCCGAGCAGTACCGCCAGGGCCTCGAGAGCACGCTCGCCGAGGAGCTCGCCACCGAGAAGATGCGCTACACGCTCGTGCTCAAGGAGAAGCACGTGCAGGAGACGGCGCTCGAGGGCGACGCCGCGAAAATCCAGCGCCAGAAGGCCGCCGAGGCCGCCGCCGACGAGGAGATCATCGCGGCCAAGGCGCGCGAAGAGGCGATGAAGCACGTGCTGCCGCTCAAGGAGAAGGAGATCGAGCAGCGCCGGCTCGAGGCCGAGGCGCGCAAGGTGCAGCGCATGAAAGACGCCGAGGGCGACGCCGAGGCGCGCAAGATCGAGACGGCCGCCGAGGCCGACTCGCGCCGCAAGCTGTCCGACGCCGACGCCTACCGCATCGAGGTCACGGGCAAGGCCAACGCCGCGCAGCTCGAGCGCGACTCGGCGCTCATCGCCAAGAACCCGCTGCTCATCCAGAAGACGCTCGCCGACAAGCTCAGCGACAAGATCCAGGTCATCGTCGCGCCGCCGCAGGCGGGCGGCTTCTTCGCGGGCGGCCTCCTCGGCGCGTCGAAGACGATGCCGACGGTCGCGCAAGACGGCACGGCGCACGCGGGCGCGATGGGCTCGAACGAGCAGGAGGGCGAGTAAATGCACCCGCTCGTGCTGGTGGTCGCGATCGTCGCGCAGGATCCCGCGGTGCTGCGCAACGCCCCGCGCGACGACGCGCCCGCGCAGGCGACCCTTTGGCGCGGCGATTGGCTCGAGGTGCGCGGCGAGACCGCCGGCTTCCTCAAGGTCTACGACCACCGGCACGAGCGGCCTGGTTTCGTGCGGCCGCAGCTCGTGCGCGTGCACCGCCTCGACGAGGCGAGCGCGCCGGAGCTCGGCGCCGTCGTTCGCTTCGTGCGCGACGAGGGCGGCGCCGAGTCGCTCGGCATCGGCTACGCGGCGATGTTCCTGCGCGCCGCGCCCGCGGGCAGCGACGCGAGCGCGATCTTCGCGGCCATCGGCAGCATGGCGGATCGGCTCGCACGCCGCGCTTCGGGCCGGCGCGGCGGCGGCCGCGACGCCGCGCTCGCGGGCCACCTCGAGGTCGCCGCGAGCTACGGCGTGAAGTTCGAGACCATTGACGGCAACGAGTCCGACGACACCACTCGCCTCTGTTACGACGGCGAAGCGTGGGCGCGCGTGCTCGCGACGCCGAGCGCGTCGCCCGTCGAGAAGGCGCGCGCGGCGTTGTTCCTCGCGTCGACGCGTTGCCAGCCGGCGCTGCTGCCGCCCGCGAAGGAGCGCGACTTCAACGAGCGTCGCCTCGCGGCGCTGAGCGAAATCGATCCCGCGGCGCTCGCGCCGTGGATGGGCGCACGCGTGCGCTTGGCGCGCGCCGAAGCGCAGGCGTGGCGCGCGTTCGACGAGAGCCGGCGCGAGACACGCGGCGCGACCGACGACGCCGAAAGGGCCGAGGCCGCCGCGATCAAGGAGCTCGCGCTCGCCGACAAGGGCGTGCTCGCCCCCGAAGATCTGCCTCGCTACGACGAGGTCGCGATGCGCGTCGCCGCGACCCGCTGGGCCGTCGAACCGACGACGCGCGATTCACGCAAGCGGCCGTTCGCCATCGTCGCGGCGCCGCGCGGCCCTGGCGAGACGTGCGTGCGCCTCGTGGCCGGCGGCGCGGCCACCAACGACAACGCGAAGCCGCTCGCCGAACGTTGCACCTACGGCGTCGTGTGGGAGAGCGCGCTCCGCTGGGCGCCGTCGGGCACCGTCGCGACGATCGTCGTGCAACCGCTCGCCGCATGGACCGAGCTGTGGGTCGTCAAGAAGACCGGCGACGCGTGGACGATCGACACGCTCGCGCCCGCGACCGAAGAGCCCGACGTCGGCTACGTCGAGAGCGCCGGCTTCTCACCCGACGGCGCCCGTCTGCTACTCGTCCGCGAAGCCCGCCTCGCCGGCCACCCCACACGCAAGTTCCAGGTCCTCACGACGAGCACGCTCGGCATCGAGCTGCAAGCCAGCGACGTCACGCGCCTCTCCGCCTTCAAGCGCTGGCAAGCCGCCTGGTGGAAAGCCGGCACCCTCGCGCTGCGGTAGCGCGCGGGAGGGGCAAGCCCCTCCCGCCTCATCGTTCGTCCCATCTCGCCGGAGGACTCGTCTCGGGTAAGGGCGTGGTGCAGCCCCCGGAACGGGTCCTGTCAGCTCGGCGGTCCCTTCCCACTGAACTTAAACACACCGCCGCCGGCGCGGGTGTTGGATCGATTGTCTGACGAGAGCGGACACGTGTCATGGGCGGTGTCCGCGGACAGCGGTGTCCGCACGCGCTGATCAACTGATCTCGCGGGGTTCGCGCTGGCACGGCGGGTGCTCAAGGGGGCGTCGTCAGCGACCACGAGGAGCCCGCCCATGACCTTCCGAATCCAGATCGCGTTTCGCATCGCCCTCGCCGCCGGGTTGGCGGTGGCCGCGCTCGCCCGCGCCGCGCACGGCGCCGAGAACGCGCCCTCAGAAAGCGCGAACCCGAACGCGCTCACGCCGCCCAAGCTCGTCACGTTCGTGCCCGCGACGGCGCCCGACGAAGCGGCCGAGCCTCCGCGCACGACGCCCGTCGAGGTCGACGTCGAGCTCACGATCGACGCCACCGGCAAGGTCACCGACGCGCGCGTGCCGACGGCCGTCGGCCAGGGCTTCGACGACGCCGCGATCGCCGCGTGCAAGCAGTTCGTGTTCGCGCCGGCGAAGCGCGGCGAGCTGCCGATCCCGTCGCGCATCAAGTACCGCTACGTCTTCGATCCACCTTCGCCGCCGCCGCCGCCCCCGACGACGGGCGCGCTCGAAGGCAAGGTCCTGTCCCGCGCGACGGGCGCGCCGATCTCCGGCGTCGTCGCGACGATCTCTGCGGCCGACGGCACGCTCTCACGCACCGTCGCCACCGACGCGCTCGGGGTGTTCCACCTCGACGATCTCCCGCCCGGCGCGTACCGCGTGAAGCTCGTCGCCGAAGGTCTCGCGACGCTGTCGGCCAACGAAGAGATCTCGGTGGGTGATCTGACGTCGGTCGTCTATCGCCTCGACGCGCCCGCGGCGGCGCCCACGGGCAAAGCGCTCGAGTTCGGCGCGACGGCGACGATCGAGGCGCCCGCGCGCGAGGTGACGAAGCGCAGCCTCGACGCGGGCGAGCTCCTGCGCGCCGCCGGCACGCGCGGCGATCCGCTGCGCGCCATCGAGTACATGCCCGGCGTCGGCCGCTCGCCGCTCGCGAACTTCGTCATCATCCGCGGCTCGGCGCCCGAGGACAGCGAGGTCGAGTTCGAGGGCGCGCCCGTCGGACGCCTCTACCACTTCGGCGGCCTCACGAGCTTCGTTCAGCCGCGCCTGCTCGACAAGATCGACCTCTACCCCGGCAACTTCTCGGCGCGCTTCGGCCGAAAGATGGGCGGCATCATCGACGTCGGCATCCGTGACCCGAAGACCGACGCCCTCCACGGGATGTTCGACGTCAACATCATCGACGCTTCGTTCCTCGCCGAGGGCCCGCTCTCGAAGCGCTGGTCGTTCGCCGTCGCCGCGAAGCGCAGCTACATCGACTTCTTCTTCGACAAGCTCGTGCCCAAGGACGAGGTCGCCGTCGTCGCCGCGCCCGTCTACTGGGACTACCAGGCGATGGTCGTCTACAAGCCTAGCGACGCCGATCGCTTCCGTGCCATGGTCTACGGCTCGTACGACGACTTCAAGGTCATCCTCGCCGACCCGACCGACTCGGACCCGACGATCCGCGGCAAGCTGGCCTCGTACAGCGGCTTTCACCGCGGCACGCTGCTCTGGCAGCACGAGTACAACGACGCCGTCGAGCACGAGATCAACCTCTCGGCCGGCCCGTTCTCGTTCGGCCAGCAGGCCGGCCCCGACCTCACGCTCGACGTGCCGGGCTACGACGGTTACCTGCGCGCCGAGTGGCGCGCGCGCGTCGCCGAGTCGTTCCGCCTCATCGGCGGCCTCGACATTTCAGAGTCGTGGATCAACGGCAAGTACAACGGCCCCGCGCTCACGCAGCTCGACGGCGATCCCGCGGGTGGCCTCAACGACACCGTCACGGGCCAGCAAAATCTCCAGGTCGTGCGCAAGCTGAGCTTCTTCCGCCCCGCGGCCTACGTCGAGGCCGTGATCCAGCCGGTCACGGGCCTGTCGATCGTGCCGGGCGCGCGCGTCGACTACATGAACGACATCAACGCGTGGACGTTCGACCCGCGCGTCACCGCGCGCCTCGAGCTGTCGCCCACGACGACGCTGAAGGGCGGCGTGGGCCTCTTCCACCAGGCGCCCGACTTCGCCGAGGTCGTGCCCGTCATCGGCAACCCGAACCTAAGGCCGCCGCACGCGATTCACTACAGCCTCGGCGTCGAGCAGACGGTGCGCGAGCGCCTCAAGCTCACGCTCGAAGGCTTTTACAAGACGCTGGGCGACGTCGTCGTCAACAGCCCCGTACCCGGCCAGAACCTCGACAACGACGGCATCGGCCGCATCTACGGCGCCGAATTCTCGGCGCGCCTGCGCCCGACGACGAAGACGACCGGCTTCCTCTCGTACACGCTGTCGCGCAGCGAGCGCCGCGACCACGCCGACGAGGCGTGGCGCCTCTTCAACTGGGACCAGACCCACATCCTCACGGTCTCGGGCGCCTACCGCGTGGGCGCGCACTGGGATTTCTCCGGCACGTTCCGCTACGTCACGGGCGATCCCTACACGCCCGTCGCCGCGACCGTCTACAACGCCAACACCGACACGTACAAGCCGGTGTACGGCGCGACCAACAGCGCGCGCGGCGCCGCGTTCGAGCGGCTCGACCTGCGCGTCGAGCGCACGTGGGCGATTCACGGCGGCAGCCTCGCCGCCTACCTCGACGTGCAGAACGCCACCAACCGCACCAACGAAGAAGGCCGCTCGTTCAACTACGACTTCACGCAATCGAAGCCCATCCCCGACCTGCCGATCATCCCGAGCCTCGGCATCCGCGGCGAGATCTGAGGAGACGACCATGAAAACGCTGATTGAAATGAAGAAGGCCTCCGCCAACGACAACGACGCGCGGGGCGCGAAATCGAAAAAACCGCGCGCTTTCCGCGCGAACCGCGTCGGGCCGAGGCCTTCACCCACGCGCGCGCGCAGCTGGGCGCCGGCCATCCTCGCGACGTTCTTCAGCATCGGGTGCAACACCAACTTCGATCCGCCGTCGGAGATCGAGGGCACGCGCGTCGTCGGCGCGCGCGTCGAGGTCATGGGCGCGCCCGAGCGCGCGTCGCCCGCGCCGGGCGAGACGGCGACGGTGACGTGGTTCGTGACGGCACCGGCCGCGACGCCGCCGCTGCAGTGGGCGTTCGCGCTGTGCCTGCCAGCGCCGCTGGGCGCGCTCGGGTGCGACGGCGTGCCGCTCGCGACATTCACGGGCGCCGACTCGCCGCCGCGCACGACGTTCACCGTTCCGTCGGCCGCCTCGCTCGGCACGAACACGCACCTCGTGCTCTACGGACGCATCTGCTCGAACGCCGCGCCCACGTTCGATCCGGAGATCGGCATTCCGTCGTGCGCGGGCGGCGGCGAGGGCACGACGACGTCGCTATCGATCCTCGTCGAGCCGGCGGCGAGCGCCGACGCCAACCACAACCCGACGGCCGACCATGGCTTCACCTTCGACGGCCAGCCGTGGCCCGCCCTCGCGTCGGGCGCCGATCCGTGCGTCACCAGCCCGAAGATCCCCGCCGGGAGCGATGCGCATCAGATCGGCCTCTCGGCGGTCGGCACCGATCGCGAACGCTACACGGCGATGTTCGGCGATCCGCCGGTGCCGACGCCCGAGCGCGAGTCGCTGCAATTCTCGCTGTTCTCGACGTCCGGCAAGCTGAAGTCGCCTTTCATCTTCGTCGAGGCCGCCGATCCGAGCGCGACGACGGCGCTGGCGATGAAGTGGACGGCGCCCAAGCTGGGCGAGGTCACGGCGCCGAAGCCCATCACCTTCACCTTCGTCCTGCGCGACGACCGCGGCGGCACCGATTGGACGACGCGCGCCGCGTGCGTCACGCCTTAGGTCGACGACCCGGTCATGCCGCCGCTGCCGGTATCGCCGCCGCTGCCCGTCGAGCCGCCCGCGCCGCGGTGGCGCTTCTTCGAGCGGCCGCTGTTCGTCCCCGTGCCCGTGCCGCTGGTGTCGTCGGTGTTGCGCGGAGAGACCACGCCCCCGCCCGACGTGTCCGGCGTACCACTGGAGCCCGTCGTTCCCTGCGAGCCCGTCGTGTCGTTCTGAGCGACGGGCGTCGAGCGGAGCAGCAACGAGCCGCCCGTGCCCGGGCTGCCACCAGCGGGGCCACCACCACCGGCACCCGTACCTCCCGTGCCCGTCATTCCGGCCGCGCCCGCGCTGCCTGGAGGCGTTCCACCCGGAGCGCCCGGGATGTCGTTCGTCTGCGCGTTCACCAAAGCGGGAGCCAGCGCGCCCGCCAACAAGAGAGCCAACAGTGTCTTTCGCATGTCTCGATCCTTTCGACCCGCACGTCGCAGGTGAACGGTCTGCTGTTCAAGCGACGTGCCGGCCCGCGCCTCCCGCGTTCTTGCGCTGAATTGGCGCCCCAGAGCCCGCCTGACGAGCGCTCGGGTCACGACGAGGTGACTCGGGGCGGCGTGCGGGCGCGCCGTTCGTAACCAAGAGAGTCGTTGCTTCGAGAACACCTGGTCGAGACGGTCGTGTACGAAGCGAAGGCCGTGGGCGTCGTCGGGTGACGACCCCAGGCGCTCGTGCGCGGAGCGTCGGCTAGACTGCGCGCATGCTTCGATTCGGTGTTTCGTCGATCGCTCTGCTCGCGCTCGTCGTCTCAGCCTGCGGACACGCGCCACCGCCGCCCGCCGCCAGCCCCGACGATCTCATCCCCGTGGGCGCACCCGCGCCCGATTTCATCGCGCGGGCCCACGACGGCACGAACGTCCACCTGTCGGACCTGCGCGGCCACGACGTCGTCCTGTACTTCTATCCGAAGGACGACACCACGGGCTGCACCAAGGAGGCGTGCAGCTTCCGCGACTCGTGGGAGCGCCTGCAGGCGGCGGGCGTCGTCGTCCTCGGCGTGTCGACCCAGGACAGCGTCTCGCACACCGCCTTCGCGACGAAGTACAAGCTGCCCTTCCCGCTGCTGCCCGATCCGCAGGGCGAGATCGCCGGGAAGTACCACGTGCCGCTCGCGAACGGCCTCGCGCGCCGCGTGACTTACTTGATCGACAAAGAGGGCCGCGTCGCCCACGTGTGGCCGCGCGTGAACCCCGAGGGCCACGCCGGCGAGATCTTCGCCGCGCTGCCGCCCGCCTGACGCGCCCTCGCGAGCGCGGATGGCGTCTCTCGGCCTCGTCCCTTGGCTCGTCGCCGTCGCCTTCTTCATGGAGGCGCTCGACACGACGATCCTCAACACGGCCGCGCCCGCCCTCGCGGCGGCGATGCACGTCGCGCCGCTCAGCCTTCGATCCGTCTTGTCGAGCTACACGCTGAGCCTCGCCGTCTTCATCCCCGCGAGCGGCTGGGCCGCCGATCGCTTCGGAACGCGCCGCGTGTTCGCGTCGGCGATCGGCGTGTTCACGGCGGGCTCGCTGCTGTGCGGCCTGTCGACCGACATCCACGCGCTCGTCTTCTTCCGCGTGCTGCAGGGCGTGGGCGGCGCGCTCATGGTGCCCGTGGGCCGCCTCGCGATGGTGCGCACCTTCCCCAAGTCCCAGCTCATGCGCGCCATGGCCTTCGTCGCGATCCCCGCCCTCATCGGCCCGATGCTGGGCCCGGTCGCGGGCGGCTTCATCGTGCGGTACTGGAGCTGGCGCGGCGTCTTCTTCGTGAACCTTCCCGTCGGCGTCGTGGGCCTCGCGCTCGTCGCGCGCCTCTTTCCCGATTACCGCGCGTCGGACGCCGCGCGCGCCGAGCCGCTCGACGTCGTCGGCCTCGTGCTGTTCGGCGGCGGCGTCGCGCTGCTGTCGTACGTCCTCGAGATCTTCGGCGAGCACTCGCTCGGCGACATCGAGATGCTGGGCCTGCTCGCACTCTCGGGCGGCCTGCTCTACGCCTACGGCCGCCACGCCGCGGGCGATCCGCACCCGCTGCTGCGCCTCGATCTCTTTCGCGTCCGCACGCTGCGCATCGCCGTCGTCGGCAGCTTCGTCACGCGCATCGCCGTCGGCGGCATGCCGTTCCTGCTGCCCATCCTTTACCAGCTGGGCCTCGGGTACAGCCCCGTCGGCTCCGGCTTGCTGATCCTGCCCCAGTCACTCGCGGCGATGAGCCTGCGCGTCTTCATGCCGCGCATCCTGCGTCACCTCGGGTACCGCCGCGTGCTGCTCTCGAACACCGCGCTCATCGGCGTGCTCATCGGTCTCTTCGCGCTCGTGGGCCCGCACACGCCCGTGTGGATCATCATCGCGCAGGCGTTCGGGTTCGGCTTCTTCTCGACCTTCCAGTACACGAGCATGAACACCCTCACCTACGCCGACGTCGGCCCCGACGACGCCAGCCGCGCGAGCACGATCGCCAGCACCGCCCAACAGATGTCGTTGAGCTTCGGCGTCGCCGCCGCGTCGCTCACGGCCGCCGTCTTCGTGCCGCAAGCGTTGCGCGGCGATCCCGAGGCGATCGTCGTCGGCATCCACCGCGCCTTCTGGGTGCTGGGCGCGCTCACCGTCGCGTCGGCCGTCGTCTTCCGCGAGCTCAAGGAGTCCGACGGCGAGAGCGTGAGCCAGCACCAATCGAAAGAGATCGCCGAGCCAGGGTGACTAGTCGGCCCGCTGCTCGACGACCTCGATGCGGCGGTTCTTCTCGCGGCCCTCGGGCGTGTCGTTGCCCGCGATCGGCTTCTCGTCGCCGTAGCCGACGGCCGTGACGCGCGCGCCGTCGATGCCGCGCTTGAGCAGGTAGTCGCGGCAGGCGTTCGCGCGCGCCGCCGAGAGCGTCTTGTTCTTCTTCGCGTTGCCGACGTTGTCCGTGTGGCCCGAGACCTCGACGCGCGCGCTCTTCTTGTGCGTGAGGAACTCGACGACGACGTCGAGCTTGTCGTACCCGCCCGGCTTCAACACCGACTTCCCGGTGTCGAACGTGATCCCCGTTAGAACAAAGGGCGGCGGCGGCGGCAGCCGCTTGAACCGCAGCGTCAGCTTGATCGTCTGCTTCGGCTCGTTGGTGACGTTCACGGCGGCCGCGACGTCCTGCCGCCCGAGGTTCAAGTACGCGACCTGGTACTTCTGCCCCACGGGCACGAGCGCCTCGGCGTAGCCTTCGTCGTCCGTCTCGTCGGTGAACACCTTCGTCCCCGTCTCCGACGTCAAGCACACGACGACGCCCTTCACCGGCCCCTTGTCCTTCTCGACCAAGAAGAACTTCACCGCCGCGTCCGTCTTCGTCGCCTCGATCTTCGAGGCGTGCGCGCCGTGCGCGTCCTTCGCCTTCACCTTCCCCGTGTCGTGCAGCGAAAACTCGCCCGCGTCGGGGTTCGAGAGCGCGAGCGTGGCGGCGAAAATGATGGAGAGTTGCATGGCCGAACGATTGTAGTCTCGAGCGATGTCGAGACGAGCGCTGAATGAACGTTGGGTGTTGGCGTCGGTGCTGCTCGCGTGGCTCGCGGCGTGCTCGAGCTCGACGCCCGCGAACAACGCGGACGGCGCGGCCGGGGGAGGCGGAGCCGGCGTCGCCGGCACGGCTCCCGGCGCGGGCGGAGGCGGCAAACCTTCGGACGGCAGCGCGGACGCGGGCGGCCAGACGGGCACGGCCGGCGCCGCCGGCGCCACGACGACGGGCGGCACCACGGGCACGGCCGGATCCAGCGGCGGCTCGGGCGGATCCGGCGCGGGCGGGACCACGTCGTGCGGCAGCTGCTCGACGACGTCGTACTGCCAGATCACCGTCGGCGGCGCCATCGGAAGGCCGCCGAGCATCGCGTGCAAGCCGCTGCCGGCCGCTTGCGGCGCGACGCCGTCGTGCACCTGCGTCCAGAGCGAGCCTTGCGCGTCGTTGTGCTCCAGCGTCAACGGCATGCTCGAAGTGACCTGCCAGGCTCCCTGAATGTCCGGCGCGGACACGTGTCCGCGTCCGGCTTGTCCGTCGCCGTCGTCGCGGCACCGCCGCGGCAAGCGTCCGAGATCTCGCGGTTCCTTCCCTGGCACGTTCCCTGCTGAGTCGTCCGTCCGTCTTCACATTCGAAGGGACGCGCGGACGGCGCAGACGGAAAGGACCAGGGACATGGACATTCAGCAGAAGCTCACGGGGTTCGCGATGATGGGGGCCACTTGGATCATGTGGCTGCTGGTCGCGCTGTCGGTCGGCGGGGTCGCCGTCGCGCTCGAGCGGGCGGTCTACTTGATTCGCACGAGCGAGAACGTTCGCAAGCTCAAGCAGCAGATCCTCGCGCTCTTGCGCTCGGGCGACGTGGAAGAAGCGCGGGCGCGGCTCGCGCGGTCGCCGTCGCACGTCGCGAGCATCATCGCGGCGGGGCTCGAGAGCACCGAAGACGGCTCGGATTCGGCCGAAGAGCGCATGAACGGCGCGACGCAGCTGGCGAAGCTGCGCATGGAGAAGCGGCTCGCGTTCCTGGGCACGCTCGGGTCGAACGCGCCGTTCATCGGCCTGCTCGGCACGGTCATCGGCATCATCCGGGCGTTCCACGCGCTGAACGACGCCGCGGGGAAGGTCACGGCCGGGCTCATGTCGGAGGTCGGCGAGGCGCTCGTCGCGACGGCGATCGGCATCCTGGTGGCGCTGCCGGCCATCGCGTTCTTCAACGCGTTCCAACGCATCATCAAGGCGCGGCTCGCGCGCGCGTCGGCGTTCGGAAATGAAGTGCTCGCGGTGCTCAAGGCCGAGAAGCACGGCCGCGCGGCGGGGGTTTAGTCGTGGCCGCGCAAACGACGTCCGACGACGAGATGATCACGGGCATCAACGTCACGCCGCTCGTCGACATCACGCTGGTGTTGCTGGTCATCCTCATGGTCACGGCGAGCTACGTCGCCTCGCGCGCCATCCCCGTCGAGCTGCCGAAGGGCGCGACGGGCGAGGGCACGCCGACGACGCTCACGGTCTCGATCGACAAGGACGGCAAGACGTTCCTCGACGCCGAGCCCATCACCGACGGCGCGCTGCGGGCGCGTATCAAGACGGCGCACGACGCCGACCCCGAGACGCGCGCCGTGATCGCGGCCGACGGACGCACGAGCCACTCGAACGTCATTCACGTCATCGATTTGCTGAGACGCGAGAACGTCACGAAGTTCGCGATCAACGTCGACCCCGAAGACCTCGGCGCCGCACCCGCCCACTAGCCATGAACGAGGACGCGGTCATGAAGACACGCACGCAAACGCTGGTCTGGGCGGGGGTGGTCGTCGCGAGCTTGGGGTTGCACGCGGTGGCGTTCGGAGGGCTCGGCCGCGGGGGATGGGGCACGGACACCATCGTGAAGCGGCGCAAGCCGGCGACGGTCGACATCTCGGTCAATCCACCGAAGCCCGCGCCGAAGCCCGAAGCGCCGAAGGCCGTCGAGCCCAAGGCGAAGCTCGCGATGGCGCGGCCCGCGCAGAAGATCGCGGCGCCCCCGCCTCCGAGCGCGGCTCCGCCACCTGCGGCCGAATCGCCCGCCGACTTCACGGGCCAGACGCTCACGAACGAAGGCCCGGGCGAAGGCTGGGCCAGCGCGACCGGCAACGGCCAGAAGATGAACGGCCCCGTGGGACGCCCCGGCGCGCACGTCACCCACCGCGTCGTCGACGGCGACGAGGGAGATGCACACGGGCCGCGCACCGTCGGCCTCGGCGATCTCTCGAAGCCGCCGACGGCGCCCGATCTCGCGGGCGCGCTCGAGGCGGCCTACCCGGCCGACGCGCGCGCGAAGGGCGTCGCGGGCAAGGCGGTCGTGCGGGCGCGCGTCATGCCCGACGGCCAGCTGCGCGAGCTCGCGCTCGTGTCCGAGTCGGCGTCGGGCTTCGGCAGGGCGTGCGAGCGGACGCTGCGCGGCTCGTCCTGGACGCCGCCGCTCGACAAGGGCGGCCAGCCGGTCTCGACGTTCATCAACTACACGTGCCGCTTCAATGTCGAGTAGCGGCGCGCGCAAATTGGTTACATTGGCCCGGCAATGACGCTTTCGACGACCCACCCGATGCTGGAGATGCGCGACGTGCGCAAGGTCTACCGCGCGGGGCTCGTCGAGACGCAGGCGCTCGCGGGCGCGACCGTGAACGTGCGGCGCGGCGAGTTCCTCGCGATCATGGGGCCGTCGGGGTCGGGCAAGACGACGTTCCTGTCGGTCGCGGGGCTGCTCGACGACTTCGACGAGGGCGAGGTGCGCCTCGACGGCGAGGACGTCAAGCGGCTGTCCGACCAGCGCCTCTCGCGCCTGCGCAACGAGAAGATCGGGTTCATTTTTCAGAGCTTCAACCTCATCCCCGACCTCGACGTGTTCGACAACGTCGACGTGCCGCTGCGCTACCGCGGCATGGCCGCGGGCGAGCGCGACAAGCGCATCGAAGAGACGCTCGCGCGGCTCGGGCTCGTCGCGCGCATGCGTCACCTACCGGGGCAGCTGTCGGGCGGGCAGCAGCAACGCGTCGCGATCGCGCGCGCCCTCGCCGGCAAGCCGCAGCTGCTGCTGGCCGACGAGCCGACGGGCAACCTCGACTCGCAGTCGGCGCGGCAGATCATGGACCTGCTCGCGCGCATCAACGCCGAGGAGGGCATGACGATCGTCATGGTGACGCATGACCACGAGTTCGCCGCGCGCGCGCACCGGAAGCTGCACATCCTCGACGGACGTCTGATTGATCCGATGGCGGCCGCTTCAGCAGGGGCGTGACGGTGCTGCTGCCCTATCACCTGCGCCTGGCCCTGCGGAGCCTGCGCCGGGACGCGGGGCTGTCGATCACGATCGTCGTCGTGCTGGCCGTCGCCGCCGGCATCTTCTGCACGGCGCTCATGCACTACCTGCGCACCTACGGGACGGCGTCGCTGCGCCCGTCGTTGCACCAAGTCGAGATCGACGTGCCGCACGACACGCTCGAGGCCGCGTTCAAGGACACGGGCAACGAGCCCAACGTCTTGGCGCAGCGCCAGCGCACGAGCTTCTCGATCGCGCGCGTGCTCGCGGGCAGCGGCCTCGCCGTCGAGCAGACGGCGACGTTTCGCGGGCGTTTGTTGGTGGAGGGCGAGGACGCGAACGCAGCGACGACGCTGCCGCCGCGCAACGCGCGCTTCGTGACGGCGGACTTCTTCTCGATGTTCGAGCCGTCGTTTCGTTGGGGCGCGCCGTGGTCGCGCGCCGACGAGGCGCGCGGCGACGCCGTCGTCGTGCTCGGGCGCGCGCTCGCCGACAGGTTGTTCGCGGGCGACGGCGTCGGGCGCCAGGTGCTGGTCGACGGACGCGCGTTCCGCGTCGTCGGCGTGCTCGCGCACGACCAGCCGTTCGCGCCCGAGTGGGATCGCGTCGTCACGGGGGCGGCACAAGATCAGCTGTACTTGCCGTTCGACGAGGCGGCGCGCCTGGGCGCGCGCCCCGAGGCCGCCGTCCAGATGGCGCCCTTCGGCCCGCGCCACGCCGACCTGCTGGCGTCGCCCACGATCTGCGTCGCGTTCTGGATCGATCTGCCGACGCCCGCGCTGCGCGACGCCTACGCGGCGTACTTGAAGACGACGCTGGGCGCGGGCGGCGTGCGCTACCACCTGCGCGACCTCGCGACGCTGCGGCGCGCGCTCGCGCTGCCGCGCACCGTGATGTCGTTCTTCGTGTCGCTGACGTTCCTCGTGCTCGTGGGCGCGGGCCTCGTCGTGACGCGCCTCCTGCTCGCCAAGAGCCTCGTGCGCCAGGGCGAGCTTTCGATCTTCCGCGCCGTGGGCGCGCCGCGCGCGTCGATCATGGTGCGCCAGCTGCTCGAGGCGGCGCTGCTCGCCGCGGCGGGCGGCGTCGTGGCCATGGCCGTCGCCGCGCCCGCCGCCTTCGTCGACAACCGCCTCGTCGCCGACACCGACATCGCGCTCGCCGTGACGCCCACGGCCTTCGGCCTCACGTTCGCGGCGACGGTCGTCGTCGGCTCGGTGGCGGCGCTCTACCCCGCGTGGCGCGCGGCCTCGCGGCGCCCCACGACGACGCTCATGAGGACGTGACGTGCGCCTCGACGTCGGCCCCGTGCTGCGCACCCTCGCCCGCCAACCGGCGGTGTTCACGACGCTCGTGCTCGAGGTCGCGGCCGGCGTCGCGTCGCTCACGGCGCTGCTGCTCGCGGCCTCGTGGTACGGCGTCATCGGCGCGAAGCCCACGAGCTTCGACGAGCAGAATTTGGCGCTCGTGTCGTCGTACACGCCGGGCGCCGACGAGGACGCCGTCGCGGCCGAGCAGCGCGCCGACCTCGCGCGCGTGCGCGCCACGCCGGGCGTCGAAGCGGCGACGAGCGTCGACACGAGCGTGCTCGACGATCGCTGGACGTACCCCGCCCTCTTCCGCGCGCCCGGCTCGCGCCGGCACCAGATCGGTTGGCCCGTGCACACCGACGACGAGGCGCCGCGCGCGCTGCGCCTCGCGCCGATCGCGGGCGTAATGCCCGAGCCGCGCGTCGGCGCCGGCCGCTCCGACGACTCGGGTCCCGTGCGCTCGGCCGTCGTCTCGATCTGCGTCGCGAAGGCGCTCTTCGGCTCGGCGCCCGCGGCGATCGGTCAGACGATCGTGTCCGATCAGACCGCGCCCGTGCGCGTGAGCGCCGTCGTCGCCAACGTCACGATGCGCGTGCCGTTCATGCCCAACGCCGGCTGCGTCGCGTTCTTGTTCGGCGGCGCGCCGCGCGACCACGAGGCGCGCATCCTCGCGCGCGCGGCGCCCGGCCAGCGCGACGCGCTCGTCGCGCGCCTCGCCGACGTCTTCGCGGGCGCGGCGCCGCGGCGCTGGGTCGACGTGCGCGCGCTCGACTCCGACGACAGCCAGCACCACCGGGTGGGCCACGGGCTCGCGACGTTCCTCTCGCTGTTCGGCGCGCTCGTGGGCGTCATCGCGCAGCTGGGCGCGCTCGCGGCGACGTCGTTCCTCGTCGCGCAGCGCCGCCGCCAGATCGGCATCCGCCGCGCGCTCGGCGCGACCAAGGCCGACATCGTCACCTACTTCCTCGTCGAGAACGCCTTCACGATGTTCGCGGGCTCGATCGTCGGGCTCGTGGGCACGGCCGGGCTCTACGTCGTCATGCGCAGCTACTTCAACGGGCTCGCCGTCGACGTCGCGGCGATCGTGCTCGGCCTCGTGCTGTTCTGGATCGCAGCGCTCGCGGCGACGCTCGTGCCCGCGTTGCGCGCCGCGCGCGTCCCGCCGGGCGTCGCGAGCCGGAGCCCATGACGATGACGTCGATGTCGCTGCTCGGCTACCACGTCCGCCTCGCCGTGCGCAGCCTGCGCCGCGACCCGGGCGTCGCGCTCGTGATGTGGCTGTCGCTCGCGCTCGGCAACAGCGTCTGGGCGCTGGCCGCGGCCGAGCAGCTGCGCTTCGACGGGCGCGACGTCTCCCTCTCGCCGACGCTCCATCAGGTCGAGGTGCTGCGCCCGCGCGACGCCAACGCCGTCTTCGAGGACGGCGCGGCGGGAAATCCCTACCTCGCGCCCGTCGCGATCCACGCGCGCACGATGCACACCTACGCCGAGGGGCAAGCGCTGGCGTCGAGCGGGGTGCCGGCGCGCCAGAGCACGGGCATCCGCGCCGAGGTCGTCGTCCGCGGGCCCGAGGGCGGCGCCGAGGCGCGCGTGGCGCGCTTCACGAACGCGGCCTTCTTCGGCATGTTCGAT
Source organism: Polyangia bacterium (assembly GCA_035549075.1). GTDB lineage: Bacteria > Myxococcota_A > Polyangia > Fen-1088 > Fen-1088 > DASZFV01. The sequence goes on along the minus strand of DASZRT010000153.1, from coordinate 7,034 downwards.
CGCACGTTCGCCGCGGGCGGACCGTGGGCGGCGCGCGATGATGCCGGCGGGACGGGCGTCGTCGTGCTCGGCTTCGCGACGGGCCGCAAGCTCTTCCCGCGCGGCGACGGCGTGGGCCGCGCCGTGACGATCGAGGGCCGGCGGTACCACGTCGTGGGCGTGCTCGCCGATTACCAGCCGCTCAACGCGCCCTGGCAGCTGCTCATCTGGGGCGGCTTCGAGGACGCGCTCTTCTTGCCGCTGGGCGATTTCGATCCGCTGGGCGCGTGGCCCGAAGAGCCGATCTACCGCACGCCCCCCGACGGCCTCGACCGCGCGGCGCTCCTGCGCTCGGACGCGCTCTTCGTCATGTCGTGGGTCGACCTGCCGACGCCCGCCCACGTCGAGGCGTATCGGAGCGATCTCGATCGGCGCCTCGGGCCGGGGCGCTACGTCTTGCGCTCGCTCGACCAATGGCGGCGCGCCTTCCCCATGCCGGCGACGCAGCTGTCGTTCTTCAGCTTCCTCGCCGTCGTCGTGCTCGTCGGCGGCGTGTTCACGCTCGCGCGCTTTCTCCTGACCAAGGGCCTCACGCGCGCGCCCGAGCTCGGCGTCTACCGCGCGCTGGGCGCGCCGCGCGCCGCGATCTTCGCGCGCACCTGGGTCGAGGGGATGCTGCTCGCGACACCCGCGGCGCTCCTCGGACCGCTGTTCCAGCTGCCGACGGCCTTCGCCTTCAACCACCTCGTGAAGTTCGTCGACATGCCGCTCGAGCTGAGCCGGCTCGGCGTGCTCGTGGGGGCGCTCGTGCCCCTCGGCGCGGCGGCGATCGGCACGCTGTACCCGGCGTGGCGGCTCTCGCGCACCCGACCGACGCGTTACCTGGGGATGGGCTGATGTCGGCTTGGTCGGAGGTCGGACCCATCTGGCGCAGCGTGCGGCGTCACCGCGCGTTCGCGCTGCTCGTCGTCGAGGTCGCGCTCGGCTTCTTCATCATCGGCAACTTGATCATGACGTGCCGCTGGTACGCGTCGCGTGCGATGCCGTCGTCGGGTCACCGCGAGGTCGACGTCGTCGAGGTCGTGAGCCGTGGCCCGGCCGAGCCCACGGACGTCTCGACGGCGCGCCACCGCGCCGAGCTCGCCGCCCTCGCCGCGATCCCGGGCGTGCGGCGCGCCGTGGCCGTCTCGTCCTCGGAGCTCGACGATCGCTGGGACGTCCCCGAGATCTTCTGGACCGACGCCGGCACGCCCGCCGGTCCGAGCGCCTGCGAAGGCGTCGCGCGCTCCCCCGCCGGCGTCGTCGTCGGCTGGACGGTCGCGGCCGACGACGGCTTCGCCGACGCGCTGGACCTCCGGCTCGTCGAAGGCGCGCAGGCGCAGCGGCCGGTCTTCATCACGCGCTGCCTGCGCGACGCCCTGTTCGGCGGCGCGCCCGCGCTTGGTCGTACGCTGCACTCGAACCACGCGCCCGACGCGCGCATCACCGGCGTCGTCGAGGACGTGCGCGTTCGCGCGCCGTTCCTCATCCAACCGCACGTCGCCGCGATCTACCCTCAGCTGCCCAGCGATCCACGCGTGGGCCACGTCTTCTTGCGCACCGAGCCCGGACGCGCCGAAGCGGTGCGCGACGCTGTCGCGTCGGCGCTGCCCGACGCGACGGCGCCCGATCACATCGTCTCGGCGCGCGTCGTCGCGGGCGCCGAGACCCTCTTGTCGGGCGTCGCACGCGGCACCGCGGTCCTGCTCGTGTACGTCGGCGCGTTGCTGGGCCTGCTCGCGATCCTCGGCAACTTTGCCGTCGCGGCGTTCCTCGTCGGCGAGCGCCAACGCATCATCGGCGTGCGCCGCGCGCTGGGCGCGAGCCGCTGGGACGTGCTGCGCTATCTCTTGATCGAGAACCTATTGCCCACGCAGCTCGGCAACCTGTGCGGCCTCGTCGTCGTGCTCGCGACGCTGCCGGCCGCCAGGCTTCGCTTCGCGGGCATCCGTTTCGATATCATCGACACGCTCGCCACGGCGTTCTTGCTGTCGCTGGGCGGCGTCGTCGCGAAGCTCGTGCCGGCGCTGCGCGCGACGCGCATCCCACCTTCGGTCGTGACCCGCAGCTTGTGAAGCAGGAGAGCCGACATGTCGAAGCTCAAAGTCCTCATCATCGACGACCAACCCGCCGTGCGCATGGCGCTCGAGACGCTGTTCGAGGTGCACGGCATGGCGGCGCTGTCGGTGTCCACTCCCAACGAAGCGCTCGAGCTGCTCGCGACCGAGGACATCGGCGCCGTCGTGCAGGACATGAACTTCACGCAGGAGAACACCGACGGCGCCGAGGGCACGAAGCTGTTCCGCGACATCCGCGCGCTCGACGCCGACATGCCCGTGTTGCTCATGACGTCGTGGACGGCGCTCGAGGCGGCGGTCACCTTGATCAAGGAAGGCGCGGCCGACTACATCGCCAAGCCGTGGAACGACGACAAGCTCGTGACGACCGTGCGCAACCTCGTGAACCTGCGCGGGCTGCGCCAGGAGAACACGCGGCTGCGCGCGCAGGGCAGCCGCGCGCGGCGCGCGCTCGCCGACACGCACGACCTGCGCGGCGTCATCTACGCGAGCCCGCAAATGCACGAGGCCGTGCGCCTCGCCGTGAGCATCGCGCCGTCGGACGTGCCCGTGCTCGTCACGGGGCCGAACGGCTCGGGCAAGGAGAAGCTCGCCGAGATCATCCAGGCCAACTCGCGCCGCAAGGACAAGGCGTTCGTGCGCGTCAACGTCGGCGCGCTGCCCGAGAACTTGTTCGAGGCCGAATTGTTCGGCGCCGAGGCGGGCGCGTTCACGGGCGCGGCCAAGCTGCGCGTCGGGCGCTTCGAGGCGGCCGACGGCGGCACGCTGTTCCTCGACGAGCTCGGCACGCTGCCGCTCGCGGCGCAGGCGAAGCTGCTGCGCGTCTTGCAGACGGGTGAGTTCGAGCGGCTCGGCTCGTCGACGACGCGCAAGGCGAACGTGCGCGTCATCAGCGCGACCAACCTCGATCTTCCGCGCGCGATCGCCGCCGGGCAGTTTCGCGAGGATTTGTATTTTCGTCTGAACGTCATCGAAGTGTTCGTGCCGCCGCTCGCCGATCGCCCCGACGACGTGGGACCGCTCGCCGAGCACTTCCTCGCGACGTTCGCCGAAAAAGAAGGCCGCGGCGCGATGCGCTTCGGCGAGGAGGCGCTCGCGGCGCTCGCCAACCACGAGTGGCCTGGGAATGTCCGCGAGCTCGCCAACCGCGTGCAAAGGGCCGTGCTCGTCCAGACGGCTGGCGTCGTCACGGCGGGCGATCTGGGGTTGGCGCCCACGTCGACGTCCGGTGCGCGCCGGCCCACGACCGGACCGCAGGTGCCGGTCGGCGTGAGCGTGCCCGTGCCGGCCGCGCCGTCCGCGCCGCGCCCGACCGACGCCGCGTCCGAGCGCGAGCGCACGGCGATCGAAGAAGCGCTCGTGCGCGCGGGCGGCGTCGTCGCCAAAGCCGCGGCGGAAATGGGCCTGTCGCGCCAGGCGCTCTACCGCCGCATGGAGCGCCTCGGCATCGTCATGGAGCGCCGGCCAAAATGAGCGCCACGCCGAGCCGCGGCCGCACCCTCGCGACGCGGCTGCTCGGGGCGGCGATCGTCGTGCTCGGCACGATGGGCGTCCTGCTCGCCGTCGCGCGCGCGATGCCGGGCGCGTCGACGGCGAGCGTCTACGTCGTGAGCGGCGCGCTCGCGACGCTGGTCGTCTACACGCTCCACCGCGTCGCTGGCGGCCGCTTGTTGTTCGACGGCATCGACGCCGTGAGCGACGGCTTGCTCAGCCTCACCGAGGGCGACTTCGGCGTGCGGCTCACGGTGCCGCACGCCAACGAGGTGGGCCGCCTCATCGCGCGCTTCAACGCGCTGGCGGAGAAGCTGCGGCGCGAGCGCAGCGGCGTCTATCAAAAAGAGATGCTGCTCGAGGCCGTGCTGGCCGCGAGCACGTCGATCGCCGCCATCACCAACGAGGCGGGCCGCATCGTCTACGCCAACCCCGCCGCCGAGCAGTTCTTCGACGCCGGCCGCGGGATCGAGGGCCGGCTCTTGCCCGAGCTGCTCGCGCGCGCGGCGAAGGAGGTGCAAGAGGCGGCGCTCGCCGAGCGCGACGTCCTGTTCACGTGCGAGCGCGCCGACGCCGAGCCCGAGACGTTCCACCTGTCGAAGCATCACTTCGAGATCTCGACGCAGCGGCACACGCTGCTGTTGCTGCGCCCGCTCACGAAGGAGCTCGCGCGCCAAGAGGTCGAGACGTGGAAGAAGGCGATCCGCGTGCTGTCGCACGAGGTGAACAACTCGCTCGCGCCCGTGACGTCGCTCGTGCACTCGGCGCGCCTCATGACGGCCAACCCCGTGGGCCACGAGAAGCGCCTCGGCGCCGCGCTCGACACGATCGAAGAGCGCGCGACGCACCTCAAGACTTTTCTCGACGGCTACGCGAGCTTCGCGCGCCTGCCCATGCCGACGAAGCGCGCCGTGCCGTGGCGCGACGTGCTCGCGGGCGTCGAGGGCCTCTACACGTTCAAGGTCGACGGCGCGCTGCCGGCGGCGCCGGCCTTCGCCGACGCGAGCCAGCTGCAACAAGTGATCATCAACCTGCTCAAGAACGCCGCCGAGTCGGGCAGCGCGCCCGACGGCATCACGCTCGCGATTCGCGACGTCGCGACCGGCGGCGCCGAGCTCACCGTCGCCGATCGCGGCAAGGGCATGGCGCCCGAGGTGCTGCGCAGCGCGCTCTTGCCGTTCTTCTCGACCAAGAAGACGGGCACGGGCCTCGGGCTCGCGCTGTGCCGCGAGATCATCGAGGCGCACGGCGGGAGGTTGTCGCTGCACCCGCGCGAAGGCGGAGGGCTCGCCGTCACGTGCTGGTTGCCGCCCGCGGTGGCGATCAGCCTGCCGCCCACCGCCTGATTGTTCGCGTGGGCGGCGCGTGCTAGCGATCGGGCATGCCGCGGATCCTCTTTGCGTTCGCGCTCGTTTTCCTCGCCGCCTGCGGGCTCGCGACGCCGCTCGATCCGCCTTACGACGACGCGGCCGTGACGTCGAGCTCGCCCGACGGCGCGGGCGGCAACGCGGGCCTCGCGCGTGACGAGAAGATCGCGACGCTTTCGCCCGACGAGCTCGGTCAGCTGTGCGACGAGGTCTCGAGGCTGCAGGGCGGGTACGGCGTCGTGCACCGCTGCCCCGACGGCTCGACGGTCGCGACCGACGACAGCCGCTCGTCCTGCGTGGCCTCGGCCGGAGACGCGAAGACGACCTGCCCTCGCCTCACGGTGGGCGACGTCGAGGACTGCGGCGCCGCGTTCGCTCAGGAGCCTTGCTCGATCTTCTCGGCGCCCGGCTGCAAGGCCCTCATCAACTGCGGCAACTGAGCGCCTTCAGAACACGCCGGCGACGGCGAAGCCGCCCGCGCCGCCGTCGCCCCACAACGTGATCGTCGACTCCGTGCGCGTCAGGGAGCGGTCGGCGCCAGAGGTCGCGAGCAGGTAGGCGCCCACGCCGGCGACGACGGCGCCCGCGCCCATCCCGACGTAGCCGAGCGTGCGCTTCAACTTCGCCGAGTCGACCTGGTCCTGGAAGTACGACTTGCGCGACGCGCACTGGAAGCCGACGTAGTTGTCGGCGTTCGAGGGATCAGGATCGCAGTGCTGGCCGGGCAGCTCCATCGCGAGCTGCCCGGCGAGGCCCGCGTTGGCGTTCGAGACGTCGTGGCGCGTGACGAGCTCGAAGATGCCCGCGCCGACGACGCCGGCGGCGCCCACGCCCAGGACGGCCCAGCCCCAGGCGCGGCGTGTGCCCGAGCGCTCGTCGGCGCGCGCGCGCGTCGCGTCCGTGGGCGCGAGCGCGACGGCGATCGACGCCTCGCCGCGCGCGGGGATCTCGACCCGACGCTCGGCGGACAAATAGCCGGCGCGCTCGATCCGCACGACGTGGGGTCCGCCCATCAGCGTGACGGCGCCGCCAACGAGCGAGCGCGGCGCGCCGTCGACCGTCAACGCCGCGTCGGGCTCGCTCACGGCGACGCGCAGCCGGCCGCGCAGCGAATCGGGCGCCGACGTGTCCTCGTCGAGCGGCACGGTGACGGCGCCGTTCGAGCCCTCGTCGACGTGCACGCTCCGCTGCGCGGCGTGGTAGCCGGGCCGGCGCACCTCGATCGCGGCCGTTCCCGGCGCGACGGCGACGCTCGCGGGCAGCGGGCTCGTGCCGACGCTGCGCCCGTTGACGAGCACCTCGGCGCCGGGCACGGCGACGGTGATCGCGAGGTGCGCCGCCGTGCTGTCGGCGGGCAAGAGCTCGAGCGTGATCGTCTCGGTGACCTTGCCCGCGAGCGTGACCTCGCGGCGCAGCGGCAGGAAGCCAGGCGCCTGCGCCGAGATCACGTGCGCGCCGCTCGCGACGCGCAGCGGGTGCGCGAGCGGCGTGCGGCCCGCCTCGACGCCGTCGACCTCGACGATCGCCGGGCGGTTCGTGACGACGTCGACCTCGGCGATGCGCGCGGCTTGCTCGTCGCGCGTGCGGCGCGCGCGCGCGCCCGGCTCGCCCGACGTCGCGGCGCCGCCCGTCGCGAGGAACTTCTCGAGCGCGTCGACGGCCTCGACGGGGCGATCCATCGCGGCGTAGACGAGGCCGACGTTGTAGAGGACGAGCGGGTTCGGCACGAGCGCGTAGGCGCGCTGGAACTCGGCGAGCGCCGCGGCGTTCTCGCCTTTCTCGAAGAGGCGAAGCCCCTGCGCAAACCGATCACGCGCCTCGGCGCGGCCGGCGGGCGCGTCGGCGGCGAACGCCCGCGCGGTCACGCCGACGAGCGAGGCGAGACAGAGCGCGGCGACGAGATGACGGCCGACGCGCGCGCTCATTGGAAGGGGTTGTCCGTGACGAGGCCGTTGCGCCGCGCGCGCGAGGTCGGCGAGGCCTCGTTCGTCTTCTCGGGTGCGTGCCGCTTCGGCGTGGGCGCGGCCGGCGCCGTGGCGCTCGGCGGCGGGGGCGGCGGCGCCTCGGCGGGCGGCGGCGC
>DASZRT010000152.1:0-75078 GCA_035549075.1 Polyangia bacterium | reverse complement strand
GATTCGGCGAAGCTCGGCCGGCGGACCCTCGAGCTCTACCGTCGCGTGCTCGAGATCGATCCCGCGAACGAGCAGGCCTTCGGCGGCACGCGCGCGCTCCTCGAGTCGGTCGGCGCGCACGGGCCCCTGGCCGACGCGCTCGCGGCGCGCATCAATGTCGCGCGCAACCCGTTCGAGATCACAGCGCTGCGCCTCGCGCGCGCCGACTTGCTGGCGGGCCCGCTGGGCGATCACGCCGGCGCCAAGGCGGAGTGGCAAACGATCCTCGTCAAAGAGCCGCAGCACGCGCGCGCCCTCGCGCGCCTGTCGGACGCGCAGTACGACGACGGCGAGTACGCGGCCGCGGGCGAGCACTACCTGAAGCGAGCGCTCGCCGAGCGCTCGCCCGCCGAGCTGCGCGAGATCTTGTTGCGCCTCGGGCGCATCTACACGCGCCACGTGCCCGACGCGAGCCGCGCCATCGGCGCCTACGCGCGCGTCGTGCAGATGGAGCCTGACAACCACGAGGCCCTCGCGGCGCTGTCCGATCTCTACGTCGAGACGGGCGACGCGCGGAGCGCGGCCGCGGCGACGGAACCGCTGCTCGCGCTCGAGCGCGACCCCGCGCGGCGGCTCGCGCTGCTCGTGCGCGCGGGCCAGCTGCACGAGAAGCTCGGCGATCAGCGGCTCGCGGGCGCGCGCTTTCGCCAGGCCGTCGACGAGGCGCCGCGCGATTTGGGCGCCGTGACCGAGCTGGCCCGCTTCCTCGAGCGCGGGCGCGACGTCGCGGGCCGGCGCGCGATGCTCGATCACTCCGTGGGCCTTCTGCGCCACGACATCGAGCGCGGCCAATTCGACGCCGAGACGCTGCGCGCGCTCATTCCGCTGCTGCAGATGCGCGGCCGCACGCGCGCCGCCGCCGCAGGGGCTCAGCTGCTCGCCGCGATCGTCGACTACCCCGCAGCGCGCGCGGCCGTCGCGGGGTGGGCCGCGCCACCGCCTCGCGGCCGCCGCCTCGCCGCGCTGTTGCGCCCCGAGCTCGACGAACGGATGTGGACATTGCCCGTCGCGCTGCCGCCCGGCGTGCGCCACGTCTTCCGCCTCATCGGGTCCGTGCTCACGCGCGGCCCGGCCGATCTCGCGCGCCACGGCCTCACGCGCGCCGAGCGGCTCCAGCGCGGGCACGAGGCGCGCGACGTCTTCGACGGCGTCGCGGCCGAGTTGGGCGTGCCCGATCTCGACGTCTTCGTGCGCGCGCAACCCGCGCGCGCGAGCGCGGCCGCGCTGCGGGGTGTTCGCATCGAGCCGGGTGAGCGGCCCGCGATCATCCTCGGGCCCGAGGTCGCGACCCTCGGCGGACGCGCGTTGCGGTTCGCGGCGGCGCGCGCGCTGCGCCTCGTCGCGACGCACCTCGACCTCGTGCTCGCGCTGACGCCGGGCGAGGCGGGCGCGCTGCTCGGCGGCGTCGTGCGCCAGTTCGTGCCCGACTTTCGTCACCCCGCGGTCCGTGACGCGCTCCTCGACGTCGAGGCGGGCCGCGTCGCCAAATTGTTACCTCGCAAGCTCAAACCCGAGCTCATGCCGTTCGCGATCGAGAGCGCCGGCACCTTCGATCTCGACGCGATGCACGCCGCCGTGCGCGACGGCGCGAACGCCTTTGGCCTGCTCGCGTGCGGCGATCTGCCGGCCGCGCTCGCCGTCGTCCTCGCGGGCACGGGCCTCACGCTCGCGCCCGCCGATCTCGCGCGCGACCCCGAGGCGCTCGCGCTGCTGCGCTTCGCGCTCTCCGACGATCACGACGAGCTGGCCGCGTCGATGGAGTAGCGGCCGGCGGCGCGTGATAAATTGGTGCGATGCCCGTCGGTGACGCACAGCCGCCGGCCGATGATCCCCTCATCGGCCTCGTGCTCTCCGATCGCTATCGGATCGTGCGCAAGGTGGGCGAGGGCGGCATGGGCGCCGTCTACCAGGCCGAGCACGCGCTCATCGAGAAGCGCCTCGCGCTCAAGATCCTCTTCCCCGAGCTGACGCGGCGGAACGATCTCGTCGCGCGCTTCCTGCAAGAGGCGAAGAGCGCGTCGCGCATCGGCCACGAGAACGTCATCGACATCTCCGACTTCGGGCAGTCGCCCGAGGGGCTCGTCTACATCGCGATGGAGTTCCTCGAGGGCAGCGACCTCGGCTTCGTCCTCAAGAACGAGGGGCCGCAGCCGTGGAACCGCGCGCGCCCGATCCTCATGCAGATCGCCAAGGCGCTGCGCGCGGCGCACGAGCACGGGATCATCCACCGCGACATGAAGCCGGAGAACGTGTTCCTCATCCAGCGCGAGGGGCGGCCTGACTTCGTCAAGGTGCTCGACTTCGGCATCGCCAAGGTCGTCAACCAAGACGACGGCGGGCCGCGGCTCACGCAGGCGGGCGCGATCTTCGGGACGCCCGAGTACATGGCGCCCGAGCAGGCGCAGGGGCAGGCGCCCGATCACCGCGTCGACGTCTACGCCGTCGGTTGCATCATGTACCACCTGCTCACGGGCGAGGTGCCGTTCCACGCCGAGAACTTCATGGGCATCCTCACGAAGCACATGCTCGAGCCCGTGATCCCGCCGCGCGTGCGGCAGCCGAAGCTCGGCATCGCCGCCGACGTCGAGGCCGTGTGCATGCGCGCGCTCGAGAAGGATCGCGAGAAGCGCTGGCAGGACATGGACGCGTTCTACCGCGCGCTCGGCGCCGCCGGCGGCGAGCCGTTCGAGGCGTCGGGCGTCTACGTCGCGAACCCGGCGCTGCGCTTCCCGACGCTGGCGACGCCGAACCCGGTGGCGCGCGCCAGGGAGATGAAGACCGAGGTCGCGCCGTTGCCCGTGCCGGCGGCGACGTTCGACGACGAGCGGCCCGTCGCGCGGCGGAGCGCGGGGCTCAAGCTCGGGGGCGTCGTCGTCGCGGTCGCGGTCGTCGCGGTGCTCGCCGTGTTGGTGTTGCGGCCTTCGAAGCCGCCGCCGAAGGCCGAGGCCAAGCCGGCGCCCGCCGTCGTGACGCCGCCGCCCGCGCCGGTGCCCGCCGAAGCGCCGAAGCCCGTAGAGCCCGCGCCGGCGGTCGAAGCCAAGACCGAGCCGACGCGCCCGCACGTCCCCGCCCGCAAGCCACGGCGCTCGAGCGGTGACGCCGTTCGCGACATCACGTCGAAGGCCGGCCTCGGCGGCGAGGGTGCGGCGCCCGACAGGGCGATGCCGACGCCCGCCGAGCTCAAGAACCCGTTCGGAAATTGACGTCGCGGTGCGTGGTTATCCGATCGAGGTGAGCGCCGAGGCGGCTGCGGCGCACGCGGCGGCGACCGTCGTCGATCTGCACAACGACGCGCTCACGAAGCTGACGCACTCGGCGTACGACTTCTCGCGCCGCCACGGGCCGGCGACCTTCTACAACCCGCTGCGTATGGACCTCGATCTGCCGCGCATCCGCGCCGGCGGCATCCACGCGCTCGGTTGCCTCATGTTCGCGGGCTTTCACGTCGCGCGGCAGAAGCGCTTTTGGCGGCAGCTCGACTGCGCGCGCTCTCTCGCGGCGGCGTACCCCGAGGCGCTCACGCTCGCGCGCACGGCGGGCGACATTCGGGCGGCGCGCGCCGCCGGCCGGGTTGCGCTCTTTCTCGGCGTCGAGGGCAGCTACGCCGTCGACGACTTGCCCGACGTCGACGCCGCCGTCGCGCGGCTCGCCGACGCGGGCGTGCGGTTCCTCGGCCCGCTGTGGGAGCGTGACAGCGCCTGCGGCACGTCGTGCCGCACGAAGGACGCGCGCGACACGGGGCTCACCGATCGCGGGCGCGCGCTCGTGCGCGCGTGCAACGCAGCGGGCGTGTTCCTCGACGTCTCGCACGCGAGCAAGAAGACGTTCTGGGATCTGCACGAGACGTCGGCGACGCCCGTGTTCTCGTCGCACTCGGGGGCGGCCGGCGTGCACCCGCACGCGCGCAACCTCGACGACGATCAGATCCGCGCCATCGCGAGCCGCGGCGGCGTCGTCGGCATCATCTTCGTGTCGCCGTATCTGGGCGGGCCGTTCTGCACGCTCGAGCGCGTCGCCGACCATGTCGAGCACGTCGCCAAGATCGGCGGCGAGGACTGCGTCGCCCTCGGCTCCGACTTCGACGGTTTCATGATCTTGCCGCGCGGCCTGCGCGACGCGGCCGACCTGCCGCGCCTCACGGAGCTGCTGTGGCGGCGCGGGTGGCGCGAGCCGCAGTTGAGTAAATTCCTCGGCGGCAACGTTTTGCGCTATCTGTCGTGATTCCGTGTTGAACCTTCGCAACCTCGATCGTGAAGAGCTGCGCGCGGCCGTCGCGCCGTTCGGCGTCTCGGCCGAGGTCGCGGCGCGCCTTTTCGCGCGCGTCCACCGCGACGGCGCCGCGGGCCTCGCGCACGGCGACGTGCGCGGCATGACGAAGGCGTCGGCCGAGGCGCTCGCCGCCGCGTGCGAGTGGCCCGACCTCGAGATCATCGAGCGCCGCCGCGCCGAAGACGGCTTCGTGAAGTACCTCTTTCGCTTGCCGGACGGTCACGCCGTCGAGGCCGTGCGCATCCCGCTGCCCGATCCCGAAGACGCGCGCGCGCTCAAAGAGCGCCGGCGCGAGGGAACCGCGTCGGGGCTCGAGGCGTTGCCGACGGCGAAGTTCACGTTGTGCGTGAGCTCCCAGGTCGGGTGCGCGCTCGCCTGTGATTTTTGCGCGACGGGGCGGCTCGGCGGCATCCGCAGCCTCAAGACGTGGGAGATCCTCGCGCAGCACCGCCTGGTCGCCGCCGACGCCGAGCACCCCGTGCGCGGCGTCGTCTTCATGGGCATGGGCGAGCCGCTGCTCAACTACGAGAACGTCATTCGCGCGGCGCGCATCCTTTCGGATCCCGCGGGCCCGGCGATCGGCGCGAAGGCGATTTCGATCTCGACCGCGGGCGTCGTGCCCGCGATCCGGCGCTTCACCGCCGAGGGGCATCGCTACCGCTTGCTGGTCTCGCTCGGCGCGCCGACGTCGGCCGAGCGCCGCGCGCTCATGCCCATCGAAGATCGCTGGCCGCTGCCCGAGCTCATGGAGGCCGTGCGCGCGCACGCGGCCGCGACGGGCCAGCGCATCCCGCTCGCCTACGTGGCGATCGGCGGCGTCAACACGTCGCCGCGCCACGCGCGCGAGCTGGCCGCGCTCGTCGACGGTCTGCGCGTGAAGATCAACCTCATCGACGTCAGCGACGAGACCGGCAAGTACCGCGCGCCGACGGCCGAGGAGCTCGGCGCCTTCCGCGACGCGCTCGACGAGCTGGGCGCGCCCGTCGTGCGGCGGTACTCGGGCGGAAAAGACATCGCCGCCGCCTGCGGTACGCTCGCCGCTTCGCAGAACGGCGGCGCCGTCGTCGGCGAAGCCGCCGATCCCGTCGTGCCGCTCGCGCGCGTGACCGGCAAGCGCCTCGCACGCGCGTGACGCGCGTCGCGTGTCATGAGTGATACACCCGTATCATGGCGAATGATTCGTTGATACGGATGTGCTAGACGTGGCGCCATGGCGCGCTCGACCGCTCCGCGCTGGCTGCTCCTGATTCACCAGCTGCCCCCGTCGCCCGCCTACGTTCGGGTCAAGACGGCGCGGCAGCTGCAGAAGATCGGCGCCGTCGCCGTGAAGAGCTCGGTGTACGTGCTCCCCAACACCGAGGCGGCGCGCGAGAGCTTCGAGTGGCTCGCCAAGGAGATCGCCGCCGCGGGCGGCGAGGCGACGCTGTGCGAGTCGAGCTTCGTCGGCGGCACGTCGAACGAGGCGATCGAGGCCTCCTTCCACGCGGCCCGGCGGCGCGACTACGACGCCGTCGGCGTCGAGGCCCGCGCGGCGCTCAGGAGCCTCGGCCGCGCGGCGCGCCTCACCGACGAGAAGCGCGCGACGGGCGAGGCGGCGCTCGCGCGCCTGCGCCGGCGCCTCGCCGAGACCGTCGACATCGACTTCTTCGGCGCACCGGGCCGAGAAGCCGTCGCGGCGCTCGTCGCGCAGCTCGAGCGTCGGCTCGTGTCGCCCGCGGCGGCGGCGCCTGCCAAGCCCGTCGAGCGTCCTCGCCCGCGCGGGGCCTTGTGGGTCACGCGGCGAGGCGTGCACGTCGACCGCATCGCGAGCGCGTGGCTGATCCGGCGCTTCATCGATCGCACGGCGCGCTTCAAGCTCGTGCGTCCGAAAGGGTACCGCCCCGCGCGCGGCGAGCTCCGCTTCGACATGTTCGAGGCGGAGTACACGCACGTGGGCGAGCTCTGCACGTTCGAGGTCCTCGCGCGGACCTTCGCCGTCACCGACCCCGCGGTGCGCGCCATCGGCGAGGTCGTGCACGACATCGACGTGCGCGACGGAAAATACGGCCGCGCCGAGACCGCCGGCGTCGAGCGGCTCATCAACGGCCTCGCGCTCACGCAGCGGGACGATCGGACGAGGCTAACGCTCGGCGGGCGCCTCTTCGACGCGCTCCACGAGGCCTGGAAGAGGAAGGCGTCATGAGAGCTTCGCTGGCGGCGACGACGCTCACGATGGTCCTCGGCGCCGCCTCGGTCGCGCGCTCGGACGTGAATCCGGCGCGCGGCGCGATCGCGATTCCGGGCGGCGAGCCGGGCGTTGGCTACGACGATCTGCAGGCGGCGCCTGGCCTGCACGTGATCCTCGTGCCGGCGGGAAGGACAGGGCGTCTCGCGCTGATCGATCCCGCGACGCGGAAGGTGACCTCGGTCGCGGGCTTCAGCGCCGCGGCGACCTACCCGGGTGGACACGGCCAGGGCACGACGTCCGCCGTCGAGCTCGACGGCAAGCGCGGCCTCGTCGTCGCGACCGATCGCGGCTCAGGCGCGCTGAAGATCGTCGACGTGAGGGCCGGTGCGATCGTTGCGTCGGTCGCGCTCGCGGGCGGGCCCGACTACGTGCGTACGGTGGCCGCGGCGCGCGAGGTCTGGGTGACGGAGCCGGCGCGCAAGCGCATCGAGGTGCTGCGCGCCGACGACTCGGGGGCGCGGCTCTCGCCGGCCGGAGAGGTCATCGTGCCCGACGGGCCCGAGTCGCTCGTCGTCGACGAGCGCGCCGGCCGTGCGTTCACGCAGTCGTGGAAGACGGACACGTACGCCGTCGACTTGCGGGTTCGAAGGGTGGTCGCGACGTGGAAGAACGGTTGCCGCCGCGCGCGCGGGCTCGCGCTCGATTCGACGCGAGGCCTGCTCTTCGTCGGCTGCGGCGAAGGGCGCGTCACGGTCCTCAGCGTCGCGACCGGGCGGGTCCTGTCGACGGCGTCGACGGGGCCCGACGTCGACAGCATCGGCTATGCGGCGTCGCTCGGGCACCTCTACGTCCCGTCCGCCGGGACCGGGGTCCTCGAAATCTTCGGCGTCGCCTCCGACGGCCGGCTCACGCGCCTCGGTGACGTGCCGACCGCCATGGGCGCGCACACGGTGGCCTTCGATCCACCGACGCGCACGCTGTTCGTCGGCACGCCCGATCACGGCGCGGTCGTCGTCGCGCGAGACGTCTTTCGATCCAGCTTGTGAACGATCCTCATCACCCAAGGAGGTTCCCATGACCGCGATCAACCGAAGAGAAGCTCTCACGGCGGCGTCCCTCGCGGGGGCGACCCTCGCGCTTGGTGAGCGCCGTGCCGCCGCCGCCGCGCCGCCGCCGGTTCCTCCGGCGCTCGTCGGAAAGAACGAGGTGCTGCCGCTCCCGTTCGCCGCGGGGAGCCTGCACGCCCTCTCCGAGAGGTTGATGACGTCGCACCACGACAACAACTACGCGGGCGCCGTGAAGAACCTCAACCTCGTCGAGCTCGACCTCGCGCGCATCACGAAGGAGACGCCGGCGTTCCTCGTCGCGGCGCTCCGCGAGCGCGAGCTGACGTTCCGCAACTCGAAGACGCTGCACGAGGCGTACTTCGGCAACCTCGGCGGCGACGGCAAGCGCTCGGGGCCGATCGAGGTCGCGCTCGCGCAGGCCTACGGCTCGAGCGCGGCGTGGGAGGCGCAGTTTCGCGCGACGGGCGCCGGCCTCGGCGGCGGCAGCGGCTGGGTCGTGCTGGCGCTCGAGCTCGACACGGGCGCGCTGCGCACGATCGGCGCCGGCAACCACACGCAGGCGCTCGCGACGGCGGCGCCGCTCTTCGTGATGGACATGTACGAGCACGCCTACCAGATGGACTTCGGCGCCGCGGCGGCCAAGTACATCGACGCGTTCTTCGCGAACGCGCGCTGGGACGAGGTGAACCGGCGCTTCGAGCGGGCGCGCGCCGCGTCCGCCGCCTGGCGAGGCGCCAAGTGAGCGTGGGCGCCGTCTCGTTCCGCGAGGCGGTGCGCGTGTGGGCCCGCATCGGGCTCCTCAGCTTCGGCGGGCCGGCGGGGCAGGTCGCGCTCATGCACGAGGAGCTCGTCGAGCGGCGGCGCTGGATCGACGAGGAGCGCTTCCTGCACGCGCTCAACTACTGCATGTTGCTGCCCGGCCCCGAGGCGCAGCAGCTCGCGACGTACATCGGCTGGCTCATGCACGGCGCGCGCGGCGGACTCGCGGCGGGCGCGCTGTTCGTGCTGCCGGGCTTCGTCGCGATCCTCGCCCTGTCGGCCCTCTATGCCAGCTTTCATCAACTGCCCGCCGTCGCCGCCGTGTTCTTCGGCCTCAAGGCGGCCGTGCTCGCCATCGTCGTCGAGGCCGTGCGGCGCGTGGGCAAGCGCGCGCTGCGCAACCGGCTGCTCGTCGCGATCTCGGCGCTGGCGTTCGTCGCGATCTTCTTCTTCGACGTGCCGTACCCGGCGGTCGTCGTGGGCGCCGGCGCGTTCGGCTTCGTCGCGGGGCGCGCGCGGCCCGCGTGGTTTCCTTCGGGCGCCAAGCAGGCCCAGGGCGACGCGGGCGCCGACACGGTCGTCGGTGGGCTCGCGGCGACGGGCGGGCTCGCGCACACGCGTCCCTCGGCGCGTCGTGCGGCGCGCGTCGCCGTCGTGGGCGCGGCCGTGTGGCTCGGCCCGGTCGCCGCGCTCGTGGCGGCGTTCGGCCGCGCCTCGGTCTTCGTTCGAGAGGGCGCCTTCTTCGCGAAGGCCGCCGTCGTGACCTTCGGCGGCGCCTACGCCGTGCTCGGCTACATCGCCCAGCGCGCCGTCGAGACCTACGGTTGGTTGCGCCCCGGCGAGATGCTCGACGGCCTCGGGCTCGCCGAGACGACGCCGGGCCCGCTCATCATGGTCGTGCAGTTCGTCGGTTTCCTCGGCGCGCACCGCGCCGGCGCGCCGTTGCCGCCGATGCTCGCGGGCGTGCTCGGCTCGCTCGTCACCGTGTGGGTGACCTTCGTGCCGTGCTTCGTCTGGATCTTCCTCGGCGGTCCCTACATCGAGCGCCTGCGCGGCCACCGCGCGCTCGGCGCCGCGCTGTCGGCGATCACGGCCGCCGTCGTGGGCGTCATCGTGAACTTGTCACTCTGGTTCGCGCTGCACGTCGTCTTTCACCGCGTGGACGCGCGCGTCGTCGGCCCGCTTCGTCTCTGGGTGCCCGCGCCCGCGACGATCGACGTCGCCGCGCTCGCGTTGTCCGCGCTCGCGATGCTCGCGATCTTCCGCTTCAAGCTCGGTCTGCCGAAGACGCTCGCGGGCGCCGCCGTGCTCGGCGCCTCGATTCGGTTGTTGTTCTAGCGTCGCCGCGGCTTCGCGGGCTCGCAGACGAGCGCGCGGCCGCCGAGCTCTTTGCCGGTGAGCGCGGCGCAGACGCGGTCGGCGTCTTCCGACGGCACGTTGACGTAGGTGTGCGTGTTCATGATGTCGAGCGTGGGCGGCGCCGTCAGCTCGGCGTGGGCCGTCAGCAGATCGCCGATGTCGCGCTCGGACGCGCCGTCCTTGCGGCCCAAGTTGAGGTAGAGGCGCGTCTGGCCGGGGGGCACGTCCTCTCCTCGCGACTCGCCGCGCGGGCGCTCGGCGCGCTCACGCGGCGGGCGGGCGGGGCGCTCGGCGGGGTCAGAAGGAACGGACACGTCGGTGATCTCCGCGGCGTCGGGCACCACGCCCTCGGCCTGGATCGCGCCTTCGGCCGTCGCCGTCTTCTCCTCGCTCCACACCTCCCAGAAGTCCTTCTCGGCCGGCGGCGCGTCGTTGCGCAGGGGAGCCGGGCCGCGTCGCTCGGGGCGGCGGCTGCTGCCTTCGCCGCGCGGCCCGCGGCTGCCTTCGCCTCGCTCGCGCGGGCGGTCGCGGTCGCCGAAACGCGGCCGGTCGCGATCACCGGAGCGCGGACGATCGCGATCGCCGAAGCGCGGGCGATCCCGGTCGCGGTCGCGATCTCGCTCGCGCGGGCGCTCGCCCTCGCTGCGCTCTTCGCGCGCGGGAGCGGTCGTCGCCGCGACGACGGGCGCCGCCACCGGCGCCTTCGGCATGTGCTCGACGTCGGCGAACCCGCGCGCGAGCAGCGCCGCGATGAGGCGCTCGCCGTCGACGGCGTTCGTGAGTCGCCGCGCGAGGCCGCGCCACTCGTTGCCCGGCTCGCCCGCGAGCGCGCCCCGCAGGATCTCGACGCGCTCGCCCTCGCGGCGCGACCGGATCTCGGCCTCCGACGGCAGCGCGCGCTCCTCGGGCTTAATCTTGTAGAGCAGCTTGAGGTAGTAGAACGAGCCGACCTCGGTCGGCCCGATGAGCGAGATCGCCGTGCCGCTCTTGCCGGCGCGGCCCGTGCGGCCCGTGCGGTGGACGTAGACCTCGGGCGACTCGGGGAACGTGTAGTTGAACACGTGCGAGAGCGCCTCGATGTCGATGCCGCGCGCGGCGACGTCGGTCGCGACGAGGAACTTGATGCCGCCCGCGCGCATGCGCCCCAGCACGCGCTCGCGATCGCTCTGCGCGAGGTCCGACGAGATCGCCTCGGCGTCGTGGCCGTGCTTGCGCAGGAACTCGGCGACGCGGCCCGTCTCTTCGCGCGTGTTGCAGAAAATGATGGCCGACTTCGGATCCTCGAACGTGAGGATCTGCAGCAGCTCGTTCTCGCGGCTGATGGCCGGGATCGAGTAGTAGAGGTGCTTGATCTCGTGGACGCCGACGTAGTCGGCCGAGAGCTTGAGGAACTCGGGGTTGCGCAGGAAGCGGCGAGAGATGCGCTGAATCCCCTCGGGCACCGTCGCCGAGAACAGCAGGGTCTGCCGCGACGTCGGCGTCTCCTCGAGGATCTTCTCGATGTCCTCTTGAAAGCCCATCGACAGCATCTCGTCGCACTCGTCGAGGACGGCGACGCGCACGCGATCGAGCTTCAAGGTCCCGCGGCGGATGTGATCGCGCACGCGGCCCGGCGTGCCGCACACGATCTGCCCGCCGTCGCGCAGCTGCTCGACCTGCCGGCCCATGGGCGCGCCGCCGTAGACCGGCACGACCGTGACGGGGCGGTTGGCGCAGATGCGCGTCAGCTCGGCCGCGACCTGCAGCGCGAGCTCGCGCGTCGGCAGCAGGATGATCGCCTGCACGAACTTGTCGTCGGGGTTGACGATGCCGTTGGCCATCGGGATGCCGAAGGCCGCCGTCTTGCCCGAGCCCGTGCGCGACTGGACCATGAGGTCCTTGCCGGCCGTGATGAGCGGAAAGGTCTTCGCCTGGACGGGCATCGCGTAGGCGAAGCCCATGGCCTCGACGGCGCTGAGCACGTCGGGGTGCAGGCCCAGCTCGGCGAAGGTCGGGCCCTTGGGCTCGACGGCTTCGGCGGCGAGCGCGGGCGGCGGGGCGTCGGTGGCCAACGGGATTGTCGAAGGCTCGTTCTCTTGGTTCATGGGGTCTTTTCTCCGGGATCGTTCGAAGCTTTGTTCGGGATGGGCTCGCCGGCGACGTCGCCGCCGGGGTTCGCGTTGAGCTTCGCGCCGACGCGATGGAGCCGTTCTCTGATGAGGTCGAGCCGCGGGGCGTCGGTCTTGCCGAAGCGCTTCAGCTCGTTGGTGTAGAGGGTCTCGGTCTCGCGCAGCTCGGCGTGGATCGTCGCGAGCTGCTCCCACTCCTTGGCGTGGGGCCCGGGGCGCGTCGTCGCGAAGCCGCAGCGCTCGCCGGCGGCCTTCCACTGGCCGACCCAGAAGCTCTGGTCTTCGGTCCAGCGTTGGACCTCGTCGGCGTCGTAGTGCGCGACGACGTGAGGCGCGTTCTCGATGTGGCGCTCGAGGCCTTGCTCGACGTCGGTGAGCTCGTCGAGGCAGCCGTCGAGATCGGCGGCCGACGCGACGGCGCCGATGACGTCACCGGCGGGGACGGCGTGGCCGCGGCGGTAGATCGACACGCCAACGGAGGTGAGCAACCAGATGCTCCCGAGCGTGACGAACGAGAGGATGAACCACGAGACGAAGCGCCGATATCGTCGGTATTCGCCGGGGGTGGCTGCTGGATCTGAGGCCATGAGGTTGTTCCACGGCCGCGAGAGGCAGCCGTCCTTTCGAGCGGAGCGCCGCTCGTCGATTTCTGTCCCGGTGCGCCGGGAGGCAGAAACCGAAGGAACGCCAAGAAGCTACGGGGGGCCCGGCGGCGTGTCAACTCTCCGGGCCGTCGGGCACGCCGGCGAGCCTAGTTCGCCGGCGGGGGAGGAGGCGCGCCGCCGCCGCGGTTGCCACCGCCGGGACCGCCGCCGCCGGGAGCGCCGGTGCCAGGGCCGCCGCCGCACGCGCGTGCGCGGCAGATGCGCAGGCCCTCGATGCCGCAGCAGTTCGGGAGGGCGTTCGGGCACTCGGCGTCGCCCGTGCACAGGATGAAGCCGCCCGTGCGGAGGCACGCGGCGGGGCGCTCGCACGACGTCGCGATGCCGTTCGAGGCGCTCGCGCAGCAGACGTCGTTCGCGCCGCACGTCGCGCTCGTCGCGCACGCGATCGAGATGCCGCCGCCGCACATCTCGTCGAGCGCGAGGCACGCCACCGTCCCGTTGGGGCTGACGCAGCACTTCTGCGTGCCGTTGTCGCACGTCATCGTGCCGCAGGGGATCGGGGGCGGAGGAGGAGGCGGTGGTGGCGGGACCATCGTCGCGCCGCCTTGGCCCGTCGCGCCGCCGACGGGGACGGTGCCGCCCGTTCCGAAGAAGCCGCCGAAGCCCGTCACGCCGCCGGTGGGCACGCCGGTGCCGGTCGTGCCTCCGTGCGCGATCGCGCCGCCCGTGCCCGTGACGCCGCCGAAGCCGGTCGCACCGCCGTGTCCCGTCGCGCCGCCGTTGACCGTGGCGCCGCCACCGCCGCCCGTCGTGACGTTCACGGTGTTGGGATCGGTGATGTCGAGATCGGAGCGGCCGCACGCGAGCGTGAGCGCGCCGATCGACAAACAGAGGGCGAAGACTCCACGGAGCGAGGGGGCGTACATCGACATCGTGAGGGTGGAGCGTCCCTGATTTTCGCCAAAAAACCAATACGCGGCGCGACGGCGCCGTGCGTCCGTCACGTCAGACGAGCGCGATCGAGAAGGTCGTCTCGAAGCTGCCGCCCGGCGCGATCTCGACGGCGCCGCCCGTGTTGAGAGCGTTCGCGGGCGCGACCCACGGCTCGACGCACACGAAGTCCTTGCCGCGCTCGGTCCACACGACGAGCACGCGATCGGGCACGCCCAGCGCGAGCTCGAGGTCGCGATCGCCGGGGCGCCCGACCCGCACGGTGCGCGGCCAGTGATCGAGGATGTGTAGGTCGACGACGTCGGCCGCCAGATCGATGGGGCCGCGCAACGTGGTCTCTCGCCCCGCGTGGTTGTCCCAGGCGCGCGTGCCTTCGGTCACGACGCGCGCCGCGCCTTTGTTGGCGTCGGCGAGCTGGAAGTACGGGTGCAGGCCCGGCTGGATCGGCATCGGCGCGTCGCCGTGGTTCGCGACGCGCATCGCGACGGTGAGGCGACCGTTCTCGAGCGTGTAGATCATCGCGACGCGAAACTCGAACGGGTACTGCGCGCGCGTGACGGGCGTGGGCGCGAGGCCGAGGCCGAGGCGCGCGTGGCCCTCGTCGGCTTGGTCGACGATCGCCCACGGCATGTTGCGCGCGAAGCCGTGCTGCTTCATCGCGTAGGTCGCGCCCGCGACGGAGTACGCGTCGCCCGCGAGGCGACCGGCGATGGGGAACAGCACGGGGATGCCGCCTCGGACGTTCTTCGTCGGATCGGCGAGCGTCTCCGGATTGAGGTAGAGCACGTTCGACTCGCCGACGACGAAGCGCGTGACCATGCCGCCCCGCGGAGGCGCGATCGCGACGCGCGCCTTCGCCTCGTGATCGAGCAACAGGTGCGTCTCCAACGGATCCTGCGTCCGCACGACCTCGTAACGCCCGGCCACGCACCGATGTTGCCTACTTATTCGTCGGGATACCAGCGCGGCGTCTCGGCGCGGCTTTGCCGCGTCGGGACGCGGGGGCTAGGGGGACGCAGAGGCGCCGTACGGCTTTCGACGGGGTTCGAGCGCTGAAGGCGCCGGGCGGTCCGCCTACTTGGCGAAAACGACGCGGAAGTGGCCGGTCGCGTCGGCGCGCGTCTCGGCGCGCAAGAGCGGAGCGACTTGGCAGGCGTCGACCGACGCGCAGCCGGCCTCGAAGAAGCGAACGCCCGCGAGCGGGAGCGCCGCGCCGTCGGGGCCGACGACCGTGCCTTCGACGAGCGCGCCCGCGGGCAGGCCGACGTCGTGCGAGATCGGTGAGCTGGCCGACGCCGCGACGACGACGCCCGTCTCGGTGAGCCGCGGGAACGGCGCGCCCGAGGGCGGGTCGTAGTCGATGCGGTAAGTGCCGGGATCGAGCGTGAGCGCGAAGGCGCCCGCGTCGTCGGTCGTCGCCGTCGCCGGCTGCGCCCCGACGTTGGGGCCGCACGTCATCGAGGCGTCGGCCGCGGTGCGCGTCGCCACGATCATGACGCCGCTCGCGAGCGTGCCGTCGGCGCCGCGCACGACGCCGGTCAGCACGGCGCGACGTGGGAGGATCACGGGCGGCACGTTGGCGGGCGCTTGCGCCGTGCCGCCGCTCGCGAGCGGGAAGTCCGAGAGGCAGCGCACGGCGTAGGCCGATTCGGGCGGCGGCACGATCGCGACGTCGTAGTCGCGCAGCGCGTTCGTCGTGCCCGGCAACAGGCTCATGGTCGCGTGCCCGCCGCCGTCGGTGGGCGCGGCGCGCAGGAAGTCGGTTCGCCCGCTCGGATCGTCGGCCAGCAGCGTCCAGGCGCGCACGATCGCGCCGCCCACGGTGGGGCCGTCGGCGGCGTCGCCGTGGACGGCGAACTGAAAAGCGTTGGGCTGGCCGTAGGCGGGCATCGTGATGTCGCCGAGGTCGACGTTGGCGGGCAGCGCGAACGTGGTCGAGCCGAAGCGCGGATCCGACGAGCCGGTCGCGGGCTCGAGATCGACGGTGACGGCGGCCGTCGACGCCGTGACCAACGCCGTCGCGGGCACGACGAGCGTGAAGACGCCGTCGGTGGTCGTGACGTCGACGTTGCTCACGAGATCGGCGCCCAGGAACGCGCGCGCCGTGAAGCCGGCCCTGGGATCGCCGACGGCCGACAGCAGACGCCCGCGCACCGTGAGCCGCGTCGAGGGGCGCGGCAGCTCGACCTGCGCGGCGACGGGCAGCGACGCGCGCACGGGCGCCTCGTGCGCGTCGGACGGCGACAGCGGCAGCACCTCGAACGTGCCCGTGCGCCCGACGATCGCCTTCGGCACGTCGAGCGAGAACGCGGGCGTCGCCGTGTTCGCGACCGTCGGGAGGTCGGTTTCGAACTGCAAGTCTGGCTGCCCCGGGATCGTCGACGGCACCGTGAGGACGAAGTGCGCGGCCATGAGCGGCGTCGCCGCGGCGTCGGCGGCCAGCGTCGCCGACAGCGTCGTCTTCGCGCCCGCGCGCAGGTCGAACGTCGTCGCCGCGCCCGAGACGTCGTGGAGCTCGGTGAACGCCGCCGTCGAGTCGGCGCGCGGCGACAGCTCGACGGCCCACGTCGCCGGGGGCGCGGCGCGCGCGACGCAGGCGCCGCCCGTGCACGCGAAGCCGTCGCCGCACTGGCTGTCCTGCTGGCAGCGCGCGGCGACGAACGGCTTGGCGGCGCAGCCGGCGAGCAAGACGATCGACACGAGGGCGGCGCGCGCGCTCACTTGCACTCCATGTCGAGCGTCCAGGTCGCGATGACCTTGCCGCCGTCCGCGTCTTGGAGCTTCGTGAGATCGATCGGCCCCTGCGCCTGCGTCGCGAAGTCGCGATCGGCGACGACGACCATCACCTGGTGGCGCTGGATCTTGGCGAGGTTGTCGACGATGCAATCGGGCGCGTAGCGAAAGTCGTGCAGCAGCGGCGTGCCGTCGGCCGTGTGGGTCGCCGTCATCGTCGACGACGTGCGCGTGTCGCTGGTGTACGGCGGGTAGTCGACGATCCAGCGCGCGCGCAGATCGTCGCCGACGTTGGGGTCGGTCACCGTCGCGATGAACGGCAGCGACGCCACCGTGACGATCGACCCGATGTCGGGCTGCACGTTGAGGAAGACCGGCGCGTAGTTCTTCGACGCGGGCGGATCCTGGAACTCGGGCGCGATCGGCAGGACACAGGCGGACATCGTGATCGGCAGCGCGAGCAGCGCGGCCGTTCGAAGACACAGCACCATCCGTGCCACGCGCGAAAGCCGCCGTCCCGCGCGCGTTTCGCGCGCGCGCCTCAGAAGAGGTCGGACATCGATGTCAGGCGGCGGGGGCAAGTTTGCGGGCTCGGCCTCGATTCAGGTCCCGGCGGCCTCGTCCTCGAGCCGCGGCGTCGCGCCGGGCGTGCCGTCCTCCTTCTCGAGGTGCCGGAACACCGTGCGCGGGTCGACGCCGAGGTCGCGCGCCGTCTTCGTGCGGTTGCCGTCGTTGATCGCGAGGATCTCGTTGATGTACTCGCGCTGGAACTTCTCCTTGGCGTCGGCGAGCGGGAGGATCGTCGGCAGCTCGTCGGGGCTGATGTCGAGGTCTTCTGGCCCGAGCAGCGCCTTGTCGGCGAGCACGACGGCCTTCTTGACGCGGTTCTCGAGCTCGCGGATGTTGCCGGGCCAGCGGTGGCGCTTGATCGCGGCGATGGCGTTCGGCGTGAGCCCCTTCACCTTGCCGCCGTACTCGGGCGCGTACCGGCTCACCATGTAGCGCGCGAGCACGACGATGTCGTCGCCGCGATCGCGCAGCGCCGGCAAGTGCAGGTGCACGACGTTGAGGCGGTAGTAGAGATCCTCGCGGAAGCGGCCCGCCTTGATCTCGGCCTCGAGGTCGCGGTTGGTCGCGGCGATGACGCGGATGTCGACCGCCTCGGTCTGCGTGTCGCCCACCTTGACGACGACGCGCTCCTGCAGCGCGCGCAGGATCTTCACCTGCAGCGGCAGCGGCATCTCGCCGATCTCGTCGAGGAACAGCGTGCCGCGGTCGGCGGCCTGGAAGCGGCCCTGCTTGGTCGTGACGGCGCCCGTGAAGGCGCCGCGCACGTGGCCGAAGAGCTCGCTCTCCAGCAGGTTCTCGGGGATCGCGCCGCAGTTGATCGTGATGAACGGGCCTTTGGCGCGCTGCGAGCGCACGTGCAGCTCGCGCGCGATGAGCTCCTTGCCCGTTCCCGTCTCGCCCGTCACCAGCACCGAGATGTCGGTGGCCGCGACCTTCTGGACCTTGCGGAAGACCTCCTGCATGCGGGGCGACGAGCCGAGGATCTCGCCGAAGCGGATGCGCTCGATCTGGTCGAGCAGCGAGCGCTTGTCGAGCTGCAGCTCGTTGACGAGGAGGGCGTTGCGGATGAGGAGCGCCGCCTGCGCCGCGAAGATCGTGAGCACCTCGAGGTGCGACTCGTCGAACAGCTGCGCGACGTTGTCGTTGCCGACGTAGATGATGCCCAGCATGTTGCCGCGCTCGAGCAGCGGCACGCACATGACGCTCGTGAGCTTGAGGTTGATGACCGACAGCGAGCTCTTGAACTCGTCGTCGGTGAGCGCGTCGGAGATGATCATCGGCTTCCGCGTCTTGACGACGCGCGCGAGGATCGAGTCCGACAGCTGCGAGACGGCGTCGGTGATCGTCTCGCGGCGCAGGTTGCGCGCGACCTTGACGACGGGCTCGCCCGACTCCATGAGGACGAGGAAGCCCTTGTCGGCGTTCGACACCTGGATCATGACGTCGAGCAGCTGATCGAGCAGCTCGCCGATCTCGTAGCTGCCCATCAGCTTTTGTGAGAAGTCGAAGAGCTTCTTGTACGAGTTGAGCTCCGCCATCGTCTTGGCGGCGGTGTCGTCGGTGACGGGCTCGTCGTAGAGCGAGAACTCGAGCTCGGCGACGCCGAGGCGCACGCGGTCCTCGTGGGCGAGGCGGTGCTTGTTGCGCTTGCGGCCGTTGACATAGAGCTCGGCGTCGCGGTCGGTCGTCGCGATGTTGAAGTCGCGCCCGTCGAAGTGGATGTGGGCGTGGCTCTCGGCGAGGCCGGGATCGGCCAGCGTGATGTCGGCGTCCTCGCCGCGGCCGAGCGACGTGATCTTCTTGTAGATGTGATAGACCTTCACGCCTTTTCCGGGGACGAGCATGCGGAGCGTCGCCATGGTGGTTTCCTCTCGGTCCTAAAAGCGTCCGACGACGGCGAGGCCATCGGGCGCGGGGGTGACGAGCACGTCGGGCTCGTAGTGGCGAAGGGCGTCGACGACGCCCCAGATCGCGACGGCGAAGAACAGCCCGCCCGAGATCACCTGCGTGCGCAGCAGGTTCGTCGACAGGTTCTCGTCCGTGCGATCGATCTTGTCGGTGGGGCAGCGCTGCGGGAGGCCGTTGGCGTCCAGCGGCTGCGCGACGGTGCAGCGGCGGTAGGGGGCGACGCCGAAGAGGGCGAAGTTCGTCGTGAAGGCGGCGAGCGACGTCGCGCCCAGCGCGACCTCGGCGCTGAAGAACGCCCAACCCTTCTTGCGCTCGCCGTTTTGGAACTGGCCGGCGCCGAAGGGGATGAAGTTCACGGCGTAGCTGTGGTGGTCGTAGCGGAGCACGAGCGCCTGCTGCGCGCGCAGGCGCTCGGCCTCGCGCGCGCGCCGCGCCGCCAGCTCTTGGTCGCGGCGCTTGCGCTTGGCCTCGATGACGGCCAGCTCGGACTCTTCCTCGCTCACGACGAGGTTGAAGAAGTCGACGACGCGCGGCGGATCGAGCAGCGGGTCGAAGCGGTAGTCGGGGCGCAGCTCGAGCAGCTTCCGGAACTCCTTGCGCGCCGCCTCGGGGTTGTTCTCGAAGAGGTGCGAGACGCCGAGCATCCGGTGCGTCTGCACGACCTCGCCTTCGCTCTCGAGGCGAACCTCGGGGTACACGAGCGGCGTCAGCAGCTCGATGGCGCGGCGGTACTGCGCGCGCGCGAAGGCGTTCTTGCCGCGCTCGAGATCCTGCGCGGGCGACACTTCGACGCTGGACGCGGCGCCGCCCGAGGGCGCGGGCGTGCCCGCGAGGACGAGCGCCGCCAGCACGGCCGCTCCCAGCCCCACTAGTTGGCCGCCTTGAGCTTCACGACGTGGGCTTGCCGCTGGCCGGCGCGCACGGTGAGGCGTTCGGACGTGAACGACTCGCCCGTGTCGACGGAGACCTCGACCTCTTTGCTGCCGTCGTCGTCGGCGAAGAACGGCACGTCGACGTCCTCGCCCGCGCGCGCGAGCGTGCCCGAGGCGGCGCCGCGGCTCGGATCGCGCACGAGGATGCGCGCCGCCTTCGCGGCGCTCGCCTCGAGCGACGGCTCGGTCGCGATGCGCAGCACGGCGGGCCGCCACTTCAGCCGGCGCGCGATGACGCCGTCGGGCGGCAGCGGGCGGTCGGGCCCGAGCTCGATCTTCTCGACGAAGCAGCAGCCCGAGGCGCTGCGGAACTCGACGACGTGATCGCCCGTCCACGGCACGGTGAGCGTCTTGTGGTCGGGGTCGTACGTGAGCTCGCGGTGGCCGTCGAGGTAGACGTCGACGTTCTGGGGCGTGGGCGCGAGCGTGAACGTGCGCGTCGCGCCGTCGGCCCCCGAACCCTCAGTCGGATGCGCCGCGATTCGGCGCGACACGAGCACGCGCGGCGGCCTTCGGTCATTGGGCATCGCTTCGGGCGCGATCGGCTTTTCGACGACGGGCGCGGGCGCCGGCTTGGGCGCGGGCGGCGCCGTCGCGACGACGGGCGCCGGGCGCGGCGGCGGCAGGTGCGCGAGCGCCCAAATCCCCACGCCGAGCCCGACGGCCGCCGCGGCCGCGATCGCCGTCTTCTTGGCGCGCGCGTGGCCCTCGAGCCGCGCCAGCGCCGCGAGCACGGCGGCGTTCTTCGGGTCGAACGTGAGCACGCGGTTCCACGCCTCGATGGCGCGCGCGCGCTTGCCGGCGCGCAGCGCCTCCTCGGCCGTCGCGGCCAGGCCCGCGGCGAGCCGCGCCGGCAGCGCCGCCTCGTACGCCGCGGGATCGGCGAAGAACGCGCGCATCTCGCCTTTGACGTCGGTGAGGCCCGCCTCGCCGAGCTGCGCGCGCAGCTCGGTCGTGAGCGCCGCCAGCGTCGGGAAACGGTCCTCGGGTCGGTGGGCGAGGGCGCGCGACATCGTGCGCGCGAGCGCGTCCGAGATGCGCCGGTTGAGCGTGCGCGGGTCGGGGAACTTGCCGTCGACGATGCGCCTCAGCACCTCGTGCGGGTTCTTCCCCGCGAACGGCAGGCTGCCCGTCGCGAGCTGGTACAGCATGATGCCGACGGCGAACACGTCGGTGCGGAAGTCGAGCGGCTTGCCCTCGATGAGCTCGGGCGCCATGTACGCCGGCGACCCGAGCAGCTGCCCCGTGACCGTCATGCGCTCGAGGTCGACGACCTGCGCGATGCCGAAGTCCATGACCTTGAGGACGCCGTCCTTGCGGATCATGACGTTGTCGGGTTTGACGTCGCGGTGGATGATGCCGGCGGCGTGGGCGTGCGCGAGCGCCTCGCCGATGCCGACGGCGACGATGGCCGCGACCTCGGGGAAGGCGATGGGTCGCGCCGTCACGAGCTCCTTGAGCGTCTGCCCGTCGATGAACTCGGTGACGATGTACGAGCTCGGCGAGTCGGGCCCCGAGTAGTCGAAGATCTCGAGGATGTTCTCGTGGTGCAGCTTGGCCACCGACTGCGCCTCGCGCTGGAGGCGCGCCTTGGACTCCGGCTCGCACGACAGGTGCTGGTGCAGCACCTTGATGGCGACCTCGCGCTTCAGCGTCTCGTCGATGGCGCGATAGACCACGGCCATGCCGCCTTGGCCCACCTCTCCGAGGAGCCGATAGCGCTCCGGTATCTTGGCCTGCTCCATCGTCTCACCCAGACGGGTCACCCTGACGAGCGTGTCATAGGGCCAAGCTAATGAGGCGATATTACGCAGGCTTAATCGTTGCGCACAAGCCCCCCGGCCCGCAAGCCGTGTCACGGCCCCCTCCCGGATTCTTCCCGAAAAATCGTTTCTAGTTGGTCGAGGTCGCGGCGGCCGCCGGCGGGTGCGTCAGGAAGTATGGCAACGCTTCGGACATGAGGTCGAGGTCGGGGTCGAGCTGCTTGCCGATGCCTTCGGTGACGGCGATGGCGATGTTGACGATGGTGAAGGTCGGGTTCACGCGGATCCGGTGGCGCCGCAGGATGCCCAGCATGTCGAAGAGCACCTTCCCGACCTGAACCTCGCCCATGCGCTGGCCCCAATACCGGCCCACGAACTCGATGATGGCGGCGCGGTAACGCTCGAAGGCGGCGGGGTCGGGCGGCGGCGCGCCAGAATGTGGATTGGCGTTCGACGACATCTCGAACATGAGCCGCGCCATGGTGTCGCCGTCGCGCTGGGCCCAGGCGGCGAAGAAGCGGCCGAAGCCTTGGCGGTGGGGCGCGTCCAGCTCGCCCACGAGGCCGAGGTCGAGCAGCGCCAGCTTGTCGTCGGGCGTGATGAAGATGTTCCCGGGGTGCAGGTCGGCGTGCACGAAGCCGTCCTCGAAGATCATCTTCATGAGCACCTGCAGGCCCAAGCGCGCGACGCGCTTCGGATCGGAGCGCGTCTGGCGCGTCGACAGGATCTTCGTGCCTTCGACGAAGGTCATCGTGAGGATGCGCTCGGACGAGAGCGGCTCGATGACCTCGGGGAAGGTCACGGCGGGCTGGTTGCGGAAGTTCTCGCGGAAGCGGCGGTTGTTGCGCGCCTCGATGCGGAAGTCGAGCTGCTGGAAGATCGCGCGGCCGAACTCCTCGACGGTGGCGACGGGCGCGAGCGTCGAGATCGACGGGATGGCGTTCAGGAGGCGCGCCCCCGCCCGCATGACGGCGAGGTCGAACGTGCACAGCTCGACGACGTTGGGCCGCCGGACCTTGACGGCGACGACGCGGCCGTCGGCGAGCCGCGCCTTGTGCACCTGCGAGACCGACGCCGACGCGAGCGGCACGGGCGCGAACTCGGGGAAGTGGCGCGACACGGGGCCACCGAGGTCCTGCTCGATGGCGCGCAGGACGTCGTTGAGCGGGAAGGGGCCGACGTCGTCTTGCAGGTGCTGCAGCGCCTTCGTGACGTAGTCGGGCATGAGGTCGGGCCGCGTGCTCATGATCTGGCCGACCTTGATGAAGGTCGCGCCCAGCTCGCGGAAGAGATCGAGGACGACCTGCCCGAACCACGCGCGCCGGCGGTCGCGCCCCGAGAAGCGCACGAGCAGCGCGAACCACCCCAGCCAGAAGCGCACCCACTGCTTCGTCACGAGCAGCCCGATCCGGACGGCTCGCGCGGCGAGGCGCGCGCGGGACAAGGGTTTCGCGGCCATGGCTGGAATTTTATACTATGTGGGGATGAACGCCCCCGCGGCCCCCGGGCCCGCCGCTTCATTGGAGCAGCTGCGCAAGTCCGAGCCCGCGACCGCCGTCGAGATGTGGAAGCGGCGCGTGGCCCAGACGCCCGAGAAGATCGCCTTCAAGCACCACGACGGACGGGCCTGGGTGGGCCTGACCTGGCGGCAGGCCGACGGCGTGGCCCGCGAGATCGCGGCCGGTCTCGTCGCGCGCGGCGTCGTGCCGGGCGACCGCGTGTGCGTCGTGGCCCAGACGTGCCTCGATTGGATCCTGTGCGACATCGGCATCCTGCTCGCGGGCGGCGTCACCGTGCCCGTCTACCCGTCGAACACGGCCGAGCAGTGCGAGTACATCGTGCGCGACGCGGGCGCGAAGGTCGTCATCGTCGAGGACGCCGCGCAGCTCGAGAAGATGCTGGGCGCGCGCGACCGCATGCTCACCGTGACGTCGCTCGTGCACATGAACGGCGACGCCGTGCTCGAGAAGCCCGACCACCTCGGGCGAAAGGCCGTCGCGCTCGCCGACGTGCTGGGCGCTTCGAAGGTCGACGGGGACTACGTGTCGTCACTGGCGGCGATGCGCGCGGCGGGCAAGGCGTGGCTCGCGGCGCACGCGGGCGAGCTGGACGCGCACGCCGAGGTCGACGCCGACTCGATGTTCACGATCATCTACACGTCGGGCACGACCGGGAACCCGAAGGGCGTCGTCCTCACGCACGAGAACGTCGTCGCGGGCGTGTCGAGCGCGATCCGCGCCATGCAGATCTACGACACCGAGGAGCAGTACCTGTTCCTCACGCTGGCGCACGTGCTGGCGCGCGAGCTCGAGTGGGCGGGCATCGCGCTCGGCTTCACGACGACGATCTCGCGCGGCGTGCCCATGATCCGCCAGGATCTCGGCGAGACGCGGCCCACGTTCATGGCCAGCGTGCCGCGCGTCTACGAGAAGTTCTACACGGGCGTGCAGGCGGCGCTCGACAAGGGCTCGGCGATCTCGCGGGCGATCGCGCGCTGGGCGCTGGGCGTCGGCAAGGAGGCGTCGGCCGCCGAGCGCTCCGGCAAGACGGTCGGCGGCTGGCTCGGCTTCAAGCGCTCGATCGCCGACAAGCTCGTCTTCTCGAAGCTGCGCGCGCGCCTCGGGCTCGATCGTTGCCGCTTCTTGATCTCGGGCGGCGCGCCGCTCGCCGCCGAGATCGCCGAGTTCTTCCACGGCGTCGGCCTGCTCGTGCTCGAGGGCTACGGCCTCACCGAGACGATGGCGGCGGCGTTCCTCAACACGCTCACGAAGTACCGCTTCGGCACCGTCGGGCCCGCGCTCGACGTCGTCGAGGTCCAGATCGCCGACGACGGCGAGGTGCTCATGCGCGGCCCGTCGGTCTTTCGGCAGTACTACAACAACGCCGCGGCGACGGCCGAGGCGGTGCAAGCCGACGGTTGGTTCCACTCGGGCGACATCGGCCAGATCGAGGACGGCGGCTTCCTGCGCATCACCGACCGGAAGAAGGACCTCATCGTCACGGCCAACGGCAAGAAGGTCGCGCCGCAGCCGCTCGAGAACGCGCTCAAGGCGCGCTCGCCGCTCGTGAGCCAGGTCGTCGTCTATGGCGACAAGCGCTCGTACTGCGTCGCGCTCGTCACCTTGTCGGAAGACGCGCAGAAGAAGTTCGCCGACGCCGCCCACGTGAAGGCCGGCGCGGGCGGCATCGACATCGTCGCGTCTCCCGAGCTCGACGCCGCGCTCAAGAAGGACATCGACGCCCTGAACGCCGGGCTCGCGCCCCACGAGACCGTCAAGAAGGTCACGGTCCTCGCCAACGACTTCACCGAGGCCGCCGGGGAGATGACGCCCAGCCTCAAGGTGAAGCGCAAGATCGTGACCGAGAAGTACCGCGCCGTCATCGACGCCATGTACACGTCCGCGGGCGGCGGGCACGCCGACTGATCGGCCGTCCTATCCCGAGATGAACGGCCAAATCGTCTCGGCGAGCAGCTCGGGCGTCTCGATCTGGGGGACGTGTCCGGTGCCGGCGAGCAGCTGGAAGCGCGCGCCGGGGATCGCGGCGGCGAAGGCGCGGCCGTAGTCGACGTCGGCGACGCGGTCGGCCTCGCCCCACACGACGAGCGTCGGCCGCGTCAGCGCCGCGAGGCGTGCGCGCAGGCCGGCGTCCATCGGACCGCCGGCGTAGGTCTCGAGCGCGGCGCGGTTGGCGCCGAACGCCGCTTGCTGCTGCGGCGTCAGCTTCGACGGATCGATGCGGAAGCGAACGGGATCGTGATAGCTGAGGTTCATGAGCGCCTCGAGCGACAGCGCGAACGGGTCAGCCACGGGATGTCCCGGCAGCTCGATTCCGACGGCGTCGACGAGCACGAGCTTGTCGACGAGGTTGGGTGCGCGCAGCGCGAGCTCGGCCGCGATCCAGCCGCCGATCGAGTTGCCGATGACGGTCGCGCCGGTGGGCGCGAGCTGGCGCACCAGCGCCTCGTAGACGCGCGCGAGGCCGCCGACGTCCGCGAGCGCCTCCGGGCGCGGCGTCCCCATGAAGCCGGGGTGGGTGGGCGTGATGACGCGCGCCGGGCGCGTGCGCGCGAACGCCTCGGCCCACGGCACCACCGACAGCGGCCCGGCGCCGCCGTGCAACAGCAACACGGGGCGGCCTTCGCCGCGCTCGGTGAAGGTGATCTTGACGTTTCCGATGCCCTCGACGTTCAGTGATTGGCTCATGGCGGGCATCCTGGCCTTGTCCTCAAGATGGGCCAAGATGACAACCCATGGACGTTTCGTCCCAAAATTGGAACACTCGCGGCATGGACCTGAACGCGCTGCAGGACTTCGTTTTGGTGGCCACCCACGGCGGCTTCGCGCGGGCGTCGCGCGCAAGGCGGATCCCCAAGTCGTCGCTCTCGCGCCGCGTGCGCGAGCTCGAGGAGAAGCTGGGCGTGCGCCTGCTCGATCGTACGGCGCGCACGTTTCGCCTCACGGCCGAGGGCGGCGAGCTGTTTCACGCCGCGGGGCCGACGCTGTCGGAGATCGACGACGTCGAGCAG
Source organism: Polyangia bacterium (assembly GCA_035549075.1). GTDB lineage: Bacteria > Myxococcota_A > Polyangia > Fen-1088 > Fen-1088 > DASZFV01. Next base: position 49,320 of record DASZRT010000152.1, on the reverse strand, counting down.
TCGCTGCAGTCGAAGGGCGGCGGCGAGCCCACGGGGCGCCTGCGCATCGCCGCGCCCACGCTGTTCGGCAACTTGTTCCTCGGACGGCTGGCGGCGCGCTACTACGCGACGTATCCGAAGGTCGAGCTCGAGATCGTCGTGGGCGATCGCGCCTTCGACCTGCTCGCCGACGGCTTCGAGGCCGCGATCCGCGTCAACGCGCCCGACACGAGCGACCTCGTGAGGCGCCGCTTCGCGACTTGCCGCATGCAGCTGGTCGCGGCGCCGGGCTTCGCGGCGAAGTTCGGCAAGCTCTCAGCGGGGAAGTGTGAGGCGCTGCCGACGATCCTCTTCGAGAACGGGCCGGTCGCGCCGCCGTGGCGGTTCTCGAACGGCCGGCGCGCGTTCGAGGTCGTCCCGCGCGCGACGCTGCGCCTCTCCACGCTCGCCATGGTGCGCGAGGCGGCGCTCGAGGGCGCGGGCTTCGCGATGCTGCCCGACACGATCGTCGCCGGCGATCTCGCCGACGGCACGCTCCGTCACTTCGGCGATCTGGAGGGCGTCGACGTCGATCTCTCGATCGTGCACCCGTCGCGTCGCCTCGTGAGCCGCCGGCTGCGGGCCTTCATCGACATGGTCGTCGCGATCTTCCCCGACGGGCGGAAGCCGGACCTGCGCAGCCTCAGTGCCCGCGCCTGATCTCGGGCGGGTGAAACGTGATCTCGAAGCAGGCGAGGACGCACTCTTCGCAGGTGATGGCGCCCGTCTCGCGATCGACGCGCGAGGGGATGGGGATGCGCTGCTGGTCGTGCACGACGTGGTAGCCGCGCTCGGTGAGCGTGTCGATCACCATCTCGACGGCGGTCTCGTCGCGAAAGAGGGCGTCGTCCGACCGCACGACGCAGCGGCCAGCCAACGCGTGCCGCACGATGACGGGCACGATCTGCGCCTCGATGAAGGCGGCGATCTGCTTGAAGAGCGGCGCCGACGCGTGCTCGTAGGCGTCGAGGCGCCGCACCAGCTCTTGACGGGCGTGCCGGGTCACCTCGGAGACGAGCGGGATGTGGTGGATGATGTCGAAGGTCTGCTGGCCGAGCTCGAGCGAGCTCTGGTACTGGAACTCGGCGTTGATGCTCTTCTCGACCTCGGGCAGCGGCGCGTCGGCGTTGATGAAGTGGTAGTGGAAGTTCTTTCGTAGGCTCGCGAGCGCCTCGAACGTCCGCTCCTTGAACGTTCGGTAGCGGTTGCGCGCGAGCTCCTCGTCGATGTCCGTCGGGCGCAGCTCGAGCAGCTGGCCCGTGCCCGTGCGGCGCACCTGCTCGTTGTGCGCGGCGATCGAGCGGCCGCGGTGCAGCTGCCGCTCGATCGAGGTCTGCTCGCCCACGAACAGCACCGTGATGCGGAAGATCGGCCGCCGGAAGCGCTTGCCCGTGGGCGTGCCCCAGTACTTCGCGCGCAGCTGCATGATCTGGTCGTGCAGCAGCTTCACGGCCTCGGCCTGGACCTGCGTGCGCGGGAACCCGTCGACGAGCACGCCCGTCTGGTACTTCGGCTCGAGCAGCTCGCGCAGCAGCGCCTCGAGCACCTCGCGATCGCCGACGAACTGGCCGCGATCCTTGAGCGCGCGCATCTCGGGCGCGTCGAGGAGATCGCTGATGACGATGGGCGGCGCCGAAAAATCGCGCTCGCGCACGATGAACGGCGTGTTCGTGCCCTTGCCCGAGCCGGGCGCGCCGCCGAGCCACAGGATCTCCTTCGGGAACACCATGTTCTCGAGCCCGCGCTCTTGAACGAGGCCATTCCACACCTGGCCGAAGATGAGGGGCGCGTCTTTGATCTCGAGCTCGGGGCTCGGGACGGGAACAGGAGGGTTGGTTTCGGACATGGATCCTATTTGCTGGGCGGCACGGGCGTTGGCGCGGCGTCTTCGGTGGCGCCGTGCTCTTTCAGCGCGCGCTCGCGCATGATCTCGAGCTGCTTGCGCTCTTGGTCTTCGTTGACGCCCTCGATGTGGAAGATGACACGGCGGTTGGCGGCGCGGCCGGCCTCGGTCTTGTTGGTGGCCCAGGGCAGGGCGTCGCCTTGGCCGATGGGGATGACGCGCGCGGCGTCGACGCCTTTGCCCGAGAGGTACGCGGCGACCGATTGCGCGCGCGCGAGCGAGAGCTTCTTGTTCCACGCCTCGGGGCCGGTCGCGTCGGTGTGGCCCTCGATGGCGCAGCGGCCAATCTCGGGGTGCGCCTTCAAGATGGCGGCGATCGCGTCGAGCGTCGGGCGGAACGCGTGGCGCACGCGCGCGCGGTCGGTCGCGAAGAAGATCGGCGACAGCGTCTCGAGTTCGCCGGCCTTCAACGTCACGATGCCCTTGTCGGGGCAGCCGTCGTCGTCCTTGACGTTGTTGATCGTCTCGGGCTCGTTGGGGCACTGGTCTTTGGCGTCGGGGATGCCGTCCTTGTCGTTGTCGGGATCGGGGCAGCCGTCGTCGTCCTGGAAGCCGTCCTTGTCCTCGGGCTCTTTCGGGCACTGGTCGACGTCGTCCATGACGCCGTCCTTGTCCTCGTCGACGAGGTGCATGTTGCGGTCGGGGCAGCCGTCGTCGTCCTTGTAGCCGTTCTTGGTCTCGGGCTGGCGCGGGCACTTGTCCTTGGCGTCGGGGATGCCGTCCTTGTCGTCGTCGAGATCGGGGCAGCCGTCGCCGTCCTGAAAGCCGTCCTTGTCCTCGGCGGCGTCGGGGCACTTGTCCTTGCTGTCGGGGATGCCGTCTTGGTCGTTGTCGGGATCGGGGCAGCCGTCGCCGTCCTCGAAGCCGTCCCGATCCTCGGGGACCAGCGGGCAACGATCGACCTCGTCGGGCACGCCGTCGTGATCGACGTCGAGCGGCGCGTTCGACCACGAGGCGCCCGCGACGACGCGCAGGACGGGCGTGCCGTAGCCCTCGCGCAGGCCGGGGCCCGCGCCGCCGAACAGCGTGACGGTGCCGACGCGCTCGCGCGCGCCGAAGAGGACCTCGAGAGGCGTTTGCTTCGCGCTCGACGCCGGGCTCGACAGCGGCGTCGCGCCCGCGAGCTCGGCGAAGGCGCTGGTGCGCGTGTCCCAGCGGTAGTCGACGGCAGCGGCGCCCAGAAGCTCGTTGCCGAGCGCGATGTCGTAGAGCTGCGTCTTCTTGCGCAGCCGCACACCCGCGCCGAGCGACAGCGTGAAGCCCCGGGCGTGCACGTCGCCGAAGAGCCGCGCCTCGCCGCCGAGGCCGCTTTCGTGGACCAGGCCGCCGGCCGAGCCCGTCGGGATCGCCGCGAGCGCCGCGACGCCGAGGCCTGCGCGCGAGCCGTCGCCGAGCAGCCGCGCCTTGGCGCCGACGCGAATCGCTTCGAGGCCGGCAGAAGAGGGCGCGTCGGCCCCCGCGGGCGTGTCGCCTGACTGGAGAGCCGTCACGGGCACGAGCGCCGCGACCTCGAGCCGGTGCCCGAGGCCGACCGCGAGCCGCAAGTCGAAGCCCGCCGCTTGCCGCACGAGCGCGTACGAACGCCCGCCGTTCGCCGCGTCGGTCACGACGAGCGGCCGCGCGGCGTAGTCGGCGTCGAGGCCGACGCGCACCTTCCCCGGATCGAGGACGTTCGTCCCGTCGAGCCGTAGCGTCCGGTCGGAGAACGGCGACGGGTGGAACTGGTGCAGCTCGACGGCGGGCGAGGGCACCGTCTGCGCCCGCGCCACGGCAGTTGGAGCGGCGAGCGTGAGCAACGCGATGGACGCGGCGAGGCGGGGCATCAGCTTGGGTCGGATGGTAGTCGACCCGCTTTCACTTGACACCCGCGACGAGAACCGTAATTTACGCGGATTCGATTTCCCGTCGGACAGGCGCGTAGCTCAGTGGAAGAGCACTTCCTTGACACGGAAGGGGTCGGCAGTTCAATCCTGCCCGCGCCTACAAGGACGCGCGAGGGGGCCGGCCCCCTCGCGGGCTCCCCCAAGACGATCTTGGGAGCGGCCCGGCGCGGCGAAGCCGCGCCTCCGGTTGCTTCGAGCCGCTCGCTTCGCTCGCTCGAGGTCGGTTCCGATCCCCTTGCCCCGCGGAGCGGCGAGGGCGCCGACGAAGTCGGCGGTGGACGATGGGGTGGGCGGGGTCCCGAGAGGGTTGGGGTGAGGGGCCTGCCGGGTCTCCTGATCTCGGAGACGTCGGGCCCTTGCGCGGGCGCGGGTCGGGCGATTAGCTTCACGTCGTGTCAGTGAAGGACTCGAAGAACATTCGGCCCCGCGACAAGGGGGACGTGCCGGACGATCCGTTGTCGCGGATGCGGCACTCGGCGTCGCACGTGATGGCGGACGCCGTGCGCAAGCTGCGTCCCAACGCCAAGGTCGCCATCGGCCCCTCGATCGACAACGGCTTCTACTACGACTTCGACACGGAGCCGTTCGCTCCCGAAGACGCCGAGAAGATCGAGACGGAGATGAAGAAGATCATCGCCGCGAACCTGCCGTTCGAGCGGCGGGTCGTCGCGCGCGACGAGGCGCTGGCGCTCTTCAAGTCGCGCGGCGAGAAATACAAAGTCGAGATCATCGAGTCGATCCCGCAGGGCGAAGAGGTCTCCTACTTCCAGCACGGCGACTTCATCGATCTGTGCCGCGGCCCGCACGTCGAGCGCACGGGCGACATCAAGGCCTTCAAGGTGCTCTCGTTCGCGGGCGCCTACTGGCGCGGCGACGAGCGCAACGCCCAGCTCCAGCGCGTCTACGGCACGGCCTTCGCGTCGCAGAAGGACCTCGACGAGCACCTCGCGCGCATCGAAGAGGCCAAGCGCCGCGACCACCGCGTGCTCGGCAAGCAGCTCGACCTCTACTCATTCGACGACCTCGTGGGCCCCGGCTTCCCGCTGTGGCACCCGAAGGGCGCCGTCGTTCGCCACACGCTCGAAGACCTCATCCGCAAGGAGAACGTCAAGCGCGGCTACGAGCTCGTCTACACGCCGCATGTCGCGCGCGAGGAGCTGCTCCAGACGTCGGGCCACCTCGCGCACTACAAAGAGAACCTCTTCGGCGGCATGGAGCTCGACGGGCAGCGCTACCTCGTCAAGCCGATGAACTGCCCGTTCCACGCGGCGATCTACCGCTCGGGCCTGCGGTCGTACCGCGAGCTGCCGCTGCGCTACTCGGAGCTCGGCACCGTCTACCGCTACGAGCGCTCGGGCGTGCTCCACGGCCTCTTGCGCGTCCGCGGCCTGACCATGGACGATGGGCACCTCTTCGTGCGCGAGGATCAAATCGCCGCCGAGATGGCCGCGTGCGTGAAGTTCTCGCTCGCGATGCTCAAGGTCCTCGGCTTCGAGGACTTCAACCTCTACTTGGCGACGCGCCCCGAGAGCTTCATGGGCGATCCCGCCGTGTGGGATCGCGCCGAGGCCGATCTGCGCGTCTTCCTCGAGTCGCTCGGCCGCCCGTTCGAGGTCGACGAGGGCGGCGGCGCCTTCTACGGCCCCAAGATCGATCTCAAGATCAAGGACGCCCTCGGCCGCGAGTGGCAGTGCTCGACCTTTCAGCTCGACTTCCAGATCCCCAAGCAGTTCGAGCTCGAGTACGTCGCGCAGGACGGCACGCGCAAGACGCCCGTCATGATCCACCGCGCGCTGCTCGGGTCGATGGAGCGCCTCATCGCCGTGCTCATCGAGCACTACGCGGGCGCGTTCCCGATTTGGCTCGCGCCCGTGCAGGCGCGCGTGATCACGGTGTCGGAGAAGGCCGAGGCGTGGGCCAACACGGTCGTGGCGCGCCTCAAGCAGGAGGGCCTGCGCGTCGAGACCGACCTTTCGCCCGACAAGCTCGGCGCGAAGATCCGGCGCGCGCAGCTCGACAAGATCCCCTACATGCTCGTCGTCGGCGAGAAGGACGCGGCCGCAGGTGTCGTGTCACCCCGTACCCGCGAAGGGCAGCAACAACCGGCCACGCCGCTCGATGAATTGGCGGTCCGGTTGGCCAAAGAGGCTGCGGTTCCCACGGTGGGAAGCTCGGCCTAGAATACTCAGCAAGGAGAAAGAACATCGCTCGTCCATACAACTCCGCTCCCCCCAGCGCGTCCGACAACTACCGCGTCGGCCGCCGCATTCGCGTTCCCGAGGTGCGCGTCATCGGCGTCGACGGTGCGCAAGTCGGCATCCTGCCCACGCACGAGGCGCTGAAGCTCGCCGAGGACGCAGGGCTCGAGCTCGTCGAGGTGAACCCGCGCGCCGTCCCGCCTGTCTGCAAGGTGATGGACTTCGGCAAGTTCAAGTACGAGGAGTCGAAGAAGGAAAAGGCGTCGCGCAAGCACCAGTCGACGATCGTCCTGAAGGAGATCAAGCTCCGCCCGAAGACGGACGACCACGACTTCGACTTCAAGGTGAAGCACATCCGGCGGTTCCTCGCCGAGGGCAACAAGTGCAAGCTCGTCGTCGTGTTCCGCGGCCGCGAGATCGTTCACCCCGAGATGGGGCAGGCGATGCTCGATCAGGTTTGCAAGGCCACGGCCGACATCTCCGCCGTCGAGCAGCGCTCGATGATGGAAGGCCGCCGCATGGTGATGGTCATCGGCCCGCGCGTCGGCGTCATTCGTCCGGGCGCTCACGCCCCGGCGCCTTCGCCTTCGCCAGCTCCGAGCGGCCCGCCGCGCGCCGCCGCGGCGACGGCTCCCGCCCCGGCCCCCGCGGCCGCGGGGGCCCCCGCGAAGGTCCCCGCCAAGAACTGATCGCGCGCCGCGCGCGATATAGTCCGCCCGGATGAGCGCACGGGTTCTTCTCGTCGCCGCGGGCGTGGCGGCGCTCGCCGCGGGCGCGTGCCGGCGCGAGGGCTGCGTCGGCGGCGACGACGGCACGTGCGTGCCGCCTTCGGCCTGCCAGGCGATCGTCTACGCGTGCCCCGCGGGCGGCGACAGGCTCACCATCGCGCCCATCACGAAGGCCGACGTCGCGACCGCGCGCGCGCCGGGACCGAAGGCGCTCGCCGCCGTCGACGACTTTCTGCTCGAGAACGATCGCGTCCGCGCCGTCATCGACAACCCGGGGCACCCTCAGGGCCTCGCCCCCACGGGCGGCAGCATCATCGACCTGTCACCCCTCGATCCCGATTTGCCGGACGCGCCGATGTCGATGGCGAGCGGCGATCAGGTCAACGGCATCTACCAGGCGGCGGGCGTGCTCCCGCGCGACGCCGTTCACTACGACAAGTGGGAGCTGCTCGATCACCGCGTCGCGCCCGCGGGCGCCGACGCGAGCTTGGGCGCCTACGTCGCGATCGTGTTCCACGGCCACCTCGAGGGAGACGCGCGCGTGACGGTCGTGACCCGCTACGAGCTGCGCCCGTGCGAGCCCGGCCTGCGCGTGCGCACCGACCTCTACAACGGCGCGCGCGATCCGAACACGTTCTCGCTCGCCGACGGCTATTTCTGGGGCGATCGCACGCTGCTGCCGTTCATCCCCATCGAGGGCGGCGGCTTCCGCGTGCCCGATCTCGATCTGCTCAACCTCGGCGAGGCGTGGCGCACGTGGCCGTTCATGGCGGCGCGCTCGCAAGCCACGCCCGAGGTCGCCTACGCCGTCGTGCCCTGCGATCACGCCGAAGGCGCGGGCTTCAACGATCCGACGCTCTCGGCAGCGGGCGTGCCGCTCGCGCCCACGCTCGCCGGCGACGGTTTGTCGTACGAGCGGTTCATCCTCGCGGCGAAGGGCCCGGGCCTCGCGCCCGCCGTCGACGAGGCGCTGCGCGTGCGCACGCTCGTGCACGGCGATCCGTCCGCGGTGCGGGTCACGGGCCGCGTCGTCACGAGCGCGGGCGCCTTCGACGGTCGTGACGGCCGCGCGGCGTCGTTGCTCTTCTACGAGCCCGCGCCCGGCGCCGATCCCGACGATCCGGCGCACACGATCCCGCGCACCGAGGCCGTGCCCGGCGCCGACGGTCGCTACACGGCGTCGCTGCCGCCCGGGCGCGTGTACCGCGTGCAGCCCTACGCCTTCGGCCTGCCGGCTGGGCCGCCGAGCTCGATCGCCGTGGGCGCGACCGATCTCGACGCGGGCGATCTGACGTTCGCGGCCGCGGGCCACCTCACGGCGACCGTCGAAGAGACACCCGGCGAGCGCGCCACCTTCGCCGAGCTCGTCCTCGTGCCCGTCGACGCGCCGGCGCCGGGCGCGCCCGTGCCCAGCCTCTACAGCGATTTCGCGGGCTGCCTGCCGATGCTGGGCCCGCCGCACGGCGGCTCGCCGGCGTGTAACCGCGCGCTCACGTCGGACGGCCGCTTCGATCTGCTCGTGCCGCCCGGCCACTACTACGTCTACGCGACGCGCGGCCCGTTCGCGTCGCTCGACCGCCGCGAGGTCACGCTCGGCGCGGGCGACGAGGTCGCGATCTCGCTGCTCGCCCAGGACATCCCCAACATGGTGCCGGCGGGAACGCTGTCGGGCGACTTCCACGTCCATGGCGGCGCGAGCTACGACTCGTCGATCCCCGACCAAGATCGCGTCGTGAGCTTCCTCGCGTCGGGCGTCGACGTCATCGTCGCGACCGATCACGACGTCGTCACGACGTATGAAGAGACGCTCGCCGCGCTCGGCGTGGGACGAGATCGTCTCGTCGTCCTGCCTGGCGTCGAGGAGACGCCCAACATCTTGTGGTTCGAGGTGCCGGGCGAGCGCTTCCCCAAAACGATGGGGCACTTCAACTTTTGGCCGCTCGCGCGTGACACGACGGCGGCGCGCAACGGCGCGCCGTGGGACGAGCTGCGCGAGCCGGGCCAGATGTTCGACGACATGAAGGCGCTGTTCGTGCCCGGCAGCGTCGGCGTGCGGCAGCTCAACCACCCGTGGGCCGACTCGAAGCTGGGCCGCGATCAGGGCTTCCTGAAGATGATCCAGATGGATCCGCGGCGGCCGCTCACCGACGACACGTTCGCGTCGAACGTCTTGCTGCGCTCGCCCGGCGGCGGCGGCAAAGCCCGCAACATCGACTGGGACGTGCAAGAGGTCATGACGGGCGCCTCGCGCCGCGATTGGCTGCGCTACCGCACGCTGTGGTTCTCGCTGCTGAACCAGGGCTACTTGCGCGCGGGCGCCGCCAACAGCGACTCGCACACGCTGTCGATCGAGCGCGTCGGCTACCCGCGCAACCTCGTCTACGGCGGCCACACGCGCGCGACGTTCGATCGCGAGCGCTTCGACGCCGACGTGCGCGCGGGGCACATGGTCGGGACGAACGGGCCGATCCTCGACGTCACGATCGACGACGCCGACGGGCAGCTGCACCGCGCGGGCCTCGAGCCGTTCAAACCGGCGGCGCACGCGACGCTCACGGTCGCCGTCACCGCGGCGCCGTGGGTGCCGGTCACCGAGCTGCGGGTGTTCGTCAACGGCGTGCTCAAGACGACCGTCGACGTCTCGAAGGACTTCGCGGCCGCGAACCACTTCGGCCTCACGGCGACCAGCACGCGCAAGGAGATCGCGCTCGCGCCGCCGCTGCTGCCCGACACGGGGGACGCGTGGATCATCGTCGAGGCGGGCCTGCACCAAGACACGCCGAGCGACACCGACGACGACGGCCTGCCCGATCTCCCAGACGACCAGCTGCCGACGCGGCCACCGAACGCCGTCGAGCCCGGCGTCGAGCGCTTCGATCTCGAGGCCGTCGCGCCGGGCGTGTGGCCCACCGCCTTCACGAACCCGTTCTTGCTCGATCGCACGGGCGACGGGTGGACGCCGCCGGGGTTGCCGTGAAAAGAAGGTGGGGCGCGCTCGCGCTCGTGTTGTTGTGCGCGCGCGCCGAGGCGAGCCCGTGCGGCGATCCGCGCGACGCCGCGGGCGGGCCGCTCGCGGGCGGCACCGACGGCGCCGACTATGGCGCGATCCCCGAGGCCTGCGCCGGCACCGATCTCGCGCTGCGCCTGCGCGGCACGTTGCTCGTCGCGCGCGACGCGCCGGATTTTTACGGCAACGCCAGCGGCACGGCGACGCTGCGCCTGCGCCACCGGCTGTTCCGTTCGGACTGGATCTGGCTCTCGGTGGCGGTCGACGTCACGACGTTCCGCTACGTCGCGAACGCCGTCGTGACGTCGCACGACTTCAGCTTCGGCCCCGCGACGCTCGGCATTCACCGCGCCCTGGGCGCGTGGGAGCGCGCGGCGGCGACGATCTACGCGCGCGGGCTGCTGCCACTCGACACCGCGCGCTCGGAAGGCGCGCGCATGGGCCTCGAGGTCGGCGCGACGGCGCGTCAGATCCTTGGCGCGCGCGGGCGCTTCGGCGTCGAGGGCGGGGCGGCGCTGCTCGCGCCCGTCGTCATCGTCGCTGGCCAGACGCACTGGACGCTCGAGCCCGCGGGCCTGGCCCAAGCCTGGTTCGCGCCGAAGCCGCGGCTCGCCTTTGCGCTCGGGGCGTCGACGCGGGCCGAGGTGTCGCCGAACCCGGCCTTTTTCACGCTGGCGCCGCGGGCGTCGGCCCGCCTCACGACGGCGCGCGGCCTGGCTTTTTCGCTGCTGGCCGAGGCGCCGGTCCTCGGTTCGGACCGCACGGACCTGGTCGTCGCGCTGTTCGCCGGATGGTCCGCGCCGGCCTTGTCCCCCCCATAGTCAAGGCTCTTGCGGAGACTTTCCGAATCGCTATACTCCGCCGCTCCCATGGCCAAGATCAAGATGAAGTCCAACAGCAGCGCGAAGAAGCGCTTCAAGCTGACGGCGAAAGGCCGCGTGAAGCGCAAGAAGGCGTACCTTCGCCACTGCCTCACGCACAAGACGTCCGCGGCCAAGCGCCGCCTCCGCCGCGGCGGCTACATCAGCAAGACCCAAGAGCATCAGATCAAAGCGATGCTCCCTTACGCCTAAAGGAACACGGAAATGCCTCGCGCAAAGGGTGGATTCAAGTCGCGTCACCGCCGCAACAAGATCCGGAAGGCCGCAAAGGGCTTTCGGGGCGGTCGCTCGAAGCTTTGGAAAGCGGCCGTAGAGGCCGTTCACCGCAAGTGGCGCTATGCGCTCTTTCACCGCCGCAAGCGCAAGCCGGACTTCCGCACGCTCTGGATCGCGCGCATCAACGCCGCGGCCCGCGACATCGGCATCTCGTACTCGCGGCTCATCGCCGCGCTCGACAAGGCCAACATCGCGCTGGACCGCAAGATCCTCTCGGACCTCGCCATCAGCGATCCGAGCGCGTTCAAGAAGGTCGTCGAGGCCGCTCAGGCGGCCTGACGTAACCCTCGACTCAACCTGTTCGCGCTGCCATGCCCAGTGAGGGTGCAGCCGCGATCATCGCCGATCTCGATCGGCTCGCGGCGCAGTTCGCCGCCGAGATCGGCGGCTTCGCGACCGAGCAAGAGATCCGCGCCGCGCAGGCGCGGTACCTCGGCAAGAAGGGGCTCGTCTCCGAGCTCATGAAGGCGCTCGGCCGCTTGCCGGCCGAGGATCGTCCCGCCGTCGGCGAGGCGGCCAACCGCGCGAAGGGTGGAATCGAGGCCGCCGTGGGCGCGCGGCTCGCGGCGCTCGAAGAGGCGGCGCTGGGCGCCGATCTCGCGCGCGTCGTCGACGTGACGCTGCCCCCGCGCGGCGCGCGCCTCGGGACGCTTCACCCGCTCACCCTCGTGCGCCGGGAGATCGAGCACATCTTCCTGGGCCTCGGCTTCGAGGTGCGCACGGGCCCCTGGATCGAGACCGAGTGGCACAACTTCGACGCGCTCAACACGCCGGCCGACCACCCCGCGCGCGACATGCAGGACACGTTCTTCGTCGAGGGCGGCCGCATCCTGCGCTCGCACACGTCGCCCGTGCAGATCCGCACGATGCTGGCCGAGCCGCCGCCCGTGCGCATCGTCGCCCCCGGCAACGTCTTCCGCCGCGACGACGACGCCACGCACACGCCGATGTTCCCGCAGGTCGAGTGCCTGCTGGTCGACGAGGGCGTCTCGTTCGCCGACCTCAAGGGCACGCTGCTGCACTTCGTTCATCGGTTTTTCGGGCCGAAGCTCGGCGTGCGCCTGCGCCCGAGCTACTTCCCGTTCACCGAGCCCTCGGCCGAGGTCGACGCCGCCTGCTACTTGTGCGAGGGCACCGGCACGATGAACGGCCGCGGCTGCAAGCTGTGCAAGGGCAGCGGGTGGATCGAGATCGGCGGCTCTGGGATGGTGCACCCGAATGTGTTCCGCGCCGTGGGCTACGACCCGAAGGCGGTGTCGGGCTTCGCGTTCGGCATGGGGCTGTCGCGTATGGCGATGCTCAAATACGGCGTCGACGACCTGCGCGCGTTCTACGAGAACGACACGCGTTTCCTCTCGCAATTCCGGTGACCCGAGCGTTTCGGTCTACATTCGATGAAGATCTCTTTCAACTGGTTGCGCGAGCTGGTCGAGCTTCCGCCCGGCGTCACGGCCGAGGCGGTCGCGGGCAAGCTCACGCTCGCGGGGCTCGAGGTCGAGTCGATCGATCGGCGCGGGCGCGATCTCACGGGCGTCGTCGTTGCGGAGGTGCTCGCGAAGCGGCCGCACCCGGGCTCCGACAAGCTCTCGATCGTGCGCGTGCGCGCGCCGGGCGTGACCGGCCAAGCCGGTTCAGCCGACGGCGAAGAGGTCGTGTGCGGCGCGCCCAATGTGCCGGCGCCGGGCGGGCTCGTCGCGTGGGCGCCGCCGGGCGCGACGCTGCCGGGCGGGCTCACGCTCTCGCGCAAAGAGGTCCGCGGCGTGTCGTCGCCCGGCATGCTCTGCAGCGAGGTCGAGCTCGGTATCTCCCCCGAAGGCGATCGAACGGCGGGCGACGGAATCTTGATTCTGTCTCCCGACGGCACGGCTCGTCCCGGCGCCGACGTCGCGGGTTTGCTCGGCGTGCTCGACGAGATCTTCGAGGTCAACGTCACGCCGAACCGCCCCGACGCGCTCTCGCACGCGGGCATCGCGCGCGAGGTCGCGGCGCTCTTCGAGACGAAGTGGAAGCTGCCCGCGCCGGACGACGTTCCCGAAGGGCCGTTTCCGAACGGACGCGGCGTCGACGTCGAGATCCGCGACCCCGACGGCTGCCCGCGCTACCTCGCGCGCCTCGTGACCGGCCTGCGCGTCGGTCCGAGCCCCATCGCCATGCGCGTGCGCCTGGGCGCGTGCGGCGTGCGCGCGATCTCGAACCTCGTCGACGTCACGAACTACGTCATGCTCGAGACCGGGCACCCGCTGCACGCGTTCGACCTCGCCAAGGTGAGCGGCGACGTGCAGGTGCGGCGCGCCAACCGCGGCGAGCGCATGACGACGCTCGACGGCGTCGACCGCGCGCTGCAGGAGACCGACGTCGTCATCGCCGACGGCAAGCACGCGATCGCGCTCGCGGGCGTCATGGGCGGCGCGACCAGCGAGGTCTCGGACGCGACGACGACCGTGCTGCTCGAGGCCGCGACGTTCGACCCGCGCGCCGTGCGCCGCACGGCGAAGCGCCTCGGCCTGCACTCGGAGGCGTCGCATCGCTTCGAGCGCGGCGTCGACGCCAACAGCCTGCCGCACGCGAGCGCGCGCGCCGCGGCGATGCTGGCGCGCCTCGGCGGCGGCTCGCTCGCGGGCGCGCTCGTCGATCGCTACCCGCGCGAGCAGCACCCGCGCACCGTCATGTTGTCGATGGCGGGCCTCGAGCGCCTGGCCGGCTTCAAGGTGCCGCTCGCCGAGGCGGCGCGCCATCTGGAGTCGGTCGAGATCGCGGCCGCGACGGAGCCGGGCGACGGTCCCGCGGCGTTGGGCGCCGACGTGCTCGTCGCGACCGTGCCGACGTTCCGGCCCGACATCACGATCGAAGAGGACCTCATCGAGGAGGTCATGCGCCTTCACGGCTACGATCGTGCGCCGGCGCGTTTGCCCGCACGCGGCCGCGCGCCATCGGCCAGCCCCGAGGCGCTCGCCGATCACGCGCGCGAGACGCTCGCGGCGCTGGGGCTCCACGAAGCGGTGACGTGGGCGTTCGTGCCGCGCACGTGGCTGCGCGCGCTCGGCGGCGTCGACGACAAGCACCCGCTGGCCGACGGCGTCGTCGTCAAGAACCCCATCTCGGCCGACTACGAGGTCATGCGAACGTCGCTGCTGCCGGGCCTCGTCGAGGCGACGAAGCGCAACCTCGCGCGCGGCGTCGCCGACGTCGCGTTGTTCGAGGTCGGCCCCATCGTGCGCCGCACCACCAACGCCGACGCGCCCACCGTCGAGCCCACGCACGCTGCCGCGATTTGGGTGGGTCGGCGCGCCGGCTGGCTCAAGCCGGGCGAGGCGCTCGACTTCTTCGACGCCAAGCGCGCCGCCGTGTCGCTGCTGCGCGGCCTCGGCGTCGCCGACCCCGTGTTCCGCGCGCGCACGACGCGCGGCCCGCTGCACCCGGGCGTGGGCGCCGACGTGTTCGCCGACGCCGACGCCGCGGCTCCCATCGGATTCGTCGGCGAGCTCGACCCGCGGCTCGCGCGCGCCCTCGGCCTCGACGCGCGCGCGCTGTACCTCGAGATCGAGCTCGACGGCGTCGCGGGCGCGGGCCGGCCCGTGCGCAGCGCGCCCACCCCGCGGTTCCCCTCGGCCACGCGCGACGTCTCGTTCTGGATCGACGTGGCGGTGTCCGCCGACGCGCAGCGCGCGGCGCTCACGGGCGCGAAAGAGCCGCTCCTGCGCGATCTCGCCGTGCTCGAGGACTTCCGCGATCCGAAGTACGCGCCCCCAGGTCAGAAGGGCATGCTGTGGACGCTGACCTACCGCGCCGACGATCGCACGCTGACAGACGCCGAGGTCGACGCCGCCCACGGCCGCGCCGTCGCCGCGCTCGAGGCGGCGCACGCCATCGGCATAAGGTAGTCAACTCGTTGACCGCAAAGGTCTTTTCGGCTTATAAGGTGAGCCATGACGAAGGCCGACATTGTTGAGAATGTCTACGAGAAGGTCGGCGGCTTCTCCAAGAAAGAGGCCGCGGAGATCGTCGAGACGGTCTTCGACACGATCAAAGAGACGCTCGAGCGCGGCGAGAAGATCAAGATCTCCGGCTTCGGCAACTTCGTCGTGCGCGACAAGAACGCGCGCGCGGGCCGCAACCCGCAGACCGGCCAAGAGATCACGATCAGCGCGCGCCGCGTGCTGACGTTCAAGCCGAGCCAGGTCCTCAAGAGCGCGCTCAACGGCTGAGCAAGGGAGAAGACGCGTTGGCGCGCGGCGCGGTCACGACTCCGGCGGGCATCCCCGACAAGCCCTACTTCAAGATTGGCGAGACGGCGCGGTTGTGCGGCGTCAAACCGTACGTGCTGCGCTATTGGGAGACGGAGTTTCGATCTCTCAAGCCGCAGAAGACGCGCTCGCAGCAGCGCCTGTACCGCAAGAAGGACGTCGAGCTGCTGCTTCGCATCCGCCACTTGTTGTACGAAGAGCGCTTCACGATCGAGGGGGCGCGGACGCGGCTGCGCGAGCTCGGCCACGACGAGGCGCCGGCGCCACTTCCACCGCCTCCGGACGTCAGTCCCGAGGTGCTACGAAAGATCAAGCAAGGGCTCCAAGATCTGATACGTATCTGCGGCGAATAAGTCCGCACACCCATCGCACAACACGCAATTTCGGGGCGTGGCGCAGCCTGGTTAGCGCACCTGTCTGGGGGACAGGGGGTCGCTGGTTCAAATCCAGTCGCCCCGACTAAAACGGGCGGGAGGGGCAGGCCCCTCCCGCCGGCCCACCCCTTTGGGGAGCGGCCCGGCGAGGCACAGTCTCGCCTCCCATTGCTTGGAGCCGCTCGCTTCGCTCGCTCGAGGTCGCGTTAAATGGTCGGAGCGAGCGTCGCGCGACTTCGCCGCGCGGAGCGAGGGGGACCGGGGTTCGCGAGCGGCAGCGAGCCGGACCCCGTCAAGTAGCCGGGCGACCTGCTGCGAAGGCGCGGCTCTGCCGCGCCGGCCTTCGCGTATAAGGGGACATGGCTGAACGCCCGCTGATCCTGTTGAGCAACGACGACGGCGTCGCCGCGCCTGGGATCGCAGCGGCGCGGGAAGCGTTGATGGAGGTTGGGGATGTCATCGTCGCGGCGCCGGATCGCGAGCGGTCGGCGTCGTCGCACTCGATCTCGCTCGATCGGCCGTTGCGCGTCGACGAGGTCGAGCCGGGCGTGTTCGCGATCGACGGGACGCCGGTCGACTGCGTGTATTTGGCGCTGCTGCACCTCGTGCCGCGGCGGCCGGCGCTCGTCGTCTCGGGGATCAACAACGGGTACAACCTCGGGTCGGACGTCTTCTATTCGGGCACGGTCGCGGCGGCGGTCGAGGCGGCCTTGCGCGGGACGCCGGCGATCGCGGTGTCGCTCGAGCGGCAGCGGAGGCAGGACTTCTCGCACGCGGCCAGATTTCTCGCGGCGCTCGCCGCCGAGGTGGTTCGGCGTGGGCAAAGTGGATCGCCCGCGCTGCCCGAGCGCTCTCTCCTCAGCGTCAACGTGCCGGCGGGGCCGGTCGCGGGCTATCAGGTGACGTTCCTCGGGCGCCGCGTCTACCGCGATCAGGTCGACGTGCGTTCCGATTTACGCGGGCGCTCGTACTACTGGATCGGCGGGCCCGAGGAGAGCGCCGACGACGTGCCGGGGTCGGACTGCCGCGCCGTGCGCGACGGGCTCGTGTCGCTGACGCCGCTCGGGCTCGACCTCACGCACACGCGGCTCATCGGCGAATTGGTCGCGTGGCAGGTCGGTGCGTTCGTGCACGAGGCCGTCGAGCACGCTAGGACGTAGCCATGGACGAGTCGGGGGTGGGTGAGGGCGCCCGCTTCATCGAGGCGAGGCGGCGCATGGTCGTCGAGCAGCTCGAGCGGCGCGGGATCCGCGACCGGCGCGTGCTCGCGGCGATGAGCCTCGTGCCGCGGCACCTGTTCGTCGATGGGGCGCACGTCGACGACGCCTACGACGACCGCCCGCTGCCCATCGGCTTCAACCAGACGATCTCGCAGCCGTACATGGTGGCGCGCGCCACCGAGCTCGCCGAGCCGAAGCCGGGCGAGCGCGCGCTCGAGGTCGGCGCGGGCTGCGGTTACCAGACGGCCGTGCTCGCCGAGCTGGTCGGCGAGGTCTACGCGCTGGAGATCGTCGCGGGCCTCGCGCGGCGCGCCGAGGCGACGCTCGACGCGTTGGGGATCCACAACGTCGTCGTGGGCGCGTTCGACGGCGGGGGCGGGTGGCCCGACCACGCGCCGTTCGACGTCATCATCGTGTCGGCGGGCGCGCCGCGTGTGCCGCCGCTGCTCGTCGACCAGCTCGCCGACGGAGGCCGCCTCGTGATCCCGGTCGGCCCGCCGGAAGAGCAGACCCTCTCCGTCGTCCGCCGTGTGGGAGATCGCTACGAGACGACGACCGACACGCGCTGCCGCTACGTCGATCTGACGGGCCGCTACGGCGTCGGCGCAAAACCACCCAGCGCGTGAGCCATGACTATAATGCGGGGCGAATGGCGCCTCGCTCCTCGCGCGCGCTCCTGGTCCTCGTCGCCGCGGCCTCGTTGGTCGGTTGCCACCTCGAGCGCGCCCCCATGCACCCGCAGTCGCCGGCGGGCGATTGGCACGTCGTCGCGCCGGGCGAGACGCTGGCGGACATCGCGCGCGTCGCGGGCGTTCCGGCAGAAGACATCCTCGAGCTGAACGGCCTGAAGCGCGCCGACGAGGTGAAGCCGGGGCGCCTCATCTTCGTGCTCGCGCCGCCGGGCGCGGCGGTCGCCGCGGAGCCCGCGCCACCCGAATCCTCGTCGTCGCCCGAGCGCTTTTCGCCCTCGGACGCGTCCGTCGCGGGCGCGCGGCTGCGTTGGCCGCTCGTCAACGTCGCGCGCACCGTGGGCTCGCCGTTCGGGGCGCGCGGGGCGCGCGCGCACGAGGGCATCGACCTGCCCGCGCCGATGGGCACGCCCGTCGTCGCCGCGGCAGACGGTCAGGTCGTCTACGCGGGAAACGCCATTCGCGGCTACGGCAATTTGGTCGTGCTCCAGCACGCGGGCGATCTGCTCACGGTCTACGCGCACAACGCCGAGCTGTTCGTGACGCCGGGGCAGACCGTGCGCGCGGGCGAGCGCATCGCCGCCGTCGGGCAGACGGGCCACGCGACGGGGCCGCACTTGCACTTCGAGGTGCGGCAGGGGCAAATTCCGAGAGACCCCATGCCGTACCTCACGAACCAACCGAACGCGAGCGCGACGCCATGAGCGAAGACCCGCGCCTCGCGTTGTTGCGCTCGCGCGTGCGCGAGGTGCCCGACTTTCCGAAGCCAGGCATTCTTTTTTACGATCTGACGACGGTCATGGGCGACGGCGAGGCGATGCGCGCCTGCGTCGACCTGCTCGTCGAGCGCGTGCGGCCGCACGAGCCCGACGTCATCGTCGCCGTCGAGTCGCGCGGCTTCATCTTCGGCGCGCCCGTCGCGGCGGCGCTGGGCGTCGGCTTCGCGCCCGTGCGCAAGCCGGGCAAGCTTCCTTCGCGCACGCTGCGCCGCACGTACGATCTCGAGTACGGCACCGACTCGCTCGAGATGCACGCCGACGCCGTCGCGCCTGGCAAGCGCGCCGTCGTCGTCGACGACCTGCTCGCGACGGGCGGAACGGCGGGCGCGACGATCGAGCTCGTCCGCGAGCAAGGCGCGTCGGTCGTCGCCGCGGTCTTCGTGGTCGAGCTCATGTTCCTCGCGGGCCGCGCGCGGCTCGGCACCGTCCCCGTGGAGCGCCTGATCGCCTACTGAGCGCGCGAGCGCGCCGCTCTGTAGACGGCGGCGACGACGAGGATCGCGAGGTAGACGAGCGCGACGGCGCGGTTCGTCCAGGCCATCGCCGCGAGCGAGACGAGCGACAGCACGACGGCGATCGCCGGGAACCACGGGTAGGCGAGGGCGCGGAAAGGTCGCGGCAGCTCGGGCTCGCGGCGGCGCAACGCGAACAGCGACAGCATCGACAGCGCGTAGAGCGTGAGCGCGCCGAACACCGACAAGACGATGAGATCGTCGGTGCGGCGCGAGAGGATCGCGACGACGCCCACGAAGGCGTTGGCGACGAGCGCCGCCGCCGGCGTGCCCGTGCGCGGCGACACGCGGCCCAGGAAGCGCGGCGCGTAGCCGGTGCGCCCGAGCTCGAACGCCGCGCGCCCCGCAGCGAGCACGATGCCGTGGAAAGACGCGATGAGGCCGAACAGCCCGACGGTGACCAGCAAGTGGTAGAGCGCGCCGCGGCCGCCGACGACGTGGCCGAGCGCGAGCGGCAGCGGGCTGTCTGACGCGGGCGCGCCCGGCGACGGGTAGACGACCGCCTCCCAGCCGCTGACGCCGACGGCGCACACCGACACGCCGAGCGCGAGCAAGACGAGCGTCGCCATGGCCCAGCCGAAGCCGCGCGGGATGTCGCGCTGCGGGTCGCGCGCCTCCTCGGCGACGTTGGCGACGCCCTCGATGCCGAGGTAGAGCCAGATCGCGAACGGCAGGCACGCGAACACGCCGCCCCATCCGGCGGGCAGGCCGTTGCGCGCGAAGGCCGCGGCGTCGAAGTGCGGCGCCGTCACGCCGCAGAAGAGCAGCAGCTCGCCCACGGCGGCGATCGTGACGGCGAGCTCGAAGGCGGCCGCCTGCTTGACGCCCCACACGTTGATGGCCGTGAACGAGACGTAGGCGACGATCGCGATGGCCTCGCGCGGGATCGTCGGGAAGAACAGGTTGAAATAGGCGCCGATCGCCATCGCGATCGCCGGTGGCGCGAACAGGAACTCGACCAGCTGCGCGACGCCCAGCAGGAAGCCGCCTACGGGCCCGAAGGCGCGCAGGCCGAAGTCGAAGGCGCCGCCCGCGCGCGGGATCGCGCACGCGAGCTCGGTGTAGCCGAAAATGAAGGTGACGTAGAGAATGGTGGCGACGATCGTCGCCGCGAGCATCCCCCACGTCCCGCCGAGCGGCAGGCCGAGGTTCCACCCGAAGTACATCCCCGAGATGACGTACCCGACGCCCAGCCCCCACAGCATCACCGGACCGAGGGTCTTCTTGAGCTCCGCCATGGCGCGATGATGGGATCCGAGCGAGGACGATACGCCCCGAGCCCGACGGGCGCCATGCATCTCGGCAACGCGCGCACGGCGCTGCTGGCGTGGCTCGACGCGCGGGCGCGCGGCGGCGTGTTTCTCGTGCGCGTCGAGGATCTCGATCGGGCGCGCGTCGTCGCGGGCGCCGAGGCGCGCGGGCTCGACGACCTGCGCTGGCTCGGACTGGACTGGGACGAAGGTCCGGACGTCGGAGGGCCGCACGCGCCGTATCGCCAGAGCGAGCGCGCTGATCTTTATGACGACGCGATCACACGCTTGCTCGCCGCAGGCCGCGCGTTTCCGTGCGCGTGCTCGCGCGCCGACGTCGCGCGCGCGGCGAGCGCGCCGCACGCCGACGACGACGAGGGGCCGCGCTACGCCGGCACGTGTCGAGGCCGCTCGCGCGCCGAGGTCGAGGCGCGCGCCGCCGCGCAGGGGCGCGCGCCCGCGATTCGCTTCGACGGACGCGGAGACGAGATCTCCTTCGTCGACGGCGTGCGCGGTGTCGTCGAACCTGACGCGGCCGGCGTCGACGACTTCGTGATTCGCCGCGCCGACGGCACGGCGGCCTACCAGCTGGCCGTCGTCGTCGACGACGCGGCCATGGGCATCACGCGCGTCGTGCGCGGCGACGATCTGCTGCGCTCGACGCCGCGTCAGCTCGCGCTCTACGCGGCGCTCGGCCTCGCGCCGCCCGCGTTCGCGCACGTGCCGCTCGTGCTCGCGCCCGGCGGCGAGCGCCTCGCCAAGCGCACGCGGCCGGTCGCGATCGCCGACCTGCGGGCGCGCGGCGTCTCGCCCGAGGTCGTCGTCGGCGCGCTCGCGGCGTCGGCCGGTTTGGTCGCCTCCGGGACGTTTACGTCGCCACGCGCGCTCGCTGCGGCGTTCGACCTCACCCGCGTTGACAAGGCGCCGGCCGTCATCGACCCTGCGCGCCTACCGTGAGCACACACTGGAGGGGACGGACCGCGGCGGCTCTCGGGCTCGCCTTCGTGTTTGGCTGTGCAGGTAAGCCGTTCGAGCTCGTGCCCGTGCCGCGTGCGGGGGACGGCGCGCCGCCGGTCAAGATGCAGGTGCGTCACCTGTCGTGGAGCGACCAGCCCGAAGGCGAGGATCTCGCTCCCGGTGCGACCGTCGAGATCGAGCTCGATGTCTACGACGCCGATGCGACCCGCTCGTTCTCGGTGGGAGCGCCCCAGCTCGTCGGACGCGCCCAGCGCGACGGCGCCACCGTCGAGTTCGAGCACGTCGTCGACGGCGGTTGGTTCGACCTGCCCGTCGACCCCGCCGTGGGCGTGGTCCGCCCGCACGAGACGCGCACGCTCTCGGCGAAGTTCAAGGTCACGAGCGACGACCCTCCCGGCGGCCCGCTGAGGCTCGAAGT
Source organism: Polyangia bacterium (assembly GCA_035549075.1). Taxonomy (GTDB): domain Bacteria; phylum Myxococcota_A; class Polyangia; order Fen-1088; family Fen-1088; genus DASZFV01. The sequence continues at coordinate 27,962 of DASZRT010000152.1, read as the reverse complement.
CATCCTGCCGATCGCTGGCCAGCCCGCGCTCGAGCTCGCGATCGCCGACCCGGCGACGAACCAACCACGCTGGCGCGCCGATGGGGCGCGGGTGATCGCCTACGCGGGCTCGAGCGTCTCGTTCCTTTCGCTCGCGGGCGGCACCTACGCCTTCGAGCCTCTCACGGTGGCGGAGGTGCACGCCTTCGGCCGCTGGTCGTTCGCGATGTCCCAGCGGTTCACCTACGTCTACCAAGAGGCTCTCGCGGGCGGACCACCGGCGTTCGGGGGCTCGCTCCTCGCGCGCGCGAATTGGCAGCCGCGCACGTGGGCGACGGGCTTCTATGCCGAGGGCGGCGCGTTCTTCGGCATCCAGCACGCGCCCGGCGCCTACGCGCAGACCGCCGGCCATTGGGTGACGGCGCCGCGCGTGAGCGCCGGCCTTCGTTGGGGCCTGGGGCGCTTTTCAGTTGGATCGCTGCCGTTCGATCGCCCGGCGTCGACGCTGCGGCAGGCGGGCATCAAGCTCGGGTACACGCGCTGGTTCCACGTGGACGATCGCGGCGGCTCGGGCGGCCTCGAGCTCGCGTGGGAGATGGGGTTCTCACCGTGACCGCGCGCCGCGCGATCGCCGTCGGCGTGGTTTGCCTCGGCGCCTGCAACGGCCTCGAGACGCCGCCCGAGCAACCCGGCGTCGAGGCCGCGGCGATCGATTGGTCGGCCAACCCGTGCACGGACTTCTATCAGTTCGCGTGCGGCAACTGGCAGCGCTGGAACCCCATCCCGCCCGACGTTTCGAGCTACTCGCGTCACGCGCGCACGCAGCGCGATCAGGTCATCTTCGAGTACGGCACCGTCGTCGACGACGCCCAGGGCAAATCGCACCCCAACGATCCGGACGCCGCGAAGATCGGCCGGTACTACAAGACGTGCCGCGAAGCGCTCGAAGCGTCGTTCATCGCGACGCCGCGCGATCTCGTCACGGACCTCGCGCGCATCGCCGCCATCGCGACGAAGGCCGACGTCGCGCGCGTCGCTGGCGAATTGCTCGCGCGCGGGACGCCGACGCTCGTGGGCATCGGCATCGGGCCCGATCGCGACATGCCCACGATGAACACGATCTACGTCGACGGCGCCAGCCTCGCCATGGACTCGCCGTACTACCTCGACGACGACGAGGCGTCGTACCGAGCGGCTTACGTGACGCACATCGACGCGCTCGCGGCGGCGATGCGCGGCGTGGGCGCGAACCTGCCGACGAGCCTCGACAGCGCGACCGTGCTGAACGTCGAGACGGCGCTCGCGCGCGGTTGGCCCTCGCCAGACACGCGGCGCGACGCCGGGCAGCTGCACCACCCGACGGCGGGCGCCGACCTCGTGACGGCGACGCCGTCGTTCGACTGGGTCTCCTTCTTCACCGCCGCGAACCTCGGCGACGTCACGCAGCGCCGCTTCGACGTCGCGTGGCCCGCGGGCCTGCAGAGGCTCGACGTCGTCCTGTCGTCGTCGTCGCTCGACGATCTCAAGGCGTACCTCGCGTGGCGTGTGCTCGAGGCCGACGCCGTGGCGATCGGCGCGGGCGTGCGGCCGCTCGAGTTCGCCTTTCACACGAAGCTGTTCGGCGGCGCGCAGGAGGACGTCGATCCGTACTGGCGCTGCTTCCTCTACGCGCGCGACGTGCTCGGCTTCGCGCTGTCGAAGTCCTACGTCGCCGCGATGTTCGGCGACGACGGCGTCGCCAGCGCGTCGGCGATCCTCACGGCCATCCGCGGGCAGATGCAGATCACGCTCGACGGCGAGGCGTGGCTCGACGCGCCGACGCGCGCCGAGGCGCAGAAGAAGCTGTCGCTCGTCGCCGCGAAGGTCGGCTTCCCCGATTCGTGGACGCCCTACGAAGGTTGGAACGTCGTCGACGACGACTACCTCGGCACGATCCTCTCGCGTCGCACGTGGGAGTGGAGCCAATCGCTCGGCGATCTCGAGGCGCCCGTCGATCGCACGCGCTGGGGCGATCCGCCCATCACCGTGAACGCCTGGTACGACCCGACGTTCAACGACATCACGTTCCCCGCGGCGATCCTCTCGCCGCCGTTCTTCGACACCGCGCGGCCGGCGGCGGCGAACTACGGGGCGATCGGCTCGGTCATGGGCCACGAGCTCACGCACGGCTTCGACGATGAAGGCCGCCAGTACGACGGCCTGGGCGCGCTGCGCGACTGGTGGTCGCCCGCCGTCGCGAGCGCCTTCGACGCGCGCGCCGCCTGCGTGTCGAAGCAGTTCAGCGGCTACATGCCCGTGCCCGGCACGAACGTCGACGGCGTGCAGACGCTGGGCGAGACGATCGCCGACCTCGGCGGTCTCAAGCTCGCGCTCGCGGCGTTCCACGCCAATGTGGACGACGGCGGCGGCGGCGAGGCCTCGCCGGGCTTCTTCACGCCCGACCAGCAGTTCTTCGTCGCCTACGCGCAGGGCTGGTGCGAAAACGATCGGCCGGAGTGGCTGCGCGCCGAGCTCACGACCGACCCGCACCCGCCGTGGAACGAGCGGATCAACGGCGCCGTCCGCAACGTGCCGGGCTTCGCCGACGCGTTCAAGTGTCCGGCGGGCGCGCCGCTCGCGCCGGTCGATCGCTGCGACGTCTGGTGAGCGCTACTTCACGAGCGCGCCGGCGCGCGCCTCGACGATGAACGTCACGGGGCCGTCGTTGACGAGCTCGACGGCCATGTCGGCGCCGAAGCGTCCGGTCGCGACGGGCAAGCCGGCGGCGCGCAGCGCTTCGGCGACGCGCAGGTAGAGAACCTCGGCGCGCGCGGGCGCTTCGGCGGGCTCGAAGCTCGGGCGGTTGCCCTTGCCCAGCGTCGCGCACAGCGTGAACTGGCTGACGACGAGGCACGCGCCGCCCACGTCGGCCAGCGTGACGTCCATGGGCGTCTTCCCGGGGAAGATCCGCAGCGCCGCGATCTTGCGCGCCGTGACGTCGGCGTCGGCCTCGGTGTCGCCCTTCTCGACGCCCACGAGCAGCATGACGCCGGGGCCGATGCCGCCGACGATCGCGCCGTCGACCGTGACGCTCGCGCGCGTCACGCGTTGAACGACGGTCTTCACGGCGCGGCTCCGAACGCGAACGGGATCAGCGGCACGAGCGCGCGCGACGCGGCCTCGACCTCGGCGAGCGCGGCGGCCGGCGCGTCGAGGATGGAACGCAGCCCGGCTCGTAGGTGCGCGCGCGCGTCGTCGTCGAGCACGGCCGGCAGCTCGTCCTCGTCGAGCACGTCGAGGCGGCCGGCGGGGGTCGCGAGCACGTCGACGACGAGATCGCGCCACGTGAGCCGATCCGTCGTCCACGACGTCTCATCAGCGATGTTGAAGTACCACCCGACCGTCGACGCATGCTGATCCAGCCAGTGGTAAACGTTGTAGTGCCGGTCGCGCCAAAAGTGTCCAATGCTCACGGTGCCCGCGGGCAGGTCGATGCCGTGCACGCGCATGGCCGCGGGCGCGATCCACAGGACGGCCAGGTGGTGGTCGTCGCGCGCCAGCTCGTGGCAGTCGAAGCGCTTCTCGGTGCCGAACAGCGTGCGCTTCACCTCGAGCACGGGCGGAAGTGATGCAACCGACGCCTTCACGACGCGCACGATAGCGCAACATCGTGGCGGTAAGCCCAGAACGAAGCAGGTATGGTCTGCCGCCTCGGAACCTTCGCGATGAAAAAGCCGGACTTGGTTCGCTCTTCGATCTTCCTGACGCTCGCGCTCGTGGCCTGTCGTGCGACGCCGCCGGCCGTCGCGCCCGCGACCGTCGCCTCGGCCGCCGACGCCGGCCCCGCGCTCGCGGCGCTCGCGCAGACCTACTGGGACGAGCGCCTCGCGGCCGACCCGCTCGAGGCGACCGAGATCGGCGACCGCCGCTTCGACGACCGCCTCCCCGACGAGACGCCCGAGGCGCGCGCCGCCGATCGCGCGCGGCTCGGTCGCCTGCGCGCGCGCGTCGAGACCATTGCCGCGACGGCGCTGTCGCCCGACGATCGGGTCACGCGCGGCTTGCTGCTGGGCGAGATCGACGCCGACCTCGCGCGGCTGTCGTGCGAGATGGACGACTGGGTCGTCGACGCGCGCGAAGGACCGCAGGTCGTGTTCCTGCGTTTGCCCGAGCTACAGCCGGTGCGCACGGTCGCCGAGGGCCGCGCGCTCATCGCGCGCTGGCAGAAGATCGGCGGCGCGATCGATCAGGAGTCGACCAACCTGCGGCGCGGCCTCGCGCTCGGCAAGGTGTCGACGCGCGCCGAGATCGGCCGCGTGCTGGGCCAGCTCGACGACCTGCTCGCCAAGCCCGACGCCGATTGGCCGCTGCGGACGCCGGCGACGGCGCCCCACGCCGATTGGCCGCCCGCCGAGCGCACGGCGTTGACCGTCGCCGTCGACCGCGCGATCGCGCAGCAGATTCGCCCGGCCTTCGCGCGCTACCGCGATCTGCTGCGAAACGAGCTGTTGCCGCGCGCGCGCGACGACGACCACGCGGGCGTCTCGAACGTGCCGGGCGGCGCCGCCTGCTACGCGAAGCTCATCAAGGTCCACACGTCGCTCGACCTGCCGGCGAAGGAGATCCACGAGATCGGCCTGCGCGAGCTCGCGCGCATCCAAGCCGAGATGCGCGCCGTCGCCAAAGAGGCGCTCGGCACGAGCTCGATGTCCGAGATCCGCAAGCGCCTGCTGGGTGACCCCAAGCTCATGTTCAAGACGCGCGCCGAGATCGAGGCGGCGGCGCGCGAGGTGCTCGCGCGCGCGACGGCGGCCGAGCCGCGGTTCCTCGGGCACCTGCCGCGCACGCCGTGCGTCGTCAAGCCGATCGACGCCTTCGAAGAGAAGGACAGCCCGATCGCGTACTACCGTCCCGCCGCCGTCGACGGCAGCCGGCCCGGCACGTACTACGTCAACACCTCGAAGCCCGAGACGCGGCCGCGGCACGAGCTCGAGGCGCTCGCGTTCCACGAGTCGATCCCCGGCCACCACATTCAGATCGCGATCGCGCAGGAGCTGACGGGCCTGCCCGAGTTCCGCAAGCACGTGGGCGTCACGGCGTTCGTCGAAGGGTGGGGGCTCTACGCCGAAGGGCTCGCCGACGAGCTCGGCCTGTACTCGGGACCGCTGCAGCGGCTCGGGCGCCTCAGCTTCGCGGCGTGGCGCGCGATTCGCCTCGTCGTCGACACGGGCGTGCACGACCTCGGTTGGAGCCGCGCCCGCGCCATCGCCTTCATGGAAGACAACGCCGCGCTCGCGCACGACAACGTCGTCAACGAGGTCGACCGCTACATCGCGTGGCCGGGTCAGGCCCTCGCCTACAAGCTGGGCGAGCTCGAGATCCGCAAGCTGCGCGAGGAGGCGCGCGCGAAGCTCGGCGGCGACTTCGATTTACGCGCGTTCCACGACGCGCTCCTGGGCGCGGGTGCCGTGAGCTTGCCGGTGCTCAGGGAGCAGATCGACGCGTGGATCGCGTCTCGACAGAAGCACTAGCGCGCGTTGGCGACGCGACGGACGTTGAAGAGGCGTTCTTCGGTCGGCGTCTCGCCGGCGGCGTGCTCGTCGGCGAGGCGGTGCGTGAGCTCGGCGGTGGCGCACGTGAACGGGTCGGGGTTCGTGTAGTCGCCCGTCGTGTTGTAGGCCGAGCTGCGATCATACCGGCAGTACGCGCGGTGCTCGCAGGGCGCGCACTTCTTGTAGTCCGCCAGCTTGAACCCGCGGATGCGCTCGAACACCGGCGACGTCTTCCAGATCTCGGCGAACGCCTGCTCGCGGATGTTGCCGGCGACCCACGGCACCGAGATGCACGGCTGCACGTTGCCCGTCGACGTGATGGCGACGTTGCCGCGGGCGCAGTTGCACGCGACCGCCTCGGGCGCGGATCGCGCCTTCTTCGACACCAAGCGCGACAGCGGCCCGCGGTACAGCGTCTCGAGCTGGTCGAGCTCGATGCGCGTCTGCAGGCTGCCGCGCGAGCCGTCGTGGCGCGGCGTGATGTTCATGTCGATGGAGTAGGGGAGACCCATCTCGGTCGCCATCGCCTGCATCGCGCCGACCTCGTGCGCGTTCTGCCGCATGATGATGAACTTCACGCGCACGACGACGCCCAGGTGCTTGAGGCGCTTGATGCCGTCCCACGTGCGGCGCCACGAGCCGGGCATCTGGGTGACGCCGTCGTGCACGGGCGCCGTCGCGCCGTAGACGCTGACGCTCACGCCCTGCAGGTTCTCGTAGGCGGCGATGCGCGCCGCGACGCCCGGCTTGAGCATCGTGCCGTTCGTGAGCAGCTGCAGCGAGAAGTTCAGCTCTCGCGCGCGGTCCATGAACGTGAAGAGATCGGCGTGCGAGAGGATCTCGCCGCCCGTGAGCATCAAGAAGAGACAGCCGGCCGCGCGCAGGTCGGCCATGACCTGGAGGATCTCCGCCGTCGACAGCTCGGGCGTCGTCGCGCAGGCGTCTTCTCTGACCTGCGGCTCGTCGCGGTCGAAGTTGTAGCAGTGCAGGCAGCGGATGTTGCAGCGCTGCGTGATCTCGATGGCGGCGTTGACGGGGACGATCTTCTGAAAGCCCCAGTCTTGGATGCGCGAGATGATCGCGCCCCCGTCGCCGTTCACGGGCGCGACGTCATCGCACCGCTGTTCTTCGCTCACGCACGGCCTCGAGCGACGAGGAGACCCTTGCCGCCGAGGTCTTTCAGAAAGCCTTCGACCTCGCCGCGCAGCGCCTCGGGCGTCGCGCCCTCGTACTCCTCGGCCAGCTCCTCGCAGAGCTGGTCGAGCGAGGCCGGCTCTTCCAGCAGGTCCCAGATGCGCGCCGCCGTCTCGTTGAGCAGGTGCACCTCGCGCGTGCGCGGGTCGACGACGATCGTCTCCTCGTCCATGCGCTGGAAGGGCAGCGTCGGTTCGCGGTGCCAGCTCGTCATCGCGGCGTCATTGTCGATCATGCGCGCGCCTTCGTCGAGTTCGTCTTAGCGGCCCGCCATGCGCAGCAATGGCACCGCGACCTGCGGCCCGAACAGGCGCGTGAGGTACTCGGTGCGGCCCGGCATGGGGATCTGCTTGCCGTCGCGCGCGACGCCCGAGACGCGGCCGAGCACCTCTGCGTGCGCCCACGACTCGCCTTTCGGAAGCGGCACGCCCACGCGGTGGCACTTGAGCACGTCGCGATCGGGCGTCTTGCCCGGAACCCAATAGAGCACGATGTCGCCGACGTCGAGCTCCTCGCGCGTCGCCGCCTCGACGAGCATCGAGCCGCCCGTCTTGATGAACGGCCGCAGCCCCGAGCCCTTCGGCTGGAACGCGTACAGCTTCTGCTTGCGCAGCAGCGCGCGCAGCTCGGAGATCATCTCGCGCGAGCTGAACGTCGGCACCTGACGGTGCACGTCGGGGCCGAGGTGCGGCTCGAGCCGGCCGAAGATCTCGCGCGTCGTCGCCGAGCGCGTGAGCTGAGCCTCGACGCAACGGACCTCGGCGCAAAGCTTCGTCACGAGCGCGAGGTTGCGCTTGATCGTCGCGGCGTCGGTCTGGAAGCACAGCATGCAAGAGAGCAAGCGGTGCGTGGCGTCTGACGACGTCAGCGGCGACATCTCGACCGAATCGCGCTGCGCGAGGAACGCGAGCGAGCGCAGCGGCCAGCTGCGCATCGAGATCCCGCCGCGCGCGAAGTCGCCCCAGAACGGCGTGCCGTAGACGCGCCACGTGCCGTCGGTCGGCATGCGGCGGATCGCGATCATCTCGTCGCTGAGCACGTCGTCGGCGTCGGGCGCCTTGCGCGCGAGCGTCGTCTTGCCGAGGCCGGAGACGCCGGGGAACACGACCCCGACCGCGGCGTGGCGCAGCCCGCACGAGTGCACGAGCAGCCCGTCCTGACGCGGCAGCAGCACCGACCACACGACGCGCAGCACGCAGTCGAGCGCGAACGGCGTGAGCGCGCAGGTGCCCGAGCCGCTCCACTCCGTGCGACGGCCGACCTTCTTCGCGCGCAGCTTCACCGAGAGATCCCAGCGCGAGATCGTGATCGTCTTGTCCATCGCCTTGACGGTGAGCGGGCTCGCTTCGACCTCGGCGGCCCAGCGTCCCGGGGGAGGCGCCTTCTTCCAGCGCGGCGGCGGCACACAGGCGAGCTCGAGCGAGAAACCGCGCGCGACCCCGGGGGCGGGCGGCATGAGGAAGGCGCCGTAGCGCTCTCGCGCTTGCGCGGAGAAAGCCGAGGGCGCACCCCGGAGCGCGACGCCGCCGACGATCCCGCCGATCGAAATGAGGAGCTCGTCGGAGGTCTTCATGACATCGCGCCGCCGAGCGAGCTGCACTGATCCGTGTCGGGATCGCTCTTCCCGCACGCCAGGCTGTTGGCCTCGAAGAGCCGTCCGCTCTTCACGCGAGGAGACTCCCAGGTCTTCTTCTTTCGCTTCGGCTCAGGCTTGCGCTGACGCTTGTTGGCCACGATCATCTCCCAGGTTTTCCCGGTTACTCGGGTGGCATCGGCTGATTGTTGGATTCACTGCAGTTTTTTCAGCGCCACACCCGCGGCGTTCCGTACATCGGGTGCGGGGTCGGATTCCTGGAGCCGCTGAAGGTCCCCGAGGGCAACCGCCGCCAATTCGCGCCCGCGCGGCCGCGCCGCCAATTCCCCTAGCGCCCAGGCGGCGTTTTGCCGCACGAACTCGCTGCGGTCCGTGAGCAAACGCTGGAAAACATTGACCGCCGCGACGTTTTTGTACTTTCCGAGCACGCGCGTCGAAAAAGCCCGCACCCGATCGTCGGGCTCGCTCTGCGCGAAGACCTCGAGCTGCGGCCCGAACCGCTGCGCGTCGGTCATGAAGGTCTCGTCGCAGTCGAGGACCTCCTCGCGGTTCTTGTCGAGGATGCCGTGACGCCAGCGATCGAAGAGCGCCTCGTCTTGGCGGGTCTGCTCGAGCGCCTCGGGCGAGCCCGGCAGAGGCGGCGGCGGCGGCACCTGCGGCGGCGGCATCGGAGGCGCCCCCGGCGGCGGCGGCACCTCGTTGCCCCCCGGGCCCGGCGAGGTCGCCGCGAACCCGCGCCAGCGATGCTCCCGATCGTCCTCGTTCCCTTCCATGGGCGCCGAAGGCGCGTGAATCGCGTGCCGGCGGCTGCGCACGAGCGCCGTCCCCCCCACGACGACCCCCACGAGCACGACGACCAAGGCCCCACCCAAGCGCTTGGAAAAGGTTCGCACGCGCCGACACTTTATCGCGTCCGACGGCGGTTCGACAATTCGCGCGTGCGGTGACTTGTCGTTTCGCGCGGCCAAGTCATGAGGTGATAGAACCTTCGCGTCGCCCAGGTGTCGAAGCCATGGGGCGATGAATCAGCAAGGCCCCGTAGCTCAGGTGGATAGAGCAGCGGTTTCCTAAACCGCAGGTCGCCTGTTCGAATCAGGCCGGGGTCACGAGCGTTTTCACGGGTGCGCCGCACGGGTTGGACAGTCGCGCTCGTAGGGGCACGGGACCTGGCATGCCGTGCACGCGGCAACGAAGCGAGGCCGGGATCGCTCTTGTCGCGCCGGATGTTGTGTTTAACCCTCGCGCGTCCTCCCCGCTGGAGGGGAGAAAGGAGGCACACCATGACGAACCTGATCCGCCGCAACCACGACAGCAGAGACTTCGCGACGAACGGAACGAACCCCGCTTGGGACGCGTTCCGCATGATGGACGCGCTCCTCGGATGGGATTCCCTTCGCGAGGGAACGCGGCTCGGCCACCTCAGCGCTTTCACACCGACCTTCGACGTGGAGGAGCTCAAGGACGCCTACGTCGTCAAAGCGGACCTCCCGGGGCTGAGAGAGAACGACCTCGACGTGACGGTGATGGGCAACGCGCTCACGATCTCCGGCAAGCGTGAGGCCGAGCAGGAGCGCGAGGGCCAGCGGTACTACGCCCTCGAGCGTGGCTACGGTGCGTTCTCGCGAACGGTCACGCTACCCGACGGGGCCAATCTCGACGACCTGAGCGCGAATCTCAAGGACGGCGTGCTGACGCTGCACATCCCGAAGCGCCCCGAGGTCCAGCCTCGCAAGATCAACCTCGGCAACGGCGGCGCCGGCGCCTGATCGGCGCGCCGAGCTCGTCGGACAACTCCTGAGACGCGTGGGCGGCGTCCGCTGAGCGGATGTCGCCCACGCTCGAAAGGCGCGTCCGCCTTCGCCACATCGAAAAGGTGCGGCTCTTTGACCCGCCAGAGACACCGCTCCGGCGTGTCCGCTCGCAATTGATCGCTCAGGAGCATCACGATGGAATCCGAGAATCGCATCGACAAGTCGACCGAGATCCGGCATCTGTTGCGAACCGTGAAGACCGCGCTCGAGCTGGCGGTCGTCGCGCGAGCCCCCGCGGATCTCCTGAACCGCCTCGCGCGACCGGCCGGCCTCCTCGATGCCGTGAGCCAGCTGCCCATCGAGGGAACCCCGGCGGAGGCGCTGATCCCGGACTTGCTGATGGACGCTCGCGGCGCCGTCGACCGATGGGAGGCATGGATCAAGCTTCGTGGTCCCTCGGCGTGACGAGCGCCCCGCGACGAACTTGGAACTTACCGCCTCGCTGGCGTACTGATCCGTTACCCCATGCTTCGAGAACGGGGGGCAGGTTCAGGATTTCCTGAACCGCAGAGTCCCGGGTCACCGCCCGTACACAGGAGAGAAGATCGTCTTGAAGCGCGTTCATCTGGTTCCGATCGGCGTGGCGGTTGTCGCGTCGGTGCTCGGCGGCGGTTGCCGCAAGGGTGACTCGCTGGGGGCGCCGGACTCGTACGTCGTGTATGCGCAGACGCTGGATGACCAAGGGGTCGTGAAGCGGAGCGCGAGCGGGCTGCCCGTGTTCGACGCGATGGCGCTCGACGCGCCTCTCGCGGCGCCGCTGCACCAGCAGATCGCGGTCGGGTTCCTCGGCGAGATGATCCGCACGGATTACCTCGGCAAGGAGATCGCGCGTGACGTGAACATCGGCGGCCACGGGTTCCCCGAAGCGGCGAGGGCGGCGGCGCGTGAGCCCACGATCTTCGTGATCGGGCGGGGTATGCCGGCGGCGGGCGTCGGGCTCGCGACGAAGGGGACGTTCGGGGGCGCGGCGGATCACGCGGGCGTGCCATGGCTCGGGCTGCGCGACACGTTCGGCGGCGACCGCGCGATGCCGCAGACGATCGGCGGCGCGCTCGCGCGGCGGATCGCGGCGCGGCTCACGGGCGAGGATGAGACGGCGGGCTCGCTGCTCGTCGAGGGTTACGCGCGCGCGATGGAGGTCATCGCGCGCGAGTGGCGCGTGGGCGAGGGCGCCGACGGCGCGGTGGCGCCGGGGGCGGGCACGGGGCTGCAGCGCTCGCTGTTCACGGGCGTGCGCGACAGCCTCTTCGCTGTCGACGAGGCGGGCGCCCCTCGGCCGGCGGCCGCGTTGCTCAGCGACCCGGGGCTCGCGGCGACGATCATCTACCGCATGGCGCAGTCGAAGCTCGTCGGGCACAAGGTCGCGCCGGCGGAGGTGTACGCGCCGTTCGTCACCGAGCACGTGCCACCCGGTGTGAGTCCGGCCGCCGTGCTGGGGCCGTTCCGCAACTTCCAGGCGAAGCTGCTCATGGCGTGGGCGCGCGCGATCCTCGGCGGCACGCCACCGCGGGACATCGTCGATCTCGTCGACGACTACGCGCGCGCGTTGCCCGACGAGCGCGCCGAGGCGTGGCGGATCTTCGTCGTGACGACGTGGGGCGCGACGGTGAAGCCGGGCGGCGTCGACGCGCGCAAGACGGGCGTCGACGCCGCGCTGCCCGAGCTCACGGCGCTCGCCGCCGAAGTCGCGTCGGGCCGGCGCTCACCGCGCGCCGCCCTCGGTCGGTGACTCGTCCACGCGCCCGATGCGCGTGCGCAGCTCGGTGACGACCTCGGGGCCGAGCTCGGCTCTCATGCGCGCGAGGATGTCGCCGCGCATGAGCGTCACCTCGTGCGCGAGCGCCGACGTCGTCACGCGCACGAACAGCGTCGCGCCGCGCAGCCGCTCGGGCGCCGTGCGCGCGCGCAGCATGCCGCCCACGACGCGCGTGTAGCAGTCGAACACTCGGAACTCGAGCGCGCGGCCTTGCCCGCCGATGCGCGAGAGCACCTCGCTCATGAGGTCGTTCGTGGTCTGCGGCGCGCCCTCGTGCACGCGCAGCTTGGGGCGCCACGGCTTCCAGGGCTTGTCGTACTTCTCGGGCCTTTGCGGCGCCGCGGACGGGCGGGCGGGCGGCGGCGGCTTCGGCATCACGTGGGTCCGAGGATACTCGCGTGCGCTATCATCGCGCCATGCCGCGCCAGACGATCTCGACGCCAAACGCCCCGAAGGCCATCGGCCCCTACGCGCAAGCCGTGAGCGTGCCCGCGGGCCGGCTCGTGTTCTGCTCGGGGCAGATCCCGCTCGACCCAACGACGGGCGAGCTCGTGGGGGTGGGCGACGTGCGCGCGCAGGCGAAGCGCGTCCTCGAGAACCTCGCGGCGGTGCTCGACGCGGCAGGCTCCTCGTTCGCCGACGTCGTCAAGACGACGATCTTCCTCACCGACCTGCAGGACTTCGCGGCCGTCAACGAGGTCTACGCGCGCTTCGTCGGCGAGGCACCGCCCGCGCGCTCGACGATCCAAGTCGCGGGGCTGCCCAAGGGGGCCGCGATCGAGATCGAAGCGATCGCGGTCGTCGGCTGACGACCGCGTCGATCGAAGCGGTGCTAAGCCCGAAGCGGCGCTAGGCCTTCGTGACGAGGCCGGAACGGAGGCAACGCGTGCACACACGGATGTGCGTGGCGCTGCCGTTCACCTTCGCGTGAACGCGACGAAGGTTCGCGCGCTGCGTGCTGCGGGTCTTGATGTTCGAGTGGCTGACGTTGTTCGCGACCCGCCGCGACTTGCTGCAAATGGCGCACTGGGCTGGCATAAATTTCCTCCGGAAGGGGCGTACCTTTAGCATCGCCCCATGGAAATCGCAAGCCGCCGGGGCAGCGCGCGTGCGCTGATTCTGGCGGGGCTGGCGGCGGCCCTCGCGGGCTGGGGCTGCGGGCGGCGGGCGGCGCAGAAACCGGCGCCGGACGCGGCGATTCCGGCCGCGGGCCCGCGCGCGGGGCTCGCGGGGCGCGTCACCGACGCGGGCGCGCGGGCGGTCCCGGGGGCCCGCGTGCTCGCGGTTTCGCTCCGCGAGGGGGGAGCGGGCGAGATCGCCTATGCCGCGTCGACCGACGGCGACGGCCGGTTTCAGCTGAACGGGCTGCCGGTCGGGGCGTACGCGCTCGTGGCCGAGGCGGTCGGGCTCGCGCCGCGACGGCTCGAGGGCGTGCCGGCACCGGGGCCCGAGGTCGTGCTCGCGCTCGAGGGTCTCGGGCGATCGCTCGAGGGGCTCGCGCTCGCGGGCGGCGCCCCCGTGGGGGGCGCGCGCGTGCGGCTCGCGGCGGAAGACGGCGCGCTCGTGCGCGAGACGACGTCGGGCTCGGACGGGCGCTTCGTGTTTCACGGGCTCGGTGTCGGCGGGTATTCGCTGCGCGCGACGCATGACCAGCTCGCCTCGGCGACGGCGCACGCCGCGACGAGCGCGCCGCGCGCCGGAAAGCCTGGTGCGCCCGTCGTCGTGACGCTCGCGCTCACACCCGGCTTCGCAATCACGGGCGGCGTCGTCGATGATCGCGGACGCGCCGTTGGTGGCGTCGAGGTGCGCGCGGAAGCGACGCCCGGCGATCCGCTCGCCGAGGTCGCGACGGCTTCAGCGGGCGGAGCGTTTCGGTTCGCGGCGCTGCCGGCGGGCGCCTGGCGGCTCGTGGCGCGTGCACCTGGGCTCGTGGCGCGTGCGCCTGCGACGGTCGCGCTCGGGGCGGCTCCCGTCGCGCCCGTGCGCCTCGAGCTCGTGCGTGCGGCGGTGCTCTCGGGTCGCGTCGTCGACGCGCGCGGGTTGCCGATCGCGGGCGCCGAGGTTCGCTGCGTGGGCGCGGGCGGCGACGACCTCGCGGTGATCTACGATCCGCTGCCTTTGGCGGCCGAAGCCGCGGCGTTGCCGCCCGGCGCGGGGCACGCGCGGCCAGGGACGCGAACCGTGGTCGCCGACGGCGCGGGTACGTTTCGGTTGAGTGATCTCGTGCCGGGGACGTTTCACCTCGAGATCGCGCGGCCGCCCTCGGTGCCGCTTCGAACGGGCGATTGGACGCTCGCGGCCGGCGAGGCGCGCGACGTGGGTGCGCTCGTCTTGCGCGACGGCGCCGTCGTCGGCGGACGTGTCGTCGACGACGGGGGCAGGCCGGTCGCGGGCGCGCGGGTCGACGTCGCCCCCAGCGTCGGCGTCTTTGCCGAGACCGACGACGCGGGCGCGTTCGCGCTCACGCTGCCCGCCGGGCACTACACGCTGGCGGCGAGCGCGGCAGGCGGCGACGCGCGCGTCGCGATCGACGTCGGCGCGACGCCGCCCGCGCTCGTCGAGCTGCGGCTCGTGCCGGCGGGCGCGCGGCTCGACGGGCTCGTGCGCGACAGCGGCGCGCGGCCGGTCGCGCGCGCGCGCGTGCGGGCCTTCGTTTCGAACGCCGCCGCGCCGCCGCCCGCGGGATCGGTTCCTGTCGCCCACGCGACGACGGACGCGGGCGGGCACTTCGTTCTCACGCACGTGCCCGAGCGTCCGCTCGTGATCGAGGTCGATCACGCGGATTATCCGCCGACCTACGCGCTCGCGCCGCCCGGCGCTCTCGCCGACGTCACGCTGCCCATCGCGGGCGCCGTCGACGGCGTCGTGCGCGAGCACGTCACGGGGGCTGCCGTGGCGCGCGCGCGCGTCGAAGCGGCGGGCCCCGGCGGTCAGCGCGCGAGCGCGACATCGGGGGCTGCGCGCGCTGGCGGCGGGTTTCGCCTCGGGCGCCTCACGCCGGGACACTGGACGATCACGGCGACGGCGCCGGGGTTCGTGCCGACGACGCGCGAGCTCGACGTGCCCGCGAGCGCGATCGCGCGCGACCCGTCGGTGCGCGACTTCAGGCTCGAGCTCGACCGCGCGCCCTGAGCCGGCGTCGCGCCGCAACGAGCACGAGACCACCGACGACGACGGCGCCGAGCCCACGACCCAATCGTCCGCGACGTGCGGGGGACGGCGCCGCCGCGCAGCCGTTGGGCGTGTCGGCGCGGCACACGCCCGGGTCGCGGCTCGCCGAGTAGACGTCGCACATGAACTGGACCTCGTCGGCCGAGAGCACGCGCTTGCTGACGTCCTGGTTTCCGACCTGCCAAAACATGACCGTCTGCTCGACGGTCGAAGGTGCGTTCGCGCAGTCGGGGACGGGCTTGTTGTTTTGGTCGCTCGGCCGGATCGAGCCATCGTTGGCCGTCGCGTTGAAGCACGTGTGCTCGAGCCCGAGCAGATGTCCGAACTCGTGCGTCAGCGCCGTCTGAATGTCGAACGTGTCGAGGTCAGCTTGGTTGTTGCCCGTCACCGTGACGCCGGGATCGAGGTTCGCCCACTGCCAAAGGCTGCTGTCGGCGTTCACTTCGATGTCGGCGTCCTCGATGGAGCCGCTCTGCAACGAGGTGACCGTCGTGACGGCGAGCGCGCCCGAGTCGTAGGCCCTCGCCGATGGATCGCCGGACTTCGTCCAGCTGTCGGTGCGGAAGATGATCGAGTTCTTGTGATCGTCGATCGCAGCAGGCGGCTTGGCGTCGGGCGCGGCGACCGACGTCACGATCTCGAGGTACGGCTGCGCCGAGGCGCTGCCTGATGGGCACGTCACGAGGTCGGGGCTCCAAGCGTGCGCGGCGGCGACGACGCTCTTCACGACCGCGTCGTACGAGAGGTTCATCCCGCCGTGGGGCGGCTCGTTGAAGTGGTTGACGTAGAGCGTGACGGGGATGCAACCGTCGACCCAGAACTTGACGTTGAGGTGGTCGGACGTTCGCGAACGCACGTAGGCCTGCGCCACCGCGGGCGCGACCGCCGCCGCGACGACGGCCGCGAGCAGCGCCGCGAGCCGTTTCACGCCGCGGGTCCGGCGCGCCGACGCCGCGCGCGCGCCCACAGCGCCGCGGCGACGAGCAAGCCAGGCGCCACGAACGTGGCGCGCCCACGGGCCGGGTCGACGGCGCAGTGGCAGCCGCTCGAGGTCGAGCCGGTGGGGTCGGCCGCCGTCGGGCACATCATCGGATCGTTGGCGACGGGGTAGATCGCGCACACCGCAGCCTTGTCATCGTCGGCCAGCGTGCGTTTCTGAATGTCGCCCGCGTCGGCCGAGGCGAACATCGTGGTGGCGCGCACGTCGGCCGGCGCCGTGGCGCAGTCGGGCACGGGGTTGCCGTTGTTGTCGATCTGCCGCGTCGCCTCGCCGTTCATGTAGCAGGTGTGGTCGAGGCCGATCATGTGGCCCATCTCGTGGGTCACGGCGTTCTGCAGGTCTTGCTTGTCGCTGCCGGGCGGCTCGAGGTCGAGATCGGCCCACGTGAAGTTCTGGGTGTTGATCTCGATGTCGGCGTCCTTGATGACGCCCGTCGAGGTCACGACGAACACCGACGTGATGGCGAGCGCGAGCCCGTCGTACGTGCAGTTGCCCGAGCCGTCGCGCGGCCCGCACCAGGTGCTGTCGAAGATGAGCGAGTTGCGCTTGTCGTAGACGGCCGTCGGCGCCGCCGCCGCCGAGCTCTCGGTGTTGATGATGAGGAACGAGCACGGGTTCGCGGCGGCGCTCCACGTCGCGGCCGACGTCGACACGGCGTGCGCGATCTGGTCGGGCGTCATGTTCATGTGCCCGGCGCCGTCGAGCATCGAATTCGGGTAGTACGTCACGGGCACGCAGGTTTGCTGCCACGCGAACGGAATGCCCGAGGCGGTCTTGTAGCGGACGAAGGCCGCGGCGTCGCGCGGCGCCAACGTGGCCATGACGGTGGCGAGCGCGCCCACGCCCGCGACGATCGCGAGCGCGCGCCGGAACGCCGGCGTCATTTGACCTGGGCCTTGAGGACGAGGGCGCGAACCTCGGCGCGCACGTCGTCGAGTGGCCGCGCCGCCGTCTCGAAGACGGGCGCGTTCACCGACGAGGGCGTCGTGCGGATGAACGACGCGCCGGCCTTGTCGGGCGCGCGCACCATCCAGCGGCCCGTGACGGCCTCGCGCGTGAGGAGGCGCTTGCCCTGCGCCATGCCGACGACGTTCGACGACTCGGGCGTACCGCGCAGGAACACGAGCGCGCGTTCGCCGCGCGTGAAGCTCGACAGGCCGAAGACCTTCATCTGGATGTCGCCGACGGTGCCGCCCGGCTGCATGATCTTCACGCGCGTCGCGGGGGTCATCGGACCCTTCCAAACCTCGACGACGTCGAGCTCGATCGTCGTGAAGATGCGCTCGTGCTTGTCGTCCCACGCTGCGCTCACCGACGCGACGTCGACGACGGCGATGTGGTCGGCGCGCTGGACCATCGCCGGCGTGTCGAGGGCGACGACGAGCGAGGCGCGTGCTGGCGAGGGCAAGACGGCCGCGAACAGCGCGGCGACGCCTAAAGAAAAGCCAAGACGGGGGCGCATGATGAAAAGACTATACGACCGAATCGCGGACTTCACTGAGTCAGCGCCGTTTCGGACCGGTGCCGAACGTCACGCCGGCGTCGCGCTGAGCGGGTGGGGCGCGGCGGCTTGTCCGCCCCCCGCCGGAATTCCGCGCGGCGGCGGAACCGTGCGCACTTGGTACGACCCGCCGCCCGCGCCCGGGATGCCCGGGCCGGCCTGCGCCTTCTCTCTCGCGAGCTCCATGAAGCGCACCTGGCTGCGCACGAGCTTCGCGCCCGGCTCGGGGCGCACGCGCTCGTAGGTGCCGTCGGCCAGCAGGCGGCGCGCCTTGACGTTGTCGGCGAGCGCGATGCCGAGGATCTCGCCGACGACGCGATCGCGCAGCTCCTCGTCGTCGACGGGGAACATGACCTCGACGCGGCGCTGGAAGTTGCGCGGCATCCAGTCGGCCGACGACAGGTACACCTCGCGCTTGCCGCCGTTTTCGAAATAGAAGATGCGCGCGTGCTCGAGGAAGCGATCGACGACGCTGGTCACGCGGATGTTGTCGCTCGTGCCGGGGACGCCGGGGCGCAGGCAGCAGATCCCGCGCACGATGAGATCGATCTGCACGCCCGCCTGCGACGCGCGGTACAGCGCCTTGATGACGGTCGCGTCGACGAGCGCGTTCATCTTGGCGACGATGCGGCCGCGCGGGCCGAGCGCCGTCTCGCGATCGATGAGCGTGACGATGCGCTCCTGCAGGCCGATGGGCGCGACGTGGAACCGCTTCCACGACGGCGGCGACGAGTAGCCCGTCAGCAGGTTGAACAGCGCGCCCGCGTCGTCGGCGTAGGCGTCGCGCGCGGTGAAGTACGAGAGATCGCCGTAGAGGCGCGCCGTCGACGGGTTGTAGTTGCCGGTCGACAGGTGGACGTAGCGCTTGATCTTGTCGGCCTCGCGCCGCACGACGAGCGAGACCTTGCAGTGAGTCTTGAGGCCGATGAGGCCGTAGACGACGTGCACGCCGGCATCTTCGAGGGCGCGCGCCCACTGGATGTTGGGCGCCTCGTCGAAGCGCGCCTTGAGCTCGACGACCGCCGTGACCTGCTTGCCGTTCTCGGCGGCGCGGATGAGCGCGCGCACGATGGGCGAGTCGGCGCTGGTTCGATACAGCGTCTGCTTGATGGCTAAGACATTCGGATCGCTCGCTGCCTCGGAGATGAACTCGACGACGTCCTCGAACGACTCGTAGGGGTGCTGCAAGAGGATGTCGCGCTGGGCGATCACGCGGAAGATGTCGTCGTACTCCTGCAGCGGCGGCACGATCTGCGGCGAGAACGGCTCGTCGCGCAGCTCGCGCAGGTCGCCGCCGACCGAGGAGACAATCGGGCCGAGGTCGGCCAGGTGCAGCGGGCCGTCGACGCGGTAGACGTCGTCCTCCTCGAGGCGCAGCACCGAGCGCAGGAAGGTCACGATCTCGGCGGGCGTGTCGTGCGCGAGCTCGAGGCGCACGGCGCTGCCGCGCTCGCGGCGGCGCAGCTCCTTTTGAATCGTCTTGAGCAGGTCGTCGGCCTCGTCCTCATCGATCGAGAGGTCCGAGTTGCGCGTGACGCGGAAGGGGCTGCACCCGACGACGCGGTACCCGGGGAACAGGTCGCCCGCGTGCATCGCGATGAGGTCCTCGAGCAGCATGAACGAGAAGCGGCTCGGCGGCGGCGGCGGCGCGCCTTCCACGACGGGCGCGACCGCGGCGGCGACCTCGTTGATGCGCTTGAGCACCGACGGCACCTGCACGACGGCGACGACCGTCTGCCGCTTCGTGACCTTCTCTTTTTCGCGGTGGAGGAGGATCGCGAGGTTGAGGCTGCGGTTGCCCAGCATCGGGAACGGGTGTCCGGGGTCGACGGCCAGCGGCGTGAGCACGGGCCACACCTCGCGCGAGAAGTAACCCGACAGCGTCGCCTTTTGTTCGGCCGCGAGCTGACCGGCGCGCAGCATGCGCACGCCCGCGCGCTCGAGGCCGGGGCCGATCTCCTCGCGCCACACGCGGTACTGCTCGGCGACCATGGCGTGCGCGCGCGCGCTGATGGCCGACAGCTGCTCGGCGGCCGTGAGCCCGTCGGCGGGCGTCTCGGCGACGTTGCCCGACAGCTGCTGCTTGAGACCCGCGACGCGGATCATGAAGAACTCGTCGAGGTTCGAGGCGACGATCGACACGAACTTCAGCCGCTCGAGCAGCGGCACCGAGGGGTCGCGCGCTTCGTCGAGCACGCGGCTGTTGAATTCGAGCCACGACAGCTCTCGGTTGATGAAGAGCTTGGCGTGGGCGGGATCGCTGACGACCAGCGGCTTGACTGCGAGCGATTTGCGGGCGCGTCGCGCCATATCCTCTACTTTAACTCAGGCCGCGCAACTCCGCGCGGTCGCGCCCTTAATGAGCGTCTGACATGAAACCAGAACGACGTTCCGGGCCTGAAAAGCTGCCCTGGACGGCGCGGCGGTCGCGGCGGTGGCCGTGGGCGCGGAGGCGGGCGCCCGCAAGAATTTCCTCGACGAGGTCTTCGAACGAAAGGCCGGCGCCGCGGGCGATCTTGGGCAGCAGGCTCGAAGGCGTCATGCCGGGGAGCGTGTTGACCTCGAGCACGACCTCGTTGCCGCGCTCGCTCACGATGAGGTCGACGCGCGTCGCGCCCTCGCAGCCGAGGGCCTCGTGCGCCAGCGCGCCCAGGCGCAGCGCCGAGCGGTAGCGCTCGGGCGACAGGCGCGCCGGCAGGTGGTAGTCGGCGCGGCCGGCGGTGTACTTGCTCTGGAAGTCGTAGACGCCGCCTCGGCGCGGCGCCACCTCGACGGCGCCGAGGGCCTTGCCGTCGAGGACGCCTACCGAGATCTCCTTACCTTCGACGAAGCGCTCGACGAGCACGTCGTCGTCGAAGCGCAGCGCCTCCTCGACGGCGGACTCGAGCTCCATCTCGTCGCGCGCGACGCGGATGCCGAGCGACGAGCCTTCGCCCGCCGGCTTGACGACGACCGGAAAGCCGAACGACCCGTGGCTCTCGATGACATCGTCGCCCGCGTCGCCTTGAATGACGTAGCCGGCGGCCGTCGGCAGGTTGTGGAGGCGGAAGACCTCTTTCGCCTTGGCCTTGTTCATCGCCAGGCCCGACGCGAGCACGCCCGAGCCCGTGTAAGGAATGCCGAGCACCTCGAGCAGGCCCTGCACGCAGCCGTCTTCACCGTAGCGGCCGTGGAGCGCGAGGAAGGCGACGTCGATGCGCGACTGGCGCAGCACGAGGTCGATGTCGCGGTCGACGAAGATGGGGACGGCGTCGTGGCCGCGGTCCGAGAGGGCGGCGAGGATGGCCTCGCCCGACCGGAGCGACACGTCGCGCTCCGCCGACAGGCCCCCGAGCAACACGCCGATCTTGCGATGTCCCGACATGATTCACGGGTAACCTCGCGGTTCGTCGCCGTCAAAAAAATGCACGCCCCGCGCGTGCTTGCGCGCGCGCAGCGAATCTCTTTCGCTGCGCGTTTTGTGGTAAAGGAGGGCGCCATGACGTTCCTCGAGGCCGCGCTCAACATCCTCGCCCGCGAGGGCAAGCCCTTGCACTTCAAGGAGCTCACGGAGCGCGCGCTCGGGAAGAAGCTGCTGACGTTCGTCGGGCGCACGCCCGAGGTGACGATGCAGACGCAGCTGACGGCGGCCGTGAAGAAGGCGCCGGGCAACCCGTTCGTGCGCGTGAAGCCGGGCGTGTTCGGCCTGCTGCGCTACCCGGAGCTGCCACCCGAGGAGCCCGTGGTCGAGGAGCCGAAAGCCGCGAAGGGTTCGAAGGATGCGGCTGATTCGAAGGACGCGCGCAAGGACGGCGACGGCGAGGGGCGTGGACGTCGCCGCCGCCGTCGTGGCGGTCGCGGCCGCGGGCGTGAGGACGCGCCCCGCGAGGGCGCGACGGCCGCGGGCGGCGAGGGCGCGACGGGCGGTGACGACGAAGGTGATGACGCCGAAGAGCCGAGTATGACGAACATCGGCGGCGGCGGCCTGTCGGCGGAGGAGCGCGCGGCTGCGCTCGCCGGGACGGGCGTGCTCGAGGGTGACGACGACGACTCGTCGGGCGACGACGAGGGAGAGGAATCCATGGCCGAGGAAGAGGGAGCACACGGCGCCGCGGCAGACGCGGGCGACGAGCTCGATGACGATCTCGAGGCGGCCCCGACCGCGAGCGCGGACGCCGCGCCGTCCGGTGACGAGGGCGCCCAAGGTGACGACGAAGGCGACGACGAAGACGAAGACGGCGAGGACGAAGGCGCCGAGGCCGGCGCGGGCGCCGAAGCCGGCGCGGGCGGCGAGGCGCGGCCGGGCGAAGAGGGCAGCGGCCGGCGCCGACGGCGTCGTCGGCGCCGTCGGGGCGGCGGCGGTGATTCGTTCGGCGACGGCGCTCCGCGCGCGGCCGAAGGCCACGGCGAAGGCGCGCCGGTGTCGACGAACGGCGAGGCGAGCCTGGGTGGCGAGGGTGGCGCGCCGACGAACGGCGAGCCGCGCGCGACCGACGCCGCGATCGAGGCCGAGGCCCAGGGCCCGCGCCGGATCATGACGCCCGTCGACGCCGCGATCGAAGTGTTGCGCGGCCAGGCTCCGGGCCGCGGCATCGCCGTGCGCCAGATCGGCGAGACGGCGGCGCGCCGTCGCCTCGTCCACGGCGCGCCCGAAGAGGCTTGGCGCGTGATGCGCGCCGCGCTCGCCGCCGAGCCGCGCGAGCGTCTGCGCGCCGGTCAGCGGCCGCGCGTGCGGTCGGCTGGCGCCGGGTTGTACGCGCTCGCGCGTCGTCCGCCGGACGCCGAGGTCGAGCGCGCCGAGCTCGTGTTCGGCGAGGCGCGCCGCGCGCTGCGCGAGCGCACGCTCGCGTCGCTCGAGCGCCGCATCGCCGACCTGCCGCCGCCGGCCTTCGAGGCGCTGGCGCGCGTGCTGCTCCAGCGCGAGGGCTTCGGCCCCGCGACGTTCGTGAAGCGCATCGAGCAGACGATCTACATCGAGGCGCTTCGCGGGCGTGGCTCGCGGCCGTCACGCGTGCTGGTCGCGCTCCGCGCGGGTGGCTCGACGGCGGGCCGTCGCGCCGTGGGCGAGCTGCGCGCCGGCATCGTCAAGCGCGGCCAGGAAGAGGGCCTGCTCATGCTCGCCGGCCGCCTCGACGACGAGGCGATCGCCGAGTGGAAGAAGCCGGCGCGCGCCGACGGCGAGGGCGCCCCTTCGGCGTCGCCGCCCATCGAGATCGCCGACGGTCAGGCCATGGCCGAGACTTGCATCCGCCACGGCGTCGGCGTCATCAGCGCCAACGTCGCCGTCGATTTCGTCGACGCCGATTTTTTTGCCGACATCTCGGAAGGCTAAGAGCCTACCTCCGCGAGCCCGATGACCGTGACGTCGGGCTCGCCTGAACCGGTCGCGCGGTGGTTGGGGCGCATCTCGTTCGACGAGGCGCTGGCGATCCAAGAGCGGGTGCGCGCGGACGTCATCGCGGGGACGGGGCCGGAGACGTTGCTCCTTTGTGAGCACGAGCCGGTCATCACGTTGGGGCGGTCGGCGCGCGCCGAGAACGTGCTCGCGCCTCACGAAGAGCTCGCGCGACGCGGGGTCGCGGTTCGGCCGGCGTCCCGTGGGGGCGACGTCACGTACCACGGGCCGGGGCAGCTGGTCGGCTACCCGATCGTGCGGCTGCGCCGCGGCGTCGTGGCGCACGTCGAGGGCATGGCGAACGGTCTCGCGGCGGTGCTCGCGACGTTCGGCATCGCCGGGCGCTGGCGGCGCGACGAGCCCGGCCTGTGGATAGATCGCGGCGAAGTGAATCCTCCCGCGAAGATCTGCGCGTTCGGCGTTCACGTGCGCGCGCGCGTCTCGATGCACGGCTTCGCCCTGAACGTGACGACGCCGCTCGACGCCTTTCGTTTGATCGTCCCGTGCGGCCTCGATGGCGCGGCGGTGACGTCGATCGCCGAAGAGGTCGGCAACGCGCCGAGCGTCGCCGAGCTCGCGCCGATCGCAACGAGCGCGCTCGCGACTTCATTGCAATGCGCGTTTGGATCACTAGAATGATTTTTGCGTGAAGCGATCGATGAATCCTCGGGTCATCGTCATCTTCAACCGTGACTTCGAGGGCGCCGAGGCGGACCCCGAGAACAAGGCGCGCGAGGACATCAAAGGGATCGCCGAGCACGTGTGCTCGATCCTCTCGCGCAGCGGCTACCACGCGAACGGCCTCGGCGTCACGGGCGACGTCTTCGGCGCCGTCGAGGCGATCAAGGCCTACGCGCCCGACGTCGTCTTCAACCTGTGCGAGTCGATCGGCGGCGACAACCGCTTCGAGCCGCTCGTGCCGCTGCTGCTCGATCGCGAAGGCATCGCCTACACGGGCTCGGGCCCGCTCACGCTGTCGATCTCGTTGCACAAGCACAAGGCCAAGGACGTGCTGCGCGCCAACGGCGTGCCCACGCCGGAGTACCGGCTCGCGACGACGTCCGACGTGTCGGATTTTTTTGTGGCGCCGGGCGGGGCCGGCGACGACATGGCGTTCCCGCTCATCGTGAAGCCGGCGCGCGAGGACGCGTCGGTCGGCATCTCGAGCGCGTCGGTCGTCCACGATCGCGCCGCGCTCGCGAGCCGCGTGACGCACGTGCTGTCGCACTACCGCCAGCCCGCGCTCGTCGAGCAGTACATCGAGGGCCGCGAGATCTACGTCTCGATGCTGGGGGCTTCCGCGCCGGGTGCCGCGCCGCAGATCTTCCCGTTCTACGAGATCGACTTCTCGCTCATGCCCGCCGATCGGCCGCGCATCGTCTCGTTCGAGGGCAAGTGGGTCGAGGGCTCGGAGGAGTTCGTCGGCACGAAGCCCATGCCGTGCGCCGATCTGACCGACGAGGAGCGCGCGCGCATCACCGCCGTCGCGCACCGGGCCTTCGAGGCCATGGAGATCCGCGACTACGCGCGCCTCGACATCCGCCTCGCGACCTCGGGGCCGGACGCCGGCACGCCGTTCGTCATCGACGTCAACCCGAACTGCGATCTCTCGGACGAGGCGGGCGGCTACGCCAAGGCCGCGCGCGCCGCGGGACTCGGCTATGATGAGGTCGTTCGTCGCATCGTCGACCTCGGCCTCTCGAGACGCTCAAATGCGGATACGATCCCTCTCGCCGCTCGATCGCGAAGCGCTCGTCGCGATGGTGTCGGAAAGCTCGAAGCCGGGCGATCCAGCGGCGACGGCAACCTTCCGGCCGGAGGAGGTCTCGTGCGCGATCGAGCTCCTCGACGCCGCGCTCGCTCGGGCTGAGGGCAACACCTACGAGGTGCTCGTCGCCGCTGAAGGAGGCGGCGATGACGCCACTCACACGCGTCCGCTCGGCTACGTCTGCTTCGGGCAGACGCCCATGACCGAGTCGACGTTCGACCTGTACTGGCTCGTCGTCGACGCGGCCGAGCGCGGCCGCGGCATCGGTCGCGCGCTCGTGGCCGGCTTCGAGGCCCACCTGCGCGCGCGCGGCGGGCGGCGGGTCCGCGTCGAGACGTCGAGCCTCGAAGGGCAGGGCGGCGCCGCGCGCTTCTACGACCGCGCCGGTTATGCGCGCGCCGGCGTCATCGCCGACTTCTACCGCGCCGGCGACGACCTCCTCATCTTCTCGAAGGAGCTGTAGTGAGTCGCGCGTGGCGCGCGGTGCTCGTGGGCGCGCTCGCGATCTCGGCCTGCCGGCGCGCGCCGACGGCCGCGCCCCGGCCCGTCCCGCCGTCGCCGCCGCCCGCGCTCGGCGAGGTCCTCGTCGACGACGTCACGCCGTCCGAGGACGCGCCGGCGCGGCTCGACGCGGACGCGCTCGTCTCGGGGTTACGCGCCCGGCTCGCGGGGACGGGCATGTTCGCGCCGGCCGCGGGGGACGCGGGCGCGCCGGCGACGACGCGGGTTCGGGCGCGCGTCATCATCGACGGCGCCGAGGTCGGCGACCGCGGCGTCGCGCGCGCGCGCGTCCACCTGTGGCTCGACACGCGCCCGTCGAACGCGCCCGGCGCGATCAACGAGCAGCTCGACGGCGCGGGCGAGCACCCCTACGTGCTCCCGCACGGCCACACGACCCACGCCGAGGCCGCCGCGGCGTCGCGCGCCCGCTTCGAAGATCTCGTGCTCCGCATCGCGGGCGATCTCGCGAGCGAGCTCGCGGGGCGGCGTCGCCTCGCCGTCGCGGCGCCCGAGGAGCTGCGCGCGGCCTTGCAGGGCGACGGCGGCGAGCTGCGCCTCGAGGCGATCCGCGCGATCGGCGCGCGCCACGTCACCGGCAACGCCGACGCCCTGCTGCCGCTGCTCGACGACGAGGACGAAGTCACGCGCGACGCGGCGTTGGGCGCGCTCATCGCGCTCGGCGACCGGCGCGCCGTTTCGGCCCTCACGCGCAGCCGGTCGCTGCGCGACGGCCGCGAGATGCGAAAGGTCATCGAGGCGGTGTCGCAGCTGGGCGGCGAGGAGGCCGACGATTACCTGTCGTTCGTCGCAAGCTCGCACGATGACGAGGAGATTCGGGCCGAAGCGGCCGCGGCGCGCGCCCGCATGCAGCGCCGCGCCGCCGACGGCGGTCGATGACGGACTGCCAACCTTGTCTCGAGAACGGAATTAATATTTAGATTGTCGTAAGATAGAGGCGATGTCGGTCGCCAATCTCGTTGCCAGCGCCGACGCTCGTGGGCGCGTCGGGCTGCCCGTGCTCGACGGCCGCTACGTCGCGACGGCACGGCTCGGGCGTGGCGCGAGCGGATCGACCTGGGCGGCCGAGGACGTCGCGCGCGGCGATCGGTGTGTCGTCAAGCTCTTCGGCGCAGGGGCCGGCGCCGAGATCGCGGGCGAGTTCCGGCGGCTCGCGTCCTTGGCGCACCCGAGCGTCGTGCGCGTTCGAGACGTGGGTCGCGCGGCCGACGGGCGGGCGTTCCTCGTGACCGATCTCGTCGGTGGGCCCGGCCTCGACGTCGTGGCGGCGATCGTCGACGACACCGACCGCGTACGTCGCTTCGAGCGGCTCGCGCGCGACCTCGCCGACGCGCTCGCCTACCTGCACGCGCGTGGCCTCGTTCACGGCGACGTCGCGGCGGCGAACGTGCGCTTCGCCGCGGACGGCCGGGCCGTGTTGCTCGATCTCGGCTTGGCGGGTGCGCCGCGCGATGGCGTGGGCGGCGCGCGCGGCACGCTTGGCTACGCGCCACCCGAAGCGCTCGTCGGCGTGCGCGGCGTGGCCGGCGATCTCTTCGGCCTCGGCGCGACGCTGTTCGAGGCCTGGACGGGCGCGCCCCCGTTCGGGCATGGGTTGGCTGCCGTCCAGCGCATGCTCACGACGCGCGCGCCCCGGTTGTCGGCCGTACGAGCGGGGCTCCCGCCGGCTTGGGACGACCTCGGCGCGGCGTTGCTCGCGTCCGAGGCCGCCCAGCGCCCTGCGAGCGCGCGCGACGTCTTGCGCCTGGTGGCGCGCGCCTCGCACGACGGGACGCCCTCGCTCGGCGATTTTTCGGCGCCGTTTCCCGAGGGTGATCCGCTCGAAGGCGTCTTCGTAGGGCGCGCCGCCGAGCGCGAGACGTTGCGAAGAGCGCTCGAGCCGCTCGCCGAGGGTGCGGCGCCGCGGGCCGCGATCGCCGTGGTCGGCGCGCCGGGCTCGGGGCGTCGCACGCTCATCGAGTCGGTCGTGCGCGAGGTCGCGCTCGCGGCGGCCGCCGGCGTCACGACCGAGGTTCACGTCGCGCGCGGCGAGGTCGAGGTGCTCGAAGCGCTCGTGGGCGTCGCGGGAAGCGCGGTTGCGGAGGCCGACGAGGCGCGCCGCGAGCAGCGGCGGTTCGCGGCCCTCGCCGAGGCGCTCGAGCGCTCCGCGGCGTCGCGGCCGTTGTGCGCGGTCCTTCCCGAGTCGTCGCTTTCGGAGGCGTTCCTATCGTTCATGGCCGGCGCGCCGCCTTCTGGCCGCATCGTCATCGTCGCGCCCACGACGGCACCCGTCGCGCGGCCGTTCGTCGAGAACGTCGTCCTCGCGCCGCTCGGCGACGAGGCGGTGCGCGCGCTCGTCGCGCGGGCGGCTTGGGGAGAGGACGTGCCGAGCGAAGCGGCGGACGCCATCGTCGCGGCGGCCGGTGGGCACGCGGCCCTCGCGGCGGCGCTGGCCAGGCGTCTGGCGCTCGCTGTGCGCGAAAAGAGCGCGCTCGATCCGACCGCGCTCGCGCGTCCGGGCGACGATCTCACCGCCGTGCTCGCGGCGGGGTTCGCGGCGCTTTCCGAGGAAGCCCGAGCGACGGTCGTCGCGCTCTCGCTCACGTCGAACGTCGAGGCCGCGCGCGCCATCGCGGGACTCGATGAGGTCTCATGGTCGTCGGCGTTCGCAGCCGCGCGTCGCGAGGGCTGGGTGCGCGCGCCGGGCGTCGGCGAGGGCCTGACGTCGCCGGCTCACGCGGCGATCGCGCGCGAGGCGCTGCGCGAGCCGGCGTTCGCTCTCACC
>DASZRT010000151.1:0-116619 GCA_035549075.1 Polyangia bacterium | reverse complement strand
AGCTTTTTTTCGCGGGTCCATGGGGATCCGTCCGCTCGCAGCGACGAGCGCGAGTCCCTCGAGGCCCGAAAAAAAGTTCAGTGGGAAGGGATCGCCGAGCTGACAGGACCCGTTCCGCGGGATGCACCCCGCCCTCACCCGGAGAACGTCCGCCGGTGAGATGGACGGAGGATGGTGTTGGGTGTCAGCCGAGGCCTTCGAGGCTGCGTTCGGGGGACCAGCGGCGCGCGATGAGGCGCGTGGCGCGCGCGAGATCGAGGTCGGCGGCGACGACGCCGACGTGGCCGTAGCCGACGCTCGTGACGAGCGCGCCGTCGGGCCCGACGATGCACGTCGCCGAGCCTTGGTCGGGCGCCGCCGCGTTGGCCGCCGCGACGAACACGGTGTTCTCCATGGCGCGGCAGAGCAGCGCCTTTTCGTTGTAGGGGCTCGCGGGATCCAGCCACCGCGTCGGCAGCGAGCCGTCCTTCGTCGTCACGTAGTGCGGCGCAAAAATGATCCGCGCGCCCGCGAGCACGAGCCCGCGCGTGATCTCGGGGTAGCGAAAGCTCTCATGGCAGATGACGACGCCGAAGGTGACGCCGGCGGCCTCGAACACGCGGCGCCTCCGGCTCGCCACGTAGTGAATCTCCTCGGACGGATCGACCTGCGTCTTCGCCTGCTCGCCGAGCCTCTTGCCGTCGGCGCCGATCACGACCTCGACGATCTCGCGACCCGCGGGCGTGGGCCGCTCGATCCCGACGATCGTGACGACGCGCGCGCGCCGGGCGGCGGCGGCGACCTCGTCGACGGCGGCGTCGATCGCCGCGGCGGTCGCGTTTTCGATCTCGCGCTTCTGCATGCGATGCCCGGGCAGGCCCGTCTCGGGCAGGCACACGATCGCGGCGCCGAGCCGACCCGCCGCTTCGACGGCCGCGACGGCGGCGGGCACGGCCTCGGCGAGCGTGGCCGTCAGCGGCGTCGAGGCCACGGCGACTCGAATCGTCGACATGCGCGGCAGTGTACTACCGGAGGATTCCTGCGTTGCGCGCGGCCTCGCGGAACACGTCGACGGCGGGCGTCGGCCGACGCGCCAGCGTCGGGTCGTTGGCGAAGTCGATCGTGAACAGGCCGAAGCGCCCGCCGAAGCCCTCGGACCACTCGAAGTTGTCGATGAGCGACCAGTGCAGGTAGCCGATGACGTTCACGCCTTCGTCGCGCGCGCGATCGAGCGCGTAGAGGTGCGCGCGCAAGAAGTCCGGGCGCACGGTGCCGCGCGCATCGGCGACGCCGTTCTCGGTGACGAAGATCGGCCACGGGCGCGCCGAGAACCGTTCCAGCAGGCGCGTGAGGCCCTCGGGGTAGATCTCCCAGCCCAGGTCGTTGCGGGGGCGATCGGGCGCGACCGTCGGCTCGTACACCTTGCCGCCGAAGAGGTGGCCCGCGGTGAGCTCGCGCGTGTAGTAGTTGATTCCCAGGTAGTCGAAGCTGCCGGCGAGCGGCGGGAACGGCTCGTCGATCGTGAGCACGCGCGGGAGCTTCGCGCGCACGCGGCCCGTCGCGACGGCGTCGAGCAGCTGCTCGTCGTAGAAGTCGTCGGCGGCGCGCGCGACGACGCGATCGATCGGGTTCCACGGCGAGCGCGGATCGAAGACGCGCACGTTGTGGGCGAGCCCGACGCGCGTCGCGAAGCCGTCGCCGTCGGCGTCGACGCGATCGGCCTCGCGCAGCGCTGCCGCCATGAGGCCGTGCGCGCGCTCGAGCGCCGCCATGACGCGCACGCCGCGCGCCGGATCGGCGACGCCGGGCGGCCACTGCGCCGCGAGGTAGCCCTTGGCGACGTAGACGTTGGGCTCGTTGAGCGTGCACCACCAGTCGACCTGATCGCCGAACGCGGCGCCGGCGCGGCGCGCGAAGTCGGCGAGCGCCGCGGGCGCTCCGTCCCACTCGAGGCCGCCCTTTTCAGAGACCCACGTCGGCAGCGTGAAGTGCCACAGGTTCACCATGGGCGTCACGCCCGCCGCGCGCAGCGCCGCGAACATCTCGTGGTAGCGCGCGGCCGCGGCCTCGTCCCACGCGCCCTCGGTGGGCTCGAGGCGGCTCCACTCGACGCCGAGGCGGTACATGTTCGCGCCCAGCGCGCGCAGCGCCTCGACGTCCTTCGGCCACAGGTTCCACGAGTCGGCGGCGCGCGCCGTCGTCGCGCCGTCGCGCACGTGCGGCCGCCCGTCGGGGTAGCGACCGGTCTCCCACGCCGTCCAGTCGTTGCGCGTGCCGCCCTCGATCTGGTGCGCCGACGTCGCCGCACCCAGAAAAAAGCCGCGCGGCGCGCCCACGAGCGGCTCGTGCGCCGCGATCTCGGCGGGCGAGAACGACAGCGTCGGCTTGCACGCGCCCGCGCCGAGCACCGAGAGGAGCACGAGGCGGCGCGCCGGCGACATGCCCGCGATTTTACGCCCGGGGACGGCGCGCGGGACACGGCGGCGCGGGCGCGGTATGAACCGATCATCATGAGCGCACCGCCTCCGACCGCAGCGCCCAAACAGTCGTCGCTCGTGCGCACGTTTTGGGGGTTCATCGTGTTCGTGCTCGCGGCGGGCGGCGCGGCGCTCGCGGCTTACACGTTCATGTTGCTGCGTCAGGAGCAGGACGCGCGCGAGGCGCTCGAGCGGCGCGTGGCCGCGTTCGACCCGAAGTTCGAGGCGTTCAAGGGCGCCGTGCGCGACGTCGGCCGCGAGATGAAGGGCGTCGTCTACCAAGAGATCGCGCTGCCGGGCTCGGGCTGGCAGCCGATCGTCGGCGGCTTCTACGTGATCGATCTCGACGTCATGGCGGCGGGGTCCGACGTCAAGATCGCCGGCAAGATCATCAACCCGACGACGGTCACGCACGAGGGCGCGCACTTCTCGATCCGCATCGGCGAGCACAAGGGCGAGTTCCTGCTGCCGAAGGTGCCGCCCGCCGTCGCGCAGCCCTTCGAGGTCACGGTCGCGGGCGTCGCGGCGAGCGCCGCGCAGCACGCCTACCTGTCGCTCGACAGCTCGACGATCTCGTTCGCGAGCTCGACGACGCGCAAGGGCGCCGCCAGCGGCCCGCTCGACACCGACAAGCTGCTCAAGTAGCGGGCGCTTCGGCGTAGGTGATGTCGAACGGCTTGTTGGTGATGAACACCACCGTGACGTCGCCTTCGGCGGACGCGCCGTGCTGCATGAGCGCGCCCTCGGGGAACCACACGAACGTGCCGGGCCCGAAGCGGCCCGCGCTCGTGACGAGCGTGCCCTCGAGGACGTACATGCCGTGCGCGCAGGGGTGCGTGTGCCACGGGTTGATGACGCCCGCCGGGTAGCGCGTGAGGCGCACGCCCATGCCCGTCTCGGGATCGTCGACGAGGAACTTCCGGTAGAGCGGCCGCCCGATCCTCTCGTTGGGCCGCTCCTCCCACGGCATGGCGTTGGTGTCGACGACGATCGGGGCGACGGGGCTCGGCATCCCCCGAAGATAGTGCGCCTGGCGCGGGCGCTGGCGCAGTTCGTGCGCGATTTCGCGCCAAAGCTGCGCCCGTCCCGGGCGCACTCGCCGGTACGCCGCCTGCATTGGGAGGCGGTCGCAAGGACTCTCCGTGCTGCCCGTTCCCATCATCATCGCCCTCGCCGTCGGCGTCGCCGTGTCGGTGATGGCGTACTTCGGCGGCCCGGCGCTCGCCAAGGCCCGCGCGGGCCGGCTCGCGCTGCTCGTCGGCCTCGTCGCGCTGCCGCTCCTCCTGTCGATCGGGAACTTGTCCTACGGCTTCCACGAGTCGAGCCAGACGACGTTCTGCCTGTCGTGCCACGAGATGCGGCGACATGGCGAGAGCCTGTTCGTCGACGACGAGCACGCCCTCGCCGCGACGCACTACCAGAACCGGTTCATCGAGCGCGACACGGTCTGCTACTCGTGCCACAAGGACTACGCGCTCTTCGGCGACGCGCGCGCGAAGCTCAACGGCCTGCGCCACGTGTGGGCCCACTACGTCACGGGCGTGCCCGCCAAGCTCGCGCTCTACGCGCCGTACTCGAGCGCGAACTGCCTGCACTGCCACGACGACGCTCGCCGCTTCCGCGAGCAGCCGGCGCACCAGCCCGTCCTCGACGAGCTCACGTCGGGGAGCCGGTCCTGCCTCTCGTGTCATCAGGTGGCCCACGACATGGCCAAGGTCGAGGCGCGCCAACTGTGGCAGGCGCGATGAGCGACGCCGCCTACCGACGCGCGTCGGTCGTCACCGGCCTCGGGCTCTCGGTCGAGCTCGTGGCGGCGGTTCATTGGACGCCGGCGACGTTCATCCTCGCGGCCGCCGTCGGCGCGCCGCTCGTCGTCCTCGGCGGCGCGATGTTCCTGCGGGCCGTGTGGCGCGTCCTGAAGGACCGGGGGGCCGCGTGAGCCGCTTCGGGCCTCGTCGCGCGCGCGGGCTCGCGCGCGGCCTCGTCGTCGCCGCGCTCCTCACGGCGGCCGCCGCGCTCGGCGCCGCGTTCCCCGCGACGCTCCGGATCCCGCGCCGCGATCCGAAGGCGGCGCCAGCCCTGCCCGCGGCCCTCTTCTCCCACCGCGCTCACGCGAGCATGGGCTGCCAGGTGTGCCACCCGTCGGTGTTCCCGCAGGCGCCGACGGCGTTCGCGCACGACGACATGAAGGCCGGCCGCTACTGCGGCGCCTGCCACGACGGCGGCGTCGCGTTCGCGATCGCGGGCGCCGCCTGCGGGGGGTGCCATGCGCCTCGGCGCTGACCCGCGCGCGGTGACGGCCCTCTTCGCGACGCTCGCCGTCGCCACGGTCGCGCGCGCCGAGCCGCCGCCGGTCAAGAAGCAGACGCCGCAAGAGCGCAAGCGCCAGCAGCTCCTCGACGAGCTCGGGCTCGAGAGGGTGGAGCCGTCGCCCGCGCCGTCGGCCTCGCCGCCGCCCGCAGCGTTGGAGCCCGCGGCGCCGCCCGACGGTACGCCCGCGGTCCGCGGCGCGCCGCCGGGACCCTCGTTTCGTCACGCCATCCACCCGATGCTCGCGCAGGCGTGCGCCGTGTGCCACCGCGCGGGCGGCCCGGCCCAGGCGTCGCGCCTCGTGCTCACGGGCGACGTCGCCGCCGACTATGCGTCCGTTCGCCCGCTCGTCACGACGTCGGCGCCGGCGTCGAGCCCGCTGCTGCTCAAGTCGTCGGGGCAGATGCACGGGGGCGGCGCGCCGTGGCCCGCCGACGGCGACGCGCACGCGCGCGTGCTGGCGTGGATCGCGAAGGGCGCGCGCCTCGACGGCGGGGCCATCGCGAGCGCGGCGCCGGCCGGCCCAAAGGAGACGCCCGCGCGGCCGGCGGCGACGCACCCCCCGGTCAAATCAGCGGCTGACGACGTCGGCGTGCCCGCGCCCGACGAGGCTCCCGCTCCGAACGTGCCGGCGCCTCCCCTCGAAGCGCCGCCGAGCACGACCGGGGCGCCGGCGCCGGACGTTCACGAGCTCCTCATGGACGCGTGCGCCGGATGCCACAACCCGCGCGGTCCGGCCGCCCCGACGCGCTTCCTCTTGTCGGGCGACGCCGCGGGCGACGACGCGGCCGCGCGGCGCCTGGTCGATCCCGCCGCGCCCGCGCGGAGCCCCCTCCTGCGCAAGGCCGAGGGCGAGCTTCACGGCGGCGGCGTCGTCCTCGGTCCCGACGACCCGCGCCGCGCGCGCCTCGAGGCGTGGGTGGCCGCCGTCGCGGCGCCGGCCGTCGCGCCCGCGCCGGCTTCGCCGCTGCCCGCGTCCGTCGCGCCCACGCCCGTCGCGGTCGCGGTGGCAGCGCCTCCTCTTCTTCAACCCGCGCCGCACGCCACGCCGGGCCTTCCGCTCGCGGCGGGGTTCTTCCTCGACGGCCGGTTCGACCTGAACTACGAGCGCCAGCGGTTCAACGGCGATCCGTGGGCCACCGGCTCGACGGCGGCGCTGCGCAGCTACCACCACTTCCTTTTCCTGTCGCGCGAGTCGGCGAGCGATCCGTTCGGCCTCTCGATCGAGATGCTGACGCTCCAGTTCTGGGAGGCCCACGCGCGCTTCGGCGGCCACGGCCGGCCGTGGCGGCTCGTCGTCGGCGGCGGCAAGATCGTCGTGCCCTTCGGCGCCGAGCCGCTCACGCACCAGAGCTACGGCGGTCTCGCCGGCTTCGACCAGCGCCTCTTGCCCGCGATCTGGGCCGTCGAGGGCGCGGCCGCGCGCTTCACGTGGGAGCGCGGGCGCTTCGTCGTCACCGACGACGCGTTCGTCGTGCGCGGCTACGCTCTGTCGCGCGCCGACGCCGTGCTCAACCTCCAGAACGACTTCTCGTCGCCGGACGACGCGCGCCTCGGCGTCGGCAACCGCGTCGGCGTCGCGTGGGCGTGCGCGTCGGCCTGGTACTCGACGTACCTCAACGGGCTCGGCTTCGGGCGCCGGCTCTTCCTGCAGGCCGCCGACGTCACGATCGCGCGGCCTCGCGGCGTCCCCGTGCTCGGCCACTTCAGCGCGGGCGCGGGCGCGCTGCGCGCCGACGTCTCGGGCGGCGGGCCGGGCCTCGACTACTACCACTTCGGCAGCTACTTCCAGCTGCGCTACCACCCGACGGATTGGCTCACGGTCCAGTACCGCCAGGGCTTGAAGACCTTCGACAACCGGCGCGGGCTCATCGTCGACGACACGCGCCTCGGGCCCGACGACATGTCGACGCACAACTTCGCGGTGATGGCGCGGGTCCGTGGCTTCACGTTCACGCTCGCCTACTTCCTGCTCTTCGAGAAGGCGGGCGAGATCCCCGACGACTTCGCGCGAGCGAGCGTGGCCTATGACTTCTAGAGCGCTCGCGACCTTCCTCGGGGCGACCCTCGCGCTCGCCTCGTGCGCCGACCTCGAGCGCGGCCCCGCGCAGCTCGTGCCCGACGCCGCGGCCGGCGACGCCGCCGCGACGGACGGCGGCGCGGCGCTGTCGTTCGCGAGCGACATCGTCCCGCTGCTCGCGCCATGCAAGCGCTGCCACGTCCCCGGGCAAGAGGCGGGCGACACGAAGCTGCTCTTGTCGGGCGACACCACGGCCGACGCCGCGACCGTCGTCAGGTTCGTCGACACGACGGCGCCCGCGTCGAGCCGCCTGCTCGCGAAGGTGAGCGGCCAGGGCCACGAGGGCGGCGAGATCTACGCCGTCGGCTCTCCCGAGTACGAGACCATCTTGCATTGGATCCAGCAAGGAGCGCACCCATGAGCCGCACGCGTCGTTTCCCAGCCACCTGCGTCGTCGCGCTCGTCGCGACCGCCGCGTGCGCCCAGCTCGAGAAGGAGCAGCCGGCGACGGTGACGACCGCGGGCGACCACGCCGTCGTCGCCGGCCAGACGATCCACCTCACGGCCTCGACGGCCAACGCGACCGACGTCGGCTACACGTGGGCCAGCGCCGACCCGACGATCGCGACGGTCGACGTCGCGGGCGTCGTCACCGGCCTGCGGCCGGGAGAGACGACGATCTCGGCGACGGGCACGACCTCGGGCGTCGTCGGAACGCACGCCCTCGTCGTCGTCTCGCCCGACGACAAGGCGCAGATCCCGTTCTACTCGAAGTGGGCGGGCTCGGCGCACGCCGACGCGACGGCGCTGCCCTTCAACAACTGGAACAAGCAGGGCTCGGTGCCCGTCGAGTGCGCGCGCTGCCACAGCTCGGAGGGCTTCCTCGACTACCTCGGCGCCGACGGCAGCACGCCGTTCGTCGTCGACAAGCCCGCGCCGACGCGGTCGGTGATTCGCTGCACGACCTGCCACGACCCCGCGGCGAACGCGCTCAGCCAGGTGACGTTCCCCTCGGGCGTCACCGTGACCGGCCTCGGCGGCGAGGCGCGCTGCATGACGTGCCACCAGGGCCGCGCCTCGGGCCTCGACGTCGACAAGGCGATCACGGCCGCCGCCGTCAAGAGCGACGACGAGGTGAGCTCGACGCTGACCTTCCAGAACGTCCACTACTACCCGGCGGCGGCCACGCTCTTCGCGGGCGTCGCCAAGGGCGGCTACCAGTACGCTGGACAGGTCTACGACGTGCGCTTCCGCCACGTCGACGGCGCGAACACCTGCATCGGCTGCCACGACCCGCATTCGTTGCAGGTGCAGTTCGACAAGTGCCAGACGTGCCACACCGGCGTCACCGACGTCGCGGGCGCCCACGAGATCCGCATGATGTCGTCGATCGGCCGCGACTACGACGGCGACGGCGACACGTCGGGCGGCATCTACGACGAGCTCGTGGGCCTGCGCACGAAGGCGCTCGCGGCCGTCCAGCAGTACGGCAACGAGCACCACACGCCGATCTGCTACAGCGCCGACGCCTATCCGTACTGGTTCGTCGACACCGACGGCGACAAGGCCTGCTCGGCCACCGAGGCCGTCGCGGCCAACGCCTTCAAGAGCTGGACGGCGCGCCTCGTGCGCGCGACGTACAATTTTCAGCTCGCGACCAAAGACCCCGGCGCCTTCGCCCACAACGCGAAGTACGTCTTCGAGCTGCTCTACGACTCGATCACGGACGTGAACAAGGCGCTCGTCGTCCAGGTCGACATGTCGAAGGCCGAGCGCACCGACTTCGGCCACTTCGACGGCGCGAGCCAGGCCGCGCGCCACTGGGACTCGAACGAGATGGTCGACGCGAGCTGCTCGTCGTGCCACGGCGGCCAGGACGGCTTCCGCTTCTACGTGCAGTACGGCGTCGGCAAGGTCGTGAGCGAGACCGCCAACGGCCTCGAGTGCGGCACGTGCCACGACAAGCTGAACGGCAACTTCGACGTGGCGACGATCCCGTCGGTGACGTTCCCGTCGGGCATCGTGCGCAAGGAGCCCGGGCACGACAACCTCTGCGAGACGTGCCACCGCGGGCGCGCCGCCAAGGCCACCGTCGACGCGACGATCGCGTCGGGCAAGCTCGCGTTCGTCAACGTCCACTATCTGCCCGCGGGCGCGACGAAGCTCGGCACGGCCGTGCAAGTCGGCTACGAGTACGCGGGGCAGAGCTACGCCGGCCCGCTCGCGCACACGGGCGGCACGCAGTGCACGTCGTGCCACGACCCGAAGGGCAGCCACCACACGTTCACGATCGCCGACTCGTGGGACGGGACGTGCAAGATCTGCCACGCCGACGCCGACGGCGATCCGACGAACATCCGGCAGATCCACCTCGCCGACTACGACGGCGACGGGAGCGCGAAGGAGACGCTCGCCGCCGAGCTCGACGGGCTCGCGGCGCGCGTGCTCTCCGCGATGCAAGTCGCCGCCGCGGCGCCGGGGCTCTGCTACGCGCCCGCCGTGTACCCCTACTTCTTCAAGGACACCGACGGCGACGAGACGTGCTCGGCCGCCGAGGCCGTCGCGGCGAACGCCTTCACGGCGTGGACGCCCGGGCTCGTCAAGGCCGCCTACAACTACCAGCTCTCGCGCAACGACCCCGGCGCGTGGGCCCACAACTTCGCCTACGTCGGCGAGCTGCTCTACGACAGCGTCGCCGACCTCGGCGGCGACGTCTCGAAGCTCGCGCGACCGTAGCCCGAGATCGAGACGGGGCTCAGGTCGCGGCGCCGGCGCGCGCGACGGTGTAGGCCGTCATGCTGACGATCGTGTCGACGTTCGCGTCGCGCGGCAGCACGGTCACGGGCTTCGTGACGCCCAGGAGAATGGGGCCGATCGCCGTCGCGCCGCCGAGCGCCTCGAGCACCTTGTACGAGGCGTTGCCGGCGGCGAGCGACGGGAACACCAGCACGTTGGCGGCGTCGGTGAGGCGCGAGAAGGGGAAGAGCTCGCGCATCTTCTCTTTGTCGACGGCGATGTCGGCCTGCACCTCGCCGTCGATCTCGATGTCGGGGCGTCGCTTGCGCACGAGCTCGACGGCGGCGGCGACCTTCTGCGACTCGGGGTGCGGCGCCGACCCGAAGTTCGAGAACGAGATCATGGCGACGCGCGGCACGATCTCGAACGCCTTCACGGCGTCGGCGACCTGGATCGCCGTATCGGCGAGCGTCTCTGCGTCCGGCTCGATGTTCACCGTCGCGTCGGCGAAGAACTTCACGTCGTTCTTCAGCAGCATCATGTACATGCCCGTCGCGCGGCGCACGTCGGCGCGGATGCCCAGCACCTGCAGCGCGGGACGGATCGTCTCGGGGTAGGGCGCCGTCAGGCCCGCGACCAGGCCGTCGGCGGCGCCGCCGCGCACCATCATCATGCCGAAGTAGATGCGGCGGTTCACGAAGCGCGTCGCGCCTTCCTCGGTGACGCCCTTGCGGCAGCGCAGGTCGAGGAACGACTTGACGTAGTCGGCGTGCAGCGACGAGTCCGCCGGGTGCACGATCTCGACGCCGTCGAGATCGAGGTCGAGCTCGGCGGCGCGATGGCGAATGCGTTTCTCTTGCCCGAGGAGGATCGGCTTGGCGATGCCCTCGTCGAGGATGATTTGAGTGGCGCGCAGCACCTTGATGTTGTCGCCCT
This sequence comes from Polyangia bacterium, assembly GCA_035549075.1. GTDB lineage: Bacteria > Myxococcota_A > Polyangia > Fen-1088 > Fen-1088 > DASZFV01. Next base: position 106,161 of record DASZRT010000151.1, on the reverse strand, counting down.
CGGGGAAGACGATGCGCTTGGGCGCCGTCTTCGCGCGCTGGACGATGCGCCTCATGATCGTGTGCTGCGCGCCGCCGATGCGCCGTTGCAGGCGCTCGCGGTACTCGTCGAGATCGATCTCGAGGCGCGCCGCGCCCGACTCCATCGCCGCCTTGGCGACGGCCGGCGCGCACCACCACAGCACGCGCGTGTCGAAGGGCTTGGGAATGACGTACTCGGGGCCGAAGCGGAACGACTCGGCGCCGTAGGCCTCGGCGACGGCGTCGGGCACGGGCTCGTGCGCGAGGGCCGCGAGCGCGCGCGCCGCCGCGATCTTCATCGCCTCGTTGATCTCGCGCGCGCGCACGTCGAGCGCGCCGCGGAAGACGTAGGGGAAGCCGAGGACGTTGTTGACCTGGTTGGGGAAGTCCGAGCGGCCCGTGGCGACGAGGGCGTCGGGGCGCGCGGCTTTCGCGTCGGGGTAGCTGATCTCGGGATCGGGGTTGGCGAGCGCGAAGACCATCGGGTCCTTCGCCATCGTCTTGAGCATGTCGCCCGTGCACATGCCGGCCTTCGACAGGCCGAGAAAGACGTCGGCGCCCTTGATGGCGTCGGCGCGCGTGCGGGCGCCGTCGTCGGCCCGCGCGTAGCGGGCTTTGTAGGCGTTCATGCCTTCGGTGCGGCCGGCGTAGATGACGCCGACGGAGTCGATCATCGTGACGTTCTCGAGGCGCACGCCCAGCGAGACGTAGAAGTCGGCGCAGGCGATCGCCGACGCGCCCGCGCCCGAGATGACGACCTTCAGATCGGCGACGCGCTTGCCGAAGAGCTCGGCGCCGTTCAACAGCGCGGCGCCCGAGATGATGGCCGTGCCGTGCTGGTCGTCGTGGAAGACGGGGATCTGCATGCGCTTCTTGAGCGCGGCCTCGATCTCGAAGCACTCGGGCGCCTTGAGGTCTTCCAGGTTGATGCCGCCGAACGTCGGCTCGAGCGCGGCGATCGTCTCGATGAAGCGGCTCGTCTCCTTGGCGTCGACCTCGATGTCGAAGACGTCGATGTCGGCGAACTTCTTGAAGAGGCAGGCCTTGCCCTCCATGACGGGCTTGCCGGCGAGCGGCCCGATGTTGCCGAGGCCCAGCACGGCCGTGCCGTTGGTGACGACGGCCACGAGGTTGCCGCGCGCCGTGTACTCCCACGCGGCCTCGGGGTTGTCGGCGATCTCGAGGCAGGGCTCGGCGACGCCTGGCGAGTACGCGAGCGACAGATCGCGCTGCGTGACGAGCGGCTTCGTCGGGACGACCTCGAGCTTCCCCGGCCGTCCCGCGCGGTGGTAATCGAGCGCGTCGTTCTTGCGAATCATTACTTGTCGGTACAAACGACGAACATGCCGCAGTCGTACTCGCCGGCGGCGATGATGGCGCCGCCCGGGTGCCAGGCGAAGGACAGCGGCGTGTAGGTCGGCGCGAACGCGCCGCGCGGTTGGCGCGTCGCCGGATCCCAGATGCCGATGCGGCCCAGAGAGCCGTAGACGCCGACGGAGATGCCGAGGTTCTTGTTGTCGGGCGAGAACGCGAGCGCGTTGATGGTCTGGGCGTTGAACGTGAGGGTGGGCGCCGTCGCGACCGGCGTCGCCGCGGGCGGGATCTTCCAGAACTGCACGATGCCGTCGCCGCCGCCCGTGACGGCGAGCGAGCCGTCGCGCGAGAAGGCGATCGCCTCGGCGTCCGTCGAGTCGATCGAGATCGGCAGGCCCGACGCGGGCGACATCGCCAGGTTGATGAAGTCGCCGTCGCCGTCGGAGTAGCCGGCGCCGATCCAGTAGTCGGTCGCGGTCTGGACGGGCGAGACGCCGAGCGTGTAGCCCGCCGTCGGCAGCGTGAACGAGCGCGCGGCCGTCGACGAGCCGACGTTGTGCACCGTCATGTCGCCGTTGTCGTCGAGGGCGATGATCTGCTTGCTGTCGGGCGAGAAGCCGACGCCGTAGATCGTCCCCGTGAGGCCGTCGTACGAGCGAAGGATCGTCCACGTCGACGTGCTCCAGACCGTGAGCATGCCGTTGTTCGAGCCGCCCACGAGCATCGTGCCGTCGGGCGAGAACGCGAGGTAGGCCTGCCCGTCGCTCGTGAGGACGCGGCTGTTGGCGGTCAGCTTGCCGTCGGTGCCGACGTTCCAGAACGAGATGTGTCCGACCTCGTCGGCCGTCAGCAGCAGCTTGCCGTCGGGCGAGAACGCGAGCGACCAGATCGCCGGATCGGTGGTGATGTCCGTGAAGTCGCAGGTCGCCGTGACCGTCCGGTACTCGGTGCACTTCGTGAGCGAGGGCGGGGTGACGACGGTGCCGCCGCCCGCGCCCGTGAGGCCGCCCGTGCCGGTGACGCCGCCGGTGGCCGTGGTCCCGCCCGCGCCGGTCGTGCCGCCCACGGAGGTCGTGCCGCCCGCGCCCGTGATGCCGCCCGACGCGGTCGTGCCGCCGCTGCCGGTGGTGCCGCCCGTCGGCGACGTGCCGCCGCTGCCGCCGTTCTCGGTCGTGCCGCCCGAACCCGTCGTGCCGCCGGTCGCGCCGCCCGAACCCGTCGAGCCGCCAGCCGCGGTGGTGCCGCCCGAACCGGTGGAGCCGCCGCCGCCCGTCGCCTTGCAGTCCTTCGACGCCGCCAGCGTGAGCGCGACGTCGGCGCGGTTGTTGGTGCCCGGCAGCGTGACGTGGCCGGTCGCGAGGTAGCACGAGCCCGCGGTGCGCGCCGTGGCGACGACGAGCTTCGAGCCCGTGAGATCGCCCGAGACGTAGACGCCGAACGACTGCGGGATCGTCGACAGGGTCGCCGGCATGAACGTCTTTTGAACGCTGTCGACCTCGATGAGCAGCGACGTGACGCCGTCGACCTCGGCGCCCGAGGTGACGGCGACGACGACGAGCGTGTCTTTGCTCGAGCTGCAGCTCGGCGCCGCGGCGCCGAGCGCGAGCGCGGCGAGCGCCGCGAGCCCGAGCTTCACGGGGCCGCGCACGTGACCCCCGACGGGCAAGCCGGCTGCGACGTGCCCTTCGACAGCACCACGGCCGTGACGACGCCGCCCGCGACGGCGGCGCCGATGATCGTCCAGAACCACCAGCGCGTGTAGACCGGGTGCGACTCGCTCTCAGGCGTCGCGGCGATCGCGGGGGCCGCCGTCGGCTCCGTCGGCGGCGGCGCCGCCGCGAGGAGGGGAGCCGCCGTGGTCGTCGTCGGCGGCGTCGAGCCGGGGAGCGGCTGCACGGGCGCTGCCAGCACGGGCGTCGCCGCCGCGGCCTTGTCGGCGTCGATCAGCGCCTGCATGTCTTTGATGTAGCCGTCGATCTCGGCGCGCTCGTCGGCCGTGATCTTGTCTTTGCCCGTCTTCGTCTTCGCGAGGTAGTCCTGGAACGCGTCGATCGCCTTCTGCGGCTCGCGCATCTTCTGGTGGCAGCGGCCGATGTTGCGCAGGTACACGGGGTGCAACGTCTCGGCGTACAGCTTCGCGAACGTCTGCAGCGCCTCGTCGTAGCGCCCGGCCGCGAACGACTCGCGCGCTTTCATCTCCAGCTGCTTGGTCGCCGCGACGTCGGCGGCGAAGGCGGGCGCCGAGCGCAGCGCCGGCGCGAGCACGAGGAGCAGCAGCAAGGTCAGGCTCAGGCTCTTTTTCAGACTCCGCATAGGCGTCCACAGTAGGCCGCCGCCGCCGGTGAGTAAAGCGCCCTAGACGCACGCCCGGGGTATGCTCGCGCCCCATGACCGCACGCCGTCCGCCGCCGCGGGACGAAGCCCTCCCGCCGCTCGGCGACGTCGACGTCCACCTCTTCGCCGAGGGCACGCACGCGCGCATGCACGACAAGCTGGGCGCGCACCTGGTCGTCGAGAAGGGCGTCGCCGGCACGCGCTTCGCCGTGTGGGCGCCCAACGCCGCCAGCGTCGGCGTCATCGGCGACTTCGAGGGCTGGGGGAAGAAGCCCGTCCCGCTCGCGCTGCAGGCGGGCGGCATCTGGGAGGGCTTCGCGCCCGGCGTCGGCGACGGCGCGCGCTACAAGTACCGAATCACGTCGAACCTCGGCGGCTACCGCGTCGACAAGTCCGATCCGTACGCGTTCCGTCGCGAGCTGCCGCCCGCGACGGCATCGATTGTTTGCGCGCTCGACAAACACAAGTGGAGCGACGACGCGTGGATGTCGTCGCGCCGCGCGCGCCAGGCGCTCGACGAGCCGGCGTCGATCTACGAGGTGCACCTCGGCTCGTGGATGCGCGTGCCCGAAGAGGAGAACCGCTTCCTCACCTACCGCGAGCTCGCGCCCAAGCTGGCCGCGCACGTCACGGCCTGCGGCTTCACGCACGTCGAGCTGCTGCCGATCGCCGAGCACCCGTTCTACCCGTCGTGGGGCTACCAGGTCACCGGCTTCTTCGCGCCGACGGCGCGCTACGGCGCGCCCGAGGACTTCATGTGGTTCGTCGATTACCTCCACCAGCGCGACATCGGCGTCATCCTCGACTGGACGCCCGCGCACTTCCCCACCGACGAGCACGGCCTCATCTACTTCGACGGCACGCACCTCTACGAGCACGCCGATCCGCGCCAGGGCATCCACGCCGAGTGGGGCAGCGCGCTCTTCAACTACGGGCGCGGCGAGGTGCGCAGCTTCCTCGTGTCGAACGCCAACTTCTGGCTCGAGCGCTACCACGTCGACGGCCTGCGCGTCGACGCCGTCGCGTCGATGCTGTACCTCGACTACGGGCGCAGCGCGGGCGGCTGGATCCCGAATCAGTACGGCGGCCGCGAGAACCTCGAGGCGATTCATTTCCTGCGCACGTTCAACGAGGCCGTCTACCGCGACCACCCCGACACGCAGACGATCGCCGAGGAGTCGACGTCGTGGCCCAGCGTCTCGCGGCCGACGTACACGGGCGGCCTGGGCTTCGGCCTCAAGTGGGACATGGGCTGGATGCACGACACGCTCGAGTACTTCGCGCAGGATCCCATCGGGCGCCGCTATCACCACCACAAGCTCACGTTCAGGAGCGTCTACTTCTGGAGCGAGAACTTCGTGCTGCCGCTGTCGCACGACGAGGTCGTGCACGGCAAGCGCTCGCTCGTCGAGAAGCTGCCGGGCGACCTGTGGCAGCGCTTCGCGACGATGCGGTTGCTGTTCTCGATGATGTGGGCGCAGCCCGGGAAGAAGCTGCTGTTTCAGGGCGGCGAGTTCGGGCAGTTCCGCGAGTGGGCACACGACGCGAGCCTCGACTGGAACTTGCTGGGCGAGTCGGCGTTCCACACGCAGCTCATGGGCTTCGTGGGCGAGCTCAACCGCCTCTACCGCGAGGTGCCCGCGCTGCACGAGGGCGACGTGGGCGTCGCCGGCTTCGAGTGGATCGACGCCAACGACGCCGAGAACAGCGTCTATTCGTTCCTGCGCAAGGGGAAGTCGCCGAAGGACCGGTTGTTGGCCGTGTTCAATTGCACGCCGATCATCCGGCGCGACTACCGCGTCGGCGTGCCGGCGATGGAAGGCGCGACGCGCTGGCGCGAGCTCTTGAACAGCGACGCCGAACATTTCGGCGGCAGCGGCGTCGGCAACCTCGGCGGCGTCGCCGTCGAGCGCGTCGCCTGCCACGGCCGCGACGGTTCGGTGCGCCTCACGTTGCCGCCGCTCGCGGCGACGTGGTTCGTGCCCGAGCCGTAGCGTAAGCACCCCGCGCCTTCGCCGCCCGTCGACTCTTCGATAAAGTCGCGCGGTCGGCTCCGGGGGGAGAGGACGGGAGGCGGTCCATGGACACTTCGAAGCCCGGCGAGCCCAAGGCGAGGTGGCACGACGAAGACGGCGTCGTGGGCGTGTGGTCGGCGTCGGCGTGGAAGCTGCTCTACGAGCGGCCGTTCACGGTCACGGGCATCGTCATCGCGCTCGTCGTCTTGTCGCGGCCGCAGGTGAACCACGTCCTCTTGGGCGCGATGTGGCCGAGCCGGTGGGCCCAAGGCGTCGCGATGGCCGTCTACGGCGTGGGCGTGGCGTTGCTCTTCGTCGCGACGGTGAGCGGCATGATCCTCGTCGTCCCCTCGGAGAGCGCGCTCAGCGATCTAGAGATCGCCGCGCTCCCGCGCGTTCGGCGGCCGGTGGCGCGCTTCACGCGTTGGCTGGCGCTGCGTTCTTCGTTCATCGTCGACCGCTTCACCGAGATCGATCGCTGGCTCCACGCGCGCGAGGGCGGTGGTCAGCGCCACGGCGGTCGTTGGGCCATCGGGCTCGGCCTCGTCGCGACGGCCGTCGTCGTTTGGTCGTGGGGCGCGCTCGGCGACGGCGCGTGCCGCTGGGCCGCGGTCACGCGCCGCTTGCTCGTGACCCTCGCCATCCTTTTGAGCGCGGCGTGGTTCCTCGTTCGCCACGATCCCGAGGGCCCGCGCCGCCGTCGCCTCGGCCGCTACGCCCTGATGACGCTGGTCGGGCTCGTCACGGGCGAGGTCCTCTGGTGCCTGCCCGATCACCTGTGCGGGGTGTTCTCGTTTCGCTTCTACACGATCTGGGCGATCTTGTTTTTGTTGTTCGTCGTCGTCGCGACGGGGCGGCTCGTCGATCGAACGGCGTTGCGCGTGCGCGTCGTCCTCGTCGCCGTCGTGTTCGTCGTGATGCGGTTCACCTCGGGGTTCGAGGTCGACACGCGCGCGGCGATCGGCTCGGCCGCGATCGCGGGCGCGCACGCCGACGAGGGCGCCGAGTGGTTCGAGCGCCTCGAGCGCCGCATCGACGCGGGTCGCCCCGAAGGTCCCGTCGTCTTCGTCGCCGCGAGCGGCGGCGGCTCGCGCGCCGCGATGTTCGCGAGCCTCGTCTACGAGCACCTCAACCACACGGCCTTCGACGGTCGGCCCACGAAGGACCCGAGCGCGGCGATCGCCGGCAACGTCGCGCTCATGAGCGGGGTCTCGGGCGGCAGCCTCGCGACGGCGTACTACCTCGCGCACCCCGCGACCGAGCGTCGCGATCCGCTGCGCAATTACACGAAGGACGAGATCGCCGCGGGGATTCGACGGACAGCGGGCGCCTACGTCGCGGGCGGCTGCCCCGTGCCCGACAACGATCTCACCGTCTCGCGCTACCAGCGCGCGTGCAAGCGCCTCGGCCACGACGTCGAAGGTCTGCCGGGCCGCTCGCCCGACGCGGCGTCGTGGCTGTTCGAGAGCGCCTTCGTCGACGACATGGCGACCGACTTCATGGCGCCGCTCTTGCGCGGCGTGCTGACGCCGTTCCTCGAGCGCGGGCACAGCGTCTCGGACTTCTGGGCCGAGCACTTTCGCTGGGTGCGCGACACGCAGCGCTCGTGTCTGACGACGGGCGCGCTCGCGGATTCTTGGCGGTGCGACTGGTCGCAGGCGACGCCGCCGCCGCTCGCGCTGCTCAACTCGACCAACGTCGAGGACGGCTCACGCGTCGTCATCGGCTACCCGCCCGTGCCCGCCGATCTCTTGGGGCGCGGCGCGAAGTCCCTCAGCGACTTCGGCGGCGCGCACGATCTCGGCCTCGCCGACGGCGTGCGCTTGAGCGCGAACTTCCCGTGGGGCTTCGAGGTCGGGCTGTTCGCCAAGCGGCCCTACACGTTCGTGCTGCCCGACAGCATCAAGCTCACCGACGGCGGCGTCACCGACAACAGCGGCATCGACACGATCGCGACGCTGCTCGAGGCGCTCAAGAAGCGCTCCGATCCGCCCAACACCGACGCCGTCCCCGCGCCCCACAGCGCCGACGAGCTGTACGCGACGCACGCGCGCAAGCTGCGCGACACGCTCGTTCGCCGCGGCGTCATGCTGGTCGAGATCGACTCGGGCGCGCGGCCCGAGCGCTCGGCGACGCTCGAGGCGCTGTTCCCGGCGGTGACGGATCCGCTGGACGCGCTCAGCCTGGCCAGCTTCGGCGGCACGACGACGATCAAGGCGGGCAACATCGCGCGCATCCGCGACGCGCTCGAGGGCATGGCCAAGCAAGGCGCAGCGGACGCCGCGCCCGACGTGGCGCACCTCTTTCGGCACGTGCCGTTCGTGTGCAACCACGCCGACACGATCATGACGGCGTGGGCGCTCGGGCCCGAGGACAAGGCGGCCGTCATGGCGCGGTTCTTGTTGGAGGCCGAGGCGAACGCCGAGCTGCTGCGCGAGCAGGCGGGCGGCCTCGCGCGGCTCGAGGGCGGCGTCGCCGCGCTCGAGCGGTCCGAACGAACGAAGCCCGACAGCAAGGCGCAGCGCGAGATGATCAACGCCGTCCTGCGCGACCTGCGTGAAGGCATTGCCGAGGGCGCCCGCGAAGAGACGACGTCGTTCGGCGCCCCGACGGCGCCCGACGAGCCGGAGGCGCCCGGGTCGACCGCGGCCGCGCCGACGCAGGAGGGCTGGATCTACTTGGGTCAGTGGGACAGCGGCCGTTGGGCGACGAGCTACGTCGTCTCGAAGGGCGGAGGCCTCGCGGCGCCGAGCGCGCTCGGCAAAGGCGCCCTGCTCACGGCGAGCGGCCGCGTGAACGTGCGCGCCGCGATGCCCGACGAGAACGCGAGCTTCGGCGCGATCCAAGCGGTGCTGCAGCCCGGCTCGACGGTCACGCTCGGCCGCGCGCCCCAGCGGTGGCTCGACACGGACTTCTACTGGGCCGAGGTCGGGTACTGATTCAGTGCGCGCGCAGGCCGCGCGCGAAGAGGCCGATGCCGCCGCCGATGAGGCCGAACATGAGGATCGTGTTCCAGAGGCTCGTCGGGCGGAAATAAATGTCGAGGTTCATGAGCACGCCCACGAGGATGAGCGCGACGCCGCCCACGAGCAGCGTCCAGCCGAGGATCGAGCGGCCGTCGTAGAAGAGCGCGCCGATGCCGATGAGCAGCGGCAGCAGCGTGAGGCCGAAGCTCTGGCCGGGCGTGCCCGCGAAGCCGCCAAGATGAAAATTCCAGAACGACGTGTGGACGCCGACGTGGTCGAAGACGATGTAGACGCCCACGATGATCATCGCGAGGCCCGCGAGCGCCTCGCCGAGGCCGCCCGGCGTGCCGCCGGGCCCCTGGCGCTTGCGCGTCTCGCCGTGAGCGTCCCTCATCGCGGCGCATAGTAACTTGCCGGCGCGCGCGGCGCGGGGAACTCTTGAGACCGTGACGACGGAGATCGACGACGAGGCGCTCGTGCGCGACGCGGTGCTCGCGCACTGGCCCGGTTGGGAGACGGCGACGATCGCGCCGCTGCCGGGCGGCCTCATCAACCGCACGCTGCTGCTGACGCGAGGCGCGACGCGCGCCGTGCTCCAGCGCGTGAGCGCCGTGTTCTCGCCGCGCATCCACGAGAACATCGCGGCCGTGACGGCGCGGCTCGCCGACGCGGGCCTCGCGACGCCGCGCTTGGTGCCGACGCGTGCGGGCGCGCTGTATGTCGACATCGAGGCCGCGGGCGGCGTGTGGCGGATGCTGACGCACGTCGAGGGCGTCGCGTTCGACGCCGTCGAGGACGCGCGGCAGGCGCGGGCAGCCGGTTCACTGATCGCGCGCTTCCACGCCGCGCTCGACGGGCTCGCGCACGAGTTCGTCGGGCGGCGCGCCAACGTCCACGACACGCCCGCGCACCTCGCTCGCCTGCGCGACGCCGTGGCGGCGGGCGGCGGGCATCGGCTCGCGCGCGAGGTCGGCGAGCTCGCGCGCGCGATCGACGCGGGCGCCGCCGCGCTGCCGTCGTTGCCGGCGATGGAGCCGCGCGTCGCGCACGGCGATCTCAAGTTCAGCAACGTGTTGTTCGCCGACCACGAGCCGCCCGCGTCGGAGATCGCCGTGTGCTTGATCGATCTCGACACCGTGGGCCCGCTGTCGCTCGCCTACGAGCTCGGCGACGCGTGGCGCTCGTGGTGCAACCGCGCGGGCGAGGATGCCGAGAACGCGCGCCTCGACCTCGACGTGCTGCGCGCCTCGGTCGAAGGCTACCGCGCGGGTTGGGGGAAGCCGCTCGACGGAGAGACGAGACGCGCGCTGTTGTTGGGCGTCGAATGGGTCAGCGTCGAGCTGGCCGCGAGGTTCGCGGCCGACGCGCTGGCGGAGAGCTACTTCGGTTGGGACGCGCGTCGCTTCCCCAGCCGCGGCGACCACAACTTGGTGCGCGCGCGGGGACAGTGGTCGCTGCACGAGGCGCTGGTGGCGTCGCGGGGCGAGCGGGCGAGGATATTGGACGAAGCGCTCGGGCGGTGAGCCCTACGTCGAGGGGTCTGCGCGTCTACGAGCCCGCCGCCAAACTCTCCAAACCGCGGCGCCCCCCGCCAACGTCGCGAGCCCGCCCACGCTCTCCCGCGGCCGCTCGACGAACGCGAACCCGATCATGAACGCCGACAACGCCAGGAACGCGACGCCGCTCCACGGCCACGCGAGCGCGCGGTGCGGACGCTCGGCCTCCGGCACGCGTCGCCGCAGCACGAACGCCGCCGCGACCGTCGCCGCCGCCGACACGCCGAGCGTGAAGCCCGCGTAGACGAGCAGCGGATCGAACGCCGCCGTCACGACGGCGACGGCGGCGAGCGCGCCTTGCAGGATCACGGCGCGCGCGGGCGCGCCGCGCGCGTTGGTGCGGCCGAGCGACGCGAAGAACACGCCGTCATCGGCCATCGCTTGCAAGACACGCGGGCCCGTCATCGCGAGCGCGCTGGCCGAGCCGGCGAGGGCGAGCGCGACGAGCGCCGCCATGATCGCGCCGCCGCGCGCGCCGAAGAGCGCCGTCGCCGCGATCGTGCCGACCTCGACCTCGCCCGAGAGCCGCGCCGCGGGCGCCGCCGCGAGGAAGACGGCGTTGAGCGCGACGTAGAGGATCGTCACCCCGGCGGCGCCGCCCAGCAACGCGCGCGGCAGCGTGCGCCGCGGGTCGCGGAGCTCGCCGGCGACGTAGGCCGCCGCGTTCCAGCCGAAGTAGCTGTAAGACGCATAGATCAGACAAACGGCGAACGCGCCGATCGTCGACGAGGTCGAACCGCTGCCGCTCAACCGGCGCGCGTCGACGTTCGGCGACGCGATCGCGGCGCCCACGAGCACGACGACGACGGCGACGACGCCCGTCGTGAGCGCCGCCTGCAGCGCGCCGCCGCCGCGCACGGTGCGCGCGTGCAGCGCCGTCACGCCCGCGACGAGCGCGAGCGCGACCGCCTTCTCGGGCAGCGCGGGCGCGAGCGCGTGCAGGTAGCGCGCGAAGGCCATCGCCGTCGCCGCCGTGGGCGCCGCGAACCCGACGAGCAGGGCGACCCACCCCGACAGGAAGGCGACGACCGGCGGGAACGCGCGCCGCAAGTACACGTACTCGCCGCCCGCGCGCGGCATCATCGCGCCCAGCTCGGCGTAGACGGCCGCGCCCGCGAGCGCGAGCACGCCCGAGAGCGCCCACGCGCCCAGCACGAGCGCCGGCGACGGCAGCGCGCGCAGCATGAAGCCCGCCGTCGTGAACACGCCCGTGCCGATCATGCTCGACACGACGAGCGCGAGCGCGTGCGGCAGCGTGAGCGGGCGGTGTTCGGCGCCTTCAGGCACGCTTCCGTGTACGACGATCGCCGCAGACGCGGCAAGCCGCGCCCGCTATGCTGCGGGTTCATGTCGTCGCCGCCCGAAAGCCGCCTCTCGCGCCCGCGCGCGCACGAGGCGCGCGAGCGCGTCATCGCGACGCTGCAAGAGCACTTCGCGCACGACGTGCTCGACGTCGACGAGTTCGAGCGCCGCGTGACGCTCGCGCACCAGGCCGAGGACGTCGCCTCGATCGAGGCGATCGCCGCCGACCTGCCCGTGCTCGCCGACGTGCCCGCGCCGGTGCCCCGCGCCGCCCTCGTCCCGGCCGCCGACGTGCGCCCGACGCAGACGGTGCTCGGCATCATGAGCAGCACCGAGCGGCGCGGCGCCTGGGTCGTGCCGCGGCGCCTGCGCGTGCGCGCGACGATGAGCTCGACCGTGCTCGACTTCCGCGACGCGCGCCTGCCCGCGGGCCCCGTCGAGATCCAGATCCGGGCCGTCATGAGCAGCGTCGAGATCATCGTGCCGCCTGGCCTCGCGGTCGACGTGGGCGGCGCCGCTTCCGCCGTTGCGATCTTGGGCAGCTTCGAGCACGTCGACCGCGCGCCCGCGCACCCCGATCCGGACGCGCCGCTCCTGCGCGTCACCGGCCTCGCCGTCATGAGCAGCGTCGAGATCAAGATGCGCCTCGCCGGCGAGAGCGAGCCCGCGGCTCGCCGCCGCGTCAAGGCCGAGCGCCGCGCCGAGCGCAAGGCGCTGCCGCCCCAAACGTGATGCGGGTGTTCGTCGTCGGCGTCGCGGGGGGCACGGGATCGGGCAAGACCACCGTCGCGCGCGCGCTCGTCGATCGGCTGCCCGCGGGCGCGGCCGTGCTCATCGAGCAGGACGCCTACTACCGCGATCGCTCGGGCATGGCGCCCGAGGCGCGCGCGCTCGTGAACTTCGATCACCCCGACGCCCTCGAGACCGACTTGCTCGCGGCACACCTCGCGACATTGCGCGCGGGCAAGGGCATCGACGTTCCGCAGTACGACTACCGCGAGCACGCGCGGCGCGCCGAGACCCGCCGGGTCGAGCCCGCGCCCGTCATCGTCGTCGAGGGCATCCTCGTGCTCGCCGACGAGGGCCTGCGCCGGCAGCTCGACCTGCGCCTCTTCGTCGACACCGACGCCGACGTGCGCCTCATGCGCCGGCTGCGGCGCGACATGGAAGAGCGCGGCCGCACGTTCGCGCAGGTGCGAGAGCAGTACGCGACGACCGTACGCCCCATGCACCTCGCGTTCGTCGAGCCGTCGAAGCGCTTCGCCGATCTCATCATTCCGGAAGGCGGCGAGAACGAGCCCGCGCTCGACGTCATCGTCGGGCGATTGATGCAGTCGCTCGTCCCGTAGCGCGGCGTTCCGGCATTTCGCCGGCGCGCGATTTTTCGAGCCGGTTTTGGCCGATCGGTGCACTCTGAAGATCTCGACGAGCTTGGTTGCCTGGCGCGCCGCGCCGGCCCGTCTCTTGTTCCGGAGGTCGATGTTGAAGGCTCCGCCCCCCTCGAGGCTTTCGTGCGCGCTCGCGCTGGCGCTGTCGGCGTGCACGGGCCAGGTGATTTCGCCGAGCGGCCGCGCGTCCGGCGGCTCGGGCCCGTCCGTCGGCGCGGGCGGCTCGTCCGCCCCGTCGGGCACGGGTGGCTCGTCTTCCGACGTGCCCTTGGCCGGCACCGATCCGGGCCGCGTCACCGTCCACCGCCTCAACCGCGCCGAGTACAACAACACGGTCCGCGATCTGCTCGGCGACACGTCGCAGCCCGCCAACGCCTTCCCGCCTGACGATCGCAGCTTCGGCTTCGACAACATCTCCGACGTCCTCACCGTCTCGCCCGTCCACACGCAGATGTACCAAGCGGCGGCCGCGACGCTCGTGACGACCGCGCTCGCGGGCGCGGCGCGCGCGAAGCTCCTCACCTGCGATCTGACGACGGGCGAGACCTGCGCGCGCACGGTGCTGCGCGCGTTCGGCCGCAAGGCCTGGCGGCGCCCGCTCACCGACGCCGAGGTCGATCACCTCATGATTCCCGTGACGCTCGCGCGCACGAACGGCGACACCTGGGAGACGGGCGTGGGCCTCGCGCTGCAGGCGACGCTCGTGTCGCCGTACTTCCTCTACCGCGTCGAGCTCGATCCGTCGCCGACGTCGGCGACGCCGCACGCCCTCACGGGCTGGGAGCTCGCGACGCGTCTGTCGTACTTCCTTTGGAGCACGATGCCCGACGACGCGCTCTCGGCGGCGGCCGACGCGGGCGCGCTCTCGGATCCGGCGAAGCTGCGCGCGCAGGTGACGCGCATGCTGGCCGATCCGAAGGCGAGCGCGCTCGTCGACAACTTCGCGGGCCAGTGGCTCTACACGCGCATGGTGGACGAGGTCACGCCCGACCCGACGATGTTCCCCAACTTCGACGCGGCCCTGCGCGACGCCATGAAGCAAGAGACGTACATGATGTTCCGCGACGTCGTGTTCGGCGGCCTGTCGCTGCAGAAGCTGCTGCTCTCGGACTACACGTACGCCAACGATCGCCTCGCCAAGCATTATGGGATGGCGCCGCTCACGGGCTCGGCGATGCAGAAGGTCGCGCTCGGGCCCGACGCGCACCGCACGGGCTTCCTCACGCACGGCTCGTTCCTCACCGTGAACTCGCACCCGACGAGCAACTCGCCCGTGCTGCGCGGCAAGTGGATCCTCGAGCAGCTCATGTGTCAGACGATCGCGCCGCCGCCCAACGCCGCGGCCGCGAAGCTCGACACGTCGACGGCGGGAACACAGTCGCTCCGCCAGCGCCTCGAGACGCACCACATGAACCCGTGCGCCGTGTGCCACGTCGTCATGGATCCGCTGGGCTTCGGCCTCGAGAACTACGATCCGATCGGCGCCTACCGCACGATGGACGGCACGTTCCCCGTCGACGCGTCCGGCAAGCTGCCCGACGGGCGCACGTTCGACGGCGCGGCCGAGCTGTCGCAGCTCGTCGCGAAAGACGACGGCTTCGCGGCGTGCGCGACGCAGAAGCTCTACACCTACGCGCTCGGCCGCGCGCCCGACGACTCGCCCAACCACATGGACCCGGCGTTGTTGTACGGCTACGCCAACGCGCTCCGCGCGGGCGGCTACCAGCTGCCCGAGTTGATCGCCGCGATCGTCACGGGCGACACGTTCACCAAACGGCGCGGCGAGCCCGTCGCCGCGGGAGGTGCGCCATGAAGAGCGCGCGCGATTCGATCGGTCAACACGCGCTCGCGGTGAAAGCCGACGCGTCGCCCAAGATTCGCCGACGTTTGTTCCTGGGCGGCGGCGCGGCCGTCGCGATCGGTTTGCCGTTTCTCGAGTCGCTCGCGCCGCGGTCCGCGCGCGCCGATGCGCCCGTGGCGCCCAAGCGAACCGTCTTCTATTACGTGCCCTGCGGCATCAACGGTTCGACGCGCGGCGATTTCTACCCGACGACGACGGGCCCGGGCTTCGAGATCACGACGATGCTCGAGCCGCTCGCCGCCCTCAAGCCCGACTTCACGTTCATCACGGGCCTCGAGAACGCGCTGGCCAAGCCCGACGGCCCCGGCGATCACGCGTCGGGCACGGGCGCCTTCATCACCTGCGCGCACCCGTTCAAGTCCGAAGAGACGATCATGAACGGCGTCTCGGCCGATCAGATCGCCGCGCAAAAGGTGGGCACCGCGACGCGCCTGCCGTCGATGCAGCTCGGCATCGACGGCGGCAGCTCGGCCGGCGGCTGCGACAGCGGCTACAGCTGCGCCTACGCGCGCAACGTCTCGTGGGCCGACGCGATGACGCCGCTGCCGAAGCTCACGAACCCCTCGCAGGTGTTCGACCAGATCTTCATGGGCTTCGATCCGACGGCGTCGACGGCCGAGCTCGCCAAGCGCCGCGCTTATCAAAAGAGCGTGCTCGACTCGGCGCTCGACGACGCGACCACGCTGCGCGGGAAGCTCGGCAAGACGGACGGCGAGAAGCTCGATCAATTCCTCACGGGTGTGCGCGAGCTCGAGCGTCAGGCGGCCGTCGCGACGCCCACGGCGATGTGCACGATGCCGACGACGAAGACCGCCTCGTCGACGGACTTCGAGACGCAGGTCAAGGCCATGAGCGACCTCATGGTGCTCGCCATGCAGTGCGATTCGACGCGCATCATCTCGTTCATGCTCGGCAACGCCGGCAGCAACCGCACCTACAACAACCTCGGCATCTCGCGCGGCCACCACGACATCTCGCACCACGGGATGATGCCGGCGAACCTCATGATGCTGCAGCAGATCGGCACCTACGAGATCCAGCTGTTCGCCTACTTCTTGACCAAGCTGAAGGCCGTGCCCGAGGGCGCGAACGACATGCTCTACAACTCGACGATCTTCTTCTCGAGCGAGATCTCCGACGGAGATCGCCACAACCATGACGACATGCCCGTGATTCTCGCGGGCCACGGCGGCGGCATGTTCACGCCCGGCAAGCACCTGCTCTTCCCGACGGCGACGCACACGAAGGTCTCGAACCTGCTCACGAGCGTCATCGCGACGATGGGCGTGAACGTGAAGGTCGGCGACGCCGACGGGACATTAGCGGGCCTTTGACGGCCCGTTGGGCCGGCCTGTTAGCGGGCCCGTAAATCCCGCGGCGCCGGCGGCGGACGCTCCCCCGAACGCCGCCGCCGTCGCCGACAGGAAAACTCCGATCCGTGAGTACCACGGGGTTTTTCGCGTCGCAGGGCGGTTAGGCAGCCCCCCGTTGCAGCGGCTCGCGCGAGGATGCACCATCGCCGCCGGCGCGGGGCGCGACGCTGCCGCGATGCCGAGAGGAGACTCGATGACGACGTTGCGACACAAAGCCGAAACGTTCGGGATGGTGGTGGCGCTCGCGGGCGCCTTCGTTGTTTACGGCTGCTCGTCGGGCGGCTCGACGCCCGGGGGCACGGGTGGCACGACGGGGACGGGTGGCACGACGGCGAGTGGAGGCACGGGCGGCACGACGGCGAGCGGCGGGACCACGGGCACCGGCGGTTCGAGCGCGACGGGTGGAACCACGGGCACGGGTGGCACGACGGCGACGGGCGGCGCGACGGGCACCGGGGGCACGACGGCGAGCGGTGGTACGACGGGAACCGGCGGCACGGCGGCCTCCGGAGGCAGCGACGGCGGCACGACGCCCGACGCCTCCGCCGGCGCGGGCGGCTTCGCCCTCACGAGCACCGTCGTCGAGGCGGGCGGCACGATCCCGATGAAGTACACCTGCATCAGCGGCAACGGCTCGAAGCCGTCGCCGCCGCTCATGTGGGGCAAGGGCCCCGAGGGCACGGCCGGCTACGCGATCGTCCTCAAGGACAACACCAACGGCTTCACGCACTGGGCGATCTGGGACATCAAGCCCGACACGTTCGCGCTGCCCGAGGACGTCTCGCAGGCCTCGCACACGCCGCCCGATCCGTCGGGCGCGATGCAGGTCGGCGGCAACAACGAGTCGATGGGCTACATCCGCCCGTGCCCGCCGAGCGGAACGCACGACTACGTCTTCACGCTCTACGCGCAGAAGGCGCGCCCGCTCCCAGGCGTCACGACGGCGCAGTTCGCGGGCGACATCAAGACGGCGCTCGACAAGACCGCGAACAACCTCGCGACGACGACGCTGGCGACGAAGGTGACCAAGTAGAAGGTCAGGGTCCGCCGTTGCATGTCGCGGTCTGCTTTGGCAGGCTGCCGGCACATGATCGAAATCGCTGGCGCGCCCGCTTTCACGCCGGCTCGTTTGGAGAAACGGCTCGCCGCGGCGCGCGCGCGCAACCCGCGCGTCTCGGCGCTCTCGGCGCGCTTCGCTCACTTCGTCGACGTCGGAGGCGACGACGGTCAGCTCGCGGCCGCCGAGCGCGGCGTCCTCGACCGGCTGCTCACCTACGGCCCGCGCCTCGGCGCCGCGGCCGATCCGGCGGGCGCCGTGCGTATGCTCGTCGTGCCGCGGCTCGGGACGATCTCGCCGTGGTCGTCGAAGGCGACCGACATCGCGCGCATCTGCGGCCTCGCGAAGGTGCGGCGCATCGAGCGCGGCATCTGGTACGCCGTCTCGGGCGCCGTCGACGACGAAGCGGCGCTGCGACGCGCGCTGTACGACCGCATGACCGAGTCCGTGCTCGCGAGCTCGGCCGAGGCGGCGAAGCTCTTCGCGACCGAGCGGCCGCGCCCGCTGGCGACGGTCGCGCTCGCCGGCGACGGCCGCGCCGCGCTCGCGCGCGCCAACGCGCGGCTCGGCCTGGCGCTCGCGCCCGACGAGATCAACTACCTGGTCGAGGCCTACGCGACGCTGGGCCGCGATCCCACCGACGTCGAGCTCATGATGTTCGCGCAGGCGAACAGCGAGCACTGCCGCCACAAGATCTTCAACGCCGACTTCGTCGTCGACGGCGCGCCGCAGCCCCTGTCGCTCTTCAAGATGATCCGACGCAGCACCGAGGCGAGCCCGCGCGGCGTGCTGTCGGCCTACAAGGACAACGCCGCCGTCATCGAGGGCGCGACGGGCGGTCGCTTCTTCCCCGACCCGTCGACCGGCGTCTACGGCGCGCACGTCGAGCCCGTGCACATCTTGATGAAGGTCGAGACGCACAACCACCCGACGGCCATCTCGCCGTTCCCGGGCGCGGCCACGGGCTCGGGCGGCGAGATCCGCGACGAGGGCGCGACGGGCCGCGGCGCGAAGCCGAAGGCGGGCCTCACGGGCTTCTCGGTCTCGAACCTGCGCCTGCCGGGCGCCGTGCGCGAGTGGGAGCGCGACCATGGCAAACCCGCGCGCATCGCCAGCGCGCTCGACATCATGATCGACGGCCCGCTCGGCGGCGCCGCCTTCAACAACGAGTTCGGGCGTCCGGCGATCGCCGGCTATTTTCGAACGTTCGAAGTGGAGAGCCCGTTGCCCGGCGGCGGCACCGAGGTGCGCGGCTACCACAAGCCCATCATGCTTGCGGGCGGCCTCGGCAACGTGCGCCCGTCGGACGTGCAGAAGGGCACGATCCCAGTGGGCGCTCCCGTGATCGTGTTGGGCGGGCCGGCGATGCTCATCGGCCTCGGCGGCGGCGCGGCGTCGTCGGTGGCGTCGGGCGCGTCGGAAGAGGACCTCGACTTCGCGTCGGTCCAACGCGACAACGCCGAGATGCAGAGGCGCTGCCAGGAGGTCATCGACCGCTGCTGGGCGCGCGGCGACGCGAACCCGATCGTGTCGATCCACGACGTGGGCGCGGGCGGTTTGTCGAACGCGTTGCCCGAGCTCGTCAACGACAGCGGGCGCGGCGCGACGTTCGACCTGCGCAAGGTGCCGAGCGACGAGCAGGGGTTGTCGCCGCTCGAGCTGTGGTGCAACGAGGCGCAGGAGCGTTACGTGCTCGCGCTCGCGCCCGAGCGCCTGGCCGAGTTCGAGGCGCTGTGCGCGCGCGAGCGCTGCCCGTTCGCCGTCGTGGGCCACGCCACCGGAGACGGCCTGCTGCGCGTCGACGACGCCTTGCTCGCGCGGCGGCCCATCGAGATGCCGCTCAACGTGCTGCTCGGCAAGCCGCCGAAGATGACCCGCAACGCCGCGCATGTCGCCGCCAAGCGCGTGCCGTTCGAGGCCGCGTCGCTCGACGTGCGCGAGGCGGCGCTGCGCCTGCTGCGCCTGCCGACGATCGCCGACAAATCCTTCCTCATCACGATCGGCGACCGCACGGTGGGCGGCCTCGTCGCGCGCGATCAGCTCGTGGGCCCGTGGCAGGTGCCGGTCGCCGACGCCGGCGTCACGGCGACGGCGTTCGACGTCTACACGGGCGAGGCGATGGCGATGGGCGAGCGCTCGCCGCTCGCGCTGCTCGACGCCGCGGCGTCGGCGCGCATGGCCGTCGCCGAGGCGCTCACGAACCTCGCGAGCGCGCCGGTCGCCAAGCTGTCCGACGTGAAGCTCTCGGCAAACTGGATGGCGCCCGCGGGCCATCCCGGTGAGGACGCGCGCCTCTACGACGCCGTCCGCGCCGTGGGCGTCGAGCTCTGCCCCGCGCTCGGCATCGCGATCCCCGTCGGCAAGGACTCGATGTCGATGCGCACGGTGTGGGACGATCGAGGTGAGAAGAAGAGCGTGACGGCGCCGCTGTCGCTCGTCGTGAGCGCGTTCGCGCCCGTGACCGACGTGCGCCGCGCGCTCACGCCCGAGCTGCGCGCCGACGGCGACGTCGACGTCACCGACACCGAGCTGCTGCTCGTCGATCTCGGCGGCGGCAAGAACCGCCTCGGCGGCTCGTGCCTCGCGCAGGTGTACGGCCAGCTCGGCGACGCGCCGCCCGACCTCGACGATCCGGCGCGCCTCACCGGCTTCTTCGCGGCCGTGCAAGAGCTCAACGCCGCGGGCGCGCTGCTCGCGTACCATGACCGCAGCGACGGCGGCTTGTTCGTGACGCTGGTCGAGATGGCGTTCGCGGGCGGCACGGGCCTCGAGGTCGATCTGCCCGAGGACGCCGACGCCGTCGCGGCGCTGTTCAGCGAAGAGCTGGGCGCCGTCGTGCAGGTGCGCGCGGGCGACGTGGAGCGCGTGCGCGCCGTGTTCGCGAAGCACGGCCTCGGCGACGCCGTCACGGACGTCGCGCGCCCGGTGACCGGCGGCCGCGTGCAAATTCGTCAGGGCGAGCACCGCGTGCGCCTCGACGAGGACCTGACGTTCCTGCGCGCGGCGTGGTCGGAGACGACGCACGCGATCCAGCGCCTGCGCGACGACGCCGCGTCCGCCGACGAAGAGCGCGCGGCGCACCACGAGGCCGCCGATCCGGGACGCTCGGCGCATCTCACGTTCTCGCTCGACGACGTGAAGACCGTCGGCGTGACGTCGCGGCCGCGCGTCGCGATCCTGCGCGAGCAAGGCGTCAACGGCCAGATCGAGATGGCGGCCGCGTTCGATCGCGCCGGCTTCGAGGCCGTCGACGTGCACATGACCGACGTGCTCTCGGGCCGCGTCGACCTCGCGTCGTTCCGCGGGCTCGCCGCGTGCGGTGGCTTCTCGTACGGCGACGTCCTCGGCGCGGGCGAGGGCTGGGCGAAGTCGATCCTCTTCCACGCGGGCGCGCGCGCGGCGTTCTCGGCGTTCTTCGCGCGGCCCGACACGTTCTCGCTGGGCGTCTGCAACGGTTGCCAGATGATGTCGAACCTCAAGGAGCTCATCCCGGGCGCCGCGCGGTGGCCGCGCTTCGTGCGCAACCGCAGCGAGCAGTTCGAAGCCCGGTTGCCGCTCGTTGCGATCGACAAGAGCGACTCGATCTTCTTCGCCGGAATGGAGGGCTCGCGCATCCCGATCTCGACGGCGCACGGCGAGGGCCGCGCGGAGTTCGCGTCGCCCGACGACCTCGCGGCGCTCGAGCGCGCGGGCGCCGTCGCGGCGCGCTTCGTCGATCACCGCGGCCACGTCACCGAGCGCTACCCCGAGAACCCGAACGGCTCGCCCGGCGGCGTCACGGCGCTCACGGCGGCCGGCGGTCGCGTCACGATCCTCATGCCGCACCCCGAGCGCGTGTTCCGCAACGTGCAGCTGTCGTGGCGCCCTCGCGCATGGACCGGCGACGACAGCCCGTGGATGCGCATGTTCCGCAACGCGCGCGCCTGGGTGGGATGACGCGATGGCGACGAAGGTGAAGGCGAAGTCTTCGAAGCCCAACCCGAGATCGAAGACGCCCAAGCCGAAAGCGAAGCCTCGCGTCGCGAAGAAGGTGCCCGCGGGCGGTGACGCCGAAGCGAAGCTGCGCGCCTACGCGCTGTCGCTGCCAGGCGCCGTCGAAGAGTTCCCCTGGGGCGATCGCGTCGTCAAGGTGAACAAGAAGGTGTTCGTCTTCATGGGCACATCGGCGACCGACGGCGGCTTCGGATTGTCGGCGAAGCTGCCGCGCTCGGCGTCCATCGCCCTGACACTCCCGTTCGCGTCGCCGACGGGCTACGGCCTCGGCAAGAGCGGCTGGGTCACGGCGCGCTTCGCCGCCGGCGACAAACCACCGCTCGATTTGCTCGAAGCGTGGATCGAAGAGAGCTACCGCGCGATCGCGCCCGTGAAGCTCGTCAAGCAGCTCGAGAGCTGAGCGTCACTTCGCGACCGCGTCGCAAACTCTCGCGCCCGCCGGTAGCCACACCGTCGTCGCATCCGCGCACGCCTTCGCGCGCCGCTCGTCGAGCCGCTTGCCCCACTTGTTGTCGGGGTTGATCTTCATCGGCTTGCACGTGCGCGTCGGATCGCACGAGTAGGCGCCCCAGCCCGCGGCGTCGCCGGTGCCGAGCGCGATCACCGTGATGGGGCCGATCTCGCTCATGAGGATCGCGAGCGCGAACGACGGACCGAGCGAGGGGAAGCCTTTCTCGACGGCGGCGGCGGCGCACTTGCGCGCGTCGTCGGCCGTGACGTTCTTCGCGAGCACGCCTTGCCCGCCGCGATCGACGCACGGCTTGACCCCCTGGGCGGGCCAGCTCTCGAGGCCGAGCGCCTTGTTGACGGCGACGATCGCGTCGGTCATCTCGTGGCTCGTCGCCGGCGCGAGCTTGCCGGGCGCGGGCGCGGCGGCCGTCGTCAACCACGCCCCCAACATCGACATGGTGCTCACGATCATGCCGGCATCTTACTGCGCTAGAGTCGCGCACGGAGGCGCCACATGAAAATCGCAGTTCTCGGAACGGGAATGGTCGGGAACACCATCGCGACGAAGCTCGTGGAGCTCGGCCACGAAGTGAAGATGGGCTCGCGCACCGCCGACAACGCGAAGGCGGCCGAGTGGGTGAAGGCGGCGGGCCCGAAGGCCTCGCAGGGCACCTTCGCCGACGCCGCGGCCTTCGGCGAGCTGGCGTTCAACTGCACGTCGGGCGTGGGCGCGCTCCCGGCGACGCAAGCGGCGGCGAAGGGCCTCGCCGGTAAGGTGCTGATCGACGTCACGAACCCGCTCGACTTTTCGAAGGGCATGCCGCCGTCGCTGTCGGTCGCCAACACCGACTCGCTGGCCGAGCAGATCCAGCGCGCGCTGCCCGAGACGAAGGTCGTCAAGGCGCTCAACACGATGAACTGCAAGCTCATGGTGAACCCGTCGCTCCTCGCGGGCGCGCACGACGCATTCCTGTGCGGCAACGACGCGGGCGCCAAGGGCAAGGTGAAGGAGATCCTCGAGGGCTGGTTCGGCTGGAAGACCGTCCACGATCTCGGCGATCTCTCGGCGGCGCGCGGCCAGGAGATGTTCGTGATCCTGTGGGTGCGCCTCATGGGCGCGCTGCAAACGCCCATGTTCAACGTCCACTTGGTGCGCTAACTAGGCTCTCGTCTTCCGTCACCTCTCGCCTGCGGACGGTTCTCCGGGTGAGGGCGGGGTGCATCCCGCGGAACGGGTCCTGTCAGCTCGGCGATCCCTTCCCACTGAACTTTTTTTCGGGCCTCGAGGGACTCGTGCTCGTCGCTGCGAGCGGACGGATCCCCATGGACTCGCGAAAAAAAGCTTCAGCGGGCCCCTTCCCTCACTGCCACCCGTTCCACGGGCTACACCCCGCCGACAACACGACCCGATCGTCCCGATTTAGGTCCGTCATGGCCGCATCCAGTTTGGCGGGATCGGGTTCGTCGTGCCGGCGGCGGGAAGCGAGCGGGAACGGGTGACGCGAAGGGGGGGGACCCCGATGAGGCTTTTTCCCGAGGCAGTCCATGGGGATCAGCTGCCGGTTGATCAGAGCATCAGAACCACGACGGTGAACGAGGGAAAAAGACTCAGCGGGGAGGACCCCGCAGCGGCAGGACCCGTTCCCGCGAGCGCCCGCCGCCCGACAAAAGGAGGATCCTCCGGCGAGAGGTGACGGATGATGAGAGGTGGTTAGGCGGCCGCGAGGAGTGCGTCGACGAGCGGGGGGACGGTGGCGCAGGCGCCGCCGACGATCTGGACACCGCGCGTGCCTCGGCCCGCGACGGCGCCGTAGGCCGCTGGATCGGGATCGACCACGATGAGCGGCGCCGCGCGCGCGGCGACGATCGCGCACATCTGCGCGGGCAAGTTGGTCGCGCCACTCGTGCCGATGACGACGAGCGCGGCCGCCGCACCGGCTGCGCGCCGCGCCGAGAGGTAACGAAAGAGCGGCTCGTCGTACGCCTCGTCGAACCACAGCACGTGCGGGCGCAGCCACGCGCCGCAGTCGCAGTGGAGCGCGGCGCGTGCGTCGTCGTCGAGCACGCGATCCTTGGCCCACGCCACCGCGATCGCAGCGGGCATGGGCCGCACGGCCGGCGCGCAGCCGTCGGCGCAGCGGCACAGATCGAGATCGCCGTGGATGCGGTACGTGCGCGCGGCCGTGTTGCCGGCGCGCGCGTGCAACCCGTCGACGTTCTGCGTGACGAGCAGGAAGCGCTCGCCGAAGCGCCGCTCGGCCTCGACGAGCGCGAGGTGCGCGGCGTTCGGCTCGGCGGCGCGGCACACGCCGCGACGGTAGAGGTACCAGCGCCAGACCTCGTCGGGCATGCGCGCGAAGGCCTCGGCCGTCGCGAGGTCCGTCGCCTGATAGTTGCGCGATCCGACGCGCCAGTAGCCCTCGGGCCCGCGGAACGTCGGGACGCCGCTCTCGGCGGAGACCCCGGCGCCCGTGAGGAAAACGATCGGCCCCGAGCTCGCGAGGATCGCGCGCGCGAGCTCGGGCGCTATCAGCGAGGGAGGCACGATGAGCGCTCCGTCGTGCCCCGTTGCCTCTCGTTCTACTTAGGCGGGAACGTGCCCGCGGCGTGGCGAAACGCGAGGTCCGCGGCCGCGACGTCGAAGTGCGCCTGGACGAGCGCGATGTTCGCGCTCACGAGGGCGTCCTGCGCCTGCAGCAGGTCGAGCTGCGTCGCCGTGCCCGCCGTGTACTGCGTGCGAATGAGGTCGAGCGACTCTTGCGACAGCGCCGCCGACTTCTGCGCGGCGTTGACGGCCTCGCGTTTCGTGCGCAGGTCAGCCGACGTGTTGGCGAGATCGTCGCGCACGGTGTCGCCGAAGAGGGAGGCCTGCTCGCGCGCCGCCGCGGCGCGCGCGTTGGCCTGGTGTCGGGCCGCGTCGCGCGAGCCGCCGTCGAACAGCAGCCAGTCGAGTTGAGCACCGGCTGCCCACGAGTAGCGATCCAGCGCGAAGTTGTCGTAGTTGAACTTGCGCGCGTTGCCGAAGGCCGAGATGCTCGGCGCCCAGAGCCAAGCGCGCGCATTGGCTTCCTGATCGGCCGAGCGCGCCGTCATCTCGAGCGCGCGGAACTCGGGGCGGAGGTGCAGCGCGGTCTGGACGTCGTTGGCGTCCGGCGCGGGCGCCGTCGGGAAAGTCGTGCTGACCTTCTGGACGTTGGACTGGAGGAGCGTCCCGAGCCCGCGGTAGGTTCGCTCGCGCGCGGTGAGCGCCTCGCGCTCCGCCTGCTCGGCGCGGACGACGGCGACCTCGGCGCGGTCGACGTCGACCTTCGTGACCGAGCCCGCGGCCAGCCGCACCTCCGCGTCCTTGAGCGTCGCGCGCGCGACGCTCAGGCTCGACTGGCGCGCCGTGACGAGCTCGTCGGTACCCGCGGCGGCGAGGTACGTCTGCGCCACCTGGACGAGCAGATCGGCCTCTTGCGCCGCGAAGTTCGCCTCGGCCGAGTCGACGTTGGCCTGCACCGACTTGAGCGCGGCCCAGGCCGCGGGCGCGATCAACGGCAGCGTCGCGCTGATCGTTCCGTCCAACTGGTTGGTCGGCTGGAGGAGCAGCCCCTTCGGCCCGAACGTGCCCGCCGGGAACTCCACCTGCTTGTAGTTGCGCGTGTACTTTCCCTGCGCCGCGATCGTCGGCAGCAGCGACGACCATGCCGTCTCTGTCGCCGTCTGCGCCGCGGTGAGCTGCGCGCGATCGACCTTGACGGCGCGGTTGTTCTTGCGCGCGAGCGCCAGGGCTTGATCGAACGAGAGCTCAGATCCGTCGCTCGGCGCGGTCTGAGCCAACGCCGGCGCGGTCACCAGAAAAACACCCAGAGCGGTCGTCTTGAGAAGGGTCTTCACGAAGTCACCTCGGCAGTGCGGACGGCGTGGCCGTCATGGACATTGGGGATCACATCGGGCGGCGGCATGATTTCGCTCGCGCCCGTCTCGGAGTCGGGACGGTCCTTGAGGCCCAGCTTGCGCCGCACGAAGCCCGACAGGTCATCAAACAACGAATAAGCGATCGGCGTCGCGAGCAACGTCAGCAGCAACGACAGGATCTGCCCACCGACGACGGGACCGGCCGTCGCGCGGTTGAACTCGGCGCCGATGCCCTTCGACGTCACGAGCGGCGCCATGCCGGCGACGAACGCCAGCGTGGTCATCAAGATCGGACGGAGACGGTCTCGGTTGCCGTGGAGGATCGCGTCGCGGCGGCTCATGCCCTCTTTTCTCAAATGATTGATGTGGTCGATCTGAAGGATGGAGTTCTTTTTGACAACCCCAAAGAGCACCAGAATGCCCAGCATCGTGAAGATGTCGAGCGCCTGCCCGAAGATCAGCAGCGACAAGAGCGCGAACGGCACCGTGAGCGGCAGCGCCAGCAGGATCGTGATGGGGTGGAGCCACGACTCGAACTGCGCCGCGAGGATGAGGTACATGAAGATGAAGGCCATGCCGAAGGCCAGGATGAAGGCGCCGCCCGTGCGCTTGAGCTCCTTCGACTGACCGAACGGCGCGAAGCGGTATTCGGCCGGCAGGTGCATGTCGGCGACGATCTTCTCGAGCGCCGAGCCGACCTCGCCGGCGCCGACGCCGGGCGTCGTGTTGGCGAGGAAGGTCACCTGGCGCTGGCGCGCGATGCGGTCGATCTTCGACGGGCTCTCGTCGCGCTTGAGGTCGACGACGTCGAGCAGCGGCACGGTGCCGAGCTTCGACGAGGGCACGGTGAGCAGCGACAGCGCCTCGGGGCTCGAGCGGAACTTGTCCTCGGCACGCACGAGGATGTCGTACTCGCGGCCCTTCTCCTCGTAGCGCGAGACCTTGAGGCCGCCGACGAGGATCTGCCCCGCGGCCGACACGTCGAGGACGTTGACGCCGAGGTCGGCGGCCTTGCGCCGGTTCACGACGGCGACGACCTCGGGGTTGCCCGTGATCATCGACGTGTCGACGTCGACGGCGCCCGGCACCGCTTTGAGCTTCTTCGAGATCGCGTCGGCGTACTCGCCGAGCTTCTCGAGCGACGGGCCCGTCAAGACGTACTGGACCGTCGCCGTGCTGAACGCGCCGCCGCCGAAGGCCGCGACGGCGAGCACCGAGACGCGCCAGTCCTTCGGGAGCTTGGTGACGATCTCCTTGCGCGCCTTGTCCTGCAGCTGATCCTGCGTGAGCTTGCGCTGGTCGGGCGGCACGAGGCGCACGAAGACCGACGCGAGGTTGGGCGTCTTCGTGGCGTTGTCGCCGATCGTGACGTTCGTGGCCGTGACCTCGGGCCATTCGCGCACCTCGCGCGCGACGCGCTCGGCGGTGAGCTCGGTCGACGCGAGGCTCGTGCCCTCGGGCGTGCGGATCGTGATCTCGAACTGCGCCTCGTCGTTCTTGGGGATGAAGCCCTTCGGCACCTTCTGGACGAGCGGGAAGCAGGATCCCAGCGTCGCGATCGACGCGACGACGACGATCCAGCGGCGGTCGATGACGTAGCCGAGCACCTTCATGTAGAGGCGCTCGATGGGCCGGTAGAACACGTCGACGAGCCGTTCGAATGGGCCCTTGTCGTGGTGGCCGTCGGCGCCCGTCTTCACGCGCAGCCAGCGCGACGCGAGCATGGGCGTGAGCGTGAAGCTCACGAACAGCGAGATCGCGATGGCGGCGCCCATCGTGAGGCCGAAGCTGCGCAGGAAGCGGCCCGGGATGCTGTTCATGAACGCGACGGGCAGGAAGACGGCCAGCAGCGACAGCGTCGTCGCGAGGACGGCGAGGCCGATCTCCTTGGTCGCGTAGATCGCGGCCGGCATGGGGCGGATGCGCTTCTCTTCGATGAAACGGAAGATGTTCTCGAGCACGACGATGGCGTCGTCGATGACGATGCCGACGGCGAGCGCGAGCGCGAGCAGCGTGATGACGTTGAGCGTGAAGCCCATGAGCCACATCGCCATGAACGTGCCGATGATCGACGTCGGGATCGCGAGCGCCGCGATGATCGTGCTGCGGAAGTGGCCGAGGAACACGAGGACGACGAGCGACGCGAAGATCGCGCCTAAGATGAGGTGCTCGCGCACGGCGTCGACCGACGTGCGCGTCGATTCGGTGTTGTCACGGATGACGCGCAGGTGGGTGTCGTTGGGCAGCGTCTTCTCGAGCTCCTTCATGCGCTCGCGGAGCGCGTCGACGACGGCGACGCTGTTCTCGCCCGACTGCTTGCGGATCGACAGGACGACGGACTGCACGCCGTTGACCCTCGCCGCGGTCTCGGCCTCCTCCTCGCCGTCGAC
This sequence comes from Polyangia bacterium, assembly GCA_035549075.1. Classification (GTDB taxonomy): domain Bacteria; phylum Myxococcota_A; class Polyangia; order Fen-1088; family Fen-1088; genus DASZFV01. The sequence continues at coordinate 78,242 of DASZRT010000151.1, read as the reverse complement.
GACGGTCGCGACGTCGCGCACGAGGATCGGGTGGTTGTCGACGTTGCGGATGATGACGTCGCCGACGCCCGCGACGTTCTGGATGCGGCCGCGCACGCGGAACGTGAGGCGCTGCGGGCCGGTCTCGATCGCGCCGCCCGGGATCGTGACGTTCTGCGAGACGATGGCGCGCTGGACCTCGGTCGCCGAGATGCCCGCGGCGCGCATCTTCACGGGGTCGACGAACACCTGGACCTGCCGCTTGCGGCCGCCGACGATCGTGACCTGACCGACGCCCTCGATGCTCTCGAGCGCTTGGCGCACCTCGTGATCGGCGAGCTCGGTGAGCTCGCGGTTCGCCATCTTCGACTCCATGGCGATGAAGAGCACGGGCGCGGCGTCGGGGTCGAGCTTGCTGATGACGGGCGGCTTCGTGCCCTCGGGCAGGTCGGGCAGCACGAGGCTCACGTGGTCACGCACGTCCTGCGCGGCCGTGTCGACGTTCTTGTCGAGCGTGAACGTCACGAAGACCTGCGAGACGCCCTCCGTCGAGGTCGAGCGGAGCTCCTCGATGCCGCCCAGCGTGTTGACGGCCTCCTCGATCTTGTCGGTGAGCTCGGTCTCGACCTCCTCGGGCGCGGCGCCGGGGAGCGTCGTGATGATCGAGATGATGGGGAAGTCGACGTTGGGGAAGCGGTCGACGTTGAGCTGCTTGTAGCCGACGATGCCGACGACGAGGATCGTCAGGATCATCACCGTCGCGAAGACGGGGCGGCGAACGGAGATCGATGCGAGCCACTGCATGGCGGCCTCACTGCACCTTCGCGCCGTCGCGCAGCTCGGGGGTGGCCTCGGCGGCGATCTTCTCGCCGGCCTTGAGGCCGCTCAAGACGGGCACGTGCCCGTCGACGACGTCGGCGACCTGGACGAGGCGATCCTCGAGCCGGCCGTCCTGCACGACGAACACGTGCTTGAGCGAGCCTTCGGTGCGCACGGCGGCCGCGGGCACGGCCGGCAGCGACTGCACGCCGAGCGCGAGGTGCGCCTGCACGAACATGCCGGGGCGCAGATCGTGGCCCTGGTTCTCGACGGCGGCCTCGACGACGGCGTCGCGCGTCTTCTCGCGCACCGACGGGCCGACGTAGCGGATCTTGCCGTGGTAGGCGGGGCCGTCGTCGTTGGCGGCCGTGTGGAAGTCTATGGGCATGCCCTGACGCACCTGCGCGACGTCGGCTTCGGGCACCGTGAGCTCGACGCGGAGGGCGTCGACGTCGACGAGCTCGACGACGGGCGTCGCCGGCTGCACGTACTCACCGGCGCTCACGAAGCGCTCGACGATCATCCCCGAGAAGGGCGCGCGGATCTCGGTGTCGCGCAGCGCCTCGGCCGTGAGCGTCTTGCGCGCCTCGGCCGCCGACACCGACCACTTCGAGGTCGTGCAGGCCGTGTGCTGACGATCGTACTCGGCCTTCGAGATCGCGCCCTTGTCGAACATCTGCTGCGTGCGCGCGCAGTCGAGCTGCGCCTGCGCCGCTTGCGCCTTGAGCGACTCGACCTGCGCCGACGCCTCCTCGGCCTGCGCGCCCAGCGTGCGCGCGTCGAGCTTCACGAGCAAAGCGCCCTTGTGGACGACCGCGCCGCGCTCGACGTACGTCGCGAGCACCTTGCCCGCGGCGCCCGCGGCGACCTTGGCCTCCTCCGAGCCGATGAGCGAGCCCGAGAGCGTGAGCGTGCGCGGCACCTTGAGCTCGCGGACCTCGAACGCCTTGACGGCGACCGGCGCCGAGGCCTCCGGCTTGGCCTCGGTCGGCGCCGCCTCGGCCGACGACTTGTGGCAGCCCGCCTCGAAGATGACCAGCGGGAGCGCGAGCAAGAGCGGAAGCGGGTGCGCGAGGAAGCTCGACGGACGGACTCTCATGACGGACCTCATTGGTCAGTGGGTGTGAAGCGATGGTATTCGTATTCGATAAAGATTGAAGTTGTCAATTATTAAGTTGTGTGAAAGTATTAGCTGCGGATGGATGACAAGCTCAAAAATCCCCGGCGAAATCGGGTGAAGAAGCTGTCGGCCGACGACTGTTGGCCGGTGATGATCGAGTTTCTGCTCAGTCAGAAGTCCTGGTGGGTCGCGATGTGCGCGGAGTTCGACCTGACCCCCATGCAGGGCCACGCCGTCCGCTCGATCGATCCCGAGAAGCCGGTGCCCATGAGCGCGCTCGCCGAAGAGCTCGCCTGCGACGCCTCGAACATCACGGGGATCGTCGACAAGCTCGAGGCGCGCGGCCTCGCCGCGCGGCGCGCCGACGAGACCGATCGGCGCATCAAGGTGCTCGTGCTGACGGACAAGGGCCGTCACCTGCGAGAGAAGCTGTGGGCGCGGACGATGGAGACGCCGCGCGCCGTGACGGCGCTGCCCGAGGAGACGCGGCGCCGGCTCGCCGAAGCGCTCTCGGCCGTGCTCGAGGAGCGCCTCGCCGAAGAAGCAGCGAAACGCTGACGCGCGTGGGACGCGTCCTTTACCTCGCGCGACACGGCGAGACCGACTGGAACCGCGACGGGCGGTGGCAAGGCCACACCGACGTCGCGCTCAACGACGCGGGCCGGGCGCAGGCGCGCGCGCTCGCCGAGAAGCTACGCGGTGCCGTCTTCGCGCGCGTCCACACGAGCGACTTGCTGCGCGCGCGAGAGACGGCGGAGATCGTGCGCGCGATCCTCGGCGCGGGCCCGCTCGTCGTCGATCGCGATCTGCGCGAGCGCTCGTTCGGCTTGTTCGAAGGCCTGACGCGCGACGAGTGTCAGGCGCGACATCCGGAGCACTGGGCCGCCTACCGCGCCGACGTGAGCCGCGTGCCGCCCGGCGCCGAGGCGCACGACGCGCTGGGGCGCCGCATGGAGGCCGCCGTCGCCCGCGCCGGGGAGACGCGTGACGGCGAGGGTGACGGCGCCGTGCTCGTCGTGAGCCACGGCGGCTCGATCCGCGCGCTCGTCGCGCGCGCGACGGGAGCGATGCCGCCGCCGCTGGCGAACACCGCGGTGTTCCGCGCGGTGTTCGCGGACGGCGCGCTGACGGACGTGACGATGGTCTAGGTCGTTCTTTCTAGAACGTGCCCCATGCCCCGCCGGGCGAGAGGTGCCAACGAAAGTCGGATCCCCGCCGCGCCATCAACGATCCACCCTCCGTGTACGGCGCGATCTCCGCCTTCGGCATGGCGTCGAACAACAGCCACAGGCTTCCCGCGAGGCCGACGGCGCCGACGCCGCCGGAGATGATGCCGGCCGTGCACATCGCGCGGTGATCGGAGCTGCTGCAGCCGACGCCCATGAGCGCGGCGCCCGACATGATGGCGGCGCCCGAGAAGGTCGTGAAGATGATGCCCGTCGAGAGCTCGCCGCGCGACGTGGGGTGTGCTTGCAGCTGCAAGTGAGCGTCGGGGTACGCGAGGAAGCTCGCGACCTCGACCTTGTCGGGGTGCGACCAGAAGAAGCCGTCGTCGCGCGTCCGCAGCATCACGGGGTGCGCGGGGTGCACGAAGCGCGCGCACGGCGTCGTGCAGATGACTTGGTCGTCGGCGTACACGTCCCAGCGGCTCGACGGGTTCGCCGAGAGGAAGTCGACCTTCACCGTGCCGGGCGGACCTTCTTCGGCGGCGCGGCCGGGCAGCGGCGTGAGGAACACCTGCACGGGCGACGCGCAGTTGGCGTTGGGGCTCTCGTCGGTGGCGGCGGCGCACGCCGCGAAGTCGCCGGCCGAGCGCAGCTGCTCGACGGCGCGCTGGCTGTCGAGCTTCGCCTCGCCGAACGTCGTGACGCTCGCGTTCGCGCTGCCCTCGCGCGAGCCGCCCGCCGTGAGCTCGAACGCGCCGACGGACATCGCCGTCACGAGGTGCGTCGCCTGCGCGCACGCGCCGTCGGCGGGCACGTCGCTCAGGCTCGCGTCGACGAGGCGCAGCTGGCCCGAGACGACCGTCTTGACGCCCAGCTGGCCGGCCCGCTTGAGCTCGCCCTCGAGCGACGCCGCGCCGAGCGGCAGCTTCGCGTAGAGATCGTCGCTGTCGTTGATCTGCAGCGAGTCGGTCGCGGGCGTCGAGCGCTGCCAGCGGTAGCCGCCGCGCACGCGGCACTCGGGCAGCACGCGCAGGCTGCAGCCCGAGTACGCGACGGCGACGGCGCCGCTGCGCGAGAGCACCTCGAGGTTCGCCTTCTCCGACGCGGGCCACTCGGTGACGAGCGGGCTCGATTGGCTCGCGGCGACGCGGCACTTGCCGAGCTCGGCTGGCGCCGTCGGTAGGATCGCGCGCGCGCCCCGCGGCCCGCTCGACCATGCGCATGAGGCGAGCGCGAGCGTCGTGGCGAGAAGTCCGCGTGCGCTCACGGCGCGCTCTCGAGAGCCGCGACGGCGGTCGGCAGCGCGTTCTCGGCGGCGCCGGGGCCCGCCGACCAGACGACGCGGCCGCCGCGATCGGCGACGAAGGCCGCGGGCAGCTCGGTCACGCGGAACTTGCCCGCGAGCGTGTGGCCGCCGTCGAGGACGACGGGGAAGGTGAGGTGGTGGCGCGCGACGACGCGCGCGGCGTGCGGCTCGTCGTCGTCGAGCGAGACGCCGACGATGGCGACGTCGGGCCGCGACGCGTGCAGCGATTCGAGCGCGGGCAACGCGCGCTGGCAGGGCCCACAATAAGAGGCGAAGAAGTCGACGACGAGCAGGCGCGGCCCGACGGTCGTCGTGTCGAACGACGTCGCCCCACCGAGCGTCGACCTTCGAAACGCCGGCAGCGGCGCGCCCAGCAGCGCGCTCGGCGACGACGGCGGCGCGGGCGGCGGCGCCGTCGCGCACCCGACGAGGCCCGAGACGGCGATCGCCGCGGCGAGGGCCGCGAGCCTTCGGGGCGTGGCGAAGCGCCTCATCGAAGGCGGAGCATCGGCAGGAGGCCGTGGTCGCCTGAAGGCGCACATGGCGCCCGGAGGAGCGTCACACGAGCGTCAGGTCGTCAGCCGGCTTGCGCCGTCGGCGCCGGCGCCTCGGCGGCGCGCTTGGCGGCCTCGAACTTCACGCGCTCGTCGAGGTACAGCAGCGACGGCCACACCGTCTGGAAGAAGCGCTCGGCGTGGCGGAAGAAGCGGATGCGCGCCAGCAGCGGGTTCAGCATGCCGTGCGTGATGCAGTAGTAAGTCTCGTACGGCGCCGTGTGGTGCGTCGTGTGGTGCTCGGGAGAGAGGATGAGGCCCGCGCGCTGAAGACCGCGCACGACGGGGCTCAACGTCTCGGGCTCGGCGTGCGCCCACTTGTGGAACTGGTTCGTGCCCAGCGTGAACAGCGCGATCGAGAACATGAGCGCGCCGTAATAGAAGAAGAAGCCCGGCGAGCGCGGCATGAGGATCGCGACGTGGAGCATGAGCAGCAACGACAGGATGCAGTTGTTGCCGTTCGTCTCGATGAAGTCGTGGCGCGTGATGTCCTTCTGGTCCACGTGGTGGAAGCGGAAGGGTTTGACGAACGTCGCGCCGATGATCGGCATCGTCTCGCTGCCGAGCGTGTCGCCCGCCCAGTGCACGAAGCCCGAGATGAAGTCGGTCAGGAAATACCCGACCGTGATGGTCCCGAGGACGGCGAGCCCTTGTGACATCGTCGACACGCCCATGACGAGGCGGACGGCGACGTAGGCGAGCAGGATGAACAGGCCCGCGATGCCGACAATCTCGAGGAGACGATGGCTCCTCGAGTAGTTGTAGCTTTTGTGAGACTGAGCCAAGGCCCTTATTGTTAAAGGGAATTCGGCTCCCGTGCAAGCGCCCGACGGGCTCGGCGCGGCCCGCGAGCCGTCGCCGCGCCCTTTATGCCTTGGCGGCCGCGGCCTTGCGGCCCTTCGGCTTCTTGCCTTCCTTCTTGGCGCGGCGTGCCTCGCGGTACTCCCTGATCTTCGCCTTGGGCACGTCCTTGTGCGCGGAGCACACCATGCCGAAGATCGGGGCCGCCTTGTTCTTGCAACCGGGGACGGGGCAGAGCTGCGGCGGCGCCTTCTTGCGCGGCTTCTTGCGGCCGGGCGCGACGCCCACGGCGGACAGCAGCTTGGCGGCCTTCGGGGGACGGCCCGGGCCCCGCTTGGGGGCGGCGCCGCCGAGCGCGGCTGAGACGGCGGCGCGCGCGCGCGTGAGCACCTGCTCTTCGATGAGCGCGCTCAGCTCATTGGCGAAATCTTCAACGATTGACTGAATGTTCGACATGGAAAGGCGGTGTCCTCCGTTGTGGCCGCTTCTTTATACACGAGCGGGCCAATCAAACGCAGAAGAACGATTTCCGGAACGTTCTTTCTGCGAGACGCGGCGATCCGCCGCGGCCTACGACTCGGTCCGCTTTCCGAGGCCGATGAAAAAGATGATCGCGGCCGACGCCAACATGGCCACGGAGAGGACAGTCAATCCTCCACCGTATGACCCCGTTGCGGTTCGGACTCGTCCCATCATGGACGAACCAAAAGCACCGCCCAGATTTCCGATCGCGTTGATGAAGCCGATGCTTCCGGCCGCCGCCGCCTCGGACAACAGAAGGGGCGGGAGCGCCCAGAACGACGGTTGGTACGACTTGATGCCAGCCGCTGCCAACACGAAGCACGCCATCGTGAGCGCGAGGGCTCCTTGCGTGCGGCTCACGAGCACGAGCGTCACCGCGCCGATCAGCAGAGGAACCACGGTGTGCAACCGCCGCTCCTTGCGCAGGTCCGAGTGCCAGCCCGCGAAGAGCTGTCCCGTCAAGGCCGCGGCCGGCGGCAGCATGAGCAGCCACGTGATGGTGTCGAGCGGCAGCTTGTACCAGTCCTTCAACATCGTCGGCAGGAAGAACTCGAGGCCGTAATTGGCCGAAACGGCCAGGAAGTAGGCGAGCGCGAGCAACAGCACCTTGGGGTGTGTGAGCGCCTCGAGCACCTTCATCTTTTGTTTTCCCGCGCGCGCGAGACGTTCGCGAGCCAGCTCTTGCTCGAGCGCGTCGCGCTCCTCCGCCGTCAGCCAGCGGGCCTCGCTGGGGCGGTCGGGAAGCAGCAACAGGATGAGCGCGCCGAGGACCACGGCGGGCACGGCCCAGTTGATGAACATCCACTGCCAGCCTTTGAGGCCGAGCATGTCCATGTGCAACATGGCGCCCGAGAGCTTGGGGCTCACGATCTGCGAGAACGGGGTGGCGATGATGAGCGTCGCCGTCGCGCGCGCGCGATCGCGAGTGGGGAACCAGTGCGTGAGGAACACGATCATCCCCGGGAAGAAGCCGGCCTCGGCGACGCCCAGCAAGAAACGAAACACGTAGAACTGAAGCGGCGAGCTGATGAACGCCATCGCGCCGGCCACGATGCCCCAGCAGACCATCGAGCCCGTGATGAGCTTGCGCGCGCCCCACCGCTCGACGATGAGCGCGCCCGGGATCGCGAGCACGACGTAGCCGGGAAAAAACAAACCGGAGCCGTCGCCGAACACCTTGTCGGTGAACCAGGGAAGGTCGCCCTTCATGGTCAACTTGGCGATCGAGATGTTGGTTCGATCGACGTAACTGAGGACGTAGCAAAAGAAGCAAAGCGGCAGCAGGTGCCAAAAGGCTTTGCTTCGGGCGCGATCGAGCGCGCTGCTCGCCATTCCATCGGTGGCCGACATGCCGCGTGTTGTACTACGGTTCACCGAGCGCGTGGTGCGACGTCGTGGCTTCGTCGTTTACGGCGCGGGCGGCACGACGGCGACGGCTTGGTAGCGAGCGGCGTCCCAGGCGACGAGGCCCATGTCGGTTTCGGTCGAGAGGCTCACTTCGATCGTCGTTTTGCCCGCCGTGAAGCTTTTCGGCAGGAAAAATCGCGCTCGGCCCAATTGGCCGAGGCGTTCGTCTCGGCGATCGACCACACCTCGACGAATTCGCCGTCGACCGAGACGACCGCGGCCTGCGGGCCCGTCGCCTGATCGAACCAGCGGCGCAGGTAGACACCTTCGTTGGTGGCCGGCACGGCGAGCTTGAAGGTCACTGTGTTCGACTGCGCGAGGTGGCAGTGCGTGATGGGCGTCGGGTCGCGGCCCTCGAAGCGGCTCGTGAGCGTGTCGAGCCGCGTCTGTCCGAAGGGCATGAAGCCATGCGCCGTCCGCGCGTCGGCGTCGCACAGGTCCAGCGTGTCGGACGTGACGAGCCACGATCGCGGCTCGCCGTAAAAGAACGTCGCGGCCGATTCGTTCACGGCGCGGCCGTTCTGGTCGCCGTGCTCGACGCTGTGGCGAAGCTCGCCGAGGAACGGGATGCCCGGCCACACGCGGTACATGGTGACGTCGCCGTTGTACTGGCCGTTGCGATCGAGGATGTGCGCCGCGGGCTCGCCCGACAGCGGCAGCGAGAACGGTGTCGAGAAGAACTCGTTGCTCCAGCCGCCGAAGTGGTCGTCCTCGTAACCCGTGCCTTGAATGCCGGGGGTGCGACGGCCGTCGGCCGATGAGCGCAGGTCGCCTTCCCACCATTGCTTGTCGCGCGCGGCATCGGGCGGCTCGACGGTGAGCACGGTGGCGACGAGCTTGCCGGCGCCCGTGAAGGTCACGTACTCGAAGTCGTCGGGCGACGTCGTGGGCCGCTCTTCGTGCCACGTGACGTGCAAATGCGCGGTGTGAGACTCGTCGTAGGGATTTTCGACGACGTGCAAGAAGAGGCGTCCCGCGACGCCCGTGAGTTGAACGCGCGCGTGGCGCCAGAACGGCATGGGCACGCGGTTCACGAAACGGGCGGGCGACATCTCGAACGCCGCCGAGGCGACGGGCGCGACGCCGAGGCCGCTGCCGAAGAACGCGTCGACGGGGCCATCGACGCTGGGGTGCGCTTCGTTTTCCCAGAAGATGCGCACGCGCGCGGCGCGCAGCTCGGCCGCCGAGGGTGAACCGGAAGGGAAGAACGTCAGACGCGTCACGAGGCCGGGGCCGTCGCGCTCGTTGTCGAGCGTGACCTCGTCGTCGCTCGGTTCGTCTCCGCTCGTCGTCGAGCCGGCGCCGAAGGACGCGAGGGCGTTCGTGAGATCCGCGTCGGGTGACCAGCTCTCGACGACGGCGTCGGCCGGCAACGAGTCGATCTGCGCGTTGTAGAAAGCCGGCTTGTTCTCGGTCGTGACGCGCAGGCCGAAGCGGAACGTGACGGGCACGTATGAGACGAAACCGCCCGTGCTGCGGCGGTTGTCGAACACGAGCGCGCGCGGGAAGCCGGCGACCTGGCCCGCGAACAGGCGATCGGCGTCCGCTTCGAAGGTGGGCGTCGTCGCGCCGTCGACGTAGAACCGCAGGCGGCCGAGGCCGAGCGGCGCCGTGCCGCTCACGGCGCTCGTGAACCAGAGCGTGTTGAGGCGTCCTGGGCCGCCGACGTCGACGATGACGTGCTCGCCTTTCTCGTCGGTGTAGAGCTCGGAGTAACGACCCGAGAAGCCGTCGTCGTTGCCGCCGGCGCGATCGAAGCTGGAGATCGAGCGGCTCTCGGTGCCGATGGCGAGGCGCGGCCAATCGGCGAGCATCGGCGACAAATCGAAGGTCGCGCCGCCGCTGCCGCCCGCGCCTTCGTCGTTGCCGCGCTCGAGGCCGACGACGGCGCGCCCGGGCGCGCATGAAACGGCGAGCGAAGAAATAATGACGAGGCTCGCGTGACGCGCGTCCAGCGCGCGCTTCGTGTCGGCGATCGAGGCCATGCGATAAACTCTCGTGTCGCGATGAAAAGTCAAACGACGCTCGCGATGGTCTTGGGAGCCGTGTTGAGCCTCGCGGCGTGCGGCGGCGGTGGCGGCACGACGGGCGCCAGCGGCGGCACCAGCGGATCGTCCGGCGGCGGCGGAACGACGGGCGGCGCGGGCGGCCACGCGAGCGGTGGCACCGGCGGCTCGCCGGGCCGCGGCGGCACGACGTCGAGCGGCGGGGGCATGACCGGCGGCGGCGGCACGACGGCGCCGGGCGGTACAACCGGCAGCGGAGGCACGCCGGGCAGCGGCGGCACGACGGCTTCGGGCGGCGCGACGGGGAGCGGCGGCGCGCCTGGCGCGGGCGGCGGCCTCGGTCCGTATCCCGGCCTCGCCGCGGGGCCCGTCTCCGACGGCGCTACGATCACCTTCCCCATGATCGGCGCCGCCGGTATGTACCCGACGCGACGCGATCCCGCCGTCGGCCCGTGCGACGTGCAGAAGACCACCGACTCCAAGGGCAACGTCACGTGCTGCCTCACGAACAAGGTCATCACCGGTACGCAGCTCACGCCCTGGGACGAAGAGCTCGCCGTGTCGTTGCGCGGCCCGATGCTGGTCAAGCAGTTCGCCGTCTACCAGCCGGTCTCGGGCCTCACGGGCACATGGAAGCTGGCGTCGTCGTGGGACGCGCGCAGCCCGACGGCCGCGACGAACATGACGTTCTCGGGCGGGCCGATGACGCCTGGCACGACCGGTCTCACGGGCGTCGTCGGCAACGACTGCTTCGTCGACGTCTCGTCGGGGATGGCGTTCCCCTGTGGCCCGGGCAGCGATCCGTATTGCCCCGCGCCGGGCGCCGGCAAGAGCAAGGACTACGGCTGGTCGGGCTCGAAGATGTTCATCATCCTCGCGACCATGCCGCACTACGGATCGGGCGCGATCACGAACGCGCAGAACTGCAAGAACGACGCGACCGACGGCTGGTACGACGCGCCTTGGATCGGCATCAGCCACGGTGAGCTCGTGCGCCAAGGCCTCTACAACTCGTGCCAGTGTTACTCGTACCCGCCGGTGCCTCCGGCGACCGCCAACTACTCGGGGGACGGCTGCGGCCAGCTGAACGCCTTCGAGGTCGTCAACGACAAGAACACCTCGAAGAACCTCGACATCATCAGCACCAACTTCTTCGGCTACGGTGGCTACGTGGGCGAGGGCCCGTGCGGCACGAAGTGCGACGTCTCGGCGCTGCCGGCGTCCGTCGACCTCGTCAACAAGAAGACGGGCAACACCGAAGCCGCCGCCGGCGCCGTCGTCAACAAGACGAGCGTGGGCGCGGCGTTCCGCCGCCCCGCGACGGGGTACCGCTACTTCATCGCGCTGTACGACGTCGCCTCGCGCACCGTGCAGCTCGCGCTCGTTCACCCGGACGCCGTGCCGGCCTCCATCGCGACGCTGTTGCCGGGCCTGCCGTCGCAAGTCCCTCAATCGACGATCGACGCCATGCTCGCGCTGCGCCTGCCGCACTAGAAATTGGGGTTCAGGTTCTCGGGCAGGACGCCGAAGGCGGCGTTCTCGGCTTGGAGCTCGCTCGGCTTCGAGTCGAAGGCGGTGTGGCCCTCGCTGCTGATGAAGCGGTGCGAGCCGTCGTAGGTCAGGCCGTCGTACGGCGGCGCCGTGTTCGAGACGTCGAAGGGCAGCCCGACGTACTTCATGTGATCGCAGCTCCACATGTCGTCGCCGAACTGCGTGTCCATCGTGCCGGCGAACGAGAACACGCGCTCGACGGGCGTGACGAACGGAACGTCTTCCCACGAGCCCCACTGGCTCATGTCGCAGTTGGCTTTGAACGGTGGGTTGTTCGGATCGTAGGCGCCCACGAGCGCGCCGTTGCCACAGTTGTTCTCGCGCGGGCCCGAGCGCGAGACGACGCGGTAGAGGCGTACGTAGTGCGCGAGCATCGCCGCCGTCTGCGCGCCGTGCGAGTAACCCGTCATCGCGACGTCGGACCAACGGACCGAGCCGTCTTGGTTGAGAAAGTACCCCCAATCCTCCTGCGGGTACGACGCGTGCAGCATCGCGAGGCCGGTCTTGATCTTGTACGCGATGTTGTTGGTGGCGGTGACGTTGCCGTTGGCGTCGTTTTCGGCCCCGCCGCGCGCCATGCCGTCGAACGTCTGCAAACGGCAGTTCGTCGGGTAATCGCGGCCGTAGGGCGCGCTCCAATTGTCGATGTGCTGGCAGTGATAGAACTTCACGCCGAACACGTGGAAGCCGCGCTTGCCGAGCCACGGCAGGTACGTGCCTTGGTCGACGCCGAGATCGACGACCAGCTTGCCGGCCATCTTCGCGGCTCGCGTGTCGACGCCGACGTAGGTCTCGCCGAACACCATGTGTTGGTGCAGGCCCTTCGTCGCCGTGATCGAGAGCGGCCGCCACGGCGCCGTGTCGAGGGGGTCGCGAGCGCCGCCGGTGCCGCCGATCGCGGGCGCGCCGCCGCTGCCGCCGGTCGCGGGCGCACCGCCCGTGTCGGCGCTTCCACCGGTGTCGGCGACGCCGCCGGTGCCGCCGGTTCCCGTGCCGGGGTTGCCGGCACCCGAGCACGCGAGCGAGATCAGCGCGATCAGAGCGATGCGAGAGGCCTTGAACACCGCGACTTGCAACTATTCCTGCGCGCTCTGCCGGTGACAAGGTCTTCTTCGTTCACGTGATTCGACGCACGGCCCTTCTGAGATAGGCTTCGCGCATGCTCCGCCAACTCGCCGACGTCGGCGTCCTCTCCCTGCGCCGCGCCGCGCGCGGGTGGCTCGCCGCCGTCTCGATCCCCGTCTACACGCTCGCATTCATCGTCGCCGCCAAGATGCTCGCGCCGCTCGGGATCATCGGCAGCCTCATCCTCGGATTCGTGTCGGCGGCGCTGTGCGCCGGCTACTTGTCGTTGCTCGCGTCGGTCGTCGCGGGCGAGCCGATCCGCCTCCGCGATCTCAAGTCGGGCATGCGCGCGATCTGGGACGTCATGAGCGTCTTCTTCGCGATGTGGATCGTGAGCCTCGTGCTCGGGCCCATCGAGCGTGGCGCCGGCGACAACGCCGTCGCCGTCGCCGGGATCGTGCAGCTCGCGATCGCGATCTTCCTCAACGCGCTGCCCGAGGTCATCTACAACGGCGACGGGCGCTCGTTCGCGGCCTTCAAAGAATCGGCGAGCTTCGTCATGGAGCACCCCGTGGCGTGGTTCGCGCCGAACCTCGTGCTGGCCTTCGTCTTCTTCTGGGCGACGGGCACGCTGTCGCTGTCTTCGCCGGGCCAGGTGCTCACGCAGCTGTCCGAGCTCGCGTCGGCGCAGGGGGTGCTCGCGCTCATCCTAGGGAATCCGTACTGGAAGATCCCGGTGCTCATCGTGTTCGTGCACTACGCGATGGTGTTCCGCGGCGTGCTCTACCGCGAGCTGCGCTCCGGCAGCGGGCGCATGCGCGCGTTCCGGCGTCGCATGGCGGCCTGAGATGGATACGCCACACGTCGTCGTCGTGGGCGCCGGCTTCGGCGGGCTCGCGGCCGCGCGCGCGCTCGTCGACGCGCCGGTGCGCGTGACGATCGTCGACCGCGCCAACCACCACCTGTTTCAGCCGCTGCTCTATCAAGTCGCGATGGCGGCGCTCAGCCCCGCCGAGATCGCCGTGCCCATCCGCGCGCTGTTCCGCGACGAACGCAACGTCTCGGTGCTCATGGCCGAGGTCACGGGCTTCGATCTCGACGCGCGCACCGTCGCGCTCGACGACGGGACGTCGCTGTCGTTCGACTTTCTCGTCGTCGCCGCGGGCGCCGAGACGAACTACTACGGCCACCCCGAGTGGGCCGCGCACGCGCCCAGTCTCAAGTCGATCGAGGACGCGCTCGAGATCCGCCGTCGCGTCTTGGTCGCGCTCGAGCGCGCCGAGAGCGCGCGCCACGGAGCGGGCGACGACGCTGCAGACGAAGCGCTGCGCCGCAAGCTCTTGACGTTCGTCGTCATCGGCGGCGGCCCGACGGGCCTCGAGCTCGCGGGCGCGATCGCCGAGCTGGCGCGCCCCATCGCCAAGAGCGACTTTCGCACGCTGGATCCGTCGTGGATCAAGGTGATCCTCGTCGAGGCGGGCGAGCGCTTGCTCGCGACGTTCGATCCGCGCCTGTCGGAGAAGGCGGCCGAATCGCTGACCGAGCTGGGCGTGACCGTCCGTACGGGCGTGCGCGTCACCAACATCGACGACCAGGGCGTGTGGATCGGCGAGGAGCTCATCGCGTCGTCGTCGATTCTATGGACGGCGGGCGTGCGCGCGAGCGGGCTCGCGGCCAAGTTGAGCAAGGAGGCGGGCGCGCCGCTGGACCGCGGCGGGCGCGTCGTCGTGGGCGAGGATTGCGCGCTGCCGGGGCGCCCGCGCGTGTTCGCGATCGGCGACCTCGCGTGCTTCCCGACGGCGGGCGGCTCGTTGCCGGGCGTCAGCCCCGTCGCCATGCAGCAGGGACGCCACGTCGCCGCGACCATCGTGCGCGACCTGCGCGGTGAGCCGCGCGAGCCGTTTCGTTATTTCGACAAAGGCTCGATGGCGACGATCGGCCGCCAGCGCGCCGTGGCGCAGGTGGGCAAGCTCCGGATGTCGGGCGTGGTCGCGTGGCTCGCCTGGCTGTTCGTGCACCTGTGGTACCTCATCGACTTCAAGAACCGGTTGTCGGTGCTGGCCGATTGGTTCTGGTCGTACGTGAGGTTTCGACACGGCGCGCGCCTCATTACGGGCCGCGAGCGACGTTGAAAATTGGGTGCATCTCTTTGCGAGGGGATGCACGGTCCGTCGACGGAGCCGCGTGAGAGAGTCGAAATCTTTCGTTCGAGGAGATTTCATTTGATGCGTTTGTCCGGCGTTCGCTTGGTGGTCGTTTGCGTCCTCGCGGCCGTTGCTTGCACGAGCTCGGAGCCGCCGCGCGGTGGCTCGGGTGGCAACGGTGGATCATCGGCGACGGGCGGGACGACGGGCGCGGGCACGGGCGGCACGACGTCGACGGGCGGTGATTCGGGCACGGGCGGCACGACGTCGACGGGCGGCAACAGCGGCTCGACGGGCACGGGCGGTTCGACCTCGACCGGCGGCTCGACGGGTAGCGGCGGCTCGACGGGCGCGGGCGGCTCGACGGGCGGCGGCGGCTCGACGAACACCGACGCGGGCGCGACGACCGACGGCGAGTTCGTGCTTCCGCCCGACGCCGGCGGCCGCACCACGCCGACGTGCCTCGTGAAGAAGCCGTCGCCGATCCCCTCGCAGAAGCCGACGAACGAGTGCGACTTCCTGCTGCAGAGCCTCGACTTCGAGGACAGGTACTCGTACCCGCAGCCGGTGGGCTCGATCCGCATCACCGACTACGGCACGGCGCTCGGGTACTACGAGATCAACGACTGCAGCCCATACTGCTTCAGCAAAGAGCTCACGATCGGCGTCGACATCGTCGGCGGCGGCGACGCAAAGGCGCTGCAGGGCGAGGTCATCGTGCGCTTCCCGACGACGGGCAACGGCCTGCCGATCCCCACGGCCGTGGGACGCGACTCGCTCGCGTGGATCCAGCTCGACGGGCCGACGAAGCCGCCGTTCACGATCTCGGCGCAGATGGTGATCGAGACGCCGACGGGCATCATCGTCGCCGGCAAGGCGCAGCCGATCGGCTACGCGAACTGGCTCGACTACCAGCACGCTGAGTTCAAGTACTTCGGCATCAATGCGACGACGTTCCCGACGGTGCCGATGAACGTCACGGGCCTCGGCTTCCGCATCACGGCGCCCGCCAACCTGCCGAAGGGCATGGAGTGGCACGGCGTCGTCTACCTCGATCACTTGCAGATGCGCACGGGCGCTGCGATGAAGGACCCGTCCGGCCAATACCCCTTCGGTCTCTAGGAGAGCTTTCGATGACGCGCCCCCAGACTCGTTCGTTCGTCTTCACCGCGTGCGCGGCCATCGCCATCGGTGCGTGCACCAGCTCCGAGCCGCCGCGCCACGGCGCGACGGGCGGCAGCACAGGCAGCGGAGGCACTGCCGGCACGAGCGACACGGGTGGCTCGACGGGCAACCCACCGCCTTCGAGCAACGGTGGCGATGGCGGCTCGCCCGCGACGGGCGGTACGACCGGCACCGGTGGCTCATCGGCGACGGGCGGGACCGGTGGCACGCCCGCGACCGGCGGCACAGGCGGCACGACCGCGACGGGTGGCTCGACGGGCGGCGGTGGCTCGACGGCGACGGGCGGCGCCGGCGGCACGACCGCAACGGGTGGCTCGACGGGCGGCGGTGGCTCGATCGGCGCGGGCAAGCCGCCCGCGTGCATCTCCAACGACGTCGCGGGCGCCGTCAACCGCATCAACACGAACTTCAGCGAGTGCGACGTTCAAGATCAGGGCATCGACTTCGACGTCGCCGCCAACTACGACGCGTCGAACTACGCCACGAACGTCAAGAAGCTCACGCCCGGCTACGACCCGTCGACGACGCCCGTGACGATTACGAACTACGGCACGGCGTTCTCCGGATATGCCGTCCAGATGTGCCACCCGTACTGCTACAAGGCGAACCTCACCGTGGGCGTCGACTTCGTGCCCGGCAGCGACGCCGGGATGCGCGGCGAGGCGCAGTTCGCCTTCCCGGCGACGGGCACGGGCCTGCCCATCACCAACGCCGTCGGACGCGCGAGCCTCGGCTGGCTCTACCTCGACGGCCCGGCGCTGCCCGCGGGCGCGGTGGTGACGGCGCAGATGGAGCTCGTCTCGAAGGACAAGGGCCTGCTGCTCGCCAACGCCAGCCAGACCAAGCCGATCACCGTCGGCAAATGGCTCGAGTTCCGTCCCTTCCCCATCGAGTCGGCCTTCAACACGGGCGACCTCACGAACATCACGTCGATGGGCTTCCGCCTCACGATGTCGGGCACGGGCGCGGCCGAGTGGCACGGCGTCGTCTACGCCGATCACTTCCAGCTCAGGAAGTAGTCAGGACCGCTCGACGGGATCGCTGGCGGCGCGCGCGCGGCGCAGCGCCGAGGTGTCGTCGAGGTCGGGCGCGGTCAGCACCTCCTCGAGCTTGCGCGCCAGCTCGTGGCGCGTGAAAGGCTTCGAGAGGAACGGGATGCGCGCGAGATCGGGCGCCTCGAGCGCGTCGTTGGTGTAGCCCGACATGAAGAGCACGCGCGCGCCGCTGCCCGCCGGCAACGCGCGCACGAGCTCGGGGCCGCCGCCGTTCGGCATGACGACGTCGCTCAAGATGAGGTCGATGCGCGAGCCGCTCTTGCGCCACGCCGCGAGCGCCGTCGCGACGTCGCCGCAGGCCGTGACGTCGTGGCCCAGCGCCTTGAGCAGCCTGGCCGTCGCCGCGCGCACGCCTGGGTCGTCCTCGACGAGCAGGATCATCTTGCGGCGGAGCATGGGCAGCTCGCCGCTGCTCTGGCGCGTCGGCTCGTCGGCGCCGTCGCCCGCGGGCAACGTCACCTCGAACGTCGTGCCGCCCACGCCGCTGCGCACGCGGATCTGGCCGCCGCTCTGCGTGACGATGCCATGCACCGTCGCGAGCCCGAGGCCCGTGCCCACGGCGCCCTTGGTCGTGAAGAACGGCTCGAACGCGCGCTCGAGCGTGTGCGGATCCATGCCGACGCCCGTGTCGCGCACCTCGAGGCGCACGCGCTCTTCGTCGGCGCGCGCGACGGTGATGTGCAGCCGCCCGCCGCCCGGCATGGCGTCGCGCGCGTTGACGACGAGGTTGAGCACGACCTGCGAGATCTGCCCGGGATCGGCGTGGACCCACACGGGGTGTGGGGGGCGCTCGACCTCGATCTTGATCGACTCGGGGATGAGGCGCCCGAGCAGCACGCGCTCTTCGCTCACCTGCGCCGCGAGATCGAAGGTGCGCGGCTCGAGCTTCTGCTGGCGCGAGAAGGCGAGCAGCTGCTTCGTGAGCTGCGAGCCGCGTTGGGCCGCGGCGCGGATGTCGGCGACGCTCGGGTCATCATGGGTCGTCTCGGCCAGCAGGCTCGCGTTGGCGAGGATCACCGTGAGCAGGTTGTTGAAGTCGTGCGCGACGCCACCCGCGACGCGGCCCACGGCTTCTAGCCGGTGCGCGCGCGCGAGCTGCGCCTCGAGCTCGCGCTGCGCCTCGACGAGCGCGAGCCGCACGCCGTCGAACACGAGCAGCATGACCATGACCGCGCTGACCTGCACGATCGCGAACACGCCGAGCCCGTGCGTCTCGGCCGCCGGGTGAAACAGGCCCGCGCGCTCGAGCACGCCCATCGTCCCGATGAGCAGCACGCCCGGCACGCCGATCGTGAGCGCGCCGCGCCAGCCGAGGATGAGCACGGCCATGACGACGGGCAGGACCAGGTTGCCGGCGGCTTGGCTCGACGCGCCCTCGCGCACGGCCGTCGTGACGACCGCCGACGTGCCCGCGAGCATGAGCACCCACGCCGACCCCCGGAAGCGGCCGCGCTTGAGGAGCAGCAGCGCCGCCGTGCACGCGACGGCCGTCTCGATCGCGAGTCCGTAATAGATGAGGGGCGGCTTTTCGAACAGGAACGACAGCCCCGCGTACACGGGCGCGACGATCGCGAAGAGGCACGCGACGGCGGCCGTGACGAGCGCGCGGCGCAGCGCCTCGCCCTGCGGCGGCCGCGCCGGCAGGAAGCGCATGAGCCACGCGTTGACGCGTCCCATGACGCGCGCGCGCCTTCGGCGCGTGAAGACGGGCTCCGCAGACGAGATCGACATGGTCATCGTTCGCCACCGCGGAAAGCCGCGGAGACCGGAGCGTAACGCCCGCGCGCCGCGTCTGGCAATCGTCCCTCGCCGGCGCACACAGGAAGCGTAATTAAATGACGTGAGCGTCATTAAAATGATGTCCGTTCGTCGTGACGCGGGCCGGAAGCCACGGCTTTCGCGGCCTTCGCGGTGGTGTGGCCGATGCAACTCCTCGGGGCGACCCAACAAGGAGGGGTCACCTCATGACACTGACCACGCTGTTCTCGTCCCTGCTCTCGGATGGGCGGTTCTACGCCGTCTTCGCGGCCCTCATGTTCGCCGCCGCCGTGATCCTCAGCAGCACCTGGATCATCCGCGAGGACCAATCGGGCCTCGTCGTAAAAAAGTACGGGCCGCCGCTCGCGTCGGGGCGGCTCGTCGCGCTCGCGGGCGAGGCCGGCTACCAAGCGCGGCTGCTCGCGCCCGGGTGGCACTTCATCCCGTTTCGGTGGCAGTACACCGTCGTCAAGGTGCCGCTGCTCGTCGTGCCCGCGGGCGAGATCGCCCTCGTCGTCGCCGCTGACGGCGCGCCCATCCCCGCCGAGCGCATCCTCGGCAAAGAGGTCGCGTGCAACGACTACCAGGACGCCGAGGCCTTCCTGCGCCGCGGCGGCGAGCGCGGCCGCCAGCTCGGCTTCCTCACGGCCGGCAGCTACCGCATCAACCCCGCGCTGTTCGAGGTCATCACGACGCGCTCGGCGCAGCGCCATGGCGTCGACGCGACGTCGCTGCGCGTGCGCCAGGTGCCGGCCGAGGCCGTCGGCATCGTGACCGTCCTCGACGGCCGCCCGCTGCCCACGGGCGATCTCGCGGGCCCGCCCGTCGCCGACCACGACAGCTTCCAGCGTGGCCAGAAGTTCATCGACGCGGGCGGGTGCCGCGGCCTGCAGGAGGACGTGCTGCTCGCGGGCTCGTGGAACCTCAACCCGTGGTTCGTCGAGGTGAAGCTCGTGCGCATGATCGAGATCCCCATTGGCTACGTCGGCGTCGTCGTCAGCTACGTCGGTCGCGAGCACGTCGACGTCTCGGGCGCCGATTTCACGCACGGCGATCTCGTCGAGAAGGGCCGCAAGGGCGTGTGGGTCGAGCCGCTGCTGCCCGGCAAGCACCCGCTCAACACCGAGGTCATGAAGGTCGAGCTCGTGCCGACGACCAACATCGTCCTCAACTGGGCCGAGCGCACGGAGGCGCATCAATACGACGAGCGCTTGTCGTCGATCCTCGTGCGGTCGAAGGACGGCTTCTCGTTCTCGCTCGACGTCGCGCAGATCATCCACGTCGCCGCCAAGAACGCGCCGCGCGTGATCTCGCGCGTCGGCTCGATGCAGAACCTCGTCGATCACGTCTTGCAGCCGACGGTGGGCAACTACTTCCGCAACAGCGCGCAGGAGGTGACCGTGCTCGACTTCCTGTCGGCGCGCAGCCAGCGCCAGCACGAGGCCAAGGCCGCGATCGGGCGCGCCGTCGAGGCCTACGACGTCGAGTGCATCGACACGCTCATCGGCGACATCGTGCCGCCGCCCGAGCTCATGAAGACGCAGACCGACCGCAAGATCGCCGACGAGCTCAAGAGGACGTACGACGTGCAGCGCGAGTCGCAAGAGAAGCGGCAGGAGCTCGAGCGCGAGCGCGCCGTCGCCGAGCTGCAGGCCGAGGTCGTGCGCAGCGAGCAGATGGTGCGCATCGCGACGCAGAACGCGCAGGCGGCGGCCGAGGCAGCCAAGGGCAACGCGGCGGCGACGCGGCTCGAGGCCGAGGCGCAGGCCGATGCGACGCGCGCGCTGGGCGCGGCGCGCGCGCAGGCCTACCGAGACGGCAAGGACGCGCTCGGCCCCGAGGCCTACACGGCGATGCAGATCGCGACCATCGTCGGCGAGCGCAACATCAAGGTCGTGCCCGACGTCGCCGTCTCGGGCGCGGGCGGCGGCGCGGGGCTGGCCGAGGCCCTGATGGCGCGCATGCTCGCGGGCGCTAACGGGAACGGCGGCGCTTCGTCTTCGAACGCGAAGAGCTAGTCGGTGGTGTGGCGGCCGGCGCGCGATCTTCGGGCGCGACGCCGAGCCGCCGCATCATCGCGCGCACGGTGCCGCCGGGATCGGCGGCGGCGCCCCGGCCCACGCGGCCGAGCAGGCCGGCCGCCGCCGCGGCGTTTCCGGCGCGCGCGAGCGCGGCCTCGACGGCGGCGCGCTCGAGCGCTTCGCGCGCGCGTCCGAGATCGAAGCGGTTCTCGTCGACGGCGCGGCGGATCGCGGCCGCGTCGACGACGTCGGCGTCCCGTTCGGCGCGGGACGCGGGCGGTCGTCGCACGCGGCGCGGGAGATCGCCGAGCAAGAGCTCGTCGCCCGCGCGCTTGTCGACGAGCGCCTCGAAGATCACGTTGCGCAGCTCGCGGATGTTGCCGGGCCAGGGGTACGCGCGCAGCGCCGCGAGCGCGGCGTCGGACACGGCGCCGACGTCGTGGCGCGCCTTCGCCGCGGGCTCTTCTTTGTAGAAGCGGGCGATCATGTGGAGGGCGAGCGCGGGCAGATCGGCGAGGCGCTCGCGCAGCGGCGGCAGGCGCACCGAGACGATCGCGAGCCGCTCGTAGAGATCGGACCCGAACGCACCCGCGGCGCACAGCGGCCCGAGGTCGCGGTTCGTCGCCGCCAGGATGCGGAAGTCGACGACCTGCGACGTGTTCTCACCGACGCGCGTGACGACGCGGTCCTCGAGGACACGCAGCAGCTTCACTTGGAACGGCAGCGGCGTGTCGTCGACCTCGTCGAGGAAGACGGTGCCGCCCTCGGCGGCGGCGAGCTGGCCTTCGTAGGCGCGCACAGAGCCCGTGAACGCGCCCTTGGCGTAGCCGAACAGCTCGGCCTCGAGCAGCTCGTTGGGGATCGCGGCGCAGTTGATGGGGATGAAGCGGCGCGCGCGCCGATCGGACCACTCGTGGACGAGGCGCGCGGCGACCTCCTTGCCCGTGCCGGTCTCGCCCGTGAGCAGCACGGGCATCGACGTGCGGGCCGCGCGCGCGAGCTGGCGGAGCACGGCGCGCGCGGCCTCGCTCTCGGCGACGAAGCGCGACATGTCGGGCATGGGCGCCTCGGGCGAAGCGAGCTCGCGGGCGCGTGCCGCGAGGCGCGCCGCCGCATCGGGCGCGTCGCCGTCGACGACGTCGTAGGCGCCGCGATCGATCGCGAGGGCCGCGTCTTCGGGCGAGACGGCGCCGCGCGCGAGCCACAGCCAGGGCGCGCGAGGGGGAGGGTTGGGCGCAGCCGCGCGCGGACGCGTCGCGACGATCAGGATCGCGTCCGGTTCGGCGCCGATCTCGAGCCCCTCGGCCGCGAGCGCGGCCCGCAGCTTGGTTCCAGGCGACGGCCCCGACCACGAGACGCGCGGCACGCATCGACGTTAGTCGATCGCGGGCGTACGCGGCAACGGACGACGGACTCTCCCGCGGATGGGCGACGGACCCTTGCTCTGATCGCGCGCGCGATCAGAGCAAGGTCAGGCGGCCCGAGCGGTAGTCGTCGACGGCCTGGCGCAGCTCGTCCTCGGTGTTCATGACGAACGGACCGTAGCGCGCGACGGGCTCGCCGATGGGCGCGCCCGCGAACGAGAGCAAACGCGCCGACGTCTCGGCGCGCGCGACGAGGCGCTCGCCCGGGCCGAGCACGGCGAGCTGGCCCGCGCCGACCTTCGTGCGCGCCGGTCCCAGCTGCGCCTCGCCGTCGAAGACGTAGACGAACGCGTTGTGCGACGTGGGCACGTCGTGGCGCACGGAGCCGCGCCGCCCGAGCTTCACCTCGAACATCTGCGGCGCCGTGACGATGCCGCTGACGGGCCCAACCGCGCCGCCGATGGTTCCCGCGACGAGCCGGATGCGGCCGTCGTCGACGTCGACCTCGGGGATGCGCGCGGGCGGCAGATCCTGATAGCGCGGCGCGATCAGCTTCTTCGCCGCCGGCAGGTTGACCCACAGCTGGAAGCCCCACATGCGCGGGCTCGTGCGCTCTTCGACCGGCATCTCCGAGTGGATGATGCCGTGGCCGGCGGTCATCCACTGCGCGCAACCCGGGCCCAGGTGGCCGTGGTTGCCGAGGCTGTCGCGGTGCTCGACGGCGCCCTCGAGCATGTACGTCACCGTCTCGAAGCCGCGGTGCGGGTGGCTCGGGAAGCCGGGCAGGTAGTCCTCGGGACGATCCGAGTGGAACTCGTCGAGCATGAGGAAGGGATCGAGCAGCGGCAGCGCGCGCGACCCGAGCGAGCGCCGCAGGTGAACGCCCGCGCCCTCGATCGTCGGCTGCGCGTCGACGACGTTGACGACCTCGCGCTCGCGCGAAGCCGCCGCGAGCGATTTCGTCGGCGCGTGCCACAGCTTGTCGCAACCGACGGCGACGCCCGCGCCTGCGAGCGCCGTCACGGCCTCGCGTCGGCTCCAACCGGTGCGGCTCGCCCGCGACATGCGTCCGCAAGGGTAGCATGCAGGGAAGATGCGCCGCAGGTCGGCCGCGGGCCGGCTACCTAGCGAGGTGGCTGGGCGCTCACGCCCGAAGCGCCTGTCGACGAAAGAACGCCATCGCCGAGAACGGCGTTGACCACGTCATTCCAAGGGCGGTTGACGAAATGTGGCGCCCGTCTTTTCACGAGGCGACGGCGCGATTCCGCGAACGGGTTGACGGAAGCTGGTGATGCGACGTCACGTCGTTGACGCTCGTGATTCCGTCGACGAATGCCTGCCGGGCGGCTTTTCCGTCGTCTAGACCCTGGCGTGCCCCCCTCGAAGTCGTTTCATTTTGGTGGCTTTCCTTGGTCGTTCGCGGTCCTCGTCCTCTCGCTGGCGGCGTGCGCCGCCAGTGAAGCGCCCAAGAACGGCATCGGCGGAGCCGGCGGCGCGACGGCGGCCCCCGGCGGTTCGGGCGGCGGCGGTTCGACCTCGAGCGCGGGCGGTCAGATGACCGAAGGCGGTGGCACCGGAGGCTCGTCCGTCGCCGGCGCTCCGGGCGGAGCTGGCGGCGCGACGGCCGACGCGGGCGTCGACGGCTCCGACGGCGGCGCGCCCGAAGGCGGCGCTGGCGACGGCGGCCTCATGACGAAGCCGCCGCCCATGCCCAGCCTCGGTTGCAACAAGGTGCCGGCGCAGGCGTTCGCGAGCTACGTGCGCCACACGGTCACGAATTCGACGCGGGTCTACGATCTCCGCCTCCCGACGGGCTACGACATGACGCGCGCGTACCCGCTCGTGTTCCTCGCGCACGGCTGCGACGGCAGCATTCCGTACCCGATGGAGCAGGCGACGAAGGGCGACGCGATCCTCGTCGCGTTGCGCTCCAAGGACTCGCAGAACAGCGGCATGCTCTACGGCGGCGGCTGCTTCGACACAATGAACCCGAATTCGCCCGAGGTGCCGTACTACGACCAGGTCCTGAAGGACGTCGAGGGCCTCACGTGCGTCGACGAGGCGCGCGTCTTTTTGATCGGCCACAGCAGCGGCTCGTGGCTGTCGAACTTGATCGGCTGCGCGCGCGGCAGCGTGACGCTGCGGGCGCAGGCGAACACGACGGGCGGCTTGCCGCCGGGCATCCCTGCGTGCAGCGGGCCGGTCGCCGCGATGATGATGCACGACACGACCGACACGATGAACCCGATCGCGGGCGGCGAGATGGCGCGCGACCGGATCCTCGCCATCAACAAGTGCGGCACCGACACCAAGCCCTACGATTGGGACGGTGATCCGAAGACGCCGTCGGTGTGCGTCGAGTATCAAGGCTGCCTGCCGGGCTTCCCCGTCGTGTGGTGCCCCACGACGGGGCTCGGCCACTCGCCGCAGGTCCCGATGAGCACCGTCGGCACGTGGCGGTTTTGGTCGCAGTTCTGAGCCCGCGCGCGCAGACTGCGACCATCGACGACTGGCAGCTCTACGCCGCGCACCGCGCGCGCTTCACGGCGGCCGTGCGCGCGCAGCTCGCGCGGCCCGGCGGGCGGTTGTGCGTGCTCGGCGCCGGCGCGTGCAACGATCTCGATCTCGCGGCGCTCGCCGGCGACGCCGCGTTCGCGGAGATCCACCTCGTCGACCTCGACGGCAAGGCGCTCGCGCGCGCCGTCGCGCGGCCCGAAGCCGCCGTACGCGCGCGGCTGCATCGTCACGGCGACGTCGATCTCTCGGGTTTGTCGGCGCGCCGCCTCGCGCGCTGGCGGCGCGCGCCGCCCGACGCCGCCGAGCTGGAAGAGGTCGCGGGCGCCACCCTCGACGGGCTCATCGCGCGGCTGCCCGGGCCGTTCGACGTCGTCGTCTCGGCGTGCGTGATGACGCAGATGGCGTTCGCGCTGCGCGAGGCGCTCGGCGATCGCCACCCCACTCTCGAGGCCGCGCGCCACGCGCTGCTGCGCACGCACCTGTCGACGCTCGTGAGCCTCACGGCCGAAGGTGGCACCGCGCTCTTCGCGAGCGACGTCGTGTCGTCGAACTTCTATCCGCTCGACGAGCTGCCTCCCGACGCCGACCTCGCCCGCGTCCTCGACGACGTCGTCGCGAAGGGCGCCGCCTACTACGCGGCGAACCCCACCGTCGTGCGCCCGATCCTCGCCGAGGTCGGCACCCCCGAGCTGTTGCCGCCGTGGCTGTGGACAGGCCCACTCGCCCGCACGTATCTGGTCTACGCGTTGCGCGTGCAGCTCGAAGACTGAGTAAAACCGCGGGAAACAGGCCTCGTTTCGTGCCTGCCGCGGGTCGTCCGCGTCGTCTATCCAGCGAACGGACTCGACGGTAACGACGCGTGTGGACTTTCTTTTCTGGCCGAACGTTTCGAGCGGGCGCCGTGTTGGCGCTGGCGCTGGGCGCGTGCTCGTCGAGCGGTCATGGTGGGCCGAATGCGACGGGCGGTAGCTCGGGTTCAGCGGGTACGGGCGGCGCGGTAGCGGGCACGTCGGGAGGCACCGGCGGCGTGACGGCGACGGGTGGAGACGCAGGCGCGACGGCGACGGGCGGAACGTCCGATGCCGGCGGATCTGGCGGCGTGTCGTCGATCGGCGGCGCGGGCGGGTCTGCGACCGGTGGTGCGACCGCAACCGGCGGCTCAGGCGGCACCACGAGCGCGCCGCCGACGACGGTCGTCGACGGGCCCACGGGCCACGCGTTCGACACGGCGAAGGGCGTGCTCAACGTCGACTACGCGGCGTACCTGCCCAAGCACGACCTCGTCTACGCCAAGCCGAACACGAACTCGCTCTACGGCCTCACCGTCGGCAACGGCCGCACGGGCGCGATGGTGTGGAGCGAGAACGGCCTTTCGATGCAGGTGTCGAACGTCGACATCTCCGAGCAATCCGCCTACGCGGGCGGCCTCGTGGCGTTCAACACCAACCCGGCGATTGATTCGGGCGGCGGCGCGTTCCAGCAGCGGCTCGCGCTGTACGACGGCGTCGTGTCGACGAAGTACGGCAGCGAAGCCAGCAAAGATGCCCGAACCGTCACGGTCATCGGCGCGCCGAATTCAGAGGTCATCGGCATCCACGTCGTCGACGGCCGCGCGGGCGTCACGAGCGCGACGGTCGATCTCTCGCTGTGGGATCTCTCGACGCTGTCGAACTGGAACGTCCGCAACCTCGACACGTGGAAGAAGGTCACGACCTACGCCGAGGCCGACAGCGCGGGCCTGTCGCGCGGGCAGGCCGATCCCGACGAGTTCGGCTACACGCTCGCCGCCACCGTCGAGGGCGCGGCCTTCACGACGTCGTCGCCCAGCGCGAGCGCCGTGCGCCTCACGATCACGCCTTCGGCGAGCTACACGATCTGGATCGCGTGCTCGTCGCGCCTGAACGCCGCGGGCAACGACTCGGTCGGCGAGGCGAAGGCGGCGCTCGCGCGCACGAAGCAGGCCACCTACGCGACGACGTTCGCTGGTTACGAGGACTTCTGGCACGCGTTCTGGCGCCGCTCGTTCGTTCAATACTCGAACGCCGCCGGCGACGCCGATTACCTCGAGAACGTGTATTTCCTCGCGACGGAGATGATCGCCGCGGGCGGGTTCGGCAACTACCCGTTCCACTTCATCAACGGCGTCGAGCGCGCGACGGCCGACAAGACGAAGTGGAGCAACGGCTACTGGTATTGGAACCAGCGCGACGTCTACAACTCGTTCCTCGCGTCGAACCACGCCGACGTCATGGCGCCGTTCAACAAGCTGTACAGCCGCAACGTCCCCGCGCTCGAAGCTTTCACCAAGAGCCGGTTCGGCTTCGACGGCCTCTGGGTGCCCGAGACCATGGGCTGGAACGGCAACGCCGACGGCAACACCGAATACACGAACGACATCTTCACGACGGCCACCGAGGCCGCCATGAACATGTACGCGCAGTTCGCGTACACGGGCGACGCCGACTATTTGAAGAACACGGCGTACCCCTTCATGCGCGACGTCGCGAAGTTCTACGTGAAGAAGCTCACGAAGGACGCGGGCTCGGGCAAGTACGTCATGCTGTCGTCGAACGCGCACGAGACGTACTGGCACGTGAAGAACGCGCTCACCGATCTCGCGGCCGTGCGGCAGCTCTTCCCCGTCGCCATCAAGACCAGCCAGTCGCTGGGCGTCGACGCCGATCTGCGGCCGCAGTGGCAGGACGTGCTCGACAACCTCACGCCGTACCCGAACGACGGCACGAAGTACCTGCCGCACGAGCCGCCGATCTCGCAGACGCGCAACAACGAGAACATCGTGGGCGAGCTGCTGTGGCCCTACGACGTCACGGGCATCGACGCGCCCGACTACGCGATGGCGCTCGCGAGCTGGAAGGCGCGGCCTTTTCCCTACGGCAACGTGTGGTCGAACGACGCGATCCAGGCCGCGCGCCTCGGCCTCGGCGACGACGCGAACGCCGGCATGAAGACGATGCTGAAGAACTACCAGAGCTACCCGAACGGCATGACCAACAACACGAACGGGGTGTTCGAATACTTGGGCGTGCACCTGTGCGTGATGAACGAGTCGCTGCTGCAGAGCTACGACGGCAGGATCCGCGTGTTCCCGGCGCTGCCGAAGGACACGGGCCTCGTGACACGATTCACGCTCGCGGCGCGCGGCGGCTTCCTCGTCACGAGCGAGCGCGAAGGCGGCGACATCAAGTACGTCGGGCTCCTGAGCCAGCTCGGCGGCTCGGCGACGGTCATCAACCCGTGGGGCGCGACGGCGGTGAAGGTGCGCAAGATCGTCGGCGCGGGCGCGACGGCGACGAGCACGGACGTGACGTCGTCGTCGAGCGTGACGCTCACGTTCGACACGCAGAAGGGCGGCGTCTACGTCGTCGAGCGCGCCTCGAAGCCGCTCGACGGCTTCACCTGGTCCGTGGTCACGGGCACGCCGAACCAGGGCGTCAAGAAGCTGGGGACCACCAACACGCTGGGGATCGCGGGCCCATGATCGTGACAACGCACGCCGCCGCCGCGCGCCACGATTTTGACGCCATGATTTCCTGCCTGCCCGGCGCCGCCGGGGCGTCTATCGTATCTGATATGGCCTTGTTCAAGGCACGTCCGCCGAGCGGGCCAGCCGGCGCGGCGGGCGCGCCGCGCGGCAGCTCGCTCACCGACGCCGAGCTCTGCCGCGCGCTCGCGTCGGGCGAGGCGTGGGCGGCCGAGGTCGTCTACGACCGCGTCGAGGACGTCGTCGACGCCGTGCTCTACCGGTTGATGGGGCCGGGCGATCTCGAGCGCGACGATCTCGCGCAGCAGGCGCTCGAGCGCGTCATCACGTCGATCGTCCAGAACCGCTTCGCCAACAACTGCAGCCTGCGCTCGTGGGCCACGCTCGTCACGCAGAACCTGGCGATCGACACGATGCGCGCGCGCACCCGCGAGCGGAAGCTGTTCGACCGCGCCGCGGGTCCGGCGGCGCTCGAGCTCGTCGCCGAGGAGGGACGCACGCCGGAGCGCCTCGCCGAGACGCGCCGCCGCGTCGAGCGCCTGCTGGGCGCGCTCGCGACCGTCAACCGCACGCGCGCCGAGGCCGTGATCCTGCACGACATCATGGGGCACGAGCTCACGGAGATCGCGTCGCTCACGGGCGTCACCGTCGCCGCCGCTCAGTCGCGCCTCGTGCGCGGGCGCAAAGACGTCCTAGATTTCATCGCGAAAAAGGAGAAGCAGAATGGACGCGGGTGAGGGGGAGGACACGCGCGTGACGCTCGCGCGTTACGTCGATGCGTTGCCGGCGGGGGGCCCGCCGGCGCGAGATCGTTCATCGCGCCGCGCGCGCGTCGTGCCGCAGCTGCGCGCGCACGCCGCGCGCGTTCACGTGCGCACGCGCCGCCTGCGCTTCGTGCGCCGCACGGCGCTCACGCTCGCCGCGGTCTCGAGCGCGGCGGCCGCCATCATTCTCGTCGCGCCGGGCGCGCGCGTCGCGCCGTCGCGCACGGCGACGGTCGCGGTGCTCGACGGCACGCTCTGGCTCGAGGACGGCGTCGCGCGCCGCACGCTGCGCACGGGCGAGGCCTCGGGGCTCGGCGCGGGCGCGCTCGAGGCGCCGGCCGACGAGGCGACGCGCGTGCAGCTCGCCAACACGGCGACGCTCACGCTCGCGCCCGCGTCGCGCGTCGGCACCGTCGTCGCCGCCAACACCGAGGTCGCGGGCGCGCCGGCGATCGAGGCCGTGAACCTGCTGCGCGGCCGCGCGCACCTCAAGGTGACGAAGCTGCACGCGGGCCAGCGCTTTCATGTCCTCACGCCCGACGCCGACGTGCAGGTGCGCGGCACCGAGTTCGACGTCGAGCTGCACCCGGGCTCGGTGCCCGCGACGTGCGTGCGCGTGCAGGAGGGCCTCGTCGCCGTGTTCGCGAGCGGCGAGACCCACATGGTCGCGCCGGGGCAGACGTGGGGCTGCGAGGCGCCCGTGGCCGCGGCGCCGGCGCCCGTCGAAGCGGCGCACGTGCGCAAGATCGCCGTCGCGCCGCGCGTGATCGAGCGTCCGGTGGATCGTCCGAGCGACCTCCGCGCGCAGAACGCGCTCTTCCAACAGGCGCTCGAGGCGCAGCGCGCGGGCCGCGGCGCCGCGGCGGCTCGCCTCTACCAACAGCTGCTCGCGCGCGCGCCGCGCGGACCGCTGTCGGAACAAGCGCGCGCCAACCTCGGCGCCGTTCGCGCCGGCATCGAGGGCGAGGTTGGCGGCACGCCGGTGCATCCGCGATAATCCTGGAGAGGATGGTCGCGCCCCAGGCCTGTGTAGCCGTCGAGATCGCCGGACCAGTCGCCGCCGACGCGCCGCGCGCCGCGCTCGAGCGACGTTGCAGCGAGATCCTCGGCGTCGGCCGTTGCCGCATCGTTCTGCCCGAGTCCGCCGATCGCGGCGCCTCGTGCTGGCAAGCGCGCGTCGCGTCCGCGGGTGACGGCGCGGCGACCGTCGAGCTGGCGGATCCCAGCGAGCCCGCGCGCGCGCCCGTACGTCGCGATCTGTCGTTCCGCGCCAACGACGCGCCGGCCGAGCGGTGGGCGACGCTGGGGCTCGTCATCGCGGCGCTCGTGACCGTCGAGGAGCACTCGGCCGCCGACGACGCGCCAGCGATCGAACGCGGTCAGGCGGGCGGTGGCTTCGCGCCCGTGATCGAAGCGCCCGCGTCCCCGCCTCCGATGAATGTGCGCGGCGCGCTCGCGGCGTCGGGCGTCGCGGCGCTCGGCGCGTTGCCGCACGCTGCGCTCGGCGCGCGCGTCGAGGCGACGCTCGGCGGTGAGCACCTCGCGTTCGTCGCGCGTGGCACGATCTTCCCGGCGAGCACGCGCGCCACCGTCGGTGGCGCGGGCGCGGGCGGCGATTTCGAATTGCTTTCGTTCGGCGCGGGCCTCTGCGGCTGGACCGAGCGCGGCCGCTGGCGCGCGCGCCTGTGCGCGGGCGGCGACGTCGACCGCACGCGCGCGAACGGCGTCGGCGTCGCCGAGACCAACGGCGCGACGGCGTGGTGGGAGACGGCGTGGCTCGGCGCGGGCGCCGAGCGCCGGCTGTCGTCGCACCTCGCGCTCGTCGCGACGATCGAGGGCGCCGCCGCGTTCGAGCGCCCGACGTTCGCGATCGAGGGCGCGCAGAGCACGGTGTTCTCGCCCGCGCCGGTGTCGGTCACGGCGGCGCTCGGCCTCGCGGTGCCGCTGCCATGAAGCTCGCGGTCTTCGTCTTTGCGCTCGCGACGCTCGTGCCCGCGTGCCACGGCGACACGAAGTACATCGGCACCGACTGCCTCGCGACGGGCACGGGCGCCGATCTGCAGGCGGCGATCGACGCGCGCAAGACCGTGCTCTTGTGCCCGCGCGCCGAGATCGTGCTGTCGCAGCTGCTCGTCTTGCGCCAAGGGCTCACGCTCTTCACGGCGGGCCTGCCTTCCGACCCGACGGAGATGGCGACGATTCGTCTCGGCGCCGACTTCCCCATCAGCTCGAGCGGCGCCGTGCGCGGCTCGGGCAGCGACATTCACCTCGCGTCGGTGCGCTTCGACGGCAACCGACGCGTGCTGGGCACGCAGGACTCGCAGGCGCTCGTCGAGATCGGCCCCGGCGACGGCTACTCGATCGTCGGCTGCTCGTTCACCGACGCGCCCGGCTGGACGCACCTGCACCTCATCGAGCCGTGCGACTCGTCGATCGTCACCGACAACGTCGTCGAGAGCGCGTCGCGCCCGCACGACGCCGGCGGACACTGGACCGACGGCGTCTCGATCGCCTGCTCGCACACGACGATCGCGCGCAACCAGATCCACGATCCCTCGGCCGTCGGCATCGTCTACTACGGCGGCGCGGGCACGACGATCAGCGACAACGTCGTCACGCTCGAGAAGACGAGCGCGTTCTCGGGCATCAACGTCGGCGACGCCATCGTGGCCGATCACACGGGCGTCGTCGTCTCGGGCAACCGCGTGACGGCGACGTCGCCGCGCTACCTGGGCACGGGCCTCACGGCGGGGCTGCACGTCATCGGCAAGACGACGACGATCTCGGGCGTCACGCTGCGCGACAACGTGTTCGAGGGCATGGCGCGCTGGGGGCTCGCCGTCGACGGCTGCCTCGACTGCACGATCGCCGGCAACGACGCCTCGGGCTGGCACCCGCTGCCCGCGCTCGCGAAGTGCCCCGCGCCTTCGGCCTACGACGCGGCCGTCACCGTCGGTCACGCGTCGGGGACGATCCAGCCAGGATACGTCGACGCCAAGCTCGACGGCTGCCCCGGTGATCCCGAGCCGCTCGGCGCCGTGTATCGATCGTACGCGGGCGACGGTCAGCTCTTCCCCGAATACCTCGCGTTCGAGGTGAAGACCTACAGCGAGCGCGTCGAACAGAAGCTGGACGCCGCCGGCTTGCTCAAGATGGAGTGGGACGCCATCGCCGCGCGCGCGAAGACGCTCTGTCCGATGGGCACGGCGACGGACCTTCAGCTCGTGTGGCGCACGATCGTCGCCGCACAGCTCGGTGACGGGCTCGCGCCGGCCGACGCCGACGCCAAGGCGCACGCGGCGCTCATGGCGGCGCCTTCACCAGCGCCGAGCTGCGCGCCCTGACGGGCGTCAGTCGATGACGGGCGAGCCGTTCGGGTTCAGAGCCGGGCGTGCCGGTGCGGTCGTCGGCGCTTCGGTCTTCCCGCGCGCCGGCGCGTGGCGCGGCGTCGCGTGCTTGTGCGACGACGAAGACGGCGCCGACCTCGCGGGCTCGTTCTTTTCGACCTTTTCTTCGATCTTCGGTTCGACGGCGGCCTTCTCGGGCTCCGCCTTCGGCTCTTCTTTCGGCGTCGCCGGCGCGACGGCGGCGGGTGGTGGCGTCGCCGGCACGACGGCGGCCGGTGCGGGTGGTGGCGTCACGGGCGGAGCCGGAGCCGGCGCGGCGCTCGCGGCGACGGGCTTCACCGTCTCGCTCGTCGGCGGTGGCGCGCCCGACCCGCGCGCAAACAAGAAGAACCCCGCGACGGCGATGCCGGCGCCGGCGACGATGCCCGCGATCATGCGCGGGCGCGAGCGCGACGGCGCGAGGCCATCGACGTCCGTCTCGAGCCCGAGGTCTCCCGACGGACGCAACGTGCCCGAGTCGAGCCGCGACTTCGCCGTCGAGAACGACTGCGGCTTGCGCACGACGCTCGGCTGCGGCGTCGGCATGGGCATCGTGTGGCTCTGCCGCGCCTCGGGCGGCGGCTCGGCCGTCGCCGCGCCCGCCGCGAACGTGTCCTCCCAGATCATGCGCGCCTTGGGCGACGCGTACGGAATCAGCGCGCGCCCGAGCTCGCGTACCGACGGGTAACGCTCCCACGGCAGCGGGTTCATGGCGCGCTCGACGACGGCGTCGAGGCCCGGCGGCAGCCCGGCGCGCCGCTCGCCCACGGGCACGGCCCGCTGCGTGACGATCGCCTGCAGCACGGCGAAGATGCTGTCGCCCTCGAACGGGTTGTCGCCCGTGAGGCACTTGTAGAGGATCACGCCGATCGCGTACTGGTCGCTCGCGGCGCTCGCCGTGCGCGCGTCTTTGATCTGCTCGGGCGCGAGGTAGTGCGGCGTGCCGATGACCGAGCCCGTGCTCGTGAGCGACGACGACGCGTCGGTGTCGGCGCTCTTCGAGATGCCGAAGTCGAGCACCTTCGGCTGCACGCCCTGCGGCTGGTTGGCGAGGAAGATGTTCTGCGGCTTGAGGTCGCGATGGACGATGCCGGCTTCGTGCGCGGCGACGAGCGCCGAGCACACGGGCAGCGTCAGGTCGACGAGCTCGCGCGGCACCATCGGACCCGTGCGCTCGAGGCGCGCCGCGAGATCCTCGCCCGCGAGCAGCTCCATGACGAGGTAAGCGACGCGCCCCTCCGTGCCCATGTCGGAGAGATCGACGATGTTGGGGTGGCGCAGGCGCGAGGTGAGCTGCGCCTCGCGCAAAAATCTTTGCCGCGCGCCCGGGATCGCCGCGACCTGCGGCGCGAGCGTCTTGACGGCGACGCGCTTGCCGATCTCGGTGTGTACGGCCTCGTAAACCGCGCCCATGCCGCCCGCGCCGAGCAAGCGGACGACCTGGTATTTTCCGAGCTTGGCTCCGGCGGGGAGGGTGGCCTCCTCGTCGTCGGCGGGCAAGCTCTGGTCGTCCATCGGCCGCCTATTTTAGTGGGCGAGGGCACCGCCCGCAAAGCCCCGTCAGGTGCGACGTTTCACCGCACCCGAGGAGCAGACCCGGCTAGCGGGTGTCGACCGTGACGTCGGCCGACAGGCCGGGGCGCAGGACGACGTCGGCCGGCGGCGCCGAGGTCCACGAGATGCGGACCGGCACGCGCTGCACGACCTTGACGAAGTTGCCGGTCGAGTTGTCGGGGGGCAGCAGCGAGAAGGTCGCGCCCGTGCCGCCGGCGAGGCTCTCGAGCTTGCCCTCGAACTTCTGGCCCGGGAACGCGTCGATCTCGACCTCGGCCGGCTGGCCGGGGCGCATGCGGCCGATCTGCGTCTCCTTGAAGCTGGCGACGAGGTACGTGTCCGACGGCACGAGCTCGACGAGCGGCATGCCGATCGAGATCAGCAGGCCCTCGTGCGCCGAGAGCTTCGACGCGAAGCCGTCGGCGGGCGCGACGACGTGCGCGTAGCTGAGCTGGAGCTTGGCGAGCGCGAGCGCGGCCTCGGCGCTGCGCACCCGCGCGGCCGCGAGCGCGGCCCCGGCGCGCGCCGCCGCGATCTGC
Organism: Polyangia bacterium; assembly: GCA_035549075.1. Classification (GTDB taxonomy): domain Bacteria; phylum Myxococcota_A; class Polyangia; order Fen-1088; family Fen-1088; genus DASZFV01. The sequence continues at coordinate 44,157 of DASZRT010000151.1, read as the reverse complement.
GGCGCGACGGGCGTGCTCTGATCGACGCGACCGCGCGCCTCGCCGACGCGGCTCTGCGCGCTCACGCGCGCGTCGCTCGCGAAGGCGACCTGCGCGTCGGCCTGCGCCTTGGCCGCCGTCGCGCCCTCGAAGGCGATCTGCGCCGTGTCGAGCTGCTGCTGCGGGACGGCGCCCGCCTGGCGCAAGGTGCGCGCGCGGGTGAGGTCGAGCTCCGCCTTCTTGAGGTCGGCGTCGGCGCGCGCCGCCGCGGCCTTCGCGCTCGCGAGCTGCGCCTCGGCCGTGCCGACGCCGGCCACCGAGCCCGACAGCGCCGCGCGCGCCCCCGCGAGGCCGCCCTTCGACGTCGCGTCGACGATCTGCACCTGCGCGTCGGCGGCCTGCGCCTGCGCGCGCGCCGTCGCGAGCTCGGCGTCGGCCTGCTGCATGCGCGCCTGGAGATCGGCGTCGTCGAGGTCGACGAGCGGCGCGCCGCGCTTGACCCACTGGTTCTCGTGCACGTGCACCTTCGCGACCTGGCCGCTCACGCGCGCCGCCACCGGCACGACGTCGGCGGCGACCTGCGCGTCGTCGGTGGTCTCACGCCCGTGCGTCGCGAACGCGTAGCCGCCCACGGCGACGAGCGCGATCGCGGCGACGACGCCGAGGATGACGAACGGGCGCCGCTTGCGCTTGGGCGCGGCGGCGGCGGCCGGCACGACGGCGACGGCGGGTTCGGCCTTGGGGAGATCCGTGGTTTGGCGAGCTGTTTCCATGTTGTTTGTGCTTCTTGTTGGGCGTGGTTCAGTGCAAATCGACTTTGGGCGCCGGCGTGCCTTTGGGCCGCCGCAGGAAGAGCGCGAACGGAATCACGAGCAGGAACCCGAGGCCGGCGACGAGGAACATGCGCTCGAAGCCGAGCACCGACGACTGCATCGACAGCGTCCCGTCGACGATGCGCAGCGCGGCCTCGCGCGCGGCGCCCGTGCTGAGCCCGCGCGTCTGCAGGCCCCCTTGCAACATCTGCAGGCGCGCCGCGACCTCGGGCCGCCCCGGATCGACGTGGGCCGCGAGGCCCGAGCGCGCCGCCGCGACGAAGTGGGGCAGCAGCGTCGCGAACGCCGCGAGCCCGATCGATCCGCCGATTTGCCGCACGAGCGAGTTCAGGCCCGTCGCGTCGGTGAGGCGGAAGCGCGGGATGCCGGCGAGCGCGACCGTCGTGAGCGGCACGAACAGCGACGCGAAGCCGAAGCCCTGGATCATGATGGCGAGGACGACGGAGTGCGAGCTGGTCGCGAGCGTGTAGCGCGACATGAGGACGGCGCTCGTCGACACGAGGATGACGCCGAGGATCACGAGGATGCGCGGCTGCACCTTGTTGTAGAGCCGCCCCACGATGGGGATGCCGATCATCATCGCGAGCGCGCGCGGCATGAGCGCGACGCCCGAGTCGAGCGCGGGGAAGCCCAGCAGCTGCTGCATGAACAGCGGCAGCAGGAAGGTGATCGACATGAGGATCGCGAACATCATCGCGCCGATGACCGTGCCCGACAGGAACACGCGGTCCTTGAACAGGTCGAGCGCCACGGCGGGCACGGGCGCCGTGAGCTCGCGGATGATGAACGCCGCCAGCACGAACACGGCGACGAACGACATGACGGCGATCGTCGTCGACTGGAACCAGTCGTTGCGGCTGCCTTCTTCCAGCACGTACTGCAGCGACGCGAGGCCGACCGTCATGAGCACGATGCCCTGCCAGTCGAGGTTCTTGCGCTGCTGCTCGGCGCGCGCCTTGTTCTCGCGGCGGATGTCGTCGGGCTCGTGCACGAACCGCGTCACCATGAAGATGCCGAGGATGCCGATGGGCAGGTTGATGTAGAAAATCCACGGCCAGGCGAAGTTGTCGAGGATGTAGCCGCCGAGCGCCGGGCCGGCCGCCGGGCCGACGACGACGGCGAGGCCGAAGAGCGCCATCGCCATGCCTTGCTCTTCGGGCGGGAAGGTCTGGCGCAAGATCGCTTGCTCGGTCGGTTGCAGCGCGCCGGCGCCCAGGCCCTGCAGCGCGCGGCACGCGACCATCATGGGCAGCGAGCGCGCGAGGCCGCACAACGCCGACCCGAGCACGAAGAGGCCCAGCGAAAACAGATAGACGCGCTTCTGGCCGAAGAAGCGGCCGAGGAACGCCGTGAGCGGCATGACGACGACCGTCGCGATGACGAAGCCCGTCGTCACCCAGGTCATCTCCTCGACGGTGGCGCCGAGCGCGCCCGTGAGGTGCGGCGTCGCGACGGCGACGATCGACGTGTCGATCGCGCCCATGAGCGTCCCGAACGTCACCGACAGCGTGACGAGCCACTTGTTGACGGGCGCGCGCGCGACCGGCGCTGCGAAGGTCGCCGCGACGCTCACGCCGCCGCCTCCCGGTGCGCGCCGTGCGGGCCGACGCCGTGAAAGAACATGTCCATGAGGCGATCGACGTCGGCGGCCGCGTCGGCGCCCGGCTCGAGCACGACGTCGCGGATGATGAGCGCGCGCATCATGCCCAGGAAGAACGTGGGCGCGAGGTCGAGCGCCTCGGGGCGCAGCGAGCCCTCGGCGACGCCGGTCTTCATCTCGTCGCCGAGGCGCGCGTGGATGTCGCGCATGGCGTCCGTCTTCTTCGCCCACGCCTGCGGGTAGGTCTGGTGGTAGCGCCCCACCTCGCGCTGCAGGACGATGAGCACGAACTTTCGGTGCGCCTCGCAGTGGGCGAAGAACGCGCCCAGAATCCCGCGCAGCCGGTCGCGCAGCGGGCGGCCGGCGTTCTCGACGAGCGCGGCGTCGATGCGCGCGACCAGCTCGGCGTGGCGCGCCTCCATGAGCGCCGCCAGCAGCGCCTCGCGGTCCTCGAAGTGGTTGTAGAGCGTGCCGACCGACGTGCCGGCCTTGGCGGCGATCTCACCCATGTGCGCCGCGTGAAGGCCCGCGTCGGCAAACACCTCTTCGGCCGCGTCGAGAATCGCCTGGACGGTCGTCTCCCGAATGCGCTCGCGAAGATTTGCCTTCGCGATTTCAGATTCTGAACGGCGATTCATCTTTTGACATGGTGCCTCTGGCCCAGGTCGCCGTCAATCACAATTCGATCGGGCTCGCTCGCTGCCGCTCGCCTCGCGATGCGGGGCGACACGGGCTCGCTTGCTTCGCAAGCATCGCGGCTCGTCTCCGGTCGCTGGGCTGGCCGGGTTTGGGGATGCGTCTGGGCTCCGCGGCTCGGGCGGGCCCGGCACGGCGCCAGCGGGTGTGAGGTCGAAGGGGCCTGGAAGCTCCGCCCAGCCGCATCCCCAAACCCGTCCGCTCGCGCTTTCTACGTCTCGCCTTCGAAGGTCGGCCGATACCGCCACAATTGGAGCGCGCGGCTCGAACATCGGCGAGCCCTGCCTGACTTCGACGGCAGAACGTAGCGAGTGCAGTGCTGGAGGGGTTCGGGGACTCGGCCGCGCGGAGCTTCCAGGGCCCCTTCGTCCTCACACCCGCTGGCGCCGTGTCGGGCCCGCCCGAGCCGCGGAGCGCGGACGCATCCCCAAACACGGCCAGCCCAGCGACCGGAGACGAGCCGCGATGCTTGCGAAGCAAGCGAGCCCGTGTCGCCCCGCATCGCGAGGCGAGCGGCAGCGAGCGAGCCCGATCGGTCTCAGGTGAGGTTGCCCAAGGCGCCGGTGCAGACGGACTGGTCGCCGAAGGACTTCACGTCGCTGAGGCCGAAGGCGTTGGCGACGGAGACGAGCAGGTTGTTGTGGGGCTGGGCGTTGTACTGGAGGAAGCGGCCCATGCGCATCGAGCCGCCCACGCCGCCCGCGAGCATCCAGGGGATGTCCTTGTAGGTGTGCGTGTTGCCCTTGCCGAGCTCGTTGCCCCACAGCAGCAGCGAGTTGTCGAGCATCGTGCTGCCGTCCGCCTCGTTGTGCGCCGCGAGGCCGTCGAGCATGTAGTTGATCTGCTGCGCGTGCCAGATGTTGATCTGCACGAGCTTCTCGACGTTCGCGGCGTCGTTGTCGTCGCCGTGCGACATCGTGTGGTGCTCTTCGTTGATGCCGATCCACGGGTAGTACTGCCAGCTGTCGGCGTTGGCGAACATGAACGTCGCGACGTTGGTCATGCCGCACGTGAGCGCGAGCAGCATGAGGTCCATCTGGATCTTCGCGATGGTCGGGAAGTTCTCCATGACCTCGGGGTCGATGCGCGCCGGCAGCGTCGGCGTCGCGCACGCTTGCGTGCCCGCCTTCATCTGCTGCTCGATCGTGCGGATGCCCGTGAGGTGCGCGTCGAGGCGCGCGCGATCGCTCGCCGAGAAGCGCGCCTCGAGCGACGTGAGGTCGGCCTTCAAGAAGTCGAGCACGCTCTGGCGCTCGGTCATCGTGCGCGCGAGCTGCGCGTCGGTCATGCCCGCGTTGGCGAACATGCGGCTGTAGAGCTGCCACGGATCGTCGACGGCCGTGTTGGGCATGCTGGCGCCGCGGTACGAGATGTAGCGCAGCGGCTCTTGGCCCTGGATGCGCACGCCGAACTCGAGCGACGGGAACTTCGTCGTCGTGCCAAGGCGGGTCGCGATGAGCTGGTCGACCGACATGCAGTTCGCGTAGCCAGCTGGGCCTTCGGAGCCCGTGAACGGGCCGGGCAGCAGCGTGCCGCCCGTGAGCATCGCGCCCGGGCCCTTCATGTGCGGGCCGCCCGGGTGGTTGGCGCCGATCGTCGACACCATGTCGACGCCCTTGAGCACGAGCATCTGGCTCTTGTGGGCGGCCATGGGCGCGAGGATGCGGCACTCGGGGCCGAGCGCGAGCGTCGACTCGGGCGCCGTCGTGTTGGGGAAGAACGACTGCGGGATCGTGCCGTTCGCCGAGAACACGCCGATGAAGCGCTTGGCGGGCTTGGCGGCGGCACCGAACGTCGTCGCCGGCTTCCAGATGGGCGCCGTCAGCGCCACGGTGAGGCCGCCGAGGCCACCCAGCAGACGACGGCGCGAAAATTTGGTGCGGGTGTCGGTGGCGCTCATCAGTTGCTCCCTTGCGCGAGCGGACGGCGGTAGAGGAACGCGGGCGTCGCGACGATGGCCGCGGGCAGCGTGCGCAGGTCGGCGCCCGCGCCCGTGAAGGCTTGCGTGAGCGCGTTGATCGAGCAGCTGTCGGCGTCCTGCTCGCCACGGCCCATCGAGTAGCGGAACCACTGCTTGGCGACACACGATTGAACCTGCGCGCTGGCGGCGATCATCGTGCCCAGCTGGCTCACGCCGTCGAACGCGCCGTCGACGTCGGTGCCCGTGAGCTTGCCGGTCGAGTCCACGGGCTTACCGCCGTCAACGGTCCGGTAGCGGCCGATGGCGTCGTAGTGCTCGAAGCCGAGGCCCACGGGATCGATGAGGGTGTGGCACGTGGCGCAGGTCATGTCGCTCTCGTGCTGCTTGAGGCGGTCGCGCGTCGACGCGCCCGGGGTCACCATGGGAGCCTGCGGGACGTTGGCGGGCGGCGACGGCAGCTCCTGGCAGAAGAGCTGCTCGCGCACGAACTTGCCGCGGTAGATCGGCGAGCTCTCGCTGGCCTTGGCCTGCGTCGCGAGGAACGCCGGCAGCGTCAGCAGGCCCGAGGCCGTGCCGTCGGTCTTGTCGCTGCTCGTGAAGCTGCCGTCGGTCGGGAAGGTCGTCGCCTGCGCCGAATAGATCGGCGCGAGCTTGCCGTTGGCGAACACCGTCTTCGACGTCAGCAGCGACGCGACGGTGCCGCCCTTGGTCGCGAGCACGTCGTCGAAGAACTTCTGCGCCTGCGTCGTCATCGCGCCGCGGACGTCGTCGTTCCACTCGGGGTAGAGCGTCCCGTCCTTGGCGACGTTGTCGAGATCGGGCAGGTGGATCCACGACTCGAGGAAGTGGCGCACGGCCGTCGCGCCGCGCGGATCGGCCAGCATGCGCGTGAGCTGCGCCTGCGCGTCGGCCGCCGTCGCGAGCTTGCCGCCCGCGGCCGCCGCGAAGAGCGCGTCGTCGGGGCCCGTGCTCCACAGCGTGTAGGACAGGCGCGAGGCGAGCTCGTAGCCCGAGAGCTTCACGGCGGTCGGGCCCACGGCCTCGGCCGTGCCGAGCTCGACGCGGTAGAGGAAGCGCGGCGCCTGCATCATGCCGCGCAACATGAGCTCGATGCCGTGCGCGTAGCCGCCGTTGGGCGAGCCCGCGTCGTAGAGCGCGAGGTGGCGATCGAAGTCGGCGGCGTCGATGGGCGCGCGGTAGATCTTCGTGCCGAAGTTTTGCAAGAAGGTCTTCGCGCACGTGCGCTGATCGGCGGCCGCGGTCGCCGTGCACGGCGCGATCTTGGCCATCGCGTTCTTGTCGGCGACGACGGCGGCGGCCACTTGCTCGGCGGCGCGCTGGTACTTGTCGAGGTCGGAGCCGTCGACGTCGGCCTGCGCGAGCCCGAACTGCGAGGCGCTCTGCGACGTGGGGAAGATCGAGGTGAGGTTGATGTTGCCGAAGAGGTCGTGAAGCGTGTTGAGGTACTGCTCCTGCGTGAGGCGCGCGAGGGGCGTGTCGCCCGGATCGGGCGCGGCCGCCGAGCACGACGCCGGGGCCCCACCGCCCGAGCCCGTCCCGATGGTGCCACCGGCGCCGGCGATCGTTCCGCCAGCCCCCGTCGAGCCAACGGTGCCGCCGCTGCCGGGACCGCCGCCGTTCTGGCCGGGCTGCCGACCCGCGCCGGGCGAGCCGCCTATCGTACCGGTGCACCCAGCGAGGGCCAAGGCGACGCCAAGACCGACGCAGGTGGACGTGATTCCTCGGGACATCATCACCTCCGTACGGGAGACATAGACGATGGCCCTTGGCGTACCAGGCACGGAATCGCTGGCCGATGCAGCGAAGGCGCCCTGAGGAATTCTGAGCTATTTCGCGGGAATGACGCCCGTCACCTCAGTAGCCGTCGTTCTCTTGGAAGGTGTGGGACGCCGTCGCGGCGGGCGTCATCTTGCTGGCGGCGGCCTCGCCGGCCTGGACGATGGCGTCGGGATCGCCGAGCTCGTTCATCACGCGGCCGACCTTGTCGCCGTCGAGGGCGAGCCGGGGCGTCGAACGAAGGTAGTCGTCCTTGTGCGCCCAGCGGCCGCCCGGCGAGCGCGGGCTCAACACCTCGAACGAGACGCCGCCCGGCCGCTCGCCGACGATGGCGTAGTAGACGCGGCCGGGGACCAGCGTGCCCTCGACGCGATCGACCGACGCGACGTCGTTCTCGCGCACGGCGTAGAGCACCGTGGGTCCTTCCTTTACGTGCACGACGGCGTGCGAGCGATCGTCGAGCTGCGCGACCAGTTGACCTCGCCCATCGAGAATACCGACCGAGCGCAGCCGCGACTCGGGCTGGACGATCACGACGACGACGGCGTCGTCGGCGGCGCGCACGGGCTCCGACGCGACCTTCACCGTCGCGCTCTGTACGGCGGGCGCGCACGCCGCCGTCATCGCGGAGAGCGCGACGGCCATGGCGACGGCGACGGGTTTCACCGCCGCGAGCGTACCGTGCGCCCACGGCGATAGTAAGATGGAACCATGCTCTTCTCGGACGTCGTCCAGTCGGTCGGCCGCACGCCGCTCGTCGAGCTGCGCCGCCTCGACACGCGCGGCGCGCGCGTCCTCGTGAAGCTCGAGGCGCGCAACCCGTGCGGCAGCGTCAAGGATCGCGTGGGCGCCGCGCTCATCGAAGACGCCGAGAAGCGCGGCGTGCTGAAGCCGGGCGCGGCGCTCGTCGAGCCGACGAGCGGCAACACCGGCATCGCGCTGGCGTTCGTCGCCGCCGCCAAGGGCTACCCCCTCACGCTCACGATGCCCGAGCACATCTCGCAAGAGCGCGTCGGCTTCCTGCGCATGCTCGGCGCCACCATCGTCTTCACGCCGGGCTCGCTCATGCGCGAGGCCGTCAAGAAGGCCGAAGAGCTCGTCGCCGCGACGCCGGGCGCGGTCATGCTGCAGCAGTTCCGAAACCCCGCGAACGCCGAGGTTCACCGGCGCACGACGGCCGAAGAGATCTGGGCCGACACGGGCGGCGACGTCGACGTCTTCGTCGCGGGCGTCGGCACGGGCGGCACGATCACGGGCGTCGGCGAGGTGCTCAAGGCCCGCAAGCCGGGCGTTCGCGTCGTCGCCGTCGAGCCCGCGGGCGCGGCCGTGCTGTCGGGCCGCGCGGCCGGGCCGCACCACCTGCCTGGCCTGGGCGCCGGCTTCGTCCCCGAGATCCTCAACCGCGCCGTCATCGACGAGGTCGTCGCCGTCACCGAGGAAGAGGCCGTACGCGCGCAGCTTTCCCTCGCGCGTCGCGAGGGCATCTCGGCTGGTATGTCGAGCGGCGGCGCGCTGCACGCCGCGCTCTCGCTCGCGGCGCGCCCCGAGCTGCGGGGCAAGCGCATCGTCGTCATGCTGCCGGATGGCGGCGAGCGCTACGCGAACAACGCCGTCTTCGCCGACCTCGCCCGCCGCGTTACCGGGTAACCCGGCGCGGGCGGCTGCCCTTCTTCACCGCGCGCGACAGCAGGACCCGCACCGTCGCGTTGGCGATGCCGAGCTCGAAGGCGACTTCCTTCGGCGTTCGGCCTTGATCGAGCATTTGAACGATCTGGCTCTCACGTGGGCTGAGCGGCCGGAGGAGCATCGGCGGCTCGGGCGGCTCGGTCGGTGCGGCGGCAGGCACAGGCGCTGGGTCGAAAATCACGTTGGTCACGGTCATCGTCAGGTCCCCCCGCCGCTACGTTCAGCAAGCGGTGTTCCATGACGGCCACGCCAGCGCGCCGCGTGATTTCTGGTGTTTACGCGTGGCGGGCGCAGGCGGAACAAGCTGGTCTGCACAGTTTGTGCAGCCCAATCCGTTCGATTGTCCGATCAGCCTGCGTCAATCCGCCGCAGCCGCTGGCACCGGCAGCCAGTTGACGACGTCGAGCCGACGGCTGAAGTGCAGCAGCGCGGGAGGCCCCAGCGGTACGGAGATCCCCTGACCAGCGGCGATCGTGTTCTCGACGATCTCGGCTTCCGCCGTTTGCATCGGCCACGGCGCGTGGTGAATGTCGGCGCGCAACAACGTTCCGTCGGGTGCGCGCGCGAAGAGGCAATAACGTTCGGTGAGAAAGTGCTCGAGCGATCCGCGACGCGCTTCGAACACGGTCGAGGTCGGTCCGTACGAGCCAACGAACGCAACACGGGGGCCTGCGACGTCTCGCCGCACGCTCCGGTACTCGACGCGGATGCCTTGGTTTCGGACGGTCATGTCGGCGTGGAAGTAGGGCAGGTGGAAGAAGCGGCGCGCGGCCCAGACGGCGGCGCGGCTCGCGGCGTCGAGGCTCACGAACCAGACGCCCGCGCGTCCCGCGACCTCGACGTAGAGGCGCAGGTTGAGCTCGGGGAACGCCGACAGCCCAGGGACGTCGGGCAGCGGGCGCGCCGCCACGCCCGCCATACGGAAGGGAACGACGCCGACCCAGGACGTGCCGTCGTGCTCTTGAATCGCGACCCCGGGCGGGACGAGCGGTTGAAGGCGCGACGCCGGCACGGGCCAGTGCGCGAACAAGAGATCGCGCCAGCTCTGCCGCATGCGCCACGGCCCGCGCGGCAGCGGCCAGGGGCGGTGCGCGGTGGTTCGCAGCGCGGGGTGCACGTCGCCAACATGGTCGCGCGCGCGACCTTGCGCAACGGTGCTCAGGGCGCGCGCGGCAGCGTGATGACGACCTGGCAGCCGCGCGGCGTGTTTGGTCTCATCACGAGCGTGCCGCCGTGAAGGTCGACGAGGTGGCGCGTGATGGGCAAGCCGAGGCCGAGGCCGCCGTGTCGCCGCGCCGCGCGCGCCTCGCGCAGGTCACCGAGGACGAGCAGCCGTGCCCACGTCGCGGGCGTCAGGCCGCTGCCGGCGTCGGCGACGCTGAAGACGACGCCGTTCACGGTCTCTTCGACGGTGACCTCGACGCGCCCCCCGTCGGACGAAGCCGCGACGGCGTTGTCGACGACGTTGCGGAGCGCGCAGCGCAGCCGGGCCGGATCACCTTCGACGAAGCACGGCGCCGCCGGCCCCGCGAACACGAGCAGCACGCCTCGAGGCTCGGCGGCGCTCGTCGCCTGAGCGACGACGTCGTGCGCGCCCGCGACGACGTCGACGCGCGTGCGATGGAGCTCGCGATCGCCCGCGTGGAGGCGGCTCATCTCGACGAGGTTCTCGAGGATCGCGACCTGCGCGCGCGCGCCGTGGTCGATGGCGTGCAGCCCGCGCTTGACCGTCGGCGGCAGCTGCGGTTGGCGCTCGAGCATCTGGCACCACATGACGATCCCCGACAGCGGGGTGAGCAGCACGTGGCTCAGCAGCGAGACGTCCACGGGCACGAGCGCGGCGGCGCGTGCACGCTCGGACGCCATCATGCCGCCGCGGGCGCGAGCTCGCGGACGGCGTCGAGCAGCCGCCAGCTGTTGACCGGCTTGAACATCGTGCGCGCGACGGCGAGCTGCTCGGCCTCGACGGCGACGCTGCCGTTCGCCGTGATGACGACGACCGGCACGTCCGACACCGACGGCAACGAGCGCTGGAGCGCGCGGAACTCGATCCCGTCCATGTACGGCATCATGAGATCGAGGACGATCACCGACGGCTTCGGCATCGCTTTGTTGCTGAGCAGCGCGAACGCTTCGAGCCCGTTCGCGGCACAGGCGACCGAATAACCCTCGCTGGTGAACAGCTCGGCGAGCGCGGCGCGGAGGACGAAGTCGTCTTCGACGAGGAGAATCGTGCCCACGGAAGAAGTCATGTGGAGGCCTCCCTCGAAGTCGAGACCGACACAGTCCCGAGTTCTTGTACAAGATGTGTTTGGCACTCGCCCATGTCAACTGCGGGTGGCGTTATTTCTGCGGTTACCGACAGGCCCCGTGTTGCGCACATTGACGTGTCGAAAGCGCGACCCAGCTTTCCGTCATGGCTCAAAGAGTTCAGGCGGCGAAAGCGCGAAAGGACTTCGCGGCGCTCATCGAGCGCACGGCGAAAGGCGAACGGATCAAGGTCACCCGGTACGGGACGACGCTCGCGGCGCTCATTCCGAAGAAGGACCTACAAAAGCTCGAAGAGTGCGAAGGCGACGAGCAGCCCAGCGCACCCCCGCCTCCGCACGGGCGCACCTAAATCATCTCGAGCAACACGCGCGGGTGGTACCGAGGCTCCAGCCCGCGCGCGTTTAGAACGCGATCGCGCCATGTGGCGGGGATCGCCTTCTCGCCGTGGCGCGCGCCCAGCAGCGCGCCGGTGATGGCGCCGTTGGTGTCGGCGTCGCCGCCGCGGTCGAGGCCGCCTTCGCTGGAGACGCTTTCGAGATGAGGATCGGGCGCTTCGGCGAAGCGGAGATCGTCGGCGATGGCGCGCGCTCCGCTCGTGAGCTCGGCGCGAATGTGTGAGCGAGCTTTGACGTACCGTGCGCGCGCGGCTTCGAGATCGTGCGTGGCCGCGGCGAGCATCTCGACCGTCGATGCGCCCCGCACGCCGGCCGCGACGGCGCCGTTGAAGGCGACGCACGCGAAGAGACAGCGCGGGTCGAAGTGCGTGAGCGACGAATCGGCCCACGACGTGGCGACGCGGGCGTCGTCGTCTTCGGCGAAGCGCACGCCGATCGGCGCCGTCCGCATCAAGCTGCCGTTGCCGGCCGGCTTTTCGCCCGTTCGCCGCTCCCACACGGCGCGCCCGCCGTCGGCGGCGAACGAGAGCGCCGCCCTCGTTTGAAGGCCGACGTCGAACGCAACGAGGCTCCACCGCTTGTACCGACTGAGAACGTCGCTCGCATCGAACGCGTCGCGCTCGGTGAGCGAGGCCGCGAGGCAGCAAGCCATCTGCGTGTCGTCGGTGACCTCGCCGGCCGTCAACCGAAACGGCCCGGCGCCCGTGATGGTTCGATGAGGACCCTCGAGCCGCGTCGGAAATGACGGAACGTCCGGCCTCGCGAACTCGAGCGTCGTCCCGAGCGCGTCGCCGACGGCGAGGCCGAACAGGGCGCCGCGCGCGCGATCGGTTCGCGGTTCAGGCATCGCCGCGGATCATAACGCCGCTCTGTGAGCGTCGCGGCGCGACGAGGTTTACGTCAGGGCGCGATCGCGAAGGAGATGTCGTAGCTGGCGCTCGTCGAGGCGTCGAAGGCGCCGAGCGCGATGAAGACCGTCGTGGGCGCGGCGCCGGCGTTGGTCCACGTCGCGGTCGCGCCCATCGAGGTGCCGTTGTCCTTCGCCTCGGTCAGGCAGGTCGCCGCGTCGCAGGACGCGAGGATGCGCACGGCGCTGCGGCCCGTGCTCTTCACCATGAGCGTCTGCCCCGCGGGCACGGTGGCCTTGTAGTAGATGACCTTCGCCGTGACGAGGCGGTCGCAGCGCGAGAGATCGTCGACGCCGGCCGAGGCGTCCTGGCTCGTCAGCATCTGACCGTTCGTGACCTCGACGGCCTGCGCGCATGCGACGTTGGGTGGGAAGTCGAACTTCGACGTCGTGAGCGAGTACGCCGCCGACGAGGGCGGCGCGCCGCCGTCCTGGCTCACCGTGAAGGTATCGACGGTCACGAGGTAGTCGCCGGGCTGCAGGATCGTGTGGACGAGCGCGCCGGTACCTTGGTTGCGATGGACGTTGCAGACGAGCTCGCCGCCGCCGTCCGCACATTTCTTGCGGACGCCGACGACGATCGTCTGGTCGGTGATCGACGCCACCGGCTCGAGCTGCGCGTGGATCTCGACGCCCGTCGCCTGATCGAGGTGCAGCGTGAACACGTCGTCGGGGCCGCTCGTGACCTGGCCCCAGCAGTTGCTCGTCGCGATCTTGCTGGGGCCGGAGAGCGTCCCGCTGTAGCTGTCGGGGATCGAGAGCGCCCGCACCGGCACCGCGGTGCACAGCGAGGGCGGCGAGACCGGCGCGTCGCCGGCCGCGTCGCTCGTCATCGCTTGGTCGACGGGCGTGTCGGTCGGCGCGTCCGGCGAGGTGTTGGTCGGCGCGTCGTTCGGCTCCGACGCGTCCTCGTCGCCGCCGTCGTCTACCGACGCGTCCGGCTCGTCGAGCGGGACGCAGACACCCGTCTCATTGCCGCCCTCGACCACGTCGTCCATCGTGTCGCAGCGCTCGTCCGGCGTGCACGTGCCACACGGGTACGTGCACGTGAGGCCCCCGGCGAGCATGTTGACCGTCACCGAGCCGCAGGTCGCGAGCTCGTCCATGCATCGGAGCTTGCCGGCCGAAATGTCCGCCGCCGCCGTGCATTCACCCGCGGCGGAACCCTTACCGCCGCAGGAGGCACCGAGCGTGAACGCAGCCGCCGCCACCAGGACCAACCCGAAGAATGGGCGCACGGCCCGCGCATCGGGAGGCGGAGCCGAAACTTGAGATGATGGTGGAGCTTAACGGGATCGAACCGTCGGCCTCCTGAGTGCGATTCAGGCGCTCTCCCAGCTGAGCTAAAGCCCCATCACGGTGGACGCCGGAGCGTCGACCGCGGCTGCATTCTACGCAGGGCGATCGACTTTGCAACCCACCTCTTCTAAAGATTGCCCATGGCCTCCGCCAAGCCGCGTCGGACGCGCGCGGACCTCGCGCTCGTCGAGCAGGGGCTCGCGCCGTCGCGCGAGAAGGCGCGGGCGCTCATCCTCGCGGGCGAGGTGCTCGCGGGTGACCGGCCCGTGGAAAAGGCGGGCGATTTGGTCGACGAGGGCGCGGAGCTGCGGCTGCGGTCGGCGCCCATGCCGTACGTGTCGCGCGGCGGGCTCAAGCTCGCGCACGCGCTCGACGCGTTCGGCGTCGACCCGCGTGGGCTGACGGCGCTGGACGTCGGCGCGTCGACGGGCGGCTTCACGGACTGCCTGCTCCAGCGCGGGGCGGCGCACGTCACGTGCGTCGACGTGGGGCACGGGCAGCTCGATTGGAAGATCGCCTCGGACGCGCGCGTGCGGGTGCTCGACCGCGTGAACATCCGCCTCGCCCCGCCCGATCTGCTGCCGGCGCGCGTCGACCTCGTCGTCATCGACGTGTCGTTCATCTCGCTCAAGCTCGTGCTGCCCGCGCTCATCGTCTTTGCGAAGCCGGGCGCTCCCGTCGTCGCGCTCGTCAAGCCGCAGTTTGAGGTGGGGCGCGAGAAAATCGGCAAGGGCGGCATCGTGCGTGACGAGGCGGCGCGCGCGCGGGCGCTCGACGAGGTGCGCGCCGCCGCCGTCGAGCTCGGCTACGAGGCGCGCGGCGACACCGTCTCGCCCATCACGGGCGGCAAGGGCAACGTCGAGTTTCTGCTGCACCTGCGCGCGCCGGCCTGACGGACGGGTTATTTTGGAGCGGCCATGCGCATCCTCGTGACCGGCGCCGCCGGGTTCATCGGCTCTCACCTCTCCGAGCGCCTCGTCGCGCGCGGCGACGAGGTCGTGGGCCTCGACAACTTCGACGCGTTCTACGGACGCGACGTCAAAGAGCGGAACCTCGCGGGGCTGCGCGCCTCGCCTCGCTTCTCGCTGATCGAAGGCGATCTGCGCTCGACGGCGGATCTCGGGCGGGCTTTTTCTTCTTCGCCTTTGGGCGCGAAGTTCGATTCGGTCGTGCACCTCGCGGCGCTCGCGGGGGTGCGGCCGTCGCTCGAGGATCCGGCGCGCTACGTCGACGTGAATCTTCTCGGCACGACGCGCCTCACCGAGGCGGCGCGCGCCGCGGGCGTCACGCGCCTCGTGTTCGCGTCGTCGTCGTCGGTCTACGGCGGCGACAGCGATCCGCCGTTCAAAGAGACCGACCTCTGCCTCAAGCCGCTGTCGCCGTACGCTTCTACAAAGCGCGCGGGCGAGCTGCAGCTCTTCACGGCGCACCACCTCTACGCGCTCGACGTGACGTGCCTGCGCTTCTTCACCGTCTACGGCCCGCGCCAGCGGCCCGACCTCGCGATCCACAAGTTCGCGCGCCACATCCTCGCGGGTAAGCCGATCCAGCTGTTCGGCGACGGCAGCACGTCGCGCGACTACACCTGGATCGACGACATCATCGACGGCGTCGTCGCCAGCATCGACCAACAGATGGGCCAGCAAGGGAAGGGCGCCCCCGACTTCCGCATCTACAATTTGGGCGGCTCGCGCACGACGACGCTGCTCGGCCTCGTCGAGCTGCTCTCGGATTCGCTCGGCAAGAAGCCCATCATCGAATGGAAGCCCGAGCAGCCGGGCGACATGAAGCGCACGCTGGCCGACGTGTCGATCGTGGGCCGCGCGCTCGGCTACGCCCCGCGCGTCGCGATCGAGGACGGCATCGCGCGCTTCGCCGCCTGGGTCAAAGCCAACCCTTAGCGCGGGTCTTCGCCGTCGACGCGTTGGTTCGAGGCGATTCGGCGATGCGTGGAGATCGGGCGGTCGAACGAACCGACGGTTTCCTCGCGGGCGTCGCGGTAGACGATGCAGGTGGCGCTCATCGTCGCTCGGCCGGGATCGACCAGGCGCCAGGCCGAGCCGAGCGGCGCGCCGTCGTGATCGGTGCGGCCGCCGAGGACGATGGCGTCGCAGCCGAGCTCGGCGGCGCGTGATTGCAGCGCGCCGATGAAGGCGCGCGTGTCGTCACCACCCTCGACTTGTTCGGCGTCGAGGACGGCGACGTCGTCGTGCGGGCGCGCGGGCGGGCCGCTCGCGAACACTTCGACCTGCGACGGCCGCAGGTGGCCGACGGCGTCGCTTTCACGCAGCCGCGTCACCGTCACCGACGTGCCGCACCCGCCGAGCGCGACGCCCAACACCAAGATCTTCGCTGAACGCATGCCGCGGCTCGTATCAAGCGACGTGCCACGAAGACCCCGCGCGCGGCGCGGGCGCGCCGCGCCGCCCTGTGAAAGATCGGAACGCTGGTGCGTGACCGCTAGTCGCCGCCTGGGTTGTAAAAGCCCGGCAGGCGCGGCCCACGGTCGCGATCGCGAAAGTCGCGTTTGTTGTTGCCGCGATCGCGGTCGCGGCCGCGACGCTTGTTGCGACGGCCGTTGCGGTCGTTGCCGCCGCCGCGATCGTTCCCGCCGCGGCCGTTCCCGTTCCCGCCGTGGCGGCCCTGCTGCTGGTGGTGGCCCTGCTGGGGGCGACCGCCTTGGCCGTGTTGCCCGTTTGCTCCGTGCTGCGCCGGCCGGGCTTGTAGCGCGGGCAGCGACACGGACACCGACGGGCGCCACTCGACGTACGGACGGATGTTGGCGTCGCGCACGGCGGACCAACCGTTGGCGAACGGATCGGCCTCGGTCGCGACGGGAACGCCGTCGATGGGCGCTTCGCTCACCGTCGGGGCCACGTCGAGAACCTCGACGCCGCTCGTGGCCGCGGGCACGTCGGCCGGCGCGCTCGCGGCGATGATCTCGGCGAGCCACGCGTCGGCGTCGTCGTGAAGAACTTCGCCGGCCAAGGCCTCTGCGGAGACCGCGTCGTCCCACGCGCTCGCGTCGAGCGTGCGCTCGCGCTCGTCGGCGGGCGGCAACACCCAAGCGGGCAAAGCCGCGGGGACGTCGCTCGGGATCTGCGACTCGAAGACGATCGGGCGCGCCGCCGCCGGCACCGACATGGGCCTCGGCTGATTCGCCACGGCCGGCATCTCGGCGCCGCCGCGACCGCGTCGCCGCCGTCGCGGGCGCGCGTGGAAGTCGGTGGCCGCGTGCAGGCCCGTGCGGCGATCGTCGGCGCTCGTGTCGAACACCTCGCTGTCGAGGCCCGCGCACGAGTCGCACATGCCGCACTTGTCGCCCTCGGGCTCGCCGAAGTACGCACGCATCATCTGCACGCGGCAGCGCTGCGTGTTCATGTACTTCAGCAGATCGTTGAGGCGCCGCCGATCGGAGATCTGCCGAGCGACGAACACCGACGCGGCCTTGTCGATCTGCTCGCGCGAGGGCTTGGGCTCGACGCCCTCCCAGCGCGCGGCCTTGATCTCGCGCGCGACGCCCATCGCCTCGAGCACCGACAAGATGACGCGCACGCGGCGCTCGGGCAGCGCGAGCGACATCGCGAGGTCGCGCACCGAGACCTCTTTGCCCTCGTCGCTCCACGCGTAGAGGCCCTCGGCCACCATGCGCGCCTGCGCCTTCGTCGGGTGCGCCTCTTTCAAGAAGTGCTCTTGAATGGCGATGTCGTCGGGCTGGAAGAGCAGCACGCAGCGCGCCGGCTTGCCGTCGCGGCCCGCGCGACCGGCCTCTTGCACGTACGCCTCGGGCGAGCCGGGCATCTGGTAGTGGATGATGTAGCGGATGTCGGGCTTGTCGATGCCGAGGCCGAACGCGTTCGTCGCCAGCATGACGACCTTGCGGCCCGACTGCATGAACGACGCCTGCGACTTCTCGCGCTCGTCGGTCGTCATCTTGCCGTTGTAGCGCTCGACGGGGATCTTGCCGTGGCGGAGCGCGACGTAGAGCTCGTCGACGGCCTTGACCGTCGCGCAGTAGACGATGCCGGGGCGGCGCAGGCCCTTGATGAGCTTGCCGAGCTGGAGCAGCTTGTCGCCCTCCCCGGCGACCTTGCGCACGTCGAACGCGAGGTTCGGGCGGTGGAACGAGACGCGGCAGACCTTCGGGTCTTTCATCCCGAGCTGCACGAGCACGTCGTCGGAGATCGCGGGCGTCGCCGTCGCCGTGAGGCCGAGGATCGGGGGGCGGCCCAGCACCTCGGCCGCGCGGCGCAACCCGAGGTAGGACGGCCGGAAGTCGTGGCCCCACTGCGACACGCAGTGCGCCTCGTCGACGCAGAAGAGCGAGAACTTCACGCCCTCGAGCGCTTCTTGAACGCTGGCCGAGTTCACCGACTCGGGCGTGATCATCACGAGCTTGATTGTCCCCTCGCGCACGGCCGCGAGATCGGCGGCGCGTTCTTTCGCCGTGCGCGTCGAGTCGATGCGCACGATGGGCACGCCGAGCGCCTTGAGCTTCGTGTACTGATCTTCGATGAGCGCGAGCAGCGGCGAGACGACGAGCGTCGGCCCGTCGAGCACGAGCGCCGGCAGCTGGTACGTGAGCGACTTGCCGCTGCCCGTGGGCATGACGGCCAGCGTGTCGCGGCCTGCGAGAACGGACTCGATGATCTCGGCCTGACCGGGGCGCAGCTCGCGCATCCGGAAGACCTCGCGCAGCTTCACGAGCGCGCGTTCGAGCGCGGGCGAAGGCGGCGCTTCGGTCGCGGCCGTGATCACGGGCGCCTGCGCGGCGACCGAGGGCGCCTCGCCGAGCGCGGCGGCCGCGCGCGCAGGGTCGAAGTCGCCTCCGTCGCTGCGCACGACGATCGTCGGCACGCCGTCGTCACCGGTCACGCGGACGCGGCGTCGCGGCGTCGGCGAGGAAGAAGGAAGATCCGCTGCTGGAGCGGGATCGCTACCGAGGCCATCGGCTGCGGTGGCAGCCGCGCCGGCCTGTGAATCGTCTTCGGAACTCAGGCTGTACTCCTGTGGAAAACATGCAAAACGTGGATGGGGCGCAAACCTCGTTCGCACCAACCCGCCAACAAACCCTCGTGCACCCTGTCACCACGAAAACCATCGAATGTATTTGCGTAAGGGTCGGTAGAAACAACCTCGACCCTGATCGCCGGTGCGGAAACAAATCCGCAAAGCACGAGCGTCGAAGAACACGCTAGCACGCCATTTTCGATTCGCCAACGCTAGTTTGAGCGGAAAACAGCGAAAATCGTGTGGCCTCGCGGAATCACTCGCGTGTCGGCGCGACGCCCGTGGCATGCGCGTTGCGACATCGGCGCGCATGCGGCTCATTGCGGCCTTGCCCCCGGACGCTCGCCCGCGCGAACGGTTGGCCACCGTCGGCGCCGAGCACCTGACCGACGCCGAGCTCGTCGCGCTGGTTTTGGGCTCGGGCACGCGCGGCCTCGGCGTGACCGACGTCGCCGAGGCCTTGTTGAAATCGTGCGGCGGGCTCGCGGGCCTCGCGCTCGCGGCCGAGAGCGAGCTGCGCCACGCCGTCGGCGTCGGGCCCGTGCGCGCGGGCGTGCTGCGCGCCGCGCTCGAGCTCGGGCGGCGCGCGGCGACGTCGCGGCCCGCGCGTGGCCAGCGGCTGGCCGGTGCGTCCGACGTCTGGACGTATTTTCGCGCGCGCCTCGCGCCGCTGCGGATCGAAGAGTTCTGGGCCGTCGCGCTCGACGTGCGCCACCGCGTGCAGGCCGAGATGTGCCTCGCGCGCGGGTCGCTCACGGGCGTCGAGGTTCACCCGCGCGACGTCTTTCGCCCGCTGATCCGCGCGGCCGCGGCGGCGGTGATCTTCTGTCACAACCACCCGTCGGGCGATCCCGCGCCGTCGCGCCAAGACGTCGAGCTCACGACGCGGCTGCGCGAGGTCGGCGAGCTGTGCGGCATCCCCGTCGTCGATCACGTCGTCGTCGGCTTCGAGGGCTTCGCGAGCCTCGCCGAGCGAGGCTGGAGATGATTCGGACTGGACGCCTCGCCGACAGTCCCTAGAATCGCGCCAATGCGCGCGGTCCGGTTCGTCGTCTTTCTCGCCTTCGCAGTCGTCGCCCTGCCGCGCGTGGGGTTCGCGTTCGACGACTTCGAAGGCACGCGCGCGCAAGGCATGGGCGGCGCGACGCGCGCGTGGGCGCTCGGCGACTCCGCGATCTTGCTCAACCCCTCGGGGATGACGCTCGCCAAGGTCTACAACGTCGAGGCGTCGTACGGGTACACGAGCCGCATGTCGGGGCAGTTCCTGCACGCGTCGATCGTCGACTCGACGTCGGCGTCGAACCTCGCCGCGGGCGCGTACTACACGTACCGCTCCGACGAGTCGTCGTTCGGCGTGCCGGGCCACGGGCACGAAGCGGGCCTGTCGCTCGCGCTGCCGTTTGGCCGGTACCTCTCGTTCGGCGTCACGGGCAAATGGCTGCGCCTCGTGGACTCGGACGCCGTGCCGGACTCGACGGGTGGCATCACCTTCGACGCGGGCGCGACGGTGCGCGCGACCGACCGCTTCTCGCTCGGCGTCGTCGGCCAGAACCTCCGTGACCTCCAGACGGGTCAGGTGCCGCAGCTGATGTCGTACGGCCTCGCGTTCCTGCCGCTGCCGACGGTCACGGTGGCCATCGACGGCGTCACGACCTTCACGCACGACGACGTCACGCACGCGCGCGGCACGGGCTTCCGCGCGGGCGGCGAGTGGTCGATCATGCAGCGCGTGGCGGTTCGCACGGGCGGCGGGTACGACCCGAACCTCGGCGTCGGGTATGTGGCGGGCGGGCTGTCGGCGCTGTCGGAGATCGGCGCCGTCGACCTCGGCGTGCGCGGCGACGTCTGGACGCCCTACGACTGGAGCCGCAAGAACCTGTGGATCGGCCTCAGCCTGCGGCTCTTCGTCGGCTCGGCCGCCAGCGGGGACGAGCCCGACGCGACGCCGCCGTCCTCTTCGTCGTCGGCCTTGCCCCCGCTCTGATGCGCGGGGGCGTCGGAAACGGCGGGAACTTGGGGCCGCGCCGGATGTCCGAAGCAGCGTGGAGGCAACGCTGCGCTCGGCCCGGCTGCGGCTCGCCCGGGCGCGCGCCCGGCGGGGCCCTTACGTCATGAGCGTCGCCGAACGCCTGCTCATCTCGCGGCTCAAGGAGCGCGACGAGCAGGCCTTCAACGAGATCGTGCGCCTGCACGGCGACAAGGTCTTCAGCCTCGTGTACCGCATGATCGGCAACCGCGCCGAGGCCGAGGACATCGCGCAGGAGGTGTTCGTCACCGTCTTCAAGACGATCGACGGCTTCCGCGGCGAGGCGAAGTTCACGACGTGGCTGCTGCGCATCGCCGCCAACCAGTGCAAGAACCGGATCAAGTACCTCGCGCGGCGCGCGACCGATCCCGACGGGCTCGACGAGGGCGGGCACGCGGGCGACGCGGCGACGGTCGCGCCGCACGTCGCGCCGCTCACGGGGCAGATCGACGGGCCCGACGTCCTGCTCGAGGCGGCCGAGCTCGACGGGCTCATGCAGCGGGCGATCGCCGACCTCGACGAGGAGCAGCGGCTGCTCGTCGTCCTGCGCGACGTCGAGGAGATGTCCTACGACGAGATCGGCGACGTCACGGGCCTGCCCGAGGGCACGATCAAGTCGCGCTTGCACCGGGCCCGCATGGCGATCAAAGACTGGCTCGATCAACACACGCGTTGACGCAATTCAGAAGATGGATCACCAGCAAGCGGCGGATCGATTCTCCGATTACCTCGACGGCACGCTCGCGCCGCGCGACCGGGAAGCGCTGGAAGCGCACCTCGCGACGTGCATCCAGTGCCGCACGAGCCTCACGTCGTTCAAGCGCGCCGTCGGCTCGCTCGGCAAGCTCAAGCAGGCGGCGCCGCCGGCGTTCCTGCCCAACATCCAAAAGCAGATTCACGCGCGCTCGCGTGGCCGCTTCTTCGGCAAGCGTTGGCTGCTCTTCGGGCGCGTGCCCTTCGAGTGGGTCTCGCTGGCCGTCATCATCGGCTTGCTCGTCTACTACATCGCGACGATCCACGGCGCTCCGGGCGGCGTGCACCCCGCGCCTTAGTGGGCGCTGGGCGCGGCGTTCGCGGGTGGCCGTCGCGTGAAGAAGAGCAGCGGGATCATGAGCAGCGTGAGGATGCCGAGGACGCGGACGGCGTCGAGGTAAGCGAGCGTCGCCGCCTGCGCCTGCAGCTGGCGGTAGAGGATCGCGAGCGCGCGGTGCGCGGCCTCGACCGAGGGCATGCCGAAGCGCGCGAGGCCGCGCGCGACGGTCGTGCGCGCGGCGGCGAAGCTGGCGTCGAGATCGCTCGCGTGCCCGACGAGGCGCGACTGGTGGAACTGCGAGCGGCGCGCCACGAGCGTCGTTACGAAGGCGATGCCGATGTCGCCGCCCATGTTGCGCGCGAGGTTCACGATGCCCGAGACGGCGTTGTTCTTCTGCGGCGGCACGCCCACGAAGATCAGGTTGTTGATGGGCACGAACAAGAAGGCGAGGCCCACCGACTGGAACGCGCGCAGCTCGACCGCCGTACGAAAGTCGATGCCGGGGTAGAGGTGCGCCTGCATGTAGAACATCGAGATCGAGAGCACGGCGAAGCCGAAGCCGATGAGCCAGCGCGCGTCGACGCGCGAGACGAGCTGGCCGACGAGCGGCAGGAACGCGATGACGACGAAGCCGCCCGGCGACAGCGCCATGCCGGCCTGCTGCGCGCTGTAGCCCATGAGCACCTGCAGGTACTGCGGCAGCAGCACCGTCGAGCCGTAGAGCGTGAGGCCGAGGATCATCATCATGACGCTGGCCGTGGCGAAGTTGCGGTTGCCGAACAGGCGCACCTCGACGACGGGGTGCTCTTGCTTGCGCTCCCACAGCACGAACGACGTGAGCGCCACCACGGCGACGAGCGAGCAGCCGATGATGAACGACGAGTTGAACCAGTCGTCCTCTTGGCCCTTGTCGAGCACGAGCTCGAGGGCGCCGAGGCCGATCGCGACCAGCGCGAAGCCGACGTAGTCGATGGGTGCGGCGCGGCCCTTGGACTGCGCGATCCACGGCGGATCGGTCACGACGCGCGAGGTGAGCGCGAGCGACACGAGCCCCACCGGAACGTTGATGAGGAACACCCACCGCCACGAGTAGTGATCGGTGATGAAGCCGCCCAGCGTCGGCCCGATCGCGGGCGCGAGCACGACGGCCATGCCGTAGACGGCGAAGGCCATGCCGCGCTTCGCGGGCGGGAACGTGTCGGCGAGGATCGACTGCTCGCTGGGCGCGAGGCCGCCGCCGCCCACGCCCTGCAGGACGCGGCAGGCGACGAGCACGCCCAGCGACGGCGCGAGGCCGCACAGCAGCGAGCTGCCCGTGAAGATCGCGACGCAGATCATGTAGAAGCGCTTGCGGCCGATGCGGTTGGCGAACCAGCCGCTCACGGGCAGCACGACGGCGTTCGACACGAGGTACGACGTCAGCACCCACGTGCTCTCGTCCTGCGTCGCCGAGAGGTTGCCGGCGATGTGCGGCAGCGACACGTTGGCGATGCTCGTGTCGAGCACCTCCATGAAGGTGGCGAGCGTGACGACGAGGGCGATCGTCCAGGGGTTGCGCCCGCCCGTCCACGTCGTGGGCGCGGGCTGCGCGTCGGCGCTCACGGCAACACGCGCACCTTCGGCTCGACGGACATGCCGGGGCGCAGGAGCTCGAGGCCGTCTTGCTTCGCGTCGAGGCGGATGCGCACGGGAATGCGCTGCACGACCTTGACGTAGTTGCCGGTCGCGTTCTCGGGCGGCAGCACGCTCACGCGCGCGCCCGTCGCGCCGCCCAGGCTCTCGACGACGCCCGTGAACGTGCGATCGATCGCGTCGACGTGGACGGTCGCGCGCTGGCCGGGGCGCATGCGGCGCAGCTGCGTCTCGCGGAAGTTCGCCGTGACCCACGCGTCGTCGGTCTGCGTGACGGCGGCGAGCGTCTGGCCGGGCGCGACGAAGTCACCGACGTTGACGGCCTTGCGCGCGACGATGCCGGCGACGGGCGTGCGCACGCGCGCGTAGCCGAGGTTGAGCTCGGCCTGGTGTTCCTCGGCGCGCGCGACGTCGAGGTTCGCCTGGCGGAACGACACGGTCGCGCGGCGCGCGTCGACCTCTCGCGGCGCGTTCTTGCGCACCTCGGTGAGGTGGCTGCGGATGCCGGCCATGAGCGCCTGTTGCTGCTCGACGCGCGCGCGTGCGCCCTCGACCGCTTGGCGCGCGCCCTCGACGACGGCGACGGCGGCCGAGGCGGCGCTCTGACGGTGGTCGAAGTCGGCGCGCGGGATGGCGTCGTGCGCGAGCAGCGTCTCGCCGCGCTTGAGATCGAGATCGGCCGTGCGTTGGTTCGCTTGCGCCTCGCGCAGGCGGGCCGCCGCTTGCTCGGCGTCGCGCTGCGCGCCCGCGAGCGCCGCCGAGGCCGACGAGATGTTCGACGACGCCGTCGTGAGCGCGGCGGCGTTCGACGTCTCGGTGATCGAGACGGACGGATCCTCGACGGCCAGCTGCGCCTCGGCCTCGGCGACGGCGGCCTTGCGCTGCGCGAGCACGACCTGGAGGTCCGTCGGGTCGATCTCGGCGAGGACGTCGTTGGCGTTCACGCGCTGGTTCTCGACGATGGGGACGCGCGTGACGGTCCCGCCGACGCGCGCGCCGACGTTGCTGATGTTGGCGTCGACCTCGGCGTCGTCCGTGTCCTCGAAGCGCCGGCTGTAGAGCCAATAGAAGAGCGCGCCGAGCACGACGACGCCGGCGACGATCGCGACGATCGTCAGGCGACGACGCTTCTTCGCGGCCGCTTCCGCCTTGGCGTCTTCTTTGTCTCGATCCTCGGGCGGCGCCAACGCCGGCGTTTCGTTTGTGTCGTTCGATGGACGACGAGCGGGAACTTGCGGCGACATGGGAAACCTCGCCGCAGAAACCTAGGTCGCGCGATCGCGCGTGGGAACGGCCGGCCCGTCAGTACACGTAGCCGAGCAGAACCTTGAGGTACTGGCCCTCGGTGAACGCGGGCGGCAGCGGGTGGTCTGACGCCGCGCCTCTTCGTTCGAAGATTTGGATCTCGCGGCCGGCGTGCTTGGCGCCCGCGGCGACGATGCGCTCGAACGTGTCGGCGTCGACGTTCTGCGAGCACGAGCAGGTGACGAGGACCGCGCCGGGCGCGCAGGCCTGCATCGCGAGCGCGTTGAGGCGCTCGTAGCCCTTGCGCGCGGCTTCGAGATCCTTGCGCGCGCGCGCGAATTTGGGCGGATCGATCACGACGAGGTCGAACGCGCGCGGCGTGGCCGTCTCCAAATAGCGGAAGACGTCGGCCTCGACGGCCTCGATCGTGACGCCGTTGGCGGCGGCGTGCGCCTCGACGCGGGCGACGGCGCGCGCCGAGCTGTCGACGGCCGTGACGGACTTGGCGCCGCCGCGCGCCGCCTGCAGGCCGAAGCCGCCGGCGTAGGCGTAGCAGTCGAGGACGCGCGCGTCTTTGGCGAGCGCGCCCACGCGGGCCCGCGTCTCGCGCTGGTCGATGAACATGCCGGTCTTCTGGCCCGACAGCGGCTCGACCTCGAGCTCGATGCCCTCTTCGAGGCCCTTGACCGTCGCGCGCGATTCGCCGCGCGCGACGCGCGACGCGGCCGTGAAGCCTTCGAGCTCGGCGTAGGCGGCCGATGACACCTCGAAGATCGTCTTGCAGCCGAGCTCGGCCTCGAGCGCGTCGAAGATCGCGGCGCGGCGCTCGGCCATGCCCAGCGTCGTCAGCTGCACCACCGCGGCGTCGCCGTAGACGTCGACGACGACGCCGGGGAGATCGTCGCCCTCGCTGTTGATGAGCCGGTAGATCGTCGTGCGCGCCGACGGCAACCCGAGGCGCGTGCGCAGGCCGCGCGCGCGCGCGACGCGGCCGCGGATGAACTTCGCGTCGAGCGGCTCGTCCGTGCGCGTGCAGAGGCGCACGGGGATCTGCGAGCGCGGGTTGTAGAAGCCGCGGCCGATGATGCGGCCGTCGTGGTCGCACAGCGTGACGGCGTCGCCGGGCGACGCTTCGCCTTCGACGCGATCGACGCCGTTGGCGTAGACCCACGGGTGGCCGAACCACAGCGGCCGCGCGCGGCCTTTGCGCAGAAACACCCGCGCCTTCGAGTCGCCTGGCTCTTTCGCCAAGCTAGCCGTCCCTGTCGCCGCCGCCGGGGCGGTATGCGTTCGCGTCGATGCCATAACGTTGAATGCAACGCCATACCACGGCGTACTGCCGATCGAGGCGCCGAGCGACCTCGGCGACGCTGCCCTCGCAGGCGGCGAGCAGCGTCGTCAGCTCCTCGGGCGTGGGCGCGGGGCGGCGCTTGCGCCGCTCGCCGTCGCGCGTCTGCGACGTGTCGGGGCCGGTCGAGAACTCGCGCACGCGGCTGTCGTCGGCCGCGCCGTCGTGGTGACCCGCGGGCGCGAGGTCGACGTGCGTCGCCTCGTCGGGGTACTTGGGCGCGGGCTCCTCGAGCTCGTCGGTCTCGATCTGCAGATTGACGGTGACGGCGTCGGGCAGGTGCTCGAGGCCGATCGCGGGCGCGCCGCGCGAGAGCACCGACGCCTCGCCGATGACCTTCGACAGCTCGCGCACGTTGAGCGGCCAGCCGTGCAGCAGCAGCGCCTGGAAGGCCTCGGGCTCGAAGCCGCGCGGATCACCCGCCTGATCGAGGAAGAACGCCGCGAGGCGGCCCACGTCCTCGATGCGCTCGCGAAGCGGCGGCAGCGAGATCGGCTGCGCGCCCAAGCGCCCGAGCAGCGCCTCTTGGACGTAGACGTTGCCGCCCTTCTCGAGCGCCGAGCGGCTCGTCGCCGCGATGACGCGCACGTCGGCCTCGATGACGCGCGTCGAGCCCAGCGGCGAAAACCGCTTGTCTTGCAGGAAGCGCAGCAGCTTCGACTGCAGCTCGAGCGGCATGTCGCCCAGCTCGTCTAGGAAGAGCGTGCCGCCGTTGGCCGCCTCGACGAGGCCGGTCTTGCGCGCCTGCGCCGTCGAGTGCGCGCCTTTTTCGTAGCCGAAGAGCTCGCTCTCGACGAGCTCCTTGGGGATCGCGGCGCAATTGACGGGCACGAGCTTGCCCGTGCGCCCGCTCGCCTGGTGCACGGCGGTCGCGAACACCTCCTTGCCGGCGCCGGTCTCGCCGACGATGAGGATCTCGGCGCTCGAGCGCGCGAGCAGGCGCAGCTTCGTCGCCGTGAGCGCGAGCGCGGGCGACAGCGTCGGCACGGGCGCGAGCGGGCGCGCCGCGTCCTCGCGCAGCGCCACCATCTCCACCGGCGTAATCGTGCGGAAGTGCAGCACGTGCGAGCCCAAGAAGATCAGCGAGCCCGACGGCAGGCGCGTCGGCCCCTCGATGCGGCGGCCGCCGACGGACGTGCCGTTCGTGCTGCCGAGATCTTGGATGACGAACTCGTCGCCCGAGCCGCCGCGCGAGATGCGCGCGTGCGCGCCCGAGACCGTCGCGTCGGAGAGCACGAGCGAGCCGCGCGGGTCTTCACCCTCGGGCGGTGGGCGGCGGCCGATGACGATCGAGTCGTTGAAGGCCACGCCGCGCGCCGCGCGCAGCGAATCGAGCGAGCCGCCGTTGCCGATCACCTGCAGGAACGGAAGGCGGGCCGGCTCGCGTGTGCCGGCGAGCTGCCTGCGAACGGTGCGGCTGATGGACTGCGCGTCGTGACTCATAGGGCGCGTTTACAGCTGAGAAACAACCGAGCAGTTATACGACGGATGACGGATTCCGCGAATACCGTCAGCGACGGACGCCACGCTTCGTGATCTTCTTTTGGCGTTCTTCGAGCTCGTCGACGACGGCGCGCCAGTTCGCGTGCGTGAGGCGCGCGTGCACGTGGCGCGGGCCCACGGCCTCGCGGTACACGGCGTAGGCGCGCGCGTAGAGCGCCTCGGCGCGCGCGAGCTCGCCACGCGCGCGCTCGAGCGCCGCGAAGTTGTTGAGCGTCATCGCGACCTCGGGGTGGCCTTTGCCGAAGACGTGCTCTTGCAGCGCGAGCGACCGCAGGTAGAGGCGGCGCGCCTCGGCGAGCTTGCCTTGGGCCTGCCGCACCGACGCGAGGCCCGCGAGATCGAGCGCGACCTCGGCGCTGCGCGGGCCGAGCTTGCGGCGGAAGATCGCGATCGCGCGCACGTAGAGCGCGGCCGCCTCGTCGAGCCGGCCACGGCCCTCGACGAGCGCCGCGAGCGCGGCGACGTCGGCGGCGACGGTGACGTCGTCGGGACCGTGCGCCTTCTCGCGCAGCGCGACCGACTTGCGCGCCCACGGCTCGCCCGCGGCGTAGCGCCCGCGCGCGTGCTCGATGCCGCCCAGGTTGTGGTAAAGCGTCGCGAGCGGGCCCGTGTCGCCGTCGCGCTTGGCCGCGGCGACGAGCATCGGCAGCGCTTGCTTGTAAAAGACGACGGCCTCGTCGAAGCGGCCCTGGTACTTGCGCAGCACGCCCAGGTTGTTGAAGAGGCTCGCGACGTCGAGATCGCGCGGGCCGAACGCGCGCTTCGTCTCGGCGAGCGCGGCGTGGAAGCCGCGCTCGGCGACGGCGTACGCGCCGAGCGCGCGGTCGACGCCGGCGCGCGCCATGAGCACGCGGATCGACAGGCGCGCGACGTCGGCCTCGCCCTCGTCGCGGGGGCGCGCGGGCGGTTTCCCGAGGATCGCGCGCGCGCGCACGTAGGCTTTGCGCGCGTCGCGCGGGCGATCGCGCGCCTCGAGGATCTGCCCCAGCTCGAAGAGCGCGTTGGCGACGTCGGGGCTGCGCGGGCCGGCGGCGCGCGTGTAGTGTGCGATGGCGCGGCGGCACGCCGTCTCGGCGGCGGGCAGCTTGGTCTGTGCGCGCAGCGCGATGGCGCGTTCGTGGGCGGCGATGGCGAGCGTGAGCGGATCGACGGGGATGGTGGCCTCCGGGGCGGTCATTGTAGCTTCGGGCGGCCGCATGTCGTCGTCATCTTCCTCGGACGAGCCCGCGTCGCCGCCCGGCGGACCGCCGCGGCGGTTCCTCGCGCCCGAGGTCATCCAGACGTCGGCGATGGACTGCGGGCCGGCGGCGCTCAAGTGTTTGCTCGAAGGCTTCGGCGTCGACGTCAGCTATGGGCGCCTGCGCGAGGCTTGTCAGACGTCGGTCGACGGCACGTCGATCGACACGCTCGAGACGCTCGCGCGGCAGGTGGGCCTCGACGCCGAGCAGGTCATGATGCCCGTCGACCACCTGCTGCTCGCGGGCTCGGACGCCCTGCCGGCGATCGTCGTCGTGCGCCAGCCGTCGGGGCTCGTGCACTTCGTCGTCGTGTGGCGCGTGCACGGGCCGTGGGTGCAGGTGATGGATCCGGCGCGCGGGCGGCGCTGGGTGCGGCGCGCGTCGTTCTTGCGCGACGTCTACGTCCACACGATGAACGTGCCCGCCGAGGCCTTCCGCGACTGGGCGGGCTCGGACGGCTTCTTGTCGCCGCTGCGCGAGCGCATGGCCCCGCTCGGAATCGCCGACGGCGGCGCGGCGCTCATCGCGACGGCGATCGGCGATCCGTCGTGGCGCGGGCTCGCGGCGCTCGACGCGGCCGTGCGCACCGTCGGCGCGCTCGTGCGCGCGCGCGCGATCGCTGCGGGTGAAGAAGCGTCGGCGCTCGTCGCGCGGCTCGTCGCCGACGAGACGGCGCGCGCCGATGAAGCCGGCGCCGTGCTGCCGGTGCGGCTCACGACGGCCGCGGCCGCGCCGCCCGACGCTGACGGCACGCCGCAGGTGTCGATGCGCGGCGCCGTGCTCGTGCGCGTCGGGGGCGCGACGCCGCTCGACGCCGAGGCGCGCGCCGCGCTTCCTTTGGAATTGCGCGCCGCCGTCGAGGAGCCACGCGCGCGGCCGGCGGCGCGTCTGTTCGAGCTGCTTCGGCAGGACGGCGCGCTCCGCTGGACGGCGCTCGTCGCGGGCCTCGCGTTCGCGGCGGCGGGCGCCGTCGCCGAGGCCGTGCTGTTTCGCGGGCTGTTCGACGTCGCGGCCGGACACGGCGCCGGGCTCGTCGGGCGGCTCGCGGCGCACCTCGGCCGCGGCGCCGTCGACGCGGGCGCGGTGTTGACCTTCGCGCTCGTCGTCGTGGGGGTGCTGCTCGCGCTCGAGTGGCCCGTCGCGGCCGGGCTGCGCGGCGCGGGGCGCCGGCTCGAAGAACGCATGCGACGGGCGTTCCTGCGGAAGATCCCGCGGCTCGGCGATCGCTATTTCCACAGCCGGCCCGTGTCGGACATGGCCGAGCGCGCGCACCTCGCGCACCGGCTGCGCGCGCTGCCGGCGCTGGGCGGGCAGCTCGTACGCGCGGCGCTCGAGCTCGTCGTCACGGCGGGGGCGCTCGCGTGGCTCGATCCCGCGGACGCGCCGCTCGCGCTCGCGCTCGCGGCGGCGATGTTGCTCGTGCCGCTCGCGGCGCAGCCGGCGCTCGCCGAGCGCGATCTGCGCATGCGAAATCACGCGGGCGCGCTCGCACGCTTCTACCTGGATGCGCTCCTGGGCCTGGTCGCGATCCGCACGCACCGCGCCGAGGACGCGATGGCGCGCGACCACGCCGAGCGCCTGCGTGAGTGGCTCGCGGCGGCGCGCGCCGCCTTGCGCGCGGCGCTCACGGCCGAGACGACGCAGGTCGTGCTCGGCTTCGGCCTCGCGGCGTGGCTGCTCGCGCGCTTCGTGGGCCACGGCGCCCCTTCGGTTGATCCCGGCCGCGTGCTGCTCGTCGTCTATTGGTCGCTCGCGCTGCCGGGGCTCGGCCAGGAGATCGCGTCGCTCGTGCAGCAGATCCCCGGGCAGCGCAACGTCACGCTCCGCCTGGTCGAACCGCTGGGCGCGCCCGAGGAAGAATCGGCGCCGGCCGCCGCAGCCACGCCGATCGCGCGCGCCGCCGCCGCGCGCGTCGAGCTCGCGGACGTCGTCGTGCAGGCGGGCGGGCACACGATCCTCACGGTCGACGCGCTCGCGATCGCGCCCGGCGAGCACGTCGCGATCGTCGGACCTTCGGGCGCGGGCAAGTCGAGCCTCGTGGGATTGCTGCTCGGGTGGCACCGCGCCGCGAGCGGCCGCGTCGACGTCGACGGCGCGCCGCTCGCGGGCGACGCGCTCGAGCGCCTGCGCGCCGAGACGGTGTGGGTCGATCCGACCGTCTATCTGTGGAACCGCTCTCTGCACGACAACCTCGCCTACGGCCTCGCGGCCGCGCCCGCCTCGCTGCAAGACGCCATCGACGCCGCGATCGCTGCCGCAGAGCTGAGCGAGGTCGTCGCGCGTCTCCCGCGCGGTCCAGCGTCGCCGCTGGGCGAGGCGGGCGCGTTGCTGTCGGGCGGCGAAGGCCAGCGCGTGCGCTTCGGCCGCGGCGTCGCGCGTTCGGGCCCGCGCCTCGTGATCCTCGACGAGCCGTTTCGCGGGCTCACGCGCGATCAGCGACACCGGTTGCTCGAACGCGCGCGCGCGCGCTGGGCGAACGCGACGCTCATTTGCGTCACGCACGACATCGACGAGACGCGCGTCTTCCCGCGCGTGCTCGTCGTCGCCGACGGGCGCGTCGTCGAGGACGCGGCGCCCGCCGCGCTCGCGGCGCGCGCGGACTCGCGCTACGCCGCGCTCGTCGACGCCGAGGCGCGCGTGCGGAGCGCGGCGTGGACGCGCGCCGGTGACGTGCCCTGGCGAAAGCTCACGCTGAGAGACGGACGCGTCGTCGCGGGCGAGGACGCGTCGTGAGCGAAGCGCTCGCCGACTGCCTGTGGCCGTTCGAGCGGCGCGACGAGGTCGTGCACGTCGTCGCGCGCGCCGCGGGCATCGCGCGCCCCGCGCCGCCCGAGTGGTTCGCCGTTTTGTGGGAGGACGTCGCGCCCGGTCGCGCGCCCGCGCTCGGCGCGCCCGCGCTCGTGCGCGTCTGGCCCGCGGGCACGACGCCCGGCGGTCTTCTCGCCGTCGTCGCGCACGCGAGCGGTGTCGTGTCCGTCGTCGCGCCCGACGGCGCACGCCGCGCGTTTCCCGAGGCCGAGGTCGCGCGCTTCGTCGCCGCGGCCATCCGCACGCCCGTCGAGCCCGGCGTCGACCGAGCGCTCGCGGGCCTCGCGCTGCCGTCGCCGCGCGCCGACGTCGTGCGCGGCGCGCTCGTGGGCGCGGCGCTCGCGGGCGAGCGCGCCGCCGATGGCTTCCGCGTGCGCGCCGCCTCGGGCTCTTTCGCGCAGGCGTTGCGGCGTTCGGGCCTCGTCGGGCGGCTCGCGCTGACGGCCGTCGCCTACGCCGCGCAGCTCGCCCTGCTCGTCGTCGCGTGGCGGCTCGTCGGTCAGCGGGCAACCGGTGGTGGTGGCAGCGCGCTGTCGCTCGTCGTCGCGCTCGCGGCCTTCGTCGTCGCGCACTTCGTCGCCGCGTGGTCCGCGGGCCGCGTCGCCCTCGACGGCGGCCGCTTCCTGCGCACGCGCCTCATGGAGGGCCTGCTCGCGCTCGACACCGAGCCGCTCCGCGCCGAGGGTATCGGCCAACTCCTCGGCCGCGTCATGGAGACCGAGGCCGTCGAGTCGCTCGCCCTCGGTGGCGGGTTGCTCACCGTCGCCGGCGTGTTCGAGCTCGCGACGGGCGCCGTCGTCGTCGCGCTCGGCGGGCGGGGCGCGCTGCCGCTCGCCGTGCTGTCCGTCGTCGTCGGCGCCGGGGTCGTCCTCGGGGCGCGCTTCTCGCGCGCGCTGCGCCGCTGGTCCGCGCTGCGCATCGCGCTCACGCACGATCTCGTCGAGCGTATGGTGGGGCACCGCACGCTCGTCGCGCAGCAGCCGCCCGCGCTGCGCCACCGCGACGAAGAGCGCGCGCTCGATGAGTACGCCGTCGCGGGCCGCGCGCTCGATCACGCCGCGGCCGCGCTCGCCGTCGTCGTGCCGCGCGGATGGCTGTTCGCGGGCCTGGCCGCGCTCGCGCCCGCCGTCGCCGCGGGCGCCGGCACGGGCGCGCTCGCGACCGCGCTCGCCGGCGTCGTCATCAGCTACGGCGCGCTCCGCAAGCTGGCGCAGGCGTTCCCCAACCTCGCGACCGCCGGCGTCGCCTGGCGCCAGGTCGCGCCGCTGTTCGCGGGCGCCGACGCGGCCGCGGCCGCGCCGCCGTCGACCGTGTCCATCGCGCCGAGCTCGTCGGCGCCCCTCGTCGTCGCGCGCGAGATCGGCTTTCGCTACCCCGGGCGTGAGCGGCCGGCCATCGCCGATTGCTCGTTCGAGATCGCGCGCGGCGATCGCGTGCTGCTCGAAGGCGCGTCGGGCGGCGGCAAATCGACGCTCGCGACCCTCATCGCCGGCCTGCGCGCCCCCGACGTCGGTGCGCTCGAGCTCGACGGCGTCGATCAGGCGGCGCTCGGCCTGCCGCGCTGGCGCGAGCGCGCCGGCGTCGTGCCGCAGTTCCACGAGAACCACGTGTTCTCGGCCAGCGTTCTCTTCAATCTGTTGATGGGTCGCGCGTGGCCGCCGCGCCGCGAGGACATCACGGAGGCAGAGGTCCTGTGCCGCGAGCTCGATCTCGGCGGCGTGCTCGCGCGGATGCCGTCAGGGCTCGAGCAGCTCGTCGGCGAGAGCGGCTGGCAGCTGTCTCACGGCGAGCGCAGCCGCCTCTTCATCGCCCGTGCGCTCTTGCAGCGCCTGGACCTCCGCGTCCTCGACGAGAGCTTCGCGGCGCTCGACCCGGAAACCTTGGAGCGCGTCCTGAAGTGCGTCCTGGCGCGGGCGGAGACGTTGGTCGTCATCGCTCACCCGTAGGCGACCGAGCCAGGGGTACTGATCGATCGAGAGGCCCATGGCGTCCTCCTCGTGCGTGGTCGGCGTTGCGCTGCGAAATCGATGTCGGGGGCTCGACGAAGCGTGCGCTGGATCCGTGTCTCGGCACCTGCGGCGCGGAGACGGCGGTCGCTCTTCAGCGGTCCTTCGGAGCAGCCCGACGGGACACTGACGAGAGCGAAGGCTAACGGGCGGCGCGGTTGTGGTTCGAGGAGGCGAGGCCGCCCGCCTTGACGTTCGAGCGGACCGCGAGACGGTTGTGGTTCGAGGACGAGAGGCCGCCCGCCTTGACGTTCGAGCGGACCGCGAGACGGTTGTGGTTCGAGGACGAGAGGCCGCCCGCCTTGATGGCCGAGCGAACCGCGAGGCGGCTGTGGTTCGAGGACGAGAGGCCGCCCGCCTTGATGGCCGTGCGGACCGCGAGGCGGCTGTGGTTCGAGGACGAGAGGCCGCCCGCCTTGATGTTCGTCTTGATCGAGAGGGCCTTCGTCGTCTTCGTCGTGGTCGTCATGATGTGTTCTCCGTCGTTCGTTGTTGGCGTTGGGGACGGATGAACACCAATGCAGCGGTCGTGCCAGCGCGGTTTTCGCGAGAAAATGAGCCTAGAAGCGATCGGGTATGTCTTCGAACGCCGCGGAGTCATCTTCGCGAACCACGAAGACATCTTCGAGAGCACGGAGGCTCCGTTGGTCATATGACCAGCCGCGAGGGCATAAACGGACGTCGAGAAGCGCGAAAATTGTGCTCTGTTTTACAGAAACAGAATGACAAAATTCTGGGACGCCAGCAGAGATGCGGGCACTCAGCCGTACGCGCCGACGGCAGCGTACGGGGGCTCAATCGCAAATCGCTCGGGCTGAAAAACTAAGAGACGCCGATGCGCAGACGC
Source organism: Polyangia bacterium (assembly GCA_035549075.1). Taxonomy (GTDB): domain Bacteria; phylum Myxococcota_A; class Polyangia; order Fen-1088; family Fen-1088; genus DASZFV01. The sequence goes on along the minus strand of DASZRT010000151.1, from coordinate 10,077 downwards.
TCGCAGACGCGAGCGATGTCTCGCGGAAGTCTTTGGCTGACAGGGAACCCGCCGTCGAGAGGGGCAGCACGGATCGACGGCATCTATGAAACGATCTCAGACGGCGCGGCGGCTGTGGTTCGCCTGGAAAATGCCGTCGCCAGCCTTCACACCGGACCTCACGGCGAGAGCGCCGCGGTTGTGATTCGCCTGGAAGATACCGTCGCCACCTTTCACGCCCGACTTCACGACGAGCACGCGGCGGTTGTGATTGCCCGAGCCGAAGCCACCCGCCTTGATGGCGGACTTCACCGCGATGGCGCGGCGGTTGTGATTGCCCGAGCCGAAGCCACCCGCCTTGATGGCGGACTTCACCGCGATGGCGCGGCGGCTGTGATTGCCCGAGCCGAAGCCGCCCGCCTTGATCGTCGCCGTCACCTTCACGCCCGTGGTCTTCTTCGAGATGGTCTCCATGGTCATTCTCCGGTTGGTTGGGTTCGTGCTGCGCATGGGCACGTCAGCACCTCGTGTGCCAACCACAGGCATGGCTGGCGCACAGTCCCTGAGTCACGCAGCGAGTGACATCAAGGCCTGCGACGAGATGCAGCGTCGACTTATACGATCGTGCTGAGTATCGGCGCTGTAACTTCTTGGACGATTAGCTCAGCTCGCCCACCAGTACGTCAGCTTCAAGAACACGACGTCGGTGGACGAACCGCGGCCAAGCGCGCGTGGCGCCAGGTGCGCGCCGAGATCGGGAATGTTGATGCTCGGAAGTTGTGAGCGCGAGTACACCAAGTAGAGTGTCGAACCTGGTAGATACTCCCAGCCGAAGACGACGCTCAGATTCAAAGCGGCCTGCTCGAAATCCGGAGTCGTCATCCCGGCGGGCAGCATGGTCGTCGTCGGCGCCGCGGCGATCGCGTCCAGCCGCACGCGCGCGCCGGGCTGCGCGGCGACGACGCGCCGATCGGTGAAGCTTCCGGAGGCGAGAAAAGCCTGGGCGTAAGTCGTCAGCGAGATCCGCGGCGCGAACGTGTAGCCGGCGCGCAGGGTCGCGCCCACGCTCTTCGCGTCGAGGCTGCCGAACACGTACTCGTTGCCGCCCATGGCGCCGCTCTGCTCCCACGCGAAGCGACGCTCGCCCAGCGACCGCGTGACCACGGGTGACAGCGTGAGCTCGAACTGAGGCAAGAGGTTCAGCGAGAGCGTGCCGGTCAGCGACAGGTACCAGGCGTCGCGCTCGATCGACTGCATCTGTCCGGAGAAGTCCACGGCCACCGGCTGCTTCGGGTCGCTCGAGAGATCGAGGCGCGCGCCGACGTACGAGCCGCGCTCGAGCGCCGTGCCGTCGCCGACCTCGCGGTCGTCGTAGTGGGCGGGCGCGAGATCGAGCGCCGCGAAGGCGCTCCAGTAGTTGAGGAACCGCAGCTTGGTGTTGAGCTCGTAGATCTGGCCGAGATCGAGGCCCGAGAGCGAGCGGCGCTGCGTGACGGTGAGGTTCGAGACGGTCTCGGTCGTGAGGCGGCCAGGCGCGAGCGTGCGGTACCCCACCGACGCCGTGGCCTCGTGGAGGTTTTGGCGCTGCATGTAGCCGAGGTCGTTGTAGTCGAGGCGCTGCCCCAAGCCAGAGTACGTGCCGCTCACGAGCAGCTTGCCGCCGTCCTTCGCGAGCCGCAGCCAAGCGCCGGGCGCTCGCGCGCCGGGGCCGATCTTCGTGCCGTCGAGCTGAACGGCGTCGAGGCCGCCGTGAATGAACGACTCGATGAGCGCGGCGTTCGCCGAGTAGTCGCCCGAAGGCGAGTGCCAGAGCGCATCGATGCCGGCGACGTAGCTTTCGCGGAAGCAGCGCGCGCCGATCGGAGCCGCCGTGCCCGACGGGCAGAGCTGCATCCCCGTGCCGAAACCGGGATACGTCTCGCCGTTTTCGAACGTGTTGGTCGCGGTGCCGAAGAAGCCGATGTGGCCGGTCGTGCCCCACTCGCGCTTGATGCGCAGCACTTCCGAAGCGCGCAGCGGCGCCGCGAGACGGTTCGTCCGCATCCCGTCCATGCCCTGCGTGACGACCTCGTTGCGGCCCGTCACGGCGGTGAGCGCGCCGATCGTCCAGTTCTGGCCGAGGTGTCCGACGAGCTTGGCCGCGCCGTAGATCTGCGCGGGCGACGGGACGTTGACGAGCTTCAACGTCATGTCGTCGAGCAGCGTAGGCGCGGTCGGTACGTTGCCGATGCGCCGCGAATAGAAGATCTGCAGCGGGAACGAGAACACCTCGGCGCCTTCGAGGAACAACGGCCGCTTCTCGGGCAGCAACGTCTCGTAGTTGGTGAGGTTGAGGATGAGCTGATCGGCCTCGACCTGGGCGAAGTCGGGCAAGAACGCGGCGTCGAGCGTCAGGTCCTGCGTGGCGTGCCACTTGAGATCGAGGCCGCCTGAGACGCCGGCGCTGATCCCCGTGGCTGACGTTTGGTCCGTGGCATCTTGGCGCGTGACGTGGCCTGCGGCAAAAGGTCGCAGCTCGAGGGCGCCACCGGGTTTGAGGTTCTCGAGACCGTCCAAACGACCGAAACGCGCCAACGGGTTGGCCGCGTCGCGCGGAACGTACGACCAAAGATCGAATTCTTGGTTTTGGGCGAGGTAACGGATCGCTTGCAGGCCCCAGCTCTGCACGGGTTGTGTGGCGTCGAAGCGCAGAATGCGCAGCGGGATCTTGAACTCGGCCGTCCATCCCGTCGGCGTGCGCGCCGACCGCGCCTCCCAGACCTCGTCCCAGTCGAAGTTCCAGTTGGAGGGCTCGGAGATGATCGCGTCGACGACGACGCCGACGACGTTGAGCCCGAACGTATAGACCGCCTTGCCCTCGCGGCGCGTGTCGATCTGGACGGAGATCCACTCGCTCTCGGAGTCGCGGTCCCGCCGCGTCAGACGTCCGAAAATCGGCGTGTTCTTGTGCTCGAGCTCGAAGCCGAAGTAAACGGCCTCGTCGTCGTAGAGCACGCGCATCGTCGTGCGCTCGGTCGGCGCTTCCTTGTCGAGCGGGTACTGCTGCGTGAAGGCGTCGGTGACCGGCGCGTTCTGCCAGACCGCCTCGTCGAGGCGTCCGTCGATCACGGGCGCGTGGTCGATCCGATGGGCGGCGGTCTGGGGACTGCCGGATTCGAGGGCCAGGAGGGCCCAAAGGAGCGGAATCACGAGAGCGCTACAACCTATCTCTCATCGGCGCTCAATAGCAAAGCGCATCGAACTAGCTGTGCTCGGAGATCCACGTTGCAATCTTCGTGATGTTCGTCGATTGGTTGCGAACGAGCTTTTGGTGATCGAGCGCGCGGCGCGCCATCGACAGCGCGTTCGGCGATTGCCGCTTTTGCAGGGCCATCGCGAGCGCAAACTCGGTCTCGGAGAGGCGCGACGGATCACGGTCGAGGCGCTCACGGATCGAGAGGGCGCGACGAAGCGGTTCGATCGCCTCGTCTTCGCGCCCGAGCGCGATCAACGCGCGGCCGCTGCCCGTGAGGCCATAAGCCACCTGGGTCTCTTCTTGACCAAATTCCTGCTGCCAGATGTTCAGCGCCCGACGGTATTCCGCGAGCGCTTCGCCGGCGCGTCCGAGACTGAGAAGCACCTCGGCGTTGTTGCTGAGCTCCATGGCGACTTTGGGGTGCGATGCGCCAACGGCCCGCTCCAGGATGTGCAAGCTAGCCGTGCTTCGTTCGAGGGCCTCGTTGAGGCGGCCCATGTTGTTCAATGCCAAAGAGATGTTGCCCAATGAGATGGCCACGTCGGGATCGTTGGGGCCGAGAAGCTGCTCCTTGAGGTCCTTACCTTTTTGGCAGTACTCGAGCGCCTCGGGGAGACGCCCCTCGAGAATGTAGACGACGCCGACGTTGTTCAGAAGCCAGGCGTACGTGATCGACTGAGAGGCGCCGCTTCGTTCGATCGTCGAGTCCGCGAACTGCCGCCAATGGTCGGCCTCGGCGAAGCGTCGCTGATATCCGGTGACCCAAATGAGCCACGCCGAGATCTCTGGGAGGAGATCGTCGTGGTGCGATCCGACGGATGTGTTGAGGGCCTGTTGGAGCGTGGTCTCGGCCTCAGAGAACCGCGCCAGCTCACTCTCGATGGTCCCCAGGCGCGTGAGCACCTCTGCTTCGAGGGGGCGGTAGCCCAACGTCTGCGCTTCGCGGAGCACGGGTTTGAGACGATCGACCGCCGCCGTGTACTTACCGGCGTCATGGACGGCTTTGATCTGAGCGAGCTCGCGTCTGATTTGTTCGACGCGCGCCTTCACCGCGGAATCTGGCGGAGGAATCAACGAACGCAACTGTTTGACGTCGCTGCAGCCGTCGAGGGGCGTCAGCGCGTGGGCGGCGTCGATGGCGTGCTCGACGACCTCGCCGGTCGCCGTGCTGAAGACGTCCGTGAGAGCGCGCAAGCCACCTAGGCGATCGTTGAGGCAGCTCGTGCGCAGGTCGAGGAGCTCGGCCGATTGTTCGCCTCGCACTTGGGTGGCCTCGCACGAGTCCCTGTAGAGGCCGACCCACTTCGTCGCGTAGTCGTCGAGGAGCTTGGTGACACCGCGGACGGCATCTGGCGCGTAGGGCTTGCCCGTCGCGAGGAACGCTTGGCGGACGGCGGCGTGGCGTGGGCCTTCGCCGCCGACGACGCGGCCGGGCAGCTCCCAGGCGCCGCTCAGCTTCTCGGGGCCGGCGGCGCAGAAGGCACGCTTGGCGTCGGTGGCGCGCTGCAGGCCGAAGGCGAGGGCGCCCGCCGCCGCGAAGACGGTGCCGGCGATGAGCCAGTACTTGCGCATGACGCTCGGGTCCTTGCGCAGGGCCGCGAGCAGCTCGCTCATCGAGGCGTAACGATCTTCGGGGCGCGGGCGCATGCCGCGCAGGAGGATCTTGCGCAGCCACAGCGGCACCTTCGTGCGCGCGGGCGCATCGTGGACGCGGCCGGCTTGGATGTTGCCCGTGAGGCCGAAGGGTGTGCGCGCCTCGAAGGGGTGCTGGCCGTAGATCATCTCGTACAGCGACACGCAGAAGCTGAATTGGTCCGACCGCTCGTCGGTGACGCCGAGGTACTGCTCGGGCGGCATGTACGCGGGCGTGCCGACGACGTTGCCCTCGTGGGTGAGGCGCTCCTCGGGCGGGCGCACGCCCGGCAGCGTGGGGCCGTCGCCGTCGGCGGTTTGCTCGAGCGGGATGTCGTCGTTGAAGCGATCGATCGTGCGCGCGAGGCCGAAGTCCATGACGCGGACCTTGCCCTCGCTCGTCACCATGAAGTTCTCGGGCTTGAGATCGCGGTGGATGAGATCGGCGGCGTGCGCGGCGGCGATGCCCTCGCCGGCGTCGACGAACACGCGCAGCACCTCGCGCCACTTCGGCTTCTTGGCCTCGATCCAGCGCGGGATCGTGAGCCCATCGACGAGCTCCATGGCGATGAAGACCTGGTCTTCGTAGGTGCCGACGTCGTAGACGACGACGACGCTCGGGTGCGAAAGACGCGCGATGGCCTTCGCCTCGCGCAGCAGGCGCATGCGCTTGGCGTCGAAGTCCTCGCCCCTGCGGCGCGTGGTCACGCGCAACAGCTTCAGGGCGACCTTGCGATCGAGCTCGGGATCGTAGGCAGAGTAAACGACGCCCATCCCGCCCTTGCCGAGGAGGCCGAGGACGATGTAGCGGCCGACCAAGCCACCGCGGACGATCGCGGGTGCTGCCGGCTCCGGCGGCGCTTGCTGCCGGTCGTTGCTGACGCTGCCCGCTCCCGCGCTCACATTCGATGACCCCCAGCCCCGCGAAGGGGGCGCCCGTCAGGACCGACGGGGCGCCGATTGTCCCACAAGATCAGCGGGTGCGGCAGGGGCGGGCATTTCAGCGGTCGCAGACGGCTCTGCGAGGCCTCGCGCGAGGGCGGCGGCGAGGACGGCGAGCTCGGACGGGCCGAGGTCGGCGCTGGGCAGGCGGGGCAGCTGGACGAGCGGCCCGCCCGGGTCGCGCGCGAGGCGGGCGAGGGCGGCGTCGGCGACGCGGCGGTGGGCGCGCAGGCTGGTCGCGAGGTGCAGGGTCGCGTCGAGCGCGGCGTCGCCCGTGGGCGGCGCGACGGCGGCGACGACGGCATCGGCGTCGGGCGTCGACAGGACATCGCTGGGCACGGCGTTGACGACGATCGGGCCGAGCGCGACCTTGAGCGTGTCGCGCGCGGCGGCGGCCAGCTCGGCGGTCTCGCGCGCGGGCAGGTCTTCGGCGAGCGTCACGATGACGAGCGCGGCGCGCCCGGCGTCCGACAGCAGGTCACGTATGGCGCGCGCGTCCTTGCTGAGCGGGCCCTTCGGCATGGCCTCGAGGATCGCGTCGGGGATGCGCAGCATGAGCGACGCGTGGCCGGTCGCGGGCGCGTCGAGGATGACGAGGTCGTAGCGCGAGTGCGTGCCCTGCATCTCCGTCGTGTGCCACCACGCCTTGCCCAGCATGGCGTAGGCGTCGAGGCCGGGGATCGCGCCCAGGAAGCCACGCACGGCGCGGTTCTCGAAGAGCGCGCGCGTGACCAGCTCGGACCGCAGCACCATGAGGCCGTACTCGTGCAGCGCGCTCTGCGGCGTCATGTTGACGGCGTCGACGCCGGGCGCGAGCGTGACGACCTGCGTGCCGACGGGTCCGAAGCGGCCGAACATGCGGCCGAGCCGCTCGGCGCCCGCGGCCTGCGCGACGAGCACACGCTTGCCCGCGTCGGCGGCGGCGCGCGCGAGCGCGGCCGAGACGGTCGTGCGGCCGACGCCGCCTTTGCCCGAGACGACGACGAAGCGCTTTTCGAGGAGGGAGGTCATGGGTCGTCGTCGGCTCCGCCGCCGGGCGAGAGGGCGATCGCGGCGATGAGGCCGAGCTCGGCGCCCGCGGCGACGGTCGCGGCGGGATCGTAGCTGACGAGCGGCATCGACACGCCGATGATCGGCACCCAGCCCCGGCACACGGCGACGTGCAGCGCGGCGGGCGCGAGGGCGGCCGCGCCCGCGCCCAGCGCGGCGGCGCGCCGGTGCGGATCTCGCGCGCCCAGCGCGGCGAACGCGGCGCCCGCGCCGATCGCGAGCCACGCGCCCACGACGGCGCCCGCGCCGCGCAGGCCCAGCTCTTCGGTGACGACGGCGAACACGTAGTCGGACCCGGGCGACGACAGGCGGTGGCGCGAGGTGCCGTGGCCGAGGCCCACGCCCGTCGGCGTCGCCTTCGCCTGCGCGTGCGCGAGCGCGAGCACCTCGAAGCCGTGGCCGCGGCGATCGGCCTCGGGCGCGAGGAAGCCGCTGACGCGGCCGCCGACGTAGCCGAACCGCGAAGCGAGCACGGCGAGGACGACGACGACGGCGGCGGTCGCGGGCATGAGGCGGCGGCCCGCGACGCCCGCGCCCGCGAGCGCCGCCAGCACGGCGGCCAGCGTGAGCGCGGCGGCCGAGAAGTCGGGCTCGGCGACGCAGGTCGCGATCGCGGCGACGGCGGCGGTGAGCGCGAGAGCGTGGCGTGCGCGCTCGGCGGCGGACGACGCGGCCACGAGGCCGGCGCGCGCGGGCGCGGCCCAGGCGGCGACCAGCATCGCTGTCGTCGCGACGAGCAGCGGCGCGGGATCGCCCGAGAACGGGCCGACGTGGATCCAGCGGCTCGCGCCCGCGGCGTGCACGCCGACGCCGGGCACGAACACGGCGAGTGACGCGAGCAGCGCGCACGCGAACAGCACGGGCGCCGCGCGCAGCAGGCGGCGCGGGCCCACCTGCGCCGCCGCGATCGCCACCAGCACGCCGAACACGAGCGCGAACACCTCGCGCGACGCGAAGTGCGTCGCGACGCGGCCGCTGGCCGACGGCTGCGCGGCGGCGACGACGACGCCGAGCGCGCCGAGCGCCGCGGCGGGCAGCGCGATCAGGAGGACGATGCCCGCGCGCTTCGCCACTAGAACCTGTAGAGGACGCCGACGCCGGCGTCGAAGAGATCGCCGAAGGGACGCACCGTCATGTTCGTCGTCGTCGTGAGCTCGGGGTGGGTCAGGGGATGCGTGACGTCGGCGCGCACGACGATCGCCGTGCGTTCGGCGACCGCGACGTCGACGCCGACGGCGGCGCGGCCGAGCGGCTGCAGCGCGCTCAGCGAGCCAGGCGCGAGCGCGGTCTCGGGCGTCGTGAGCGACGCGAACGTGAGTCCGCCACCGACGCCGAGCCAGATCGTCACGGCATGGAGATCGGCGCCGAGCGTCTGCAGCGCCGCGAAGCTGGTCTGCGAGATCACGCGCTGGGCGTCGGGCGGCGACTCGAGCGCGCCGTTGATGGGCTGCGCCGACTGCACGTCCTCGGAGAAGTGGTCGTGGTACAGGTCGACGGCGACGCCGAGCGAGAGCACGTCGCCGAGCGGCAGGTAACGGCGTTGGTAGGTCGCGCCGATCGAGAAGCCGACCTGCGGGCCGAGCGACGAGCCCTCGTTGCCGAGGCGAACGGCGACGCGCGCGGCGACGCCCATCGAGCTCGCGCGGGGGCGCGCCGTCGGTTCGGGCTCGGCGCGCGGCCTGGGGGCGCCGGGCTCTTCGGCCGCGGGCTCGGCAGGGCCGGGCGCCGGTTGAGCGGGCGCGAGCTCCGCGGGGCCGGGATCGCTCGCGGGCGGCAGCGCGGGCGCGGGCTCGGGCGGCGCGGGCTCGGCCTGAGCGAGCCAGCCCGCCGCAAGCGCCGTGGCCAGCGTCGTCAGCATCGGCCGAGCTTAACCCGCCGTCACGTCGCGCGTCGCCGCGTCGGGGGTCAGCGTCACGAGATCTTGGCCGGCCTCGACGGAGGCGCCCTCGACGGCGCGGAGATCGACACTGCCGACGACGCCCGCGCGCGGCGCGCGCAGCTCGTTCTCCATCTTCATGGCCTCGACGACGACGACGGGCGCGCCCGCGGCGACGCGCGCGCCCGGCTTGACGAGCACTTTGACGATCCGCCCCGGCATGGGCGACTTCACGGTGAGCGGCCCGCTGGCCGCCGAAGCGCGCGTCGCTTTGACGAGCGCCGCGACCGCCGCGCTCCGCGCCTCGGCCACCTGCGCCTCGACGAAGACGACGTCCGCGCCACCGCGCTTGATCGACACACCGACCTTGCCGGCGCCCATCGCGTCGACGCGCGCGAGCGTTTGCTCGCCGTGCTTGCGCAAGAGCCAAGCGCCCGGCTCGACGAGGCTCAGGTCGACGTCGACCTGAACGCCGTCGACGACGACGCGCGAAGCGCCGTCGTCGTCGGTGCCGAGCTCGACGACGTACTCCTTCGCCCCGATCTTGACCGAGAACCGTCGATCCATTGCAGCCCCGATTTAACGACGGGAGCGCTGGCTTCGCCAGCGCGGCTCACGATTCAAAAAGGGGGGTTCGGTAGGGGGGACGAAGTCCCCCTGCCCGCCTTAGCTTTCCATGAAGGACTTGAGGCGCTTCGAACGGCTGGGATGACGCAGCTTGCGGAGCGCCTTCGCCTCGATCTGACGGATGCGCTCGCGCGTGACCTCGAAGTCCTGGCCCACCTCTTCGAGCGTGTGGTCGGACTTCTCGCCGATGCCGAAGCGCATGCGCAGCACCTTCTCTTCGCGCGGCGTGAGCGTCGCGAGCACCTTGCGCGTCTGTTCGGCGAGGTTCATCGAGATGACGGCGTCGGCCGGCGAGATCACGCTCTTGTCCTCGATGAAGTCACCGAGGTGCGAGTCTTCCTCTTCGCCGATCGGCGTCTCGAGCGAGATCGGCTCCTTGGCGATCTTCAGGACCTTCCGCACCTTGTCGAGCGGGAGCTCCATCTTCTCGGCGATCTCTTCCGGCGTCGGCTCGCGCCCCAGCTCCTGCACCAAATACCGCGAGGTGCGGATGAGCTTGTTGATCGTCTCGATCATGTGGACGGGGATGCGGATCGTGCGCGCCTGGTCGGCGATCGCGCGCGTGATGGCCTGCCGGATCCACCACGTCGCGTAGGTCGAGAACTTGTAGCCGCGCTTGTACTCGAACTTGTCGACGGCCTTCATGAGGCCGATGTTGCCCTCCTGGATGAGGTCCAGGAACTGCAGGCCGCGGTTCGTGTACTTCTTGGCGATCGACACGACGAGGCGCAGGTTG
>DASZRT010000150.1:0-2158 GCA_035549075.1 Polyangia bacterium | reverse complement strand
CCGCCGCCGCCTCCCGCCACGGCGACGCCGCCGCGCGCGCCCACGCCGCGCCCGGGCAGCGTCGCCCCGGCGCCCGATGCCGGCTCCCCGCCCGGCCTCGACGTCTCGCGCGTGTTCTCCGAGGCCGAGGTGTTCGTGAAGTACGGCCTCTACGAGCGCGCCGTCGAGCACCTGCGCCGCATCGTCGCCCAGGCGCCCGAGCACGCCGAGGCGCGCGAGCGGCTCGCGTCCGTGCTCGCGCTCGTCGGTCGCTCGGGCGAGGCCGCCGCCGAGCTCGCGGCCATCGGGCCGACGCCGCCGCCCGCGGCCGCGACGCCGCCCCCCGACGAGGTCCCCGAGGACCTCGTCGCCGAGCTCGAGCAGATCGACTTCTTCGTCGAGCAAGAGCTGCACGACGAGGCGCGCTCGGCGCTGCACGAGCTCGCGCGCCGCTTCGGGGAGCACCCGCTCGTCGTCGCGAAGAGCAAGCAGCTCGGCGACACGGCCGTCGCGGCGCCGCCGCCCGAGGCGGGCGCCGTTCCGCGCGACGAGGCCTCGCTGCGCGGCGAGAGCGGCCCCGATCCTGCAACGCCTCTCGCCGTGATGGCCCACGGCGACACCGCGGATCTCTCGACGCACGGCGATCTCGGCATCGCCTACAAAGAGATGGGCCTGTTCGAGGCCGCGATCGCCGAATTTCGGCTGTTGCAGGGCGATCCGCAGCGCAAAGTTTTCGCGCTCACGATGATCGGCGAGTGCCTCGAGGCGCAGGGCGCGTTCCCCGACGCCGTCGTCCGGTACAAAGAGGCGCTCAACGAGAGCGACGTCGCCGAGGCCGAGTCGACGCAGCTCTACTATCTGCTGGGCGGCGCGTTCGAGCGCATGGGCGATCGCCAGGAGGCGCTCTACTTCTTCGAGAAGGTCGCCAAGCGCAGCGGCGCCTTCCGCGACGTCGTCCAAAGAATCGCGGCGCTGAAACCCACCACCGACCGTCCCCCGCTCGAGAGGAGATCGTGACCATGCCGCTCGCCGACGACGCCGCCGCTTATTTCCGCGGCCTGCAGGACCGCATCACCGCCGCGCTCGAGGCCGCCGACGGCGGCGCGCGCTTTCGCGAGGACGCGTGGGACCGCGCGGGCGGCGGCGGCGGGCGCACGCGCGTGATCGCCGACGGGCGCGTCTTCGAAAAAGGCGGCGTCAACATCTCCGACGTGTACGGCGAGCTGCGGCCCGAGATGGCGCGCGCGCTGCCGGGAGAGGGCGCGGCCTTCCGCGCGACGGGCCTGTCGCTCGTGCTCCACCCGCGCAACCCGCGCGTGCCGACGGTGCACGCCAACGTGCGCCACCTGCAGCGCGGTTCGGTGAGCTGGTTCGGCGGCGGCATGGATCTGACGCCGTACTACGTCGTGCCCGCCGACGCGTCTCACTTTCACCGCACGCTCCGCGACGCGTGCGACGCGCACGACGCCAGCTTTCACCCGCGCTTCAAGCGTTGGTGCGACGACTACTTCTTCCTGCCGCACCGGAACGAGCCGCGCGGCGTGGGCGGCCTGTTCTTCGACTACCTGGGCGCGGGCGCCGAGGTGACGGCGGGGCAGGCGGCGCCCGCGACGCCGCCGTCCGACGAGACGCGCGCGCGCGAGGCCGACGCCGCGAAGATGTTCGCGTTCACGCGCGCGATCGGCGACGCGTTCTTGCCCGCGTACCTGCCGATCGTCGAGCGCCGCCGCGACGACGCCTGGGGCGAGCGCGAGCGCCGCTGGCAGCTCTTGCGCCGCGGCCGCTACGTCGAGTTCAACCTGCTCTATGACCGCGGCACCATTTTCGGCCTGAAGACCGGCGGCAATGTCGAATCGATCCTGTCGTCGATGCCGCCCGAGGTGAAATGGCCGTGACCGCGGCGTCCCTGAAGATCAGCCGGTGGCCTGCGCCGCCGCCGCATCCGCGATTTCCGCGAGCACGTCGGCGGACGACGGGAAGCCCGCCGCGATCCAGGCCTTCTCGGCCGCCGCGAGCGCGCGGCCGAGCGCGGCGCCCGGCGCCATGCCGCGCGCGCCGAAGTCGCCGCCGGGCGAACCGGAAATGCGCGAGGTCGCGCCGGTGTCGGCGCCCGAGAGCTTAGCGATCACCTGCTCCACCGGACCGCCGGGCGCGAATTGCACCACGACGAAGGCGACCA
>DASZRT010000149.1:0-27872 GCA_035549075.1 Polyangia bacterium | reverse complement strand
GAGGCGCCGCCGCTGCCGCCCGTCGCCGACGTCCCACCGGTGCCGCCCGTCGCGGCCGTGCCGCCCGTGCCGCCCGTGTCGCCGCCCGAGCCGCCGGTCGCGGACGTGCCGCCCGTGCCGCCCGTGCCACCGCCGTGGCCGCCCGTGTTGCTGGGCGTGCCGTTGTTGGAGCTGCTGCAGGCGCCGCCGAGCGACAGCGCGAGAACGACGAGCCCCGCCTTGAGACCGAACTTGATCTTGTTAGACATTTTTATTGGCTCCCTTTACTCGCAGAAACCGTTGGAGCAGGTCTTCGTGCCGCAGTCGGCGTTGGACGTGCACATCGTGCAGCCCGCGGGGACCGCCGTCTTCGTCACGATCGACTCGTACTTGCAGCCGCAGGCCGTGCCCGTGGCCGGCGTGTAGGGGCGGAGCAGGCCGCCGTCGGTGTCGCGCTGAACCTTCATCGCGCACTGCGGGATGATGTTCGAGATCGCGTCGACTTCGACGTAATTGAACGCGGCCGTCGTCAGCGTGCCGGTGGCCCAGCCGATGAAGTTCGCGGCCTTCGTGTTCGTGATCGCCTTCGAAGTCGCGTCGATGGTCGCGAGGAAGTGCTCGGGGCCCCACACGAGGTAGTGACCGTCGCGAACGTTCTTCTTGTCGAACGTGCCGGAAGCCGAGTCCGCGTAGTAGGCCTTCGTCTGGTTCAAGCCCTGGAAGGCGAGCGCGTTGAGCTGGCCGCGCTTCGAGTCGAACGAGTCGGCGGCGAGGAAGCCGATCGCCGTGTTCGGGTCGGCCGCGTTGAGCGAGTTCACGAGGTCGCCGCCGGCGCTGTTCATCACGCCCTTGAACGAGGCCGCCGGGACGCCGATGTTCTTGGCGACGGTGATCTGCGTGCCCGAGTCCTTGTTGCGCTGCTGGATGGCGACTTCCGACGTGAACGGCGAAACCATGCCCTTCATGCCGCAGCCCCAGATGTCCTGCGCCTCGTAGTACGTCAGGTCGGTGTTCGTCATGTTGGCGTGCGGGACGATGAAGATCATCGCCTGCACGGGGCCCTTGACGTCCGTCATCGTCGCCGTGAGGCCGCCGCCGGTGCAGTTGTCGTACCAGACGTCGGAGACGCCGACGTCGGCCTTCGTGACGCTGTGGTCGAGGCTGCAGGCGCCCTTGTTGATGACGCCGAGCTTGGCGTTCGTCGCGTTGGGCGTGAACGTGTCGGCCGTGCCGGTGAGCGTGACGTTGTCGCGGATCGCGTTGGCGCCGTCGCAGGACGTGCTCGTCTTGTAGATGAGCGTGACCTTGTCGTTGCCCGTGAGCGTCGCGAGCTCGACGGCCATGTTGGCCGCCGTCTGCTCGTACGCGCTCGAGCCGGTGAGGTAGATCGGGTTCGGGAACATCGTAGCGTCGTCGCAGTTCGGCGTGACCGCGTCAGCGTGCGCGGCCCCCGAGAGGAGACAAGCGAACGTCATCGCGCCTCCCGCAATCAATGCCTTCCTAGAATTCATTTGTTTGAGCCTCCGAAATTGATTAACGGAACCGTTTTGCCGCTAACGGATACCAAGGTGATTGCACACACAACAACACCAAAGGCCCGAGGCCCCTCAAGTGTTGCGTCTGCGTTTCACGTGTGACGTGCGTGTTACAAACGCGCCAAAAGCGGCATTTGCGTGACGGGCGTGTGACAAGTGGATCGCGCCCCGACGGACGCGCGGGGCGTCAGCCGGCCTGCGTCCACTCGGTGCCGAGCGCGGCGTCGACGGAGAGCATCGTCATCCGGTCGCGCAGCCACATCGAGAGGTCGGCGATGTCAATCGCGCCGACGAGGAGGCCTTCGGCGCAGACGAGCGGCAGATGCCACTGGCGCGTCGCGCACATCCGGCGCAGCGCCGCACCGACCGTGTCGGTCGCGCGCAGCGGCTCGCGGCACGCCGTCATGACGGTGGCGAGCGGCTGCTCGTGCAGGTCGCTCTCGGCGTCGGGCGGCGCGAGCAGATCGTGGTCGGTCACGATGCCGATGGGGCGCTGCTGGCGGACGACGATGGCGGCGCCGCGCTTCGAGCGGCGCATCGCCTCGATGGCGGCGCCCACGCTGACCTCGGGCGCGAGGGACAGCGCGGGGGCGCGCGGCACCTCGGCGAGGCGCGCGCTCAGATGAACCGTGCCGAGCGCGAGCACGTCGTTCGCGCGCGGCGGATCGTTTTCGCCAATGCCGAGCACATCGAAATCGAACATCACGTTCCTCCGTGTTTTTTGAGACGGAGAATGCGCCGGCACCGACGGCGTCAGCGTGACAAGCGGGCCACGATTGCGCGCGGCTTCGTGACGCTCGAAACGCTACGCGCTCGTCGCTCGATCGCTCGGAAGCAGGACGCCGTCGTCGTCGAGGATCGGGAGCCGCGGCGCGGGCGCGGGCCCGACGCGTCGGCGGCCCGCGGCGCCGAACGAGCAATACAGCGAGACGCGACGGCGCCCAGCGTCGGCGTAGCCGATGCCCACGAAGAAGTGGCAGCGCGCGCAGTCGTGCACGACCGACGCGTAGGTCGACGCGCCGGGCGCGTCCTCGCGGCGCAGGCCCAGCGGGCATCCGAGCACGCGCAGCGAGAACGCGTCGTCGACGGGCAGCGGCCGCGCCTGCGCGCACCGGCACCTCCAGCGCGACAAGCCGCTCTCGCGCAGCGGGCGCCAGCGCAGCGGATCGGCGACGAGCGCCGCGCCCGACAGCTCGACGAGCGGCACGCCCGCGTCGGTCGTCGCGCGGTGAGCGAGGCGGCTGCCGTCGGACAGCCGCACGACGAGGCGCGCGCGCCCGCCCGCGTCCCGCAGCACGGCGTCGGCGCGGCGCCCGTGCGGCAGGTGCGCGTCGAGCTCGACGGTCCTCACGCGCCGGTCGAGCGCGACCCAACGCTCTTCGCCGCAGGCGTCGCAAACCCGAAGGATTTGAGGTGCGTCACCGCGGCCCGCGCACCACGCGGACACCACCTTCCGAAGAGCTCGCTTGGCGCCGGACATGGCAGCAGCGCGGCGACCATGCCACAGCCGCGCGACGGCAGTGTTACAACCACGTGAACACGGCGGCGTTCTGTAACCTACGGGATACTCAGCTGTTCTCGGCCCATCTCGGCCAATGGCAGCGTGAACCAGAAGGTGCTGCCCCGTCCGGGCGTGCTCTCGACGCCCACGACGCCGCTCATGGCCTCGACCAGGTGCTTGACGATCGAGAGGCCGAGGCCCGTGCCGCCCATCTCGCGCGAGCGGCCGCCGTCGACGCGGTAGAAGCGCTCGAACAGGCGCGGCTGGTGGCGCGGCTCGACGCCGGGGCCCGTGTCGACGACCTCGACGCGTGCGTGGTTGTCGGCGAGGCGCGCGCGCACGGTGATCGACGATTCGGCGGGGCAGTACTTCACGGCGTTCTCGACGAGGTTCGTGAAGACTTGCTCGAGCGCGCGGCGATCGGCGCGGACCACGAACCCCTCGCTGGGGATCTCGAGCGCGAGGCGCTGGCGCTTGTCTTCGATCTTGCCGCGCAGGAGGCCGACGACCTGCTCGGCGGCGGGGCGCAGCGGCAGCATCTGCAGATCGGGCTGGTACTCCTTCGATTCGATGCGCGACAGATCCAGCAGATCCTCGACGAGGTTGCCGAGGCGCTGGGCGTTGCGATCGATCATGTCGACGAAGCGCGCGCTCGCCGCTTGATCGTTCTCGAGCGTGTGGCGCAGCGTCTCGACGGCCGAGCGCACGGCCGTCACGGGCGTGCGCAGCTCGTGCGAGACGTTGGCGACGAAGTCCTTGCGCAGCGTCTCGAGGCGCCGGATCTCCGTGACGTCGACGAAGACGGCGAGCAGGCCGCGCTTGGGCTCGTCCTCGGTCGGCGGCAGCGGGCTCGCGTGCACGAGCAGGCGGCGCGGCGTGAGCGCGCCGGTCTCGATCTCGCCCGTGACGGGCTCGTCGGCGCCGACGGCGCGCTCGAGGAGCTCTTGCAGATCGCCGTTGCGGAACAGCTCGAGCGGCGCGCGGCCCTCGACGTTCTCGCCGAGGTGAAGCGCCCCGCGCAGCGCCGGGTTCACGAGCAGGATGAGCCCGTCGCCGTCGAGCACGAGCACGCCCTCGCGCATCGATTGAAGGATGCGGCCCAAGAGATCGCGCTCGCCGCGCAGCTCGGTCAGCGTGTCGGACAGGCCGCTCGCGAGTCCGTCGAGCGCGCGCCCGAGCGCCGCGAACTCGTCGTCGCCCATGAAGCGCGTGCGCGCCTGGAGATCGCCGTCGGCCATGCGGCGGGCCACGTCGGTCACGCGGCGGAGCGCCCTCGAGAGCAGCCGCGACGCCAGCGCCGTCACGACGATCGCGACGACGAAGGAGAGCCCGAGGACGACGGGCGCGTTGATCGAAGGCGCGCCGGCGTTCGACCAACGCTCGGCCCCCGCGAGCGCGGCGGCGACGACGACCCACGAGACCGCGAACAACTTCGCGCGGATGTCGAGCCTGAGCGCCACCTCGACTCAGTCCTGGGCGGGCGTCGCCTCTTCGGGCGGGCCGCCCGTGAAGCGGTAACCGACGCCGCGCACGGTCTCGAGGTACGCGCCCGCGTCGCCGAGCTTCTCGCGCAGTCGTTTGACGTGCGTGTCGACGGTGCGCGTGTTGACGTCGCTGCTCATGCGCCAAACCTCGTCGAGGAGCACGGCGCGCGACTGCACGCGCCCGCGGCGATCGTAGAGGGTGCACAGCAAGCGCAGCTCGAGCGCCGTGAGCGCGACCTCGGCGGCGTCGACCCACACGCGGTGCCCCTCGCGATCGATGCGCAGGCGGCCGAACGTCGTGACGCCCGGGCCTTCGACGGGCGCGGCGCGCCGCCGGAGGATTGCCTGCAGCCGCAGCGTCAGCTCGCGCATGCTGTAAGGCTTCGGCACGTAGTCGTCGGCGCCCAGCTCGAAGCCGACGACGCGGTCGATCTCTTCGCCCTTGGCCGTGAGCATGACGACGGGGATGTGGCGGGTCGTCGGATCGGCCTTGAGCGTGCGGCACACGTCGGTGCCCGAGATGTCGGGCAACATGAGGTCGAGCAGGATCAGATCGGGCGCGTCCGTCGCCACGCGCTGGAGCGCCTCATGCCCGAGGCCGACGATCACGGGATCGTGCCCGGCCTTGCGAAGGTTGTAGGAGAGCACGTCCTGGAGATCTTTTTCGTCTTCGACGACGAGGATGCGAGCCATGGCGCGAGGTCGTTTCTACCATCCCCCGGCCTGCTTCGGGGCCCCGGCGAGCGCGCGGCTTATAACGTGGGCCGCCGCTGGCACGCTGTGACAGCCTCGCGACAAGCCTGTGCGCGTTTCGCGAAGGTCGGGCTGAGGCCAGATGTATGCCCAATCGTCACACGGCGAATGTGTAGCCGCTGATATACGGCTTGGCCATGGAGATTGCCTCGTTCCTTCGGTCCACGATGCCCCCTGGCCTCGGCGGACCGCTGCCCGAGCTCCGCGCGCGCCGCATGAGCGCCGTCCCCGCTTACGCGCCGGCTTCGTCCGGCGCCGAGTCGTTCGGCCGCATCGCGGCCACGTCGCCCGCCATGAACGAGGTCTTCTCCGTGCTGCGCCGCCTCGCGCGCACCGACGTCACGCTGACGTTGATCGGCGAGACCGGCACGGGCAAGGACGTCACGGCGCACGCCGTGCACGAGGCGAGCGCGCGCGCGGCGGCGCCGTTCGTCGTCTTCGACTGTGGCGCCGTGCCCGCGAACCTCGTCGAGAGCGAGCTGTTCGGGCATGAGCGCGGCGCCTTCACGGGCGCGCACGCCGAGCACGAGGGCGCCTTCGAGCGCGCGCGCGGCGGCACGCTGTTCCTCGACGAGATCGGCGAGCTGCCGCTCGACCTGCAGCCGCGCCTTTTGCGCGCGCTCGACAGCCACGCCATCCGCCGCGTCGGCGGCACGCGCGACCGCCGCGTCGACGTCCGCATCGTCGCCGCGACCAACCGCGACCTCGGCGCGCTCGTCGAGGCCAAGCAGTTCCGCCAGGACCTGTACTTCCGCCTCGCGGCCGCCGTCGTCAACCTGCCGCCGCTGCGCGACCGCCTCGAGGATCTCGAGCTGCTCGTGCCGCAGCTCTTGTCGGATCTCGGCCGCGGCCACGTGCACGTGCCCGAGCCCACGTACGACGCGCTCCGCGCGCACCGCTGGCCCGGGAACGTGCGCGAGCTCAAGAACGTCCTCGCCTACGCGCTGGCCTTCGTCGACGCGGGCACGCTCGAGCCGGGCGTGCTGCGCTTCGCGCCGGCCGCGGGCCAGGGCTCGCCGCTCGAGCGCCTGCCGCTCGGCGGGCAGACGCTCGCGACGCTCGAGCACGTCGCCATCCGCCAGACGCTGGCCCTCACGCGCGGCAACAAGGTGCAGGCCGCGCGCCTGCTGGGCATCGCGTCGTCGACGCTGTACGAAAAGCTCAAGCGCTACGGTCTGTGAGGAATTAAGCTCCGCGCTCAACCCCAAAGGAGAGCGCCATGGGTCTTCACATCGGAAGCATCGCCCCCGACTTCGAGCAGGACTCGTCCGAGGGCCGCATCAAGTTCCACGAGTGGCTCGGCGACAAGTGGGGCGTGCTGTTCTCGCACCCCGCCGACTTCACGCCCGTGTGCACGACCGAGCTGGGTCGCGCCGCGAAGCTCAAGCCCGAGTTCGACAAGCGCAACGTGAAGATCATCGCGCTGTCGGTCGACTCGGCGGCCCACCACCGCGACTGGATCGGCGACATCGAGTCGACGCAGAACGCGAAGATGAACTTCCCGATCCTCGCCGACGGCGATCGCAAGGTCTCGCTCCTCTACGACATGATCCACCCCGAGGCCGACAACACGGCCACGGTGCGCTCGGTGTTCGTGATCGATCCGAACAAGAAGATCCGCCTCATGCTCACCTACCCGGCGAGCACGGGGCGCAACTTCGACGAGCTCCTGCGCGTCATCGACTCGCTTCAGCTGACCGAATACCATTCGGTTGCCACTCCAGCCGACTGGAAGGACGGCCAGGACGTCGTCATCGTGCCGTCGCTGAAGGATCCGGCGATCATGAAGCAGAAGTTCCCGAAGGGCTGGAAGGAGATCAAGCCCTACCTGCGCATGACGCCGCAGCCGAACAAGTAGCTGGCGGCGTGGCGCGCCCCTCGAGCTCGATGTGAGCGCCGAAGGCGCTGAGCACGAGGAGCGCGACGATCAAGAAGATCGACGCCGGCAGATCCGGCGCGCCGACCGCGGACGACGGCAGGGTGATCTCGTCGCGTCCGTGGGGGGCGCTGGGCCAGTTCGTGGGGAGGGCGTCGATGCGGGGCGAGGCCATGGCGCAGGGTGGTGCATCCTGCGCGCCAGTCCGCGGTCGCGCCGAACCGCGGCCGGCGCGCCGCGGGGGCTCGCGTTCCGCAAGGCCCGCGCCGGGGCCGCGTTGCCGATCGCAGGACGGGCTCAGCCGGGCGGGTACGCCTCGGCGCCCATCTCGGTCGAGTCGAGGCCGCTCCACTCGGCCTCGGTGGGCACGCGGTTGCCGATCAGACGGTCGACGATCTTGAAGAAGAGGTGCGCGGCGCCGTACACGACGACGAGGTTGGTGACGAGGCCGATCGCCTGCGCGGTCAACTGGCCGCCGTCGCCGAAGAGCAAGCCGCGCACGGGGCCGGCGACGCCGTTCCACCCCGCGCCGTAGCTGCCGTCGGCGAACAGGCCGACCGCCAGCGTGCCCCACGCGCCGCAGACGCCGTGCACGGCGATCGCGCCCACGGGGTCATCGACGCGCAGGCGCCGCTCGAGCGCGATGACCGACCACGCGACGAGGAACCCGGCGGCGGCGCCGATGAGCACGGCGGCTGCCGGGCTCACGAAGGCGCACGGCGCCGTCACGGCGACGAGCCCGCCGAGAAGGCCGTTGCAGGCCATGCCGATGTCGGGCTTGCGCAGGACGTGCCACACGTAGAGGAGCGCCGCGAACGCGCCCGCGCTCGACGAGAGCATCGTGTTGACGGCGATCGTCGCGATGCGCGCGTCGGCCGCCGACAGCGTCGAGCCCGCGTTGAAGCCGAACCAGCCGAACGCGAGCACGAGCGTGCCGATGACGGCCATGGGCAGGTTGTGGCCCGGCATGGCGCCGATCGTGCCGTCGCGCCGGAACTTGCCCGAGCGCGGGCCGAGCACGCGCGCGCCCGCGAGCGCGGCCACGCCGCCCGTCATGTGCACGACCGACGACCCCGCGAAGTCGACGTGCCCGTGGCCGAGGTGCGCGTTCACGCCCAGCGACGCGAGCCACCCGCCGCCCCACACCCAGTTGCCGTACAGCGGGTAGAGGATCGCCGACATGAAGATCGCGTAGACGAGGAACGACGAGAAGCGCCAGCGCTCGGCGAGCGCGCCCGTGGGGATCGTCGCGGCCGTGTCCATGAAGACGGCGGCGAACAGGAACGTCGCGAGGCTGGGCGCGTCCTGCGCGACGCTCACGAGCGCGAACTTCGACGCGCCGACGAGGCCGAAGCGGTGCCCGCCCAGCGTGAGCGCGAGCTCGTGCGCGCCCGCCATCGCGCCGCCCAAGGTGGGCCACTCGCGCACGCCGCCCATCATGAGCCCGTAGCCCACGAGCCAGAACGCGAGCACGCCCACGGGGTAGACGACGAGGTTCATCGCCATCGTGTTGACGGCGTTCTTGGCGCGCGTGAAGCCGGTCTCGACCATCGCGAAGCCGACCTGCATGAACATGACGAGGAAGCCGCACAGCAACACCCACGCGAGGTTGAGGTTGGAGGCGGGCGTCATCGCGTCGTCGCCGCGTTGGAGTTGGGCGCGGGCGGGCCCGAGCGCGGGCGGCTCAGCCACACGAGCGCGACGAGGCCCAGCACGACGGCGACGACGAGGCCGCGGAAGGCGAGGCGCGAGGGCGCGAAGCCGCGATCGCGCCGGCGGGCGCGCGTCGCCTCGGGATCGCGCGCGGCCGCGGCCGCCGGATCGCGCAGCGCCTCGAGCAGCTCGGCCGCCGTCTCGAAGCGATCGCGTGGCGCGCGCGCGATCGCGCGCAGGATGACGGCCTCGAGCGCGGCGTCGAGCCCCGGCGCGAACGAAGACGGCGGCTTCGGATCCTCGCTCGTCTTCGCCTTCATCATCGCCTGCGGGTTGCCGGCGGCGAACGGGACGTTGCCCGTGATCATCTCGTAGAGCAGCATGCCGACGGCGTACACGTCCGTGCGGGCGTCGCCGCGGCGGCCGCTCACCTGCTCGGGCGCCATGTAGTCGGGCGTGCCCAGCGTCGTCGACAGGCCCGTCCACGTGAGGCGTCGCGCCGACTCGTCGAGCGCGATGCCGAAGTCGAGGATCTTCAGGCCGTGCTCGCCGACGAGGAGGATGTTCTCGGGCTTGATGTCGCGGTGGAGCACGCCGTTCGCGTGCATGTAGACGAGCGCCTCGGTCACGAGCCGCGCGATCTCGACGGCGCGCGCGACGGGCAGCTGCCGCTGCTCCTGCATGAGCGCGCGCAGCGACTTGCCGTCGACGAGCTCCATGGCGATGTAGGGCCGGCTCTTGTCGGCCGGCGCGAGCACCTTGACGATCGACGGGTGCGCGAGGCGCTGGCCGACCTTCTCCTCGCGACGAAAGCGCTCGAAGAAGACGACGTCGCCCTCGAGGTGCGGGTGCGGGATCTTGAGCGCGACCGCCTCGCCCGACGTGGCGTCGACGGCCTTGAAGATCGACGCCATGCCGCTGCGGGCGAGGAGCTCGACCAGATCGTAGCGATCGACCTTGTCGCCGACGGCCGCCTCGCGCATCAGCGGGCCGCCTCGAAGGACATGGCCGCGAGCATAGTACAGGTCGTCTTCAACGCGCGCGCCCGACGAGGCCCAGCAAGCGCTGGCCGAGGCCGCGCGGCGCGACGTCGTCGGGCGCGGGCTCGCCGGCGATGCGCACGACGGCGACGGTGACGTTGTCGTCGGCGCCGCGCGCGAGGGCGGCGTCGACGAGCGCGCGGCAGGCTTCGGCGGGCTCGGGCGCGCGCGCGGCGACCACGAGCGCCTCGTTGGGCACGACGTTGTGGACGCCGTCGGTGCAGAGGACGAACACGTCGCCCGGCGCGACGGGCCGCGTGATGCGGTCGACGGGGACGATGAGCTCGCGCCCCACGCAGCGCGTGAGCGCATTCCGGCCGGCGCGGTGATCCTTCGTGAGCTGGAGCGCGCGGCCGCCGCGCACGAGGTAGAGGCGGCTGTCGCCGACGTGCGCGGCGGCCAGGCGATCGCCGCGGATCGCGAGCGCCGTCAGCGTCGTCGCCATGCCGCGCAGCTCGGGGACGATCATCGCCTTGTCGTAGATCGAGATGTTGGCGTGCTGCACGGCGCGGGCGAGGCGCACCTCGAGGCTGGCCGCCGCGTCTTGTTCGGCGAAGGCGCCCAGCGTGACGTCGACGGCCATCGCGCTCGCGACGTCGGCCGCCTCGTAGCCGGACACGCCGTCCGCGACGGCGACCAGCGTGGTCGCTTCGCCGCAGACGGCGGTGCCGCATCGATCTTCGTTGCGCGGGCGCACGGGACCGGGCTCCGAGAGGAGCCCGACCCGCGGCCCGAGGGGGGCCGTCACGGCGAGCGTCAGACGCTGGTCGCGGGTTTGTCGAGCAAGACCGAGCGGCCCTTGGCCTTGCTCGAGCGCATGAAGTACACGGCCCCGTAGACGCCCCACGCCGCGCACACGCCGAGCGCGATGTACGGCTCTTT
Organism: Polyangia bacterium; assembly: GCA_035549075.1. GTDB lineage: Bacteria > Myxococcota_A > Polyangia > Fen-1088 > Fen-1088 > DASZFV01. The sequence continues at coordinate 17,169 of DASZRT010000149.1, read as the reverse complement.
CCAGCTCATGCCCGAGACGGCGAACGGGCCCACCAGGTAGAACAGCATGCAGAGCAGGTTGGCGACGAGGCCGAAGATCGGCACGAACATGTGCTTGAAGCCGCTGAACGTGTGGTGCTCGCGGAAGGCGACGATCGCGATGATGCACGTGAGCATGTAGAGCAGGAACGTGCCGAAGTTGCTCACGAGCGTCACGATGACGAGCGTGTTGGGCAGCTTCGAGATCGTGTCGGGGTTGAAGAGGCCGAAGCTGTACCAGATGTTGTGGTACTTCGGGTCGAGCGGCGCCGGCGTCGTGCCGCCGAGGTAGACGGTCACCGTGATGATGCCGATGATCGCCGAGAGGATCGCGAGGATCCAAATCGACCGGTGCGGCGTGAGGTTCTTGCCGTGCAGCATGCCGAAGTGCTCGGGCACCTCTTCGTCCTTGCCCATCGCGTACGTCACGCGCGCGCCCGTGTTGAGGCAGGCGAGCGTCGTGCCGATGAGCGCGAGGAACACCGTGAACGCCTCGACGAGCATGAAGGCGCGGCCCGCGGCGGCGCTGCCGAAGAGCCACGTGCCGGTGAGGACCATGAGGTCACCGATGGGCGCGCCCGACGCGGCGGCCGCCGGCATGTTGTAGCCGGGGTTCAACAAGTAGTTCGCCGCGAAGTACTCGAACAGGTAGCAAACGGCGCCTTGGATCGCGAGCGACAGCAAGACGGCGCGCGGGATGTCGCGCTTGGCGTTCTTCGCCTCTTCGCCCATCGACGTCACCGACTCGAAGCCGACGAGGATGAGGATCGCGATGCAAGCCTGGATGAAGATGTACGAGAACCCGTGCGGCGCGACGACCGAGCCCGCCGTCGAGTGGAAGTTGAAGTGCGGCGTGAGGTCCTTGGGGTGGTCGGCGTCGACGGGCGCCATCGTCGTGCCCTGGTCGGCGGCGTAGCTGAGCGTGAAGGGCACGGGCTGGCCGTCCTTCATCTCGGGGACGAGGTTGCCCTGGGCGTCGACCTTGTTCTGCGTGACGGGCGCGCCCGTCGCGTCGAGCTTGGGCTTGCCGTTCTCCATGACGGGCTCCTGCGCGACGACGAAGTCGACGGGCGTGCCGCCGACGAGCTGCAGGCCGCGCGAGCCCTCCGAGTGGTTCACGCGGTAGGCGATCGCGATGATCGCGAAGACGACGAGCGCGGTGATTTGAACGACGTTGATGGCGACGTTGACGGCCGTCGTGCCCGTGACGCCTCGGTAGGCGATGTAGGCGACGCCGAGCGCGAACACGAAGCAGAAGAGGTACATGAACAGCGGGCTGTTGAAGCCGCCGCTGAACGTGTCGGGGAAGAACTGATTGAGCAGGTAGCCGCTGAGCAGCGCCGTCACGCCGACCATGCAGCCGGGGTACACCCAGTAGTAGAGGTGGCTCGCCCAGCCCGTGATGAACTTGGCGAGGCGCGCGAACTTGTAGGCCTTCGTCTTGCCGAGGAAGGCCTGCTCGGCGAAGAAGTACGACGAGCCTGCGCCCGGGTACAGCTTCGAGAGCTCGGCGTAGCTGATCGCCGTGGCGAAGCACAGCAGCAGCGCCGCGAGGATCCCGAACCACATCGCCGAGCCCGCCATCGGCGCGCCGTAGAGCGATTGGATCTGGAAGGTGAGCCAGAGGAAGGCGCCCGGCGCGATCAACGCCATCGCGTTGATCGTCAGGCCGGTGAGGCCCAGCGTGGCTCGACTCGGCGTCGATCCGGAGGTCGTCGATTCAGCACTCATGGTTTCCGCTCCTTCGGGTGAGATTTGGTGCGAGCGGAAACGACTCTAACGATCGGGCGTTAACCCGGTATTTCACGGTTATTAAATCGACGTAACTAAGAATACCAATTTATACCGCAAAGTGCAAGGAGAAAAAGCGACAATTCCTGCACATCGCAAGATTTTCAAAACGAAAGTCCGCGTCGTTTGCGGCCTTCGTTGGCGCGCCGTTTGTTATCGTTGGGCGCGTGGAGCTGTTTCGACCCGAAACGACGTTGCCGACTGTCTCGTCGTCCATTGCGGGCGCCGTCGAGACGGCGGCAAAGCGCTTCGTGCGGCAGTGGGGCTTCACGACGCTGACGACCGTCGCGGGCTCGTTCCGGCTCACGCGGCGGACGCTCGCGCCGCGAGAGGTGCTCGCGCGCCGGGCGCTCGACGCGCGCGCCGACGTCGCGTGGCTCGAGCCGACGCGCGAGTGGTTCTCGCTGAGCGACGTGCCGTCGGCGCCGGGGCGCGCGGCCGCCAAGGTGTTCGCCGTCGCGGGGTCCGTCGCGCCCGCCGAGCTCGCGGCCGCGCTCGGCAAGCGCCACTCGTTCGGCAGCGCGCCGCCCGCCGTCGTCGACGCGTACGTGTCGCTGCTCGCGGCCCGACCGCTCGCGGCCGCCGCCCTCGAGCCGGAAGAGGGGACGCTCGTCGAGTGGCTGCGCGTCCTCGGCGGCCTGGCCGAACGGCGCGCGCTCTTCGCGCTGGGCGCGGCCCGAGGGCTGCCGCGGAAGATCCTGCGGCAGGTGCTCGCCGCGTCTCCGCTCTTCTTGCCGGCGGGCCGCGGCGTCGTGCGCCTCGTGGGCGCCTCGCTCGCGATGTTGCCGTCGCCGGCGCCGTGGGCGGTGGCCCACTGAAGCTCGGCCCCGCGCACCTCTTGTTCGTCGTCGCCGCGGCGCTCGAGGTCGGCGGCGACGCCGTCATCCGCGGCGGCCTCCGCGCGGGGCGGCCCGCGCTCATCGCCGCCGGGTTCGTCGTGCTCGGCAGCTACGGCGTGGCCGTCAACAAGATCCCGCTCGACTTCTCGAAGCTGCTGGGCGTCTACGTCGGCGTCTTCGCCGTCGTGAGCGTGCTGACGGGCAAGCTGGCCTTCGGCGATCGCGTCCCGTGGTCGACGTGGCTCGGCCTCGGCGTGATCCTCCTCGGCAGCGCGATCATCCAGCTCGGCGCCGAGTGACGCCGTCACGTCACCGTTCACGTCACCTTGGCCGGTAGGATCACCATCGTCGCGCCCATCCAGTAGAGGCGCTTTTGGATCGCGAGCGCCGACTCGTTGTGCAGGAAGCGCTGGTACCAGGCCTCGCGCGCGAAGATGACCTTGCCGCCCACGAACGTCACGACGGGGAACTCGGCGAGGACGCGCTTGCAGACGCGCTCGGCCTCGGCGACGGCGTCGGTGCCGACGCCCAGCTTGTAGGTCGACGGCATCTCGAGCATCGTCGCCAGCGAGCAGAAGCGCTCGAGCGTCGCCTTGGTCTTCTGCTCGAGCGCCTCGACGGAGTCGGCGCCCTTGAAGCCGCCCGAGTCGACGACGCCCACCGAGACGAACACGAGGTTCTTGAAGTGGTTCGGGAACGACCGGAACACGTTGAGCACCGTGTGGATGCCGACGCCGTCGTAGTTGGCGACCAGGACGCAGGCCGTGGGCGCGCCCGGGTTCGTGATGGGCAGCGGCGCGTGCGTGCCGTCGTCGAGGTCGCGCACGTTTTGGTACAGCGTCTCGAGGCGCGCGCGCACGTCGCGGTAGTGCCGCCGAATCAGGAAGCACAGGCCGACGACGATCGCCGTGACGACGAGCGTGAGCCAGCCGCCCTCGCCGAACTTCTCGAGCACGGTGATGACGAGGATGACGGCGCACAGCGCGAAGCCGATGACGAACGTCGTGAGCCGGCGCGCCCACAGCCCGAACGGCGTCGTCTTGCGCTCGGAGATCGTCTTGCGCGTCATGCCGAAGAGCGAAAGCGAGAAGGTCAGGAAGACGTTGATGCTGTACATGACGACGAGCTTGCCGACGTCTCCGCCCGTGTAGAGGAGCGCCGCGAGCGACGCGACGCCCATGAGCATGATCCCGTTTTGGGCCGTGAGGCGATCGGAGAGAGAGCCGAACCGGCGCGGAACCCAGTGGTCGACGGCCATGTTGGCGAGCACGCGCGGGCCGTCGAGGAAGCCGGCCTGCGCCGCGACGACGAGCAGGATGCCCTCGGAGAACAGCGTGATGACCGACATCGCCCCGCCAAACGGCAGGTGGGCCGTCATCTTCTCGACGAGCACGGCGTTGAGCGTCTTGCCGGGCACGGGCGCGACGTCCCACAACAAGTAGCAAACCAGCAGGCCCGAGGCCGTGAACGCCAGCGACGTCGCCATGTACAGCATCGTTCGCTTCGCCGTCTGCACGCGCGGCTCGCGCATGATGGGCAGGCCGTTCGAGACGGCCTCGATCCCGGTGTACGTGCCGCCGCCCAAGGAGTAGGCGTGTACGAACAGCAGCAGCATGCCGCCCATGCCCAGCGTGTGCATGCCGCCCTGGAAGCCCGAGGCCACGGCGTGCGTCGTCGCCGGCAGCTCGCCCGCGTGCGCGATGACGCCGCCCACGATGACGATGACGTGGCTGATGACGAACACCATGAAGATGGGCGCGAGCGCGATCGCCGACTCGCGCACGCCGCGGATGTTGAGCGTCGTGAGGCCGAGGATGAACGCGACCTCGAGCGGCAGCTTCAGGCCGACCCATCCCGGCGGCAGGAAGCTGAAGATGACGTCGCCCGCGGCGGCGATCGACACGGTGATCGTGAGGACGTAGTCGACGAGCAGCGCGCTGCCCGAGATGACGCCCGCGGGCCGACCCAGCAGCTTCGACGCGACGACGTAGCCGCCGCCGCCGTGCGGGAAGGCCTCGATGATGCCGCGGTAGCCGGCCGAGATGATGAAGACGGTGAGTCCCGCCATGAGCGCGAGCGCGACGGCGAGGTACGTGTGCGCGCCCAGCGTCCTGAACGCCTCTTCGGGGCCGTAGGCCGACGACGACAGGCCGTCGGCGCCGAGGCCGACCCACGCGAGGAACGGGATCAGCGAGATGCTGTGGAACAGCTTCGTGTCTCGCAGGTCCTTCGGCCGGCCCACGAGCGTCTGCCGCAGCTTCGCGCCCAGCGTCGGAGAGGCGTCGTCCCCGAGAGGCGGCGGCGTCGCCGCGAGGTGAGAGGATTCGTTCTCGGGTTTCAGCTGCCGCTGCGGTGAAGACATGACGTGACCGCAGTAAGCGGCCGTCGGATGTTTCGTGCCCGAAATTCGAGATCGCGCAATGACGACCGAGGGTTACGCCACCCCGGCTCGGGGGCCGCGTGCGCTCATTGACACGTCGGCGACAAAAGTCCCCCAAAACGTCGCGTTTCGCAGGGCTCCGGGCGCCGAGTCCTGCATTCTGCAACCATTCGGATCCCGAAGCGGGCCCTCAAAAACGCGTCAGCGGTCGTCGCGGAGCGTCGGCAACGCCGGCACGTCGCGGTCGTGCTCTTCGTACTTCTTGCGCTTGCGCCACAGCGTCGAGTCGTCGATGCCGAGCACGTGCGCGGCGTCTTCCATCGTCTTCGCCTGCGCGACGATCGCCGAGATGTGCGCGCGCTCGAGCTCGTCGAGCGTGAACGGACCGCCGACGTAAGGGCCGCGCTCTTTCGTGCCCGAGATGCGCTCGGGAAAAGCCTGCGGCTCGATGAGCTGCGACGGCCACAAGATCACGGCGCGCTCGATCGCGTTGCGCAGCTCGCGCACGTTGCCGGGCCAGTCGTAGCTCTCGATGATGCGCGTCGCGGCCGGCGACAGCGTCGCGACGGGGCGGCCCAGGGAGCGCGCGAAGAACGAGAGGAAGCGCATCGCCATGGGCACGATGTCCTCGCGCCGCTCGCGCAGCGACGGCACGCGCACCTCGACGACGTTGAGGCGGAACAAGAGGTCCTCGCGAAAGCGCCCGCTGCGCACGTCGGCCTCGAGGTCGCGGTTCGTCGCCGCGAGCACGCGCACGTCGGCCTTGCGCGTGCGCGTCTCGCCGACGCGCTCGAAGCGCTTCTCTTGGATGAAGCGCAAGAGCTTCGCCTGCAGGCTGGCCGGCAGGTCGCCGATCTCGTCGAGGAACAGCGTGCCGCCCTCGGCGACCTCGACGCGGCCGGGCTGATCGCGCACGGCGCCCGTGAACGCGCCCTTGGCGTGGCCGAACAGCTCGCTCGCGAGCAGCTCCTCGGTGAGCGTCGGGCAGTTGATCGTCACGAACGGGCGATCGCGTCGCGCGCTCTGCAAGTGCATCGCGCGCGAGAGCACGCCCTTGCCCGTGCCGCTCTCGCCTCGGAAGAGCACCGATACGTCGGAGCGCGCCGCGCGGCTCACGACCTCGAGCACGGAGCGCATCGCGGGCGCGGCCGAGTCGAGATCGGTCTCGGGCGACTCCGCCTGCAGGCGCTCCTCGAGCGAGGCGACGCGCTCGGAGAGCGAGCGCTGCACTTGGACCTTCTCGAGCAGATGTCGGATCTGACCCGGCGTGAACGGCTTCGGCAGGTAGTCCCAGGCGCCGCGCCGGATCGCCTCGACGGCCGTCTCGACGGTGGCGTAGGCCGTGACGACGATGATGACGACGTTCGGGTTCTCGGCGAGCAGCTGCGGGATGAGGTCGAGGCCGCTCTGCGTGCCCAGCCGCAGGTCGAGGAACACGACGTCGAACATCGCGCGGCCGATGGCCTCGAGCGCCGTCGCCGCCGAGCTCGCTTCGGTGACGTCGGCCTCCATCGACTCGAGGCAAACGCGCAGCGTTTGCCGGATGTTTTTCTCGTCGTCGACGACGAGGACGGAGAGATGACGCATTTTGAACTCCGTTTTCATTAAAGCACGAGAAGCACGAGTCGTGCCGCGCGCCCGTCGTGGCGCTGGCGCGGGCTTTGCCTCTTGGGCCATGATGCTCTCACGTCAAATGTCGATTTCCCCGGTTCGCGTCGGGCTCGTGGGCCTGGTTTTTCTCGCGGCTTGCCGCAACCTACCCGACCCTGCGCTCACGCAGCTCGTCGAGGCCCGCAAGCTCGCGGCCGATCTGCACGTCCAGTTCGTCAAGGCGGCCGACGCCTCTGACCGCGCGGTGCTCGCCGACACGGACGAGGCCTCGGTCGCCTTCGCGCACGAGGCCGACGCGGCCGCGCAATCGGTGCAGTCCGATCTCGCCGAGCTGGGCACGCGGCTGCAAGGCCTGCACTACGACGACGAGACGAAGCTGCTCGACGAGCTCGGCAAGCGCTTCGCCGACTACCGCAAGGTCGATCGCGACATCCTCTCCCTGGCCGTCGCGAACACCAACCTCAAGGCGCAGCGCCTCGCCTTCGGGCCGATCCGCGACGCCGCCGACCAGCTCAAGGCGACGCTCGGGCTCGCCGTCGGGGTCGCCGCCGCCAAGGATCGCGCGCGCGCCGAGGCGGCCGTCGCCGAGGCCGTGATCGCCGTGCGCGAGATCGAGGTGCTGCAGGCGCCGCACATCGCCGAGGCCGACGCGACGGCGATGGGCCACCTCGAGGAGGAGATGAGCAAGCGCGAGCAGGCGGCGCGCACCGCCCTCGAGACGCTGCGGCCGCTGCTGCCGCGCGCGAAGGATCAGCTCGCGGCGGCGACGGTCTCGCTCGATCAGTTTCGCAAGCTCTCGGCCGACCTGGTCTCGCTCTCGCGGCAGAACACGAACGTCCGCTCGCTCGCGCTGTCGCTGCGGCCCAAGCCCGCGCTCACGGCGGCGTGCGACTCGACGATCGCCTCGCTCGAAGAGGCGCTCGGAAAGCACGGCTTCACGGCCACCCGGTAGAGTCAGCGTCGCGGCCCCAGGTGGTGCCACAAGATCCAGAACAGCCCCACCTGCGCCACGACGGGCAACACGCCGAGCAGCGCCGCCTGCCGCACGAGCCGCCACCGCCGCCGCGCGGGTGTCGCGGGCTGCAGGCGCGAGGCGAGGCCCGACACGAGCACGAGCTCGGGGTGGTCGACGTCGGCCTTCATCTGCGCGGCGCTCGCGTAGCGCTCGGAAGGATCGCGGCGCAGCGCGCGCAGCGCGATCTCTTCGGCCACCGGTGAGATCGACGGGTTGAGCGCGCGCGGCGCGGGTGGATCGCCGATGAGCTGTTCGGTCCCCGGGCCGAACGGATCGTCCTTGCGGAAGGGCGCGCGGCCCGTGAGCATCTCGAACAGCAGCGCGCCGAGGCCGTAGACGTCGACGCTCGTGCGGCCGCGCCGGCGGCGGACCTGCTCGGGCGCGGCGTAGCCGGCCGAGGCGATCGGCGGCGGCGCGCCCACGAGCGAGAAGCGCGCGCGCACGATCTCGTGGGCGAGGCCGAAGTCGACGAGGCGGACGGTCTCGTCGGGGCACAGCATGACGTTGGCGGGCTTGAGGTCGTAGTGCACGAAGCCGCGGCGGTGCACGTGCATGACGGCCTCGCAGACGCGGCTGCAGATCGCGAGCGCCTCGGACTCGGGCAGCGGGCCCCACTCGTCGAGGTGCTCGGCGAGCGTGCGGCCCCGGACGAGCTCGGTCACGACGTAGGCTCGCTTCCGATCGGGCGGCAGCGGCACGAAGCGCAGCACGTACGGGTGGTCGAGGCGGCGGCCGATCGCTTCCTCTTGCTGGAAGAGAGACCACGCGCCGATGCCGCTGCCGAAGATCGGCAGCGGCATCTTGACGGCGACGCGGCGGCCGCCGTCGCCGAGGTCGCGCGCCTCGAAGACCGTCGCCATGCCGCCGCGGGCGATCTCCTCGACGAGCTCGAAGCGCCCGTCGAGGACGCTGCCGATCGAGGCCGGCTTGGCCACGACGCGCGCGCGCTACTTCGCCGCCGCGGCGGTCGCGGCGGCGGGCGTCGGCGTCGGCTTGCCGAACTGCGCGTCGAGCGCGAGGTTGACGGCGAGCACGTTGACGCGCGGCTCGCCGAAGACGCCGAGGTCGCGGCCCTGGACGCGGCCCTCGATCACGGCGCGCACGCGCTCGGCCGCGACGCCGCGCGCGGCCGCGATGCGCGGCACCTGCCACAGCGCCGAAGCGGGCGACAGATCGGGATCGAGGCCGCTCGCCGACGTCGTCACGAGCTCGCCGGGGATCGGCAGCGGCGCGTTGGGGTTCTCCTTCTGCAGGCGCTCGACGTCGGCGGCGACGCGGTCGTGCAGCTTCTTCGACGTGGGCCCGAGGTTCGAGCCCGACGACGCCGTCGGGTCGTAGCCGTTGCCGGCGGCCGACGGACGGCCCTGCAGGTACGCGGGCGTCGCGAACACCTGGCCGATCAGCTCGGACCCGACGACGGCGCCCTTCTCGTCGTGCGCGAGGCTGCCGTTGGCGCGCGACGGGAAGAGCACCTGCGAGATGCCCGTGAGGGCGAGCGGGTAGACGAAGCCCGTGAGCACGAGCGTGACGACGGTGGCGCGGAGAGCGATGACGAGTTCTTTGCGCATGACGATGTCTCCAGATGAACGAAGATGCTCAGACGGCCTTGAGCGCGACGAGCGCGAGGTCGACCAGCTTGATGCCCACGAACGGCGCGATGACGCCGCCCACGCCGTAGACGAGCAGCGAGCGCCGCAGGATCGAGGCGGCGCCGAGCGGGCGGTACTTCACGCCGCGCAGCGCGAGCGGGATGAGCAGGATGATGATGATGGCGTTGAAGATGACGGCCGAGAGGATCGCCGACAGCGGCGACGCGAGGTGCATCACGTTGAGCGGCGCGATCTCGGGGAACACGCCCATGAACAGCGCCGGCAGGATCGCGAAGTACTTGGCGACGTCGTTGGCGATCGAGAACGTCGTCAGCGTCCCGCGCGTCATGAGCAGCTGCTTGCCGACCTCGACGATCTCGAGGAGCTTCGTCGGGTTCGAGTCGAGGTCGACCATGTTGCCGGCCTCCTTCGCGGCCTGCGTGCCGCTGTTCATGGCGACGCCGACGTCGGCCTGCGCGAGCGCGGGCGCGTCGTTCGTGCCGTCGCCCGTCATGGCGACGAGCTTGCCCTTCTGCTGCTCTTCTTTGATGAGGCGCATCTTGGCCTCGGGCGTCGCCTCGGCGAGGAAGTCGTCGACGCCGGCCTCCTTGGCGATCGCGGCGGCCGTGCGCGGGTTGTCGCCCGTGATCATGACGGTGCGGATGCCCATGGCGCGGAAGCGCGCGAAGCGCTCGGCGATGCCGGCCTTGACGATGTCCTTGAGGTGGATGACGCCCAGGACGCGCGCGCCGTCGCACACGGCGAGCGGCGTGCCGCCCGAGTCGCCGATGCCGTCGGCGATGAGGCGAAGCTGCGGAGGCACGACGCCGCCCAGCGACTCGACGTAGGTCGTGACGGAGGGTACGGCGCCTTTGCGGATCGAGCGTCCACCGACGTCGACGCCGCTCATGCGCGTCTGCGCCGTGAACGGCACGAACGTCGCGCCCGCGGCCGCGGGCACGCGCAGCCCCAGCTTGTCCTGCACGAGCGTCACGATCGAGCGGCCCTCGGGCGTCTCGTCGGCCTGGCTCGCGAGCGCCGCCGCCTGCGCGAGGTCGTCCATCGAGACGCCGCCGATGGGCAGGAGCTCGGTCGCCATGCGGTTGCCGTGCGTGATCGTGCCCGTCTTGTCGAGCAAGAGCGTGTCGACGTCGCCCGAGGCCTCGACGGCGCGGCCGCTCATGGCGATGACGTTCTTCTGCAGCAGCCGATCCATGCCGGCGATGCCGATGGCCGACAGCAGGCCGCCGATCGTCGTCGGGATGAGGCACACGAGCAGCGCGACGATCACCGTGGCCGACAGGCCGATCGACGAGTACGCCGCGAGCGGCACCAGCGTGACGCAGGCGAAGAGGAACACGATCGTGAGGCCGACGAGCAGGATGTGCAGCGCGATCTCGTTGGGCGTCTTCTGGCGCGCCGCGCCCTCGACGAGGCCGATCATGCGGTCGAGGAACGACTCGCCCGGGTCGACGGCGATGCGCACGACGATGCGATCGGACAGCACCTTCGTGCCGCCCGTGACGGCCGAGCGATCGCCGCCGCTCTCGCGGATGACGGGCGCCGACTCGCCCGTGATGGCCGATTCGTCGACCGAGGCGATGCCCTCGATGATCTCGCCGTCGCCGGGGATGAGCTGCCCGACGTCGACGACGACGAGGTCGCCCTTGCGCAGCAACGACGACGGCACGACCTCCTCGCGCTGCCCACCGCCCGCTTTTCCATTCCCCACGAGCTTCCGCGCCGTCGTCTCCTTGCGCATCTTGCGGAGCGTGTCCGCCTGCGCCTTGCCGCGGCCCTCGGCGACGGCCTCGGCGAAGTTCGCGAAGATCACCGTGAACCACAGCCAGAGCGTCACGGCGGCCGTGAACCACAGCGGCGCGCCGCCGTCCGTGCGGTGCACCAAGTCGCGCGCGAGCACGAGCGTCGTGAGCACGCTGCCGATCTCGACGACGAACATGACCGGGTTCTTGGCGACGTGCCGGGGCGCGAGCTTGGTGAAGGCGTCGCGCGTGGCGCGCCCGAGGATGGCGCGGTCGAACAACGAAGCGGACTGAGCTTTGGGACGAAACATGACTAGAACACCTTTCCAGCGACGGCGGCGAAGTGCTCGACGACGTTGCCGAGCGAGAGGGCAGGGAAGAACGTCAAGGCGCCCACGATGACGACGACCGACACGAGCAGCACGGCGAAGGTGCCGCCGTTCGTGGGGAAGGTGCCGCTCGACGGCGGCACGACCTTCTTGTTGATCATCGAGCCCGCGATGCCGAGCGCGGGCACGATCATGAGGAAGCGGCCCACGAGCATCGTGAGGCCGAGCGTCACGTTGTACCAAGGCGTGTTGGCGCTGATGCCGGCGTAGGCCGAGCCGTTGTTGCCGGCCGCGCTCGAGAACGCGTAGAGGATCTCCATGAGGCCGTGCGGGCCGTTGTTGTTGAGCGACGACAGGCCGTACGGCTTGACCGCGCTCCAGGCCGTGAAGCCGAGGACGACGAGCGGGTAGACGAGCACGTACAGCATCGCGAGCTTCATCTCGCGGCCTTCGATCTTCTTGCCGAGGTACTCGGGCGTTCGACCGACCATGAGGCCGGCGATGAACACCGTGAGCACGACGTAGATGAGGATCGCGTAGAGGCCCGCGCCCGTGCCGCCGAACACGAGCTCACCGAGCTGGATGTTGGCGAGCGGCACGAGGCCGCCGATGGGCGTGAAGCTGTCGTGCATGGAGTTGACGGCGCCGCACGAGGCGTCGGTCGTGACGACGGCATAGAGCGCCGACGCCGCGACGCCGAAACGCGCCTCCTTGCCCTCCATGTTGCCGGCCGCCTGATCGACGGGCAGGCCCGCGAAGGCGGGGTTGGCGTGCGACTCGGCCGGGTAGCACACGGCGACGCCCGCGACGAAGAGGATCGCCATCGCGCCCCACACGGCCCAGCCGTGGCGCTGGTCGCGCGCCATGCGCCCGTAGGTGTAGGTGAGCGCCGACGGGACCGCGAAGATCATGAACAGCGAGAGGAAGTTCGTGAACGGCGTCGGGTTCTCGAACGGGTGCGCCGCGTTCGCGTTGAAGAAGCCGCCGCCGTTCGTGCCGAGCTGCTTGATGGCCTCCTGCGAGGCGACGGGGCCGAGCGCCAGCGTCTGCTTGCCGCCCTCGAGCGTCGTGACGTCGAGGTAGGGCGACAGGTTCTGGATGCAGCCCTGCGCGACGAGCACGAGCGCGAAGAAGACCGACAGCGGCAGGAACACGTAGACGATGCCGCGGATGAGGTCGACGTAGAAGTTGCCGAGCGTCTTGGCGCCGTCGGGTCCGGGCCGGCGCGCGAAGCCGCGACCGAGCGCGAGCGCGACGCCGATGCCCGCGGCGGCCGACGTGAAGTTGTGCCACGCGACCCCCGCCATCTGGGTCAGGTAGCTCATCGTCGATTCGCCCGAGTAGCCCTGCCAGTTGGTGTTGGTGACGAAGCTGACCGCCGTGTTGAACGCCGAGCCTTGCTCGACGGCGCCGAGGTGCTGCGGGTTGAACGGCAGCACGCCTTGCAGCCGCTGGAACAGGTACGTGACGACGACGCCGAGCAGGCTGAACGCCAGCAGCGCGAACGTGTACTCCTTCCAGGTTTGCTCACGTTTCGGGTCGACGCCCGACAGCTTGTAGAGCAGGTGTTCGAGCCGCCCGAACGTACGCGGGAACGGCTGCCGCTCGCCCTCGAACACGCGGAACATGAAGATGCCGAGCGGCTTCGTCACGAGGACGATCGCGGCGAAGAAGACGATGATTTGCAGCCAACCGACGGTGGTCATGACGAGCTCCTAGAACTTCTCGGGGCGGACGAGCGCGTAGACGAGGTACGCGGTGAGGGCGAGCGAAAGAATTGCGCCGATGGCGTAGTCGAGGGTCATGGGTGCGCTCCTAGAGGTGGTCGAACGACTTGGCGTACAGCCAAGAGATCGCGAAGAACGCGACGGTGACGGCGACGAAGATGAGGTCTTTCATGGCACCGCGGGGTTGAGCATCGGGCGTGCCAGCGACGAAGCCCGCGCCACGCCAGGCGCTTCGTGCGCGATGTGCAGATTGCAGGAACCGCGCGGGAAGCGCGTTGCAGGGTGACGACCGCTTCGCCGTGGGCGCCCTGTGTTTCGGCCGTCTTGCCGAATGGAACGCCGCGTGCGTACCTTTGGCTCCGATGTCCGACGCCCCGCGCAGCCGCGCCGACGACTTCCTCGAGCTCGTCGAGCGGAGCAAGCGCGGCCGGCTCAAGCTCTACATCGGCTTCGCCGCGGGCGTCGGCAAGACCTACCGCATGCTCGAAGAGGCGCACGCGCTGCGCAAGCGCGGCGTCGACATCGTCGTCGGCCTCGTCGTCACGCACGGGCGCGCCGAGACGCAGGCGCTCCTCGACGTCGACGGCGGGCTCGAGGTCGTGCCGCTGCGCCAGATCGAGTACCGCGGCGTCACCGTCGAGGAGATGAGCCTCAACAACATCTTGAAGCGCAACCCCGCCGTCGTCATCGTCGACGAGCTCGCGCACACGAACGTGCCGGGCAGCCGCAACCGCAAGCGCTACCAGGACGTGCTCGAGCTTCTCGACGCGGGCATCAACGTCATCGGCGCCTTCAACGTGCAGCACCTCGAGAGCCTCAAGGACGTCGTCGAGCGCTTCACGGGAGTCGCCATTCGCGAGACCGTGCCCGACAGCTTCCTCAAGCAGGCCGATCAGGTCGTCAACCTCGACCTCTCCGTCGAGGATCTTCAAGAGCGCCTGCGCGCCGGGAAGATCTACGGCGCCGACAAGGTCGGCTGGGCGCTCGAGCACTTCTTCAAAGATGCGAACCTCGCGCACCTGCGCGAGCTCGCGCTGCGCGAGGTCGCCGAGAGCGTCGAGCGCACGAGCGCGCGGCGGCCCACCGACGCGGCCGCGCCCGTCGAGCGCAACGCCGTCGGCGCGCGCGTCATGGTGTGCCTGTCGTCGGCGTCGCCGCGCGGCGCGATCCTCGTGCGCAAGGGCTCGCGCCTCGCGGGGCGGCTCAGCGGCGATTGGTTCGTCGTGTTCGTCGAGACGCCTTCGGAGGCGCCGGACCGCATCGACGCCTCCGCCCAACGGCGCCTCATGGAGAACACCGACCTCGCGCGCGAGCTGGGCGCCGAGGTCGTGCGCCTGCGCGCGCCCGATCCGGCGGCGGCGATCCTCGAGTTCGCGCGCTCGCACAGCGTCGGGCACGTCGTCGTGGGCCGCTCGTACCAGGCGTCGTGGAAGCAGTGGCTCGGGCGGTCGCTGCCGATGCGGCTCCTGCGCGACGCCACCGGGCTCGACGTGCACGTCGTCTCGACGGAAGAAGAGGTGCCCGCGTGACCCTCCGAAGGAAGCTGCTCCTCGCGCAGGCGCCGCTCGCGCTCGCGCTCGCGCTGCTCGGCGTGTTCTCGAGCGTCGTCACGACGAGGCTCGGCGGTGAGTCGCGCCTCATCCTCGCCGACAACTACCGCAGCGTGCTCGCGGCCGAGCGCATGAAAGAAGCGCTCGAGCGCCTCAACAGCGCGGCGCTCGTCATGCTGACGGCGCACGCGGCCGACTCGACGAACGAGCTCGCCAAGAACCGCGCGCGCTTCGAGTCCGAGCTGACGACGCAAGAAGGGAACATCACCGAGCCGGGCGAGGGACCGGCGACGGCGTCGCTTCGCACGGCGTGGAAAGAATACGGCGACGGCGTCACGGTCTTCGAAGCGGCCGACGCCGGGGCGCGCGCGTCGATCTACTTCGATCGCCTGCGGCCCGTGTTTGGGCGGCTCAACCACCTCACCGAGCAGATCCTCGCCATCAACCAGGACGCGATGGTGCGCAAGGTCGACCGCGCCGAAGGCCGCGCGCGCGTCTTCGAGCGGCTCGTCACGATCGCCGTCGTCGTCGCGCTCGGCACGGGCCTGCTCGCGTCGGTGTGGCTCACGACGCGCATGTTGCGGCCGCTCGGTGTCGTCGCCGCGGCCGTGCGTCGCTTCGGCGGCGGCGACCTGAAGGCGCGCGCCGCCGTGCGCGGTCGCGACGAGATCGCGGCCGTCGCCGCCGAGTTCAACCGCATGGCCGAGGGCCTCGAGCGCTACCGCGCGAGCTCGCTCGGCGAGCTGCTGCAGGCGCAGCAAGCGGCGCAGGCCGCGATCGACGGCCTGCCCGATCCGGTGTTGCTGCTCGACGCGAGCGGCGCGCTCTCGGGCGTCAACGGCGCGGCCGCGGGCTTGCTGGCGATCGATCCCGATCGCCCCCCCGACGAGGTCTACGCGCGCGCCGATCCCGCCGTGCGCGCCGTCGTCGAGCGCCTGCGCGCGCACGTGCTCGGCGGCAAGGGCGCGCACGTGCCGAAGGGATTCGAAGAGGCGGTGCGCGTCGCGACGCCCGACGGCGAGCGCATCCTGCTGCCGCGCGCCGCGCCCATCTACAACGAGGCGGGCGCCGTCGCGGGCGCGGCGATCGTGCTGCAGGACTCGACGCGGCTGTTTCGCTTCGACGAGCTCAAGAACGATCTCGTCGCGACCGTGGCGCACGAGTTCCGCACGCCGCTGACCTCGCTGCGCATGGCGCTGCACCTCTGCACCGAGGGCGTCGTCGGACCGCTCACGACGAAGCAGGCCGATTTGTTGTTCGCGGCGCGCGACGATTGCGAACGCCTGCAGACGATCGTCGACGAGCTGCTCAACCTGTCGCGGCTCGACTCGGGCCAGATCGATCTGCACCGGCGGCAGAGCGATCCCGAGGCGCTCGTGGGCGCGGCGCTCGACGTGCACCGCGCGGCGGCCGAACAGGCGGGCGTCGCGCTCGCCGCCGAGGTGCCGCCCGGCTTGCCGCACGTGTTCGCCGATCCCGATCGCTTGCAGCTCGTGTTCTCGAACTTGCTCGGCAACGCGCTCCGCTTCGCGCCCAAGGGCAGCCGCATCGTCGTGCGCGCGCGCGCCGAAGCCAATATGGGTCCGACGGTCGCGCGCGATCACCGCGTTCCGGCCGTCGACACGGTGCGGTTCGAGGTGCGCGACGAGGGCCCGGGCATCCCGCGCGAGCACCAGGCCGGCCTCTTCGACAAATTCTTCCGCGTGCCGGGAAGCCCCGCGGGCGGCTCCGGCCTCGGCCTCTTCATCGCGAAGGGCCTCGTGCAGGCGCACGGCGGACGCATCGGCGTCGAGAGCGCGCCCGGCGCGGGCACGACCTTCTGGTTCACGGTGCCGACGGCGCCCGCCGCCTCCTGACGCACACGCGCGCACCTGCGGCATCTCGTCGCGCGCGGCCTGCGGGACTTTACCGAGGGCCGCCGCC
Source organism: Polyangia bacterium (assembly GCA_035549075.1). Taxonomy (GTDB): domain Bacteria; phylum Myxococcota_A; class Polyangia; order Fen-1088; family Fen-1088; genus DASZFV01. The sequence goes on along the minus strand of DASZRT010000149.1, from coordinate 634 downwards.
GGCCGTACTGTGTGAGCAACCATGAGCCTGACTTCGCATTCAAAGACAGCCCGAACGGGCGCGCGGTTTGGTGTCGTCGCGGCCCTCGCGCTGCTCTGGGCGGGCAGCTGCTCGCAGGACAAGGAGACGCTCGTCGTCGTCGGCGTGACGGCCGCGCCCCCGGCGCCGGGGCTGACGTCGCTCGTGCTCACGATCGGCTCGACGCAGAAGACGTTCCCGCTCGCCAACGGCCTGACCGATGTGGCGACGAGCTTCGGCGTGTACGTGCCCTCGGGCGTCGTCGGCTCCGTCGATCTCTCGGGGGCGGCGACGGGCCCGGGCGGCCTCTGCTACCACGGCACGAAGACGACGACGATCGTGAGCTCGGGGATGCAGGTCAACGAGACGCTCGCGCTCACGCCCGCGTCGACTTGCGGCGGAGCCGGCGGCAGCGGTGGCGGAGCCGGTGGCAGCGGTGGCGGAGCCGGCGGAGCCGGCGGCACGACGGGCTCGGGCGGTGAGTCCGGCGGCACGAGCGGCGGCGGCCCCGGCGGCGCGCCACCGACGGGCGGCGCGAGCGGCGGCTCGGGCGGCGCAAGCGGTGGCGCAAGCGGTGGTTCGAGCGGCGGCAGCGGCGGCGGCAGCGGCGGCTCGC
>DASZRT010000148.1:0-68237 GCA_035549075.1 Polyangia bacterium | reverse complement strand
CGGCGCGCGGCCTCGGCGCTCGCGTGCTCATCACCGAGATCGATCCCATCTGCGCGCTCCAGGCCGCGATGGAAGGCTACGAGGTCACGACGATGGAAGACGCCGCCCCGCAGGCCGACATCTTCGTCACCGCGACGGGCTGTATGGACGTGATCCGCAGCGAGCACTTCATGGCGATGAAGGACGAGGCGGCCGCCGCGATCGCCGCTGCCAACATCCCGGTGTTCGCCTGGAAGGGCGAGACGCTCGAGGAGTACTGGGAGAACATCGGCCTCCAGCTCACCGCGTTCAAGGGTGGCAAGGGCCCGAACCTGATCCTCGACGACGGCGGCGATCTCACGCTGCTCGTGCACAAGGGCGTCGAGATGGAGAAGTCGGGCAAGGCGCCCGACGTCGCGTCGGCGACGAACGACGAGATGCGCGTGATCTTCAACGTGCTCACCGAGTCGCTGAAGGCGTCCAAGACGCGCTTCACGACGATGGCGTCCGAGATCAAGGGCGTCTCCGAGGAGACCCCCACGGGCGTGCACCGTCTCTACGAGATGGCGCAGAAGAACCAGCTCCTGTTCCCGTGCATCAACGTGAACGACTCGGTGACGAAGTCGAAGTTCGACAACCTGTACGGCTGCCGCGAGTCGCTGTTCGACGGCATCAAGCGCGCGACCGACGTCATGGTCGCGGGCAAGGTCGTCGTCGTCGCCGGGTACGGCGACGTCGGCAAGGGCTGCGCCCACGCGGGCCGCGGCCTGGGCGCGCGCGTCCTCATCACCGAGATCGATCCCATCTGCGCGTTGCAGGCGGCGATGGAAGGCTACGAGGTCGTGACGATGGAGGACGCCGCCCCGCTGGGCGACATCTTCGTCACGGCGACGGGCAACATGGACATCATCCGCGGCGAGCACATGAAGGCCATGAAGGACGAGGCCATCCTCTGCAACATCGGCCACTTCGACAGCGAGATCCAGGTCGCCTGGCTCGAGTCGAACCCCGAGGTCCGCGAGGAGAACATCAAGCCGCAGGTCGACCAGTTCATCCTGCCGGGCGGCAAGCGCATCACGCTGCTCGCGCGCGGGCGTCTCGTGAACCTCGGCTGCGCCACGGGTCACCCGAGCTTCGTCATGTCGAACTCGTTCACCAACCAGACCATCGCGCAGATGGCGCTCTGGGAGAACGCCACGAAGGGCAAGGACGCCATGACGGGCATGACGTTCAAGACGGGCCAGGTCTACGTGCTGCCGAAGATCCTCGACGAGAAGGTCGCGCGCCTTCACCTCAAGAAGGTCGGCGTGAAGCTCACGACGCTGTCGAAGGAGCAGGCCGCCTACCTCGGCGTCCCCGTCGAAGGCCCGTACAAGCCCGATCATTACCGCTACTAGCGCTCGCTGCGCTCGCTTCGCGGAAGGGGCTTTCGCCCCTCCCGCGGGCCCTCCCCAAGTCCTTCGCAATGTTGGCCGGCGCGGCAGAGCCGCGCCTCCAGCGTGCTTGGATCGGCCCCCTCTCCAGTCTGCTGGAGAGGGTTGGGGTGAGGTCCTCTCTGCCTAGTCTTTCTTGTCCGCTTTCTTCTCTTTTTCTTTCGGCGGTTCGGCCTCGGCTCTCGCGCGCAGGGCGCGGATCTCCTTGAGCGCGCTCTTGCCCATCTCCTTCAGCGTCTCCAGCCAGAGCGCGCGGTAGGGGCGCAGCTCCATCACCAGACGCTGGATGATCGCCAGGTTGCGGAACCACTTCTTGTCGGCGGGGACGAGGTGCCAGGGCGCGTCGGGGGTCGCGCACTTGTTGATGGCGTCCTCGTAGGCGGCCGTCACCTCTTGCCACAGCGGCAGCTCGCGCCAGTCGCCGGGGTTGAGCTTCCAGGCGGTGCGCGGATCCTTCTCGCGTGCGTAGAGGCGCTCGACCTCTTCGTCGCGGCTCACGTTCAGGAAGAACTTCACGACGATGACGTCGCTGTCGACGAGCAGCCGCTCGAAGGCGTTGATGTGGTCGTAGCGCTTGCGCCAAACCTTCTCGGGCACGAGCTTGTGCACGCGCGAGGCGATGACGTCCTCGTAGTGCGAGCGGTTGAAGAGGGCGATGTGGCCGCGCGCGGGCGCGACGGCGTGCACGCGCCAGAGGAAGTCGTGGCTGCGCTCGAGGTCCGTCGGCACCTTGAAGGGATCGACGGTGCAGTTCTGGATGTTCGACAGCTCGAGGATCTTCCGGATCGCGCCGTCCTTGCCGCTGGCGTCGCGTCCCTGCAGCACGACGAGCAGCGCGTGCGTGCCCGCGTAGGTGAGCAGGTTGCCGAGCTCGCCCAGCTCGGCGCCCCAGCGTTCGAGCTCCTCGAGGCCGGCCTCCTTGCGCAGGTGGCTCGTGCCGTCGGTGTCGAGCTCGGCGACGCGGATCTTGGTCGAGCCGTCGGTCGAGGGCGCGTACGGTCGCTTGGCCATGGCGCAGCTTACAACGTGATCTCTTCCAACCGGGGCAAGGGCACGAGCACGCGCGCGCGTGACGTGCGCGCGCGCAGCTTCTCGAGCATTTCGTCGCGGTAGTTCCACGACAGCAACAGCGCGACGATCTCTTGATCGCGCGGAACGGCGTCCCAGCCGCGCACGGGCAGATGCACGCCGGGCACGAGCTTGCCCTGCTTGAGGGGCGTGTCGTCGACCACGAAGTCGAGGTCGGCCGGGCCGAGGCCGCAGTGGTTGAGCAACACGACGCCGCGCGCGGCGGCGCCGAGCGCGACGCACGTCTGAGCGCCGCCGCGAAGCGCGCGCAGGCGCGCGGGCACGTCACGTCGGAGCGCTTCGGCCAGACGCGCGACGGCGGCGTAGCTTTCGGGCCGCGTGACGCCCGCGGCGACCTCGTCGGCGAGCAGCGCGGCGACGTGTCCGTCGACGACCGGCGATTCATCGGCCGCGCGCGCGAACACGCGAAGCGAGCCGCCTTGCGCGGGCGTTTGTTCCACGTCGATGATCGCGAGCCCCGCGCGGGCGCAGGCCGCGACGAGCGCGTGCAGCGAGAAGCAGTAGACGTGCTCGTGGTAGACGGTGTCGATCGCGCCACGCAAGATCGTCTGCGCGACGTGCGCGCATTCGAGGACGAGCGTTCCGCGAGGCGCGAGGACGGCCCGCGCGCCCGCGAGGAGATCGACGAAGTCGGGCGTGTGGGCCACCACGTTGAGGGCGAGCACGAGGTTGAACGGCCCGTCCTCGTCGCGCAGCGCGCGCGCTTCGGTCGATGAGAAGAACGAGACGCGCGTCGGGACGCCCGCCGCCTCGGCGATCGCCGCGACGTTGGCCGCGGGGTCGACGCCGAGCACGCGCGGGCCGAACGGGCGCAGCTTCGCGAGCAGCGTGCCGTCGTTCGAGCCGAGCTCGAGCACGCGCGACGCAGGCCCGAGCGCGAACCGCCGCGCCAGCGCCTCGGCGAGCGCGCCGAGGTACGCGACCGTCGTGCTCGCCGTCGCCGAGAGGTAGGTGTAGTCGGAGAACAGGCGCGCCGGATCGACGGTCGGGTGCAGCTGCACGAGCGTGCACCGTGGGCAGAACCACACATCGAGCGGGTAGGCCGTCTCGCGCGCGACCTCGTCGAGCGTGACGAAGGCGTTGACGGGCGGCATGGGCGCGAGCGACAACGCCGGCGCGAGCGGCGCGGCGCCGCACCCCGCGCACGCATTCACGCGGCGCCGCCTTTGCGGGCGGCGCGGTTCTCGGCGAAGATGACCGTCAAGCTCGCATGCACAGACGCGTCGTCGCCGTCACGGGGTGCCTCGGCTTCATGGGCTCCCACTTCGTCCGCGCCTGCCTCGCGCGCGGCTGGAAGGTCTGGGGCATCGACAAGATGACCTACGCGGCGCGGCCCGGCGTCCTCGAGGAGCTGTCGCGCGTGGCGGGTCATGACGACTTCCACTTTACCAAGGCCGACATCCTCGAGATGCAGCACTTGTTCGAGGTGGACCTGCTGGTGAACTTCGCCGCCGAGACCCACGTCGACAACTCGATCATGGACCCGGCGAACTTCGTGCGGACCAACGTCGACGGCGTGCAGAACCTGCTCGAGCTCGTGCGCGGCAAGAACAACTACGAGATGCCGACGTTCGTCCAGATCAGCACCGACGAGGTCTACGGCGACGCCGTGGGCGCGCCGCGCACGGAGGACGACCCGCTTCGCCCCAGCAACCCGTACTCGGCGTCGAAGGCGGCGGCCGACATGCTCATCCTCGGGTGGCACCGCACCTTCGACGTGCCCTACAAGATCGTGCGCCCGTCGAACAACTACGGCGTCGGGCAGTACCCCGAGAAGCTCATCCCCAAGGCCGTGAAGTACCTCGGCCTCGGCAAGCCCGTGCCCATCCACGGCGACGGCTCGACGAGCCGGACGTGGCTGCACGTCGAGGACTTCGTCGCGGGCCTCATGAAGGTCATCGACGACGGCGCGGAGAACGCGATCTACAACCTGCCGGGCGCGCACGAGGCCAAGAACCTCGAGGTCGTGCGCGCGATCGTCGACGCGTTCTTCGACGGCGCGCCGCCGCGGCCGTTCGAGGAGCTCGTCAAGACGCACTACGTGCGCATCGGCGAGGACGTGCGCTACGCGATGTCGAACGCGCGCGTCGCGCGGCTCGGCTGGAAGCCCGTGCGCGTGTTCGACGACGAGCTGCGCAAGCTCGTGCGGCACTTCCGCGAGAACTTCGTGTGGTGAAGGAAGGCGAGCGACGGCCCGGGCTGGCGCTCGCCGTCCTGTTCGTCGCGGCGCTCGGGCTGCGGTTCGCGGTGCTCGCGGCGCTCGCGCGCACGCCGTTCCTGACGACGCTCGTGGGCGACAGCGTCGTGTACGACGCGTGGGCCGACGAGATCCGCCGCGACGTCGTCGGGCACGACGTCTTCTATTCGGCGCCGCTCTACCCGTACTTTCTCGCCGCGGTGTACGCCGTGTTCGGGCACGGCGCGCTCGTCGCGCGCGTCGTGCAGGCCATTCTCGGGGCGGCGACGTGCGTGCTCGTCGCGACGGCGGGCGCGCGGCTCTTCAGCCGTCGCGTTGGGCTGCTCGCGGGAGCGCTGGTGGCGGTGTCGGGACCTTGTCTGTTCTTCGGCGCGCTCGTGCACAAGGCGAGCCTCGATCTGTTTCTCACGGCGGCGTTGCTCGACGTCGCGTCGCGCGTCGTGACGGGGCAGGGCGCGTCGCGCCTGCGCTGGGCGTTCGTGTCGGGCGCGGTCTTGGGCGCGCTCGCGCTCGCGCGTGAGAACGCGCTGTTGCTGTTCCCGCTGTTGGGCGTGGCGTTCGTCGCCGTGCTCGAGCGTGGCGCGCGTGTCCGCGCCGTCGCCGCGTTCGTCGTCGGCGGCGCGTTCGTGCTCATGCCCGTCGCGTTGCGGAACCGCGCCGTCGGGGGGGAGCTCGTGCTGACGACGTCGCAGTTCGGCGCGAACTTCTACCTCGGCAACCACGCCGACGCCGACGGCACCTACGTGCCGCTGCGCCCCGGCCACGCCGACGTCGCGAGCGAGCACGCCGACGCCGTCGAGATCGCCGAGCGAGCTGCCGGCCACGAGCTCACGGCACGCGAGGTCTCGTCCTACTGGTCGTCGCGCGCGTGGTCTTGGATGCGCGCGCATCCGGGCGACTGGGCGCGGCTGACGGCGCGCAAGTGGCGCCTGCTGTGGAGCGCGCGCGAGATCCCCGACTCCGACGAGATCCTCGTCTATGCAGACGCGTCGCTCGTCGTGCGCCTCGGCGCCACTCTGTTCGGCTTCGGCACGTTCGCCGCGCTCGCGGCGGCGGGGCTCGTCGCTTCGTGGCCGGCGCGGCGTCGCGTCGCGATCTTGTACCTCGTCGTGGGCGGGCTCGCGGCGGCGACGGTGCCGTTCGTGATCTTCGGCCGCTACCGTGTCGCGCTCTACCCGCCACTCGCGCTGTTCGCGGCCGCGGGCGTCGCGCGGATGTTCGAGCTGGCCCGCGAGCGACCGCCCCGTGTCGCGCTCGCCGGCCTGGCGTCGCTCGTCGTCGTCGCCGCCGTCGTGACGGCGCTGCCGACGGGCGGTCCATCGAACGACGTTCGCCGCGGCACGGCCTTCTACAACCTCGCGGTCACGCAGGATGCGCGCGGCGATCTCGACGAAGCCGTCGCCAGCTACCGACGCGCGCTCGCGCTCGATCCGACGGCGGCGCAGGCGCACGTCAACCTGGGTGCGCTGCTCGCGCGCGGGGGCGCGTTCGCCGAGGCCATCGCCGAGGAGACGGCGGCGCTTCGTTTGCAACCCCGGGATGCGATCGCGCACGTCGATCTCGCGAACGCGCTGCTCGAGTCGGGCCACCTCGTCGAAGCCGAGGCGCACTACCGCCAAGCGCTTCGCCTCGCGCCCGATCAGCCCGACGCGCTCGCCGGCCTCGAGGCGCTCGAGAACGCGCGCGCCGGCGCGCGCTGACCTCACCCTTCGCCGAGCAGCGCCTCGACGCGGAGGATCTTGTGCAGCGACGACGCGGCCTGCGCGTGATCCATCGCGGCGAAGACGTGCGACTGCTCGGCGGCGAAGCGGCCGGGGTGTCGCTCGAGCAGCGCGACGTAGTGCGCGAAGTAGCGCTCGGCGGCCACGGTGCCCTTGCCGGCGAGCGCGTGGCGAACGACGGCGTGGAGCGCGAAGCGGCCCGGCGCCGGCTCTTGCACGAGCCGCCAGCGCCGCAGCCGCGTGAGCGCCGCGCCCCCGCGCACGCGCGCGAGCGCCGCCATCGACCTTGCGTCCATCGAGTCACCCGGGCAGCTCGCGAGCACGACGAGCAGGCGGCGCGCGTCGGCGGGCAGCCGCGCCCACGCCCACTCGACGAGCAGCCGCACCTCGGCGACGTCGTCCTCGTGGACCATGACGCGCACGCGCTCGACGCCTTCGGCGGCCAACCAACGGCGCAAAGCTTCGACAGTCGTCGCGCGCGTCGTCACGAGCGCGTCGGCGATGTCGAGCGCGAGCGGGTTCCAGCGCAAGAGGCGCGTCAGCGCGCGCACGGCGGGGAACGCGTCACGGCGTGCCTGCACGAGCGGCGGCACGACGGGGAAGATCGCCATGCCCGACAGCAGGCAGCGCCGCGCCGTGATCAGCCACGTCACGGGCACGCCGTCGAGCTCGTCGAGAAAGCGCGCCATCGCGCGATCGTTCTCGTGGTTGTCGAGGACGATCAGCATACGCCCGCGCGCCGCGAGGCCGGCCCGCACCGAGGCGACGAGCGGCTCGCGCGGCGCGCCCAGCTGCAGCGCGACCATCTGCAGCAGCGTGCGGTGATCCCAGTTGCCTACGCGAAACCACGACACGCCGCCGGGGAAGCGCGGCGCCAGTCGGTGCGCGAGTGACGCCGCGAGGACGGACTTGCCGCTGCCGCCGCCGCCCACGAGCGCGAGCCGCGGCAACCGACCGACGGTGAGGGCGCGCGCGAGCGTCGCGAGCTCGGCGCGGCGTCCGCGCAGATGGGGTGCTGCGGGGAGCTCGAAGCGCACGCGGTTCACGCGCCGACTCTACCCGCAGGCGTCACGCGCGCCGAGCTTCGCGCGCAAAAAAACCGCCGCGAGGACGAAGCCTCGCGGCGGTCGGCCGGGGGGCGGCCGCTACACGTGCGTCGGGATCATCGGCGACGGCGCGCGATCAGCAGGCCGAGCGCGCCGAGCAGCAGAAGGCCCGCCGACGAGCGGCCCGCGCCGCCGCCGACGGCGCAACCCGCGCTCGGCGGCGTCGACGACGCGTCCGTCGCCGTGCCGGTGTTGCCCGAGCCGGTGGGGCCATTGGTCGCGCCCGGCGTCGTCGGCGTCGTTCCGCCGTTGTTGACCGTGCCGACGCTGCCGCCCGCGCCCGTGGGCGGCGTCGACGTGGTGTCACCCTTACCACCGGCCGTTTCGCCGATGCCGTACCCACCGCCGAACGGCGAGACGCAGGCCTTCGTCGCGGGCGTCGTCGTCGAAGGCGGAGACGACGCGGTCGTGCCACCGCTGGCGCCGCCGCTCGCGCTCGCGCCGCCGGTCGTCGGCGGGCTGCTGACCGTCGTGCCCGGATCGGCCGTGCGGTAGTAAACCGTCTGGCAGGTCCACGCCGCGGGGCAGTCCGCGTCGACGCCGCAGGTCGTCGCCTTCGGCGTGCAGGTGCCGGGGAACGACGTCATCGTGCCGCACATCGAGTCACCCGAGCTCGGCGCCATCGAGCCGCTCGAGCCGCCCGAGCCGGAAGCGCCGCCGCTGGTCGCCGACCCGCCCGAGCCGGAGTTGCCGGGCGACGTCGAGCCCGAGGTGCCGGCCGCGACGGGCGTGCCGCCCGAGCCCGAGCAGTAGCCGATGATCGTCGGCGCGCACGTGAAGCCGTCGCCGCAGTCGTTGTCGACGTTGCACGGCAGCTGCCACTTGTACGTGCACTTCGAGACCTTCGTCGTCGTGCACACGGGGTCCGACACGGTGATCGGCTTGCAGTCGGGCACGTCCGCGGGACACGTCGTCGCGGTGCCGCCCGAGCACGCCTGGTACGACTCCGAGTGGCAAACCATGCCCGTGCCGCAGTCGTCGTCGACCTTGCAGTCGGCCTCGACGCACGTGCCGGCGGAGGCCGGTGTCGTCGCCGTCGTTCCCGCGTTCGCGACGTCGGTTACCGGGCAGACCGAGCCTTCCTTGCACGCGGGCTCCGGCTGGGCGACCGGCGGCGGCGCCACCGGGACGATCTCGCACGTGAAGCCCTTTTGACAGTCCGTGGTGGTGTTGCAGTCCTGCGCGCGCGCGGCGGGAGCGGCCAGCGCGACGGCGAGGAACCCGAGGCCGAGCGAGAGGCGTTTGAACGACATGGAGGCTCCGTGTGGTGAATAAGTTGAGGGACGTGCTGCCCTCCGACGCAGGAGCATTGTGCGTGCCAAGGCGCTACGCCCGTCGGAAACGCGCGTTCGCGGGCCCCGCGCGGCGCGGCCAATCAGTTTCCTGATGACCGCGCCCGAACCGGGTCACGTTCCTGAAGCGTCGAGAGACCTTAGAGTGCGCGCGCCACTTCGACGACGTGCTCGGGCGTCATGCCGAGCTCCTTCATGATCGTGGCGCCGGGCGCCGACATGCCGAAGCGATCGATGCCGACGACGGCGCCGTCGAGGCCGACGTACTTCGCCCACGTCGACGAGACCGTCGCCTCGACGGCGACGCGCTTTCGGCACGTCTTCGGCAGCACCTCGTCGCGGTACGCCGCGGGCTGGCGATCGAAGCGCGCGAAGCACGGCACGCTGACGACGCGCGTGCCCGGCCCGAGCGTCTTCGCCGCCGCGAGCGCGTGCTGCAGCTCGCTGCCCGCCGAAAGGAGGATCAGCTCGAGCGGCGCCGTCTCCTTCTTGGCGATGTAGCCGCCCTTGAGCGCGCCTTCGCGGCGCGCCGCGACGGGGATCTCGGCGAGCAGCGGCACGTTCTGGCGCGTGAGCGCCAGCAGCGTCGGCCCGTCGGTGCGCTCGAGCGCCGCGACCCACGCGCCCGCCGTCTCCTCGGGGTCGGCGGGGCGGATGACGTCGAGGTTCGGGATGACGCGCAGGCCGGGGATGGTCTCGACCGGCTCGTGCGTCGGGCCGTCCTCGCCGACGCCCACGCTGTCGTGCGTGAAGACGTAGATGACGGGCAAGTGCGACAGCGCCGCGAGCCTGATCGCGGCGCGGCAGTAGTCGGCGAACACGAGGAACGTCGCGCCGCTCGGCCGGAACACGCCGTGCGCCGCGATGCCGTTCATGATCGAGCACATGCCGTGCTCGCGGATGCCGAAGCGGATGTTGCGGCCGCCGCGGTGGCCGGGCTTGAAGTCGTCCTCGGGGTTCTTGCCGATGTAGTTCAGCGTCGAGCCGTAGAGGTCGGCGCTGCCGCCGATGAGCAGCGGCACCTTGGCCGCGAGCGGCTGAAGCACCGTCTCGCCCGCCTTGCGCGTCGCGAGCTTCGCGTCGGCGGGGAACTCGGGGATCGCCGCCAGCAGCGTCGCCGTGTCGGGCGTGCGCGCCTTCGTGTCGGCCGGCACCGTGTGCGCGTAGGCGCGCGCGACGGCCAGCTCGGCGGCCAGCTTCGGGTTCGCGGCCTTCCACGCCTCGAAGGTCTTCGCCCACGCCGCGTACTCCGCGTCGAGGTCCTTGGCGTGCGCGGCGAAGAAGGCCTTCACCTCGTCGGAGACGAAGTAAGGCTCGGGCGGCAGGCCCAGGTTCTTGCGCGCCGCCTCGGCGAACTTCGCGCCCGCCTCGCCGTGCGCCTTCTGCGTGCCCTCGACCTCGGGGATGCCCTTGCCGATGAGCGTCTTGGCGATGATGAGCTGCGGCTTGCCGCTCCCCGCCAGCTTGGCGCGCTCGAAGGCCGCATAGACGCCGTCCATGTCCTGGCCGTTGACCGTCTGCACGTCGAAGCCGATGGCCTCGAAGCGCTTGGCGGCGTCGAGGCTCTGCGTCTCGAGCGCCATGGCGTCGAGCGTGACGTTGTTGGCGTCGTAGATGAGGATGAGGTTGTCGAGCTTGTGATGTCCGGCGAACTCGACGGCCTCGAGCGCGACGCCCTCCTGCATGCACCCGTCGCCCGCGAGGCAGACGACGTGGTGATCGAAGATCTTGTGCTCCTCCGTGTTGAAGCGCGCCTCGGCCATCTTGGCGGCGGCGGCCATGCCGACGGCGTTGGCGATGCCCTGGCCCAGCGGGCCCGTCGTCGTCTCGACGCCGTCGGGCGCGTGTCCGAGCTCGGGGTGGCCCGGCGTCTTCGAGTGCAGCTGCCGGAAGCGCTTGATCTCGTCGATCGTGATGTCGTGGTAGCCCGACAGACAGAGCCACGAGTAGAGGAACATCGAGCCGTGGCCCGCCGACAGCACGAAGCGGTCGCGGTTGAGCCACTCGGGGTGCGAGGGGCAGTGCGAGAGCGCGTGCCCGTAGAGCACGGCGCCGATCTCGGCGCACCCGAGCGGGAGCCCGAGGTGGCCGCTCTGGCTCGCGTGCACGGCGTCGATGGCGAGGCCGCGCGCGATCGTCGCCGCCTTCGAGAGGATGTCCTTGGGGAGTGCCTTCGCAGTCATGGCGTGGGACCTTATCACTATCGATTGACGGCGCTCATGTCGGGATAGCGGTCGCCGACGGCCGCGCCCTTGGGCAGCGCGGCGTCGATCGTCGCCAGCTCGGCGGGCGTGAGCGTAACGTCCGAGGCGGCGGCGTTCTCGTCGAGGTACTTGCGGCGCTTCGTGCCGGGGATCGGGACGATGTCCTGGCCCTGCGCGAGCACCCACGCGAGCGCGAGCTGCGCGGGCGTGATCCTCCTTTCGTTGGCGAGCGCGCGCACGCGCTCGACGAGCACGAGGTTGCGGTCGAGGTTCTCGCCCTTGAACCGCGGCAAGATCAGGCGGCGGTCGCCCTCGCCGAACTCGGCCGACGTGATGGTGCCCGTGAGGAAGCCGCGGCCGAGCGGGCTGTACGCGACGAAGCCGATGCCGAGCGCGCGCGTCGTCGCGAGCACCTCGCCCTCGGGATCGCGCGTCCACAGCGAGTACTCCGACTGCAGCGCGCTGATGGGCGCCGTGGCGTGCGCGCGCCGGATCGTCGCCGCGCCCGCCTCCGACAGGCCCAGGTAGCGGACCTTGCCGGCCGTCACGAGCTCGGCCATCGCGCCGACGGTCTCTTCGATCGGAACCTTCGGGTCGACGCGGTGCTGGTAGTAGAGGTCGATGGTCTCGATGCCGAGGCGCTTCAACGAGGCGTCGCAGCAGGCGCGCACGTACTCGGGGCGGCCGTCGATGCCCAAGAACTTGCCGGCGGCGTCGCGCACGTTGCCGAACTTCGTGGCGATGACGAAGCGGTCGCGGCGGCCCTTCACGGCGCGCGCGACCAGCTCTTCATTGATGAAGGGGCCGTAGACGTCGGCCGTGTCGAGGAAGTTGATGCCGAGCTCGAGCGCCCGGTCGATGGTCTCGAGCGACTCCGCGTCGTCGCGCGTGCCGTAGAACTCGGACATCCCCATGCAGCCGAGGCCTTGCTCCGAGACGACGAGGCCCTGCGTGCCCAGCTTGCGCGTTTGCATCAGGCGGCTCTAGCACGCGGCGTCGTGGGCGCCGCCTCGAACGCGCGGGTCGTCACCGAAAAGTTGTGATAGACATATGTCCATCAAAATGGATTCGCACGTGGGATGGCTTCGGGCGTTGCTCGGCGGCGCGCTCATCGGCGCGGCGGCGAGCGTCTACTGGTTCGCGAACCGGCGCGTCGCCGGCGTGAGCGGCGTGCTCGCGGGCGCGCTGCGCGAGCGCAGCGATCGCGGCGCGCGCGTGCCGTTTCTCGTCGGGTTGGTCATCGCGGGCGTCGTCGCGGCGCTCGTCGGCGCGCGTCCCGCGGCCGTGGGGCAGGCGCCGGCGCCGCTGCTCATCGCGGGCGTGCTCGTCGGGTTCGGGACGCGGCTCGGCGGCGGGTGCACGTCGGGCCACGGGGTGTGCGGGCTGTCGCGCGGGTCGCGCCGTTCGCTCGTGGCGGTGCTGACGTTCATGGCTGCGGCGGCGCTCACCGTGCTCGTCGTCGGCCACGTCGCGCCGGGCTGGAGCGTGCCGCGGTGAAGCGGGGCGCGACGGCGCTGTTCTCGGGGCTGCTCTTCGGCGCGGGGCTCGTCGTCTCGGGCATGGCCGATCCACGCAACGTCGTCGCGTTCCTCGACGTGACGCGCGCGTGGGATCCGCGCCTGGCCTTCGTCATGGCCGGCGCGATCGGCGTGCACGCGCTCGCGCTTCGTCTCGGCCGGCGCGTCGCGCCCGTCTCGCGCGAGCCGGCGCCGATCGACGCGCGCCTCGTGGGCGGCGCCGCGATCTTCGGCGTGGGGTGGGGGCTCGCGGGCTACTGCCCGGGGCCTGCGATCGTGTCGCTCGGGTTCGGCTCCCCGCCCGCGTGGGCCTTCGTGGGCGCGATGATCGTGGGCGTGTTCTTGGGCGAAGCGGCGGCGCGCACGAGCGTCGACGGCCGCGCGCGCGAGCCGGTTTCGGCCTGCTAGTGCCTCGGCCCTAGCTATTTCGTGTGGCGCGACGCCTTGCCGCGGCCGGCGCCGGGGCGGATGCGCGTGGGGTCGCGCGGCGGCTTGGCGCTGCCTTCGAGCGCGGCGCGCACCCGGCGGCCGTCGACGGGGCTCGCCGCCTGCACGCGCTGGACGCAGGTCGAGAGGGCGGCGCGCACGTCGGGCTGCTTCGCGGCGATGCACTCGGCCTCGAGCCACGCGACGTCGCTCTCGGCGCCGCCCGCGACGACACCGGCCAGCGTGCGCGGCAGCGCCACGAGCAAGCGACGACGCCCATCCGAGCGCTCGGCGGAACGAGGCGCGTCGGCCGCCTCGGCGATCGCGCGCGACAAATACGACTGCACGTCCGTGAGCCGCGCCGCCGCGAGCACCTGACGATCACCGAAGGTCTCGACGACGACGCCGGCCGCCTCGTACCGAACCTCGCGGTTCTCGGCCTCGAGCCACTCGGTCGCGTGCGCGAGCAGCTCGCTGGCACGGGCGCGGGTGAGCGCGAACGCTTGCAGCGCGGTCCGCGTCGCCTCGCGCACGGGCGCGCGCTCGTCGCCCGCGAGCTCGCGCAGCGCGTCCCACGCGAGCTCGACGTCGTGGCCGGCGCGCGCACGCGCGAGCCAGCCAAACGCCGCCGCCATGGGCGCGAACACCTGCGCCGTGTCGGGCGCGGCGTCCTCGGCCGCGAGGCGCGCGAGCACACGCGCGGGCGCGCGGCCGTCGTCGTCGAGCGCCGCGACCTCGTCGCCGAAGGCGGCAGCGAGCTTGAGGTTGGGCCGCGGATCGGGCCCGCCGCCGTGGCGCATGAAGAGATCGTCGAGCGCCGCGGGTCGCCCCGCGAGCGCATCGCGCAGCGCCGCGCGCAGCGGCTCGCCTTTGGGTGCCTCGCCTGGCTTCATTTCGGGGTCAGGAAGGTAGCGCGGCGGACGCGGCGGGGCCAACTTCGGACGGTCCTCGCACCTCGACGGGGAGCGGCAGCTCGACCTCGATCGTCGTGCCCGCGCCCGGGCGCGAACGCATCGAGAACCCACCGCCATGCGCGCGCACGCGCTCGCGCATGCCGACGACGCCGAGGTGGCCGTCGGCGGCCGCGCTCTCGAGCCGCACGCCCATGTCGAACCCACGGCCGTCGTCGGTGATGCGCAGCGTGACGTGGTTGGACGCGCGTTCGAGGCGCACGCGCAGGTCGCGCGCGTCGGCGTGGCGGATCGCGTTCGTGATCGCCTCTTGGACGATGCGGAAGCACGTGATCTCGAGGTCGGGCGACAGGCGCCCGTCGCCTTCGACGTGGCCTTCGTCCGCGTCGAGCGTCATGGCGACGCCCGAGAGCGAGGCCTGGGCCACGAGAAACGCGCGCAGCGCCGGCACGAGCCCGACCTCGTCGAGCAACGGCGGCCGCAGGTCGCCCGACATGCGGCGCACGCGCGCGATGAGATCGTCGATGAGGGCCAGCGCATCGGCGTCGGCGTTGGCCGCGCCCGCGCGGCGCGCCGCGATCTGCAGCTTGAGCGCCGTGAGCGTCTGCCCGAGCTCGTCGTGCAGCTCGCGCGCGAGGAAGCGCCGCTCGTTTTCCTTCGTCGATTCGAGGCGAAGGTGCAGCTGGCCCAGGCGCTCGTAGGCGACGCGCAGGTCGCGCGCGCTCGCCTCGACCCGTTTGATGACGAACCAAACGGCGCTGGTCATCAGCCCCGAGATCAGCATGAACACGACGCCGACGCGCACCCAGTTCTGGTAGTTGCGCGTGTCGAACTCTTCGGGCGACACGACGATGACCCCCTTCGCGACGAGCGCCCCGACGACGAGGAACGACAGCCCGCCCCACAAGACGATGGCGTAGCCCGCGCGCCGCCCGAAGCAGACGGCGCCGAACACGCTCGCGATCGCGAACACCATCGTCGAGCCAGGCGCGAGCCCGAGGCGCGCGACGACGAAGGTTCCGCACCCGCACAGCGCGAAGACCGTCGCGGCGGCGCGTGCGCGCAGCAGCGTGCGCGGCGCGAGGCGGACCAGAAGCATGAGGACGGCGACGGCGAGCAAGACCGCGGTGTCGATCGCCCGCCCCGCCGTCCCGCGCAGGACGATCGAGGTGACGGCCGCGAGGGGCGCGAGGATCGCCGACGCCGTGAACATCCCCTCGAGCGCGGGCCCGCGCCAATCGTCTGGCGCTGCGCGCGTCGCCGGCGCCTCCCCCGTCCTGTCAGCGTCCCTCATGGCGCTCGCCCGAAGACTGTAGCGCAGTTTGGGCGCGTATCGGGCGGGCGACTCGTCGTATCATCGGGGGCCGGGATTTCGATGCGCGTCGTTTTGGCGGACGATCACACGTTGGTGAGGGCGGGGATTCGAGCGCTCGTGTCGGGCGTGCCCGGCGCCCAGATCGTGGGCGAGGCAGGCGACGGCCATGCGGCGCTCGCGCTCATCCTCGAGCAGCGGCCCGACGTCGCGCTCGTCGACGTCAGCATGCCCGGCTTGAACGGCCTCGATCTCGCGGCGCGCCTCACGCGCGAGCTGCCGGCGACGCGCATGGTGATCTTGTCGATGCACAGCTCGCCCGCGCACGTCGCGCAGGCGCTGCGCGCCGGCGTTCGCGGCTACATGCTCAAGGACGCGGCCACCGAAGAGCTGCCCGTCATGCTCGGCGCCGTCATGCGCGGCGAGGTGTACCTGTCGCCCGCGATCTCGAAGCACGTCGTCGACGGTTTTCTTGGCCGCGACGGCGCGCCCGACGGCAGGTCGGGCGAGCGCGCCGACGACGGGCTCACGCCGCGCCAGCGCGAGATTCTGCAGCTCGTCGCCGAGGGCAAGTCGTCGAAAGAGGTCGCGCAGCTGCTGAATCTCTCCGTGAAGACCGTCGAGGCGCACCGCGGCCAGATCATGGAGCGCCTCGAGATCCACGACCTCGCCGGCCTCGTCCGTTACGCGATCCGCACCGGGCTCGTCTCGCCGGAACGCTGACGCGACGACGCCGGGATACCGCCCCACGAAGCGTCGGAGGCGTCGGGGTTTGTCCCGGCACGTCCTAGGGGTAGGCCCCGATGGTTCGTGGGGCGGTTTGGGCCGACTTTGTGTCCGTGGGAGAACATTGGTCCAACGATCACGTAGCGGCGCTCGTCGCGACCGAGCTGCTGCGCGCGGCGCCCGAGGCGATCGGCGGCGCCGTCGAGCACGCCTTCAGCCAGATCGCGCATCACTGCGGCGTCGAGCGCGCCTACTACTACCGGCTCGACGAGTCGGCGGGCGCCTTCCTGCTCGAGCACGAGTGGCACCCGCCCGAGCGGCGCGCGATGGCGGGGTTGCCGCAGCTCGCGCGCTTGCCGCTCGACATCTTGCCCGAGCCGTTGCGTTTGCAGCTGCGCGCCGGCCGTTCGGTGCGGTTGCCGCGCACGCGCGGGCTCCTCGGCGATCCGGTGGACGACGTCGTCGAGGGCGCCGACCAAGACCGCGCGATCCTCATGGTGCCCGTCGTGCTCGGTGGCGCGTTGTTGGGTGTCGCTGGCTTCGCGGGCGCACGCGAGTCGACGTGGGACGAAGGCGACGCCAAGCTGCTCGACGTCGTCGCCCAGGGCGTCGCGCGCGCCGTCGAGCGCCGCCGCGTCGACGAGGCGATGCGCGCGAGCGAGGCGATGTTCCGCGCGATGTGCGACTCGTCGCCGCTCGGCATCTTCCTCGCCGGCCCGGGCGGCGACTGCCGCTACATCAACGCGGCCGCGCAGCGCATTTGCGGCCTGACCTTCGAGCAAGCGCGAGGCCGCGGGTGGTTGGAATCGTTGCACCCCGAAGATCGCGCGCGCGTGACGTCGCACTGGGGCTCGGCCGTCGGCTCGCGCGACGACTACGCGACGGTTCACCGCTTCGTTCACGGCAACGGCGACGTGCGCTCGGTCGAGGTGCGCGCCGTGCCGCTGCGGGGCGACGCCGGCACGCCCAGCTTCCTCGGCATCCTCGAGGACGTCACCGAGCGCCAGCGCGCCGACGTCGAACGCCGCGAGCTGCTCGCGCGCGCCGAAGCCTCGCGCCAAGCGGCCGAGGCCGCGCGTGCCGACGCGGAGGCTTCGCGCACGGACGCCGAGAGCGCGCGCGCCGAGGTCGCCGCGATCCTGAGCCGCATCTCGGACGCGTTCATCGCGCTCGACCTCGACGGTCGCTACCGCTACGTCAACGATCCCGCCGTCGCCATGATCGGCCGCTCGCGCGCCGAGCTCGTGGGGCGGCGGCCGTGGGAGGCGCACCCCGAGATCGCCAACGGCCCGTTCCACGAGGCGTACCTGAGCGCGACGCGCGAGCAGCGGCCCGTGACGATCGAGCAACGCGAGCGCACGGGGCAGCGCGTGTTCGAGGTGCGTCTGTACCCGTCGGCGACGGGCACGTCGGTGTTCGCCGAGGAGATCACGGCGCGCAAACGCCAGGAAGAGCAGCTCGCGAGCGATCGCGAGTACCTGCGCCAGGAGGTCGGCGGGCTCGACGTCACGTCGGACGCCGCGGGCTACGGCGAGGGGCTGCGCGAGGTCTTCGAGCGCGTCAACCTCGTCGCCGCCGGCAACACGAGCGTGCTCGTCACGGGCGAGACGGGCACGGGCAAGGAGCTGGTCGCGCGCGCCATCCACGAGCGCAGCCCGCGGCGCGAGCGCCTGCTCGTCAAGGTGAACTGCGCGGCGATCTCGGCGGGCCTCGTCGAGAGCGAGCTTTTCGGCCACGAGAAGGGCGCCTTCACGGGCGCGCTCGCGCGGCGCAAGGGCCGCTTCGAGCTCGCGCACGGCGGCACGCTGTTCCTCGACGAGGTGGGCGAGCTGCCGCTCGACGTGCAGGCGAAGCTGCTGCGCATCCTGCAAGAGCGCGAGCTCGAGCGCGTCGGCGGCAGCGACACGATCCGCGTCGACGTGCGCGTCATCGCCGCGACCAACCGCGACCTCGTCGACATGGTCGCCAAGGGCCGTTTTCGCGAGGACTTGTACTACCGCCTCAACGTCTTCCCCGTGGCGTTGCCGCCGCTGCGCGAGCGCGCGGGCGACGTGCCGCTGTTGGTTCACACGTTCTTGCGCCGCTTCGCTCGCGGCGTGGGCCGGCGCATCGAAGGCGTCACGCCCGAGGCGATGCAGCGCCTCTGCGCGTACCGCTGGCCCGGCAACGTGCGCGAGCTGCAGAACGTCGTCGAGCGCGCCGTCATCCTCACGACGGGCCGCACGCTCGACGTCGCGGCGCTGCCCGACCTGGGCGCCGACGCCGCCGGGGCCGCGCAGGCGCCCTCGAACGGGTCGGGGCGCGTCGCGGGCGACGTCGAGGTCGACGTCGACGCCCCGGGCGGACGCCCGCTCGTTCGCTTGCCGGGCACGATCGACGAGATCGAGCGCGCGCACCTCGCGCGGACGCTCGACGAGACGGCGTGGGTCATCGAGGGCGAGCGCGGCGCCGCGCGCAAGCTGGGCCTGCACCCGAACACATTGCGCTCGCGCCTCAAGCGCTACGGCCTCAAGCGCCCGCCGCCGCGGGGGGACGCCGCGCTCGCGTGACGCACGACCTCCCGCGTCCGGCCCGCCCCTTGCTGTCTCGGGGACGCATGACGTTTCGGATCGACGCGCGCCTCGTCGGCGAGCGAATCGTGCTCGCGCTCCATGGGCAGCTCGTGGGGGCCGAGGCCGAACGCTTGCTGCGCGAGCAGATCGTCCGCGCCGTCGCCGAGAAGGGCTGCGTCGTGGTCGACGCCGCCGAGATGACGACGATCGACGCGGCGTCGCTCGCCGTGATCCACGCGGGCTTGGGAGCTTGGATCACCGTCGAGGGCGGCGGTGAGTACCTCGACCTCCTGCTGCGCCGGTAGCCACGGGTGTTCGTGGAACCACGAAGGCGTGTGGGTGAGATCGTGGGGCGCGACGTGGAATCGTGGCCGCGAGCGCTGGTCCAGCGATTGCTCAGCGCAGGTCGCGGGAACGACGCATGACGGAGGAGGAGGACGATCCGATGATTCGATCCGCTGCGCTCATCGACTCACTGACGCCGCGCCCGACGGTGGAGACCCGCGAGGAGACGTCGACGTTGCCGACCGAGACGCTCGCGCGCCTCGACCGCCTCGCGAGCGCGAGCGCGCTCGGCGCGGGGCTCGCGCACGAAATCGCGAACCCGCTGGGCGCGTTGCTCGGCGCGCTCGACGAGGTCACCGCCCGTCTGCGCGAGCTGCGCCGTCACGGCGTCGCGACGGCCCCCGATCTCGAAGCCCTCGCCGCCGATCTCGAGCTCGCGACGGCGGGCGCCGGGCTCATCACCGACCTCGTGCACGACTTCCAGCAGTTCCTGCGGCCCGCGGCGGCCACCGAGCTCGCCGACGCGCGCGTCGCCGTCGAGCGCGCGCTGCGGCTCGCGCGGCCGCGGCTCGCGGCCATCACGCGCGTCGACGCGCAGCTCGCGTCAGTGCCGCCGGTTCGCGGCGCGACGAGCCGCCTCGTTCAGGTCGTGCTGAACCTGTTGCTCAACGCCGCCGAGGCGCTGTCGCAGCGCGCGCGCAGCGAGAACCTCGTCACCGTGCGGCTCGAGGTCGCGGGCGCGCGTGCGCTGCTCGAGGTCTCCGACAACGGCCCGGGCTTGCCGCTCGCGATTCGTGACCGCGTGTTCGACGCGGGCGTGTCGCAGCGCCAGGGCAGGGCGTCGTCGGGCCTCGGCCTCGCGATCTCGCGCGAGCTGGTCACGCGCATGGGCGGCGCGATCTCGGTGACGTCGCTGCCCGGTGCGGGCACGACGTTCGTCGTCAACTTGCCTCTGGCTTAAAAGTCGTCGCAGGGCGTGCCGAGGCGCTGGCCCGTGTAGGCGCCGAGGTCGGTGTAGATGAGCTGAGCGTTGTCTTCGATGGGCAGCGGCACGAGCGTCGTGCGCGCCTTGCCCTTGACCCACGCCGCCTCTTTGCGGTCGAGCACGAGGCGCAGGTCGCCGGTCTTCGTCGAGAAGATCTGGCCCTCGGAGTCCGAGACGACGTTCGTCATCTTGAGCGGCTTGAGCGCGCCGCGCGGCCCCGAGAACAGACGAAAGTTGAGCGAGTCCTCGGGCTCGCGCTGGCGATCGACGTAGTAGTAGATGCCGTGGTCGTCGCGCGCGAGCGCGAACGCGCGAAAGCGCCACAGCGGCGCGTGAAACGTCGCCGCGGCGATCATGGCGTCGGCCTCGGCCTTGGGCAGCGGCTGAAGCTCGGTCTTGCGCGTGTCGCATGTGACCTCGTACTTGCCGCCCTTGAGCTCCAAGCCGGCGAGGTAGCGCGCCTTCACGCGCGGATCCCAGAACGTGAAGTCGAAGCTCTCGTGGCCGACGGCGCCGCTGCCGATCACGCGCAGCGCGTAGAACGCCTTGCCGTCGCCGTAGTAGGCATGCGTCCAGCCGCCGTCGTCGAACGGCACGAGCGCGACGTAGTGGCCTTTGCCGTCGCCGAGGATCGCGAGCTTGTCTTTGACGGGCGCGACGTCGACCGTGGGCACGTCACCTTTCGGTTCAGCCGCGGTCTTCGCGGCGGGCTTCGCGCGCGCGACGCCGACGATCGCCGCGACAGAGCACACGAGCGCGAGCCGGCCGACGGTCATCGCGGGTATAGTACACACGGATGTCCGACGACGGCACGCAACCGACGATGAAGCCACCATCGTCGTCGCCGTCGGCGGGCGCGCTCGGCGTGGGCGTCGTCGTTGCTGACGCCTACGAGATCACCGGCCTGCTGGGCAAGGGCGGGATGGGCGCCGTCTGGGCCGCTCGCCACCTGCGTCTTCCCGGCAAGCGCGTCGCCATCAAGGTGTTGCTGGGCGGCGCCCAGCAAGGGGCCGACGCGCAGGCGCTCGCGCGCTTCAAGCGCGAGGCCGAGGTCGCCTCGCGCATCGGTCACGCCGGCATCGTCGAGGTGCTCGACTTCAACCAGCTGCCCGACGGCACGCCGTACCAGGTGCTCGAGTACCTCGCGGGCGAGAGCCTCGGAGCGCGCCTCGGGCGCGGCGCGCTCCCCGTCGCGACGGCCCTCGATTTCGCGCGGCAGATCGGCTCGGCGCTCGCGGCCGCGCACCGCGCGGGCGTCATCCACCGCGACCTCAAGCCCGAGAACATCTTCCTGTGCCCGACTGATGCCGGTGGCGTCGTCAGCGAGCGCGTCAAGGTGCTCGACTTCGGCATCTCGAAGATCCGCGGCTCGCAGACGGTGAAGACGCAAGACCAGGTGCTCATCGGCACGCCGCAGTACATGGCGCCCGAGCAGGCGGCCGGGAAGAACGCGGCCATCGACGCGCGCACCGATCTGTTCGCGCTGGGCGCGATCGTCTACGAGATGCTCGCGGGCAAGCCGCCGTTCTCGGGCGACAGCGTCGTCGCCGTCATCATGGCGGTCGTCTCGTCGACGCCCGAGCCGCTCGCGACGCTCGCGCCCGAGGCGCCCGCGTCGGTGATCGCCGCCGTCGAGCGCGCGCTCGCGAAGAAGCCCGAGGATCGCTTCCCCGACGTCGCGACGTTCATCGAGGCGCTCACGGGCAAGCCGTTGCAGACGTTGGGGGGCGGCGAGGGCGCGGCGTCGCCGGGCGCGCGCGCGCCGCTGTCGCGCGAAGAGATCATGGGCGCGACGGTCGCGCCGGCGTATGGATCACCCGCGCTCACCGGTGGTGCCCCCACGGGCGCACCGCCGATCGCCGTCACGACCGCGGCGCAACCGCCGGCGAAGTGGCCCATTTGGTTCGCGGCCTTCTTCGTCGTCGTGGGCATCGTCTCGTTCATCGTCAGCACGCACCTGCAGAGGTCCGGTCAGGTGCACCCAGCGCCCGCGGCGGTCGCGGCGCCGGCGCCGCCCGCGCCTTCGGCGCACGTCGTCCACGATCCATCGCCGCCCGCGCCGACCTCGCCGCCCGTACCGCCAACGCCCGCGGCGAAGGAACCGGCGCACGCCGCCGCGCGCTCGCACGCCGAAGCCGCGATCCCCGACGCCGTGCGCGCCGAGCTCGACGCCGCCGAGGACCAGCTCCACGACGGCGATCTCGCGCAAGCGAAGCGCCTGGCCCAACACAGCCTCCTCGGCCAGCGCACGAGCCGCGCCTTCTCGATCCTCGCGCGCGTCGCGTGCGAGCAGAGCGACCTCGCCAACGCGCGCGGCGCGCTCCACAACGTCACCGCCGCCGACGACAAGGCCACCGTCCGACGCGAGTGCGGCGCCGCCGGCATCAACCTGCGTTAGCGGTCGCGCGCGCGTTCCTTACTTCGCCGGCGTCGTCGTCGTGGTGGTCGCTGTCGTCGCGTTGGACGCTTCGTGCGCGCCGAAGATCGTCGACGAGCGGGCGCCTTCCGGCAGCAGCCTGTCGAAGCTGCCCTTGAACCATCGGTAGCCGAGGAACACGACGAGCGCGAGGAAGACAATCCTCTTCCACGGGAAGCCCTTCTCGGCGTACGGGTCGCGCAGGTCGCGCCGCGAGCCGGGCGGCAGCTTGGCGACGCCCGTGAGCGTCGCGCCGAACGGGATGTTCAGCTTCGCCTTGGCGTTCACGGCCCAGCCGTTGGCGTCGAGGATCGGACCCAGGTTGCGCTTGCGCAGCTTGAGGGCCGCCATGACGACCGACGGCAGCGAGATGAGCAGCATGAGGCCCACGATCGCGCCCGCGACGGCGAGCGGCCCGAGGTTGAACAGCCCCGTGCCGTAGCCGATCAGCGTCGTGATGAACGTGCCAATCGCGCCCACGGCGACGCCCAACGCCGCGACCGTGCCGACGTCGATCTTCTTCGTCTCGGGCGGCTTGGCGGCGCCGACGTGCGCCGTCGTCGTCGCCGTCGCGTTCAACATGTCGTTCGAGGCCGCGTCACCCGCGGCCGCGCGCTTCGCGACCTGCTCCTCGAGCATGCGCACGAACTTCTTGTACGGCGACCAAAACGCCTGGCGGATGCTGATGGGGTTGTCGATGATCTTCGTGATCGTCGCGTCCCAGTCCTGCCCCTGGCGGTCGTAGAAGAGGCCGTTGCGGCCGACCATCAAGTTCTCGCTGTCGCCCGCCGTGAAGGCCGCCACGATCGTCATCTTCTCGGCGCTGCCCTTGCGCGTGCAGTCGAGGTAGGCGAGGTACGAGCCCGCGAGGCCCGCCATGGCCGCGTGCTTGCCGGCGTCGGCGACCTTGAGCACGAGCTTGCACGAGCGCTGGTCGAGGTAGAGCGTGCCGGCCTGGAAGATCGCCTGGTGGCCGGCGTAGAAGTCGGCGAAGTTCACGAAGTTCGTGCACAGCAGCGCGAGGTCGCGGTGGTAGCGCACGAGGCGCTCGACGTTCTCGATGCTCGCGGCTTCCGCTTCGACGGCCTTGTCGCGGGAGACGAGCGCCGTGAGCTCTTCCTTGGCCTTCGACGCGAGGATGGCGCGCACGCGCGCCAGGCCCAGCGGCTCGACGCGCGGGCCCGCCTTCGCGGCGAGCCAGGCTTCATAGGGCGCGATCTTGGCGAGCAGCGCGCGCCAATCGTCCGCCGACAGCTGCCCGCGCGCGCCGAGCAGCGGCGCGATGGCGGCGTCTCGCAGCGCCGCGACCTTGGCCTCGTGCGCCGGGTTCACCGTGCCGTCGAGCGGCAGCGCGCGGCCCGCGGCGACGGCGGCCAGCGGGAAGCCCGCGACCTCGTCGGCGGTGATGGTCAGGTCCTGCGCCGCGATGTCGAGGTACTCCTCTTCCTTGCGGTTGACGGCCGCGAGCGCGCGCGGGTCGTAGGCGACGACGCGGCAACGCGCGAAGAAGTCGTCGACCTTGGCGCGGATGGCGTTGATGGCCGCCACGGCGGCGGGCGTGCCGTCGGCGCCGGCGGGGAACACGGTGGCGGCGTCGGCTTCGCCCTTGGCGTGCCACTCGGCGAACGCGGTCGCCTCGGCGAAGAACGCGTCGATCCTGTCGACGGTGACGCCGACCTCGCCCGAGCGGTCGGCCTCGCCGCCGAGGCACGCGACGATCTCGCCCAGCGTCGTCTTGAGCCCTTCGTCGGGCGTCGACAGGGCCGTGATGACGCCGTCGCCGTTGAAGGCGCTGCCCGCGAACACGTGCGAAGGGTCGGCGACGTCCTCGATCGAGATCTCTTTGGCTTCGGCCTTGCCGAGGCTCGTGAGGATGCGGCGCGCGGCAGCCGCCAAGGTCTTGCCCTCGTCGGTCGCGTCGTTGATGGCCGACAGCGGGAGGGGCGACGAAGCTTTGAGCAGATCGTCGGCGTTCTTGAGGTTCCGGCCCGCGAACTGGGCCGCGGCGATGAGCTCGGGCGCGCGGACGCGGCCGTCCTTGTCGAGGTCGATGAGCGCCAGCGTGCGCGGGTCGAGCTCGAGGCCGTTCGTGGGGCAGGCGAGGGCGACCCAGAGCTTCTGGTCGAGCTCGCCGAGGCGCATGAGGTCCGCCCCTGAGGTCAGCTTGACCTGGTCGAACCCGCCGGCCCGGAAAAACGTCCACGTGTCCCTTGTCATGGGAACGTCTTATACTGAAAGAGCACTGCGGCACCAGCCGACCCCATCGCCCCCCGACGTCAGGTGGAGTCTGGCAGGAAGGACGACCCCCATGAGGCCGACGACCGTCTTCGCATTGGCTTTTTCCGTGATGCTCGTCGCATGCGGAGGGCCTGAGTCCATCAAAGGCCAACGCGGCAGCCAGAGCTCGGGAGGCCAGCCGGGCAGCGGGGGCGACCCGGGCACGGGCGGCACGACGACGCCGGCCGGAACGGGCGGAGACACGGGCGGCACGGGCGGCGACATCGGCTCGACCGGCGGCACAGGGGGGGACACGTCGGGCGGAACCGGCGGAACGGCCGCGACGGGCGGCACCGGTGGAACGCCGGCGACCGGCGGCACCGGAGGAACGCCGGCGACCGGCGGAACGGGCGGCACGCCCGCGACGGGTGGGACCGGCGGGACGCCGTCGGGTGGCTCGGGCGGTTCGGGCGGGACGCCGTCCGGCGGCAGCGGCGGCTCCGGCGGCAAGCCCGCGACGGGCGGCACGGGCGGGACGCCGACGGGTGGCAGCGGTGGGTCGGGCGGCAGCGGCGGCAGCACCATCGGCGGGGGCCCGAGCATCAAGCTCGACTCGGGCGCGACGGTGGCGACGGGTGCTTGGGCGATCGACGCGGACTTTGCGCCCATGCCCGGTCAAGTCATCAACCACGCCAACACGATCGACACCAGCAAGGTCACGAACCCGGCGCCTCAGGTCGTGTATCAAACGGCGCGCACCGGGACGAACTTCACGTACACGATTCCCGGCTACAAGCCGAACACGATGCACACCGTTCGGCTGCACTTCGCCGAGACGTACTTCCCGCCGACGACGGCGACGTCGGGCACGGGCGCGCGCGTCTGCAACGTCACGATCAACGGCACGGTGGTGCTGTCGAACTACGACATCTTCACGAAGGCGGGCGGCAAGAACATCGCCATCGCCGAATCGTTCGTGCTCGCGGCGGACGGGTCGGGGCAGTACGCGATGTCGTTCGTGCGCGTCGCCGACAACTGCATCATCGCCGGCATAGAAATAGACTGATCACGACACCTGACGGTGCGTGAAGTTCTCGGAACCTCGCGCGCGCGGGCGCTGTCCCTCGAACGAGGAGGCCCCGCATGCTGTCGCACCCCGAGTCCCGGTTTCGAGATGCCCGCGCCGTGTTCGTCGAGGCGCGCTTTCGCGGGCGCGTCGTCGCCGCGCGGTTGCTGCGCGCGCGGGCGTCGCGCGCGTTCACGATCGGCGCCGCACGCCGCGCCGACGCGCCCGTCGATCCCGCGTTCCTGCCGCCCGACGCGCCCGCGAACGACAACCACGAGCTCGTGACGACGACGGGCAGCGGCTTCGCGCTGCACCTGTCGCCGGCGATGCGCGCGGCCGTCGCGTGGTCGGCCTACGGCGTGCGCATCCCGTGCGGCGAGGTCTTGTTCGACGTGCGCGAGGCCGAGGTCGCGCCCGCGTTGCCGCGGCCTTGGTTCACGCGCACGTCGCGCGCGCACGTCGCGAGCACGGTGGGCGTCGGCGTCGCGCTGCTCGCGTTCGTCGCGATCTTGCGCGCCGTGCCGTCCGATCCGCGCGCGCTGTCGCTCGACACGCTCGCGCGCGACGCGCGCTTCGACGCCGTTCGCGTCGTGCCGCCCGTGCCGCCGCCGTCGCTGGGCTCGGCCAGCGCGAATGGTCCGGCGCGCGTCGACGCTCGAGAAGGCGCGCCGCCGCAGTCCCGGGCGGCGCCGAATCGTGCATCGAGAAGCACACCTCGTGCGCACACGGCCGCCGCTGCCGTCGAGGCGGTTCGCGCCGCGGGCATCCTCGCGATCCTCGGGCAGACGCGCTCGGCCGAGGTCGCGCGCATTTTCGACGCTGGCGCCGCGCTCGGCCCCGACACGGAAAACGTCCTCGAGAATCTGCGCGGCGGCGGCGACGACCTCTTCGCCGCGGGCGGGCTCATGGGGCACGGCACGGGCGAGCACGGCGCCGACACGGGCCGCCGCACGATCGGCGGCGTGATTGGTCTCGAGACGGGCATCAAGGGCGGCGGCAGCGCCTCGCGTCTGGGTCGCCTCGGCGCGCTCCCGAAGCGCGTCGCATCCACACCGGACGTGATCGGTTGCTGTGCGAGCGTGCGGGGCGGCCTCGACAAGGAGCTCGTCCGTCGCGTCGTGCGCGCGCACCTCAACGAAGTGCGCACCTGCTACTCCGACGCGCTCGCGCGCACGCCGACGCTCGCGGGTCGCGTCGTCGTGAAGTTCATGATCGCGGCCACGGGACGCGTCGTCGCCGCGGCGCTCGACAGCTCGTCGCTCGGCGCGCCCGCCGTCGAGAGCTGCATCGTGGCGGCGACGAAACGCTGGGACTACCCGGCACCGACGGGCGGCGGCTTCACGTCGGTGTCGTATCCGTTCCAGCTGGTACCCGTCGGCGAGTGATCCAAACGGCTCGCGCATTCGTTCAGCCGACGATGCAGCGCCCGTGTAAACACGCCCCCTATGATCGTCGCCGATGCACACTCGCTCGGCGACGCGCGGCCTGGCCGCGGTCATGGCCCTTGGTCTCCTCGGCGCATGCGCCTCGGGAGCTTCTTCGGACGGTGGGGCGGGCGGCGGCGGGCACGACGGCGGCTCCACGGGGAGCGGTGGCTCACCAGCGACCGGCGGCACGATCGGCAACGGCGGCTCGACCGGCGCGGGCGGTGACACGTCGGGCGGCGGCGGCAACGTCGCGACCGGCGGCACGACCGGCAGCGGCGGGTCGACGGGCGGGGCGGGGGGCATGATGGGCAGCGGCGGCGCGACCAACGTCGGCGGCGCGGGCGGCGCCGCCGCCGGTGGCGTCACGGGCGGCGGCGGAACGCCCGGCCTCACCGATCCCGGCACCGACGGCGACGGCGACTTCACGCTGCCGATGGGTCACCCAGCCGACGCGCTCAACAACGAGATGGGCTCGCCCAAGGGTCACATCATCACGTTCGTGATGAAGTCGTCGGACAGCAAGATCTATCCCGGCCGCAACGGCGCCTACATGCGCAACGTCTGGGTCTACGTGCCCAAGCAGTATGTGCCCGGCACGCCCGCGCCGTTCATCACCGTGCAGGACGGCGGCTTCCTCGTGTGGCTCGGCACGAACGCGCCGCACACGCCCGACTCGGGCACGGCGGCGATTCTTCCCGGCACGACCAACCTGCCGCGCGTCCTCGACAACCTGATCGCGATGGGCAAGCTGCCGAAGATCGTCGCGCTGTTCGTCGACAATGGTGGGGGCGACGCCGAGGGCAGCGAGCGCGGCCTCGAGTACGACACCGTATCGGGCAAGTACGCCGAGTTCGTCGACGGCGAGGTGCTCCCGCGCGCCGTCTCCGAGGTGAAGTCGCAGCTGGGCATCGACCTCGCGTTCACGACCGACCCGCAGGGCCGCGCGACCCTCGGCGGCAGCTCGGGCGGCGCCGCGGCGTTCTCGATGGCGTGGTGGCACCCCGAGCTCTTCGGGCGCGCCATGATCTTCTCGGGCACGTTCGTGCGGCAGGCCTCACCCGAGGACCCGCTGTACCCGCACGGCTGCTGGTCGTACCACGACTATGATCCCTACGACGCGACGACGCCGAACGGCCTCGTCATGAAGCTCGCGACGGCGAAGCCGATCCGCGTGTGGATCGAGGCCGCGCAGAACGACAGCGGCGCGGGCGGCGGACCGACCTCGTACCGCGACTTCCGGCTCGCGGGCCAGCGGATGGCGGCCAGCTTCAAGGCGCGCGGCTACCACTACCACTTCGACTACGCGATGGGCGCCGGCCACTTCGACGGCGGCGTCATCGGGCAGACGATGCCGGCGGCGCTCGAGTGGCTCTGGCGCGGCTACCCCGTGAACTGACGGCGTGAATTGACGCCTCGTTGACTGCACGGAAATAGGTCTTGTGCGGCCCGCGGCCCACGGGTATCTTGGATGCCGATAGTGAGAATCATTCTCAACTTCAAACGCCTCGCGCCCCTCGGCGCGCTCGTCACGGCCCTCGCCGTCGGCGCCGGGGCGGGGTGCGCGACGCGCGCGCTGCCCGAGCCGAGCACGGCCGACGCCGTTCGCGCCGCCAACCTGTGGCCGGGAACGACCGTCGACGATCTCCACCGCGGCAAGCAGCGCTACGTGCAGAGCTGCTCGGGCTGCCACGGCCTCATCGATCCGCATCAGTTCCCCGAAGCGCGTTGGCCGGGCTTCGTGAAGGAGATGTCGGGCCGCCTGCAGCTGTCGTCGAACGACCTGCAGGATCTCACGCGCTACCTCGTCGTCGCCTCGCAGGCGCCGCGAACGAACTGAGGAGTGGTGATCGAGCCCTTGGAGTATATGGTGACGCGCACATGATGAGAATGAGAATGATTTTCAATTGCGCGTTGCGGGCCGCTGGTCCCCTCGCGCTCGCGGTCGGCCTCGTCGCTTGTGCCGATTCGTCGAACAACGCTCCCGCCCCGGCGCTCGACGCGTTCGGCGCGAACGATCGCTTCGACGTCGCGATCTCGGGCCTCAGCGCCGACGAGGACGCGGCGTTCACGACGGGCGACGGCCTCTTCGATCTGTCGCTGTTCCCGTACGACGGCCTCGGCCCGCTCTACACGCGCGCTTCTTGCGGCCAGTGCCACACCGACGGCGTGCGCGGCCCTGGCCTCGTGCAGAAGATGGTCGCCGTCGGCGCCGACGGCGTCACGCCCCTCGCCGATCAGTCGGCCTTCCCGTACGGGCACACCGTGCACCCGCTCGTCGCGGGCGGCGGCAAGACGCCCGTGATGCCGCCCGCCGGCATGAGCGACGTCAAGGTGACGACGCGCCTCGGGCCGCCCATCCTCGGGCGCGGCTACATGGAGGCGATCGCCGACGACGAGATCCTGCGCGTCGAGTCCGAGCAGGCCGCGCGCGCCGACGCCATCCACGGCCACGCCAACCGCGTGACGTACGCGTCGCAGCCCAACCCCGACACGCGTTTTCATTCGCATCAGCCGGGCGACGCCGTCATCGGCCGCTTCGGTCTCAAGGCGCGCATCGCCGCCGTCGACGACTTCACCGCCGACGCGCTCCAGGGCGACATGGGCATCACGAGCCCGCTGCGTCCGACGGAGATCTCGAACCCCGACGGCCTCACCGACGACTTCAAGCCGGGCGTCGACGTCACGATCGACAGCGTGAACGCGCGCGCGATGTACGTGCGCCTCACGGCGATCCCCAAGCGCCCCGCGACGCCCGACGCGCACGCCATGCAGCTGTTCGCCGACACGCAGTGCGCGGCCTGCCACGTGCCGTCGCTCAAGACGCGCGCCGACTATCCGATCGCGGCGCTCGCCGGCATCGACGCGCCCGTCTACACCGATCTGCTGCTTCACGATCTCGGCGACGAGCTCGCCGACGGCATCATCGAAGGCGACGCGACGGCGCGTGACTGGCGCACGGCGCCGCTCATCGGCCTGCGCTTCAACAAGTCGTTCATGCACGACGGGCGCGCGCAGACGATCGACGAGGCGATCCGCGCGCACGCGGGCACGGGCTCGGAGGCCAACGACAGCGTCTCGCGCTACGCCGCTCTCAGCGACGATGATCGCGCGGCGCTCGACGCCTTCGTGGGCGCGCTCTGAGGTTTTTCGAAAGGGACGAGGACCGGACCATGACCATCAAGACCAAGAACCTACGAACCATCCTCACGGCGGGCGCGCTCGCGGGGCTGGCCGCGTGCGGCGGCTCCAGCCAAACCGACCAGGAAAAAGTCGCGAGCGCGATGCAGACGTCGATGAAGGGCGATCTCACGACGCTGTGGATGGCGTCGCAGATGCTGAAGGCGGCGGCGCCGATGCCTTCTGGCCGCGGTTGGGACGCGACGATGGACGCGGCCGCGATCTCTTCGATGAAGGACGCGTGGAAGATGGCGCGCCAGGCCTACGAGCACGTCGAGGGCGCGACCGCGCCGATCTTCTCGGACATCGACGTCGAGATCGACGAGCGCTACGACGGCTTCCTCGCCAACTCGGGCCCCGACGATTACTTGTTCGATGACATGGGCGTCACGGGCATGCACGCGATCGAGCGCATCCTCTACGTCGACACGACGCCGGCCAACGTCGTGCAGTTCGAGATGACGTTGCCGGGCTACAAGGCGGCGGCGTTCCCCGCGACAGAGCAGGAGGCGTCCGACTTCAAGAACAAGCTGTGCGCGCGCCTCGTGACGAACACGAAGCAGCTGCTCGACGGCTGGACGACGGCGGCGAAGCTCGACGTCTCGGGCGCCTTCGACGGCCTCATCAGCCTCGTCAACGAGCAGCAAGAGAAGATCAACAACGCGTCGTTGAACGTCGAGGAGTCGCGCTACTCGCAGCGCACGCTCGCCGACCTGCGCGACAACCTCGCGGGCACGACGACGATCTACGGCCTCTTCCGCGACTGGCTCGAGACGAAGCCGGCGTCGGGCGGCACGGCCGCGGGCACCGACATCGACGCGTCGATCACGGCGGGCCTCTCGGGCCTCGGCGCGGACTACGACGCCATCCAGGGCGACGCGCTCCCGAAGCCGCCCGCGACGTGGAGCGCCGAGGCGCCCACGACGGCCGACCTCGCGACGCCGTTCGGCCAGCTCTACTCGCAGGTGCACGCCGCCGTCGATCCTTCGAAGGCGGACTCGATCGTGAGCCAGATGAACGACGGCGCGAAGCTGCTCGGGATCGACACGTTCCAGCCGTGAGGTTCGCCGTGCTCGCTCGTCTGCAGTTCGGTGTCGTCGCGCTCGTCGCGACGGCGGCCGGCTGCGTCTCGCCGCCCGCGACGTCGGACGGGGGCGACGAGTTCGTCGCGTTCGCGCGCGACTTCCAAGGCTTCGAGTCGTGGCAGCAGCAAACGATGACCAGCGAAACGGCCACGGGCTCGACGCACGTCTCGGGCACGCGCGTCGTCTACATCAACCACCTGGCGCCCGCGGGCGCGACGGAGTTCCCCGTGGGCACGCTCGTCGTGAAGCGCACCGAGGCCGACGGCAAGCTGTTCGCGCGCGCCAAGCGCGCCTTGCACGGCGGCGGCTTCAACACGACCGGCGCCGATGGTTGGGAGTGGTTCGAGCTGGCCGAGACCGACACGCACGACGTCTCCATCCAGTGGCGCGGGCTGGGACCGCCCGTGGGTGAGGTGTACGGCGGCAACGCCGTGGGCGGCTGCAACTTGTGCCACAAGGCCGCGCCCGCGAACGACTACATGCTGACGCCCGCGTTCGCGATCGCCGACGCGGGCGTGGTCGAGCTGCCCGATACCGATGGCGGCGCGAACAGCGACGCCGCGCCCGACGCCGGCGCGCCCGATTCGTCGCCACCCGATTCAACGAATGACACCGCTTCGCCCGACACCGCTTCGTCCGACCAGGTGACTCACAATGAATGACGTTCGTATCGCCCGTCTATCCGCCGCCGCCCTCGCGTCGGCGATCCTCCTCCTCGCCGCCGGCGCCGCGCGCGCGAACCCGCGCCCGCTGCCGTTTACCTATCAGTCGGAGACGCTGCCGACGGGCGCCGTCGAGGTCGAGCAGTTCGTCGACATGCAGCCGCTCCGCTCGCGGCTCGCGGACGGCTCGGTGGTGTGGGTGCTGCCGCCCGAGTTCACGACCGAATTCGAGGTCGGCGTGACCGATCGCCTCGAGCTCGGGCTCTACGTGACGATGGTGCCGGGGTTCGGCTCGGAGGCGTTCGCGCCGCCGCCGTCGATCTCCGACAACGGCGCCAAGCAGCGCGTGCGCTACCGCCTGGCCGATCCCGGCGCGTGGCCGCTCGACGTCGCGCTGTACGGCGAGGTCAGCGAGACGTCGCACGAGGTCGAGCTCGAGGGGAAGATCATCCTGCAGCGCCGCATCGGCGCCCTCCGCCTCATCACGAACCTCTGGGCCGAGCGCGAGCTGTACCTCGACGGCCGCCGCGAGTGGGTCGCGAACCCGACGCTCGGCGCGACGGTCGAGCTGTCGCCCCGGTACTCGGTCGGGTTCGAGGGCTGGATGCGCTGGGAGCACCCCGACGCCGGCGGTCCGAAGGAGTTCAACGACGGCCCGCACGTCTTCGTCGGCCCCGCATTCCTCGCGAGCTTCGGCCGCCTGTGGTGGAGCACGGGCGTCTACGGACGCGTGACGGACTTCAGCCGCACGACGCAGGCGGGCGACGGCAAGAGCGCCGGCGACGCGTACGGGCACGTCTGGGTCCGCACGATCATCGGCCTCGCGCTCTGAGAGCCGTGGCACGCCCGGTGCTCTCGTCGAGGGCATGACCGGAGCGACGGCTGAGACGGCGACGCGACGACCGACGACGAAGACGCGCATCTCGTTCGCGCGACGCGATGACTACGTGCTGAGGCACTACGCGCTCGTCGAAAAAGTGGCGAAACGATTGGCGCGGCGGCTCCCCGCGTCGACGGACTTCGGCGAGCTGGTGTCGGCGGGCGCGCTCGGGTTGCTCGAAGCCGCGGCGCGGTTCGACTCGTCGAGAGGCGAGAGTTTCGAAACCTTCGCTCGCATCCGTATCGAAGGCGCGATGTTGGACGACATCCGCGTACGAGACACCATGTCTCGCGACATGCGCCGCCAGTGGCGCACCCTCAACCGCTCGCTCGCGCGCCTCACCCAACGCCTCGGCCGGCGCCCGACGGAGGGCGAGCTCGCCGACGAGCTCGGCGTGTCCGTCGACGAGCTGCGTGCCCGCCGCAAGAACATGGGCGGCTCGCGCGTCATCGGCTTCGACGACGCCGGCCAAGAGCTGCTGGAGCGCCTCGCCGACGATCGCGCCGACGATCCGCAGGAGATCGTCGCGCGGCGCGAGCTGCTCGATCAACTCTCCCAAGACATCGCGACCCTCGCGCCGCGCACGCAGCACGTGCTCTCGCTCTACTACCGCGAGAACCTGAGCCTCAAAGAGATCGGCGTCGTGCTGGGCGTGAGCGAGTGTCGCGTCTGCCAGATCCACGGCGAGGCGATGAAGAAGCTACGCGCAGCCAGCGATCTTCGCGAGCCGCGCGCGCGCGCCGCCTGACGCGCGCGCTCCCGCGGACGACTACTCGTCGTGCGTGTGGCAGTGGTAGCAGCCGAAGCCCTTGGGCTCGGTCGGCGACCACTCGGGCTGGTTCAGCAGGTGCGCCATCGTCGGCTTGACGACGGTGCCCATGAACTTCACGGCGTCGGGCTTCTTCTTCTGCAGCTCCATGAAGTCGGCGCGCGACGTCGGCTTCGGCAGCTTAGGCAGCTTCGCGTTCGGCATCTTGAAGTTGCCGTCGGCGACGCCGGGACCGTGGCAGGTCTCGCAGGTGACCTTCTTGAAGGCCTTCGCGTCGTAGGCCTGGAACATCTTCTTGGCCTCGGGCAGCACCTTCGTCTTCATGTACTTCTTCTTCTCGGCGTCGCTCATCTTGGCCCAGTCGATGCCGCTCGCCGGAGGGATCGCGGTCATGGTGGTGCCGAACGGCGTGGTCGCGGGCGTACCCGCGTCGGTGGCGCGCGCGGTCGCCGCACCGGCGATGCCGATCACGGTCACGAGGAGATAGAGACGAATTCGCTTCATGGAGGAGGTTTCCTTTCGGAGTCGATTTATAGTCGCATTTCCAGGAGGTCCGCTTGCTTAAAGTCGTGATCAACCGCCGCACGCTCGCGGCGTTCGTTTTGTGCGGCGTCGCCGCGTGCTCGTCGGGCGGCGGCGGGAATTCCGCGACGGGCGGCTCGACCGGTGGTGGTGGGACCACCAGCAGCGGCGGCGGCACCACGGGCGGCGGCGGCACGAGCGCGACGGGCGGCTCGAACGGAAATGGCGCCACGACGGGTGACAGCGGCGGCACGACGGGCGGTGGCGGCGGTGCGGCCGGCGGCGGTGGAACCACGGGCGGCGACGGTGGGACCACCGGTGGAAGTGGCGGCACGACGGGCAACGGCGGTGCCGGCGGAACGACGGGCACCGGCGGCACGACGGGCGGTGGCGGCGGCGCCACCGGCAGCGGCGGCACGACGGGCGGCGGCGGCAGCGTCGGCCCCACGAGCTGTCCGGCCGATCCGCCGACGCACGCGATCCACGTGACGGCGACGGGCGGTCAGGTCGTCCACAACCAAAAGGCCGGCCTCGACACACGCGCGACGGCGCTCGGCAAGCTCGCCGTCGAGCTGGGCGTCGACGACGGCTCGTACGTGCCTTGGCTCGGCAAGCGCGGCTACCACGTCATCGGCGTGAAGTTCACCCAGTGCAGCGTCAACGACTGGACGATGGGCCGCGACGTCGACGACAAGTGCCGCCACACGGAGTGGCTCGCGATCTCGGCGTCGGTGAAGTCGACGCTGACGTCTCTCGCGCAGCAGTACACCGCCGAAGACTGGGGCTACTTCCTCAACGCCGCGGGCGACGTGCGTTGGTCGGACGTCGTCTTCACGGGCATGTCTCACGGCGCGACGACGGCGGCCTACATCGCGCGCGTCGAGGTGTGCTCGGCGGGCGCGGTGTCGCGCTCGGGCCCGCGCGACAACACGTGCGGCATCGCGATCGAGACGGCGCCGTACGACATGGCGAACCCGCCGTGGCACCCCGTGGCGGCGACGTGCGACGGCACGCACTGCTGCCTCGCGCACATCGCGCAGTGGATCGACGCCGCGAGCAAGACGCCCATGAACCGCTTCTACGGCTTGGCCGGCGTGAGCGACGTCGAGTACGGCGACATCATGTTCAACATGAACCGCACCGGTTACCCGGGCGCGCCCGTCGAGTGGGACATGGCAAGCCCGTCGACGTTCGCGGGCAACAACCGCTTCTACTCGTCGCAGGGCGGCCACCTCGACTTCCTGCTCGGCGGCGGCAGCATCCCGAACACCAACGCCGTGCTCAACCTCGCGTTCGGGGTCCCGACCGCCGCGCAGAACCCGGCGTTCTAGTCAGAAGCTTCCGGGGCGCTCTCGCGCGCCAGTTGGTTAGGCTTCGATCCCCGAGCAGCTCACCGTCGACAGGCCGCCCGCGGCGCCGACGGTGGCGAGGTTCGTGCCCGCGGCGCGGAGCACGCTGAGCAGCACGGTGCTCGTGCTCTCCGTGCCCGACGCCGAGCGGTAGTGGATGCCCGGGTACTTGAAGTACCCGCCGCCCTTGCCGGCGACGAGGATCGGGTAGTCGCGCACGCTGTGGAAGCGGCCGTCCGACGTGTCGGTGCTCGCGAGGATCGCCGTGTTGTCGAGGACGTTGCCCGCGCCTTCGGGCACGGACTTGAGCGACGTCAGCAACGACGCGAAGCACTTCATCATGAACACCGTCGACGCCTGCACCTGCGGCTGCATCCCCGGCTCGTCGTGCGTGAGCTGGTGGTGCGCGCTCGTGATGTTCACCTCCCAGAACACGGTGCTCGCCGTGCTGCCCGTGAACATCATCGAGAACACGCGGGTCATGTTGCACGCGAGCGCGATCGCCAGCAGATCGCCCATCGCCTTCGTCTTCTCGGCGAGCTGCTCCTTGCCGGCCTGATCGGCGAACGCGCTCGGCTTGATGGGCAGCTTGCAGGACGCCGCCGACGCTACGGGCATCGACGACGTCATGAGGCGGCTCTCGATCGAGCGGATGCCGTCGGCGTGCTTGTCGAGGCGGGCCTTGTCGGCGGCGCCGGCGCGCGCGCGCACGCCGTTGAAGTCGCGCAGCACGACGTCGAGCACGCTCTTGCGGTAACCGAGCGTGGCGTCGACGACGGGCGTCGTCGTCGAGCCGGGCGGCGTGAAGCCCGCGCCGAAGATGCGGTCGAACAGCTTCGAGGGATCGTACTCGGGCGGGTTGGGGCTGTCGGGACCGCTGTGCGAGAGGTAGTGCAGCGTCGTGCCCTCGTTGCCGTTGACGCGGGTCGAGACGCCGACCTCGAGCGACTTGTAGCGCGACGACGTGCCGATGATGCCGGCCGCGACCTGATCGATGCTGGGCTGGCTGAAGGTCGAGCGGTACGGCGCGCCGCCCGCGGGTTGCGAGACGAGCGGCGCGCCCGAGAGAATGCCCACGGTGCCCGAGTGGTGGCCGCGCTCGTCGCCCGAGGTGATGTTCGTGCCCGACACGACGTTGACGTAGTCCTTGACGCCCGCGTCCTCGAGCGGCTGCAACGACGGGCTCGACGTCCAACCCGCGCCCGTGTTGATCGGGACCCAACGATCGGGTTTCACGCCGTTGCCCCAAAAGAAAATGCCGAGGCGCCTGGGGATCGCGGTGCCGTCGGCGTAGGCGTTGCCGTTGCCGTTGAACATCGCCTCGAGCGGCGGCAGCGCGACGCCGATGCCGACACCACCCGCGACGCCGCGAAGGATCGCGCGTCGGCTGATTCTCGACCGCAGCATGCCCGGCAGACTACGCCAACGTCGCGCGCGACCCGTGCAAAGCGGGGGGCTCCGGCGCCCATGTGGCCCGAAACGCGAGGTGTATAAGGACCGGGCTTCGAGCCCGGGCCAGGGCGGAGAGCGAACGTTCGTTTCCACGGAGGCTCGTCTCCCCATGATGATCCAGCGGGAAAAATCGCGCTCAGGGTCCGTTCGATCGCGTTGGCTGACGGCGCTCGCCGTCGGTGCGCTCGCCGTCAGCTGCGCCAAGAGCAACCCCGGCGCGGGTGGGGGTGGGGGCTCGACGGGAGCGGGCGGCAACGGCGTCACCGCCGCGGGCGGGACGGCGCAACCGCCGGGCTCGACGTTGCCGGCGCCCGCGGCGTTCAAGCCGGCGCCCGCGGGGCTGCGCCGCCTCACGAGCGTGCAGTACCGCAACGCGATCGCCGATCTGCTCGGCGGCGGCGTCACCGTGCCGAGCGACTTCGAGCCGGACACGTCGCTCTCGGGCTTCGCGTCGATCGGCGCCGCGCTCGTGAGCTTGTCGCCTCACCTCGTCGAGCAGCTCGAGACGGCGGCGCTCTCGGTCGCGCATCAAGCGCTCGCGGACGGCGCGCCCGGCCGCGCCGCGCTCGTGGGCTGCACGCCCGCGGGCACGACCGACGACGCGTGCACGACGTCGTTCCTCACGAAGTTTGGTCGCCGCGCGTGGCGACGCCCGCTGACGACGGACGAAGTCTCGGGCTACGCGTCTGTCGTCAAGGACATTCAAACGGCGACGAAGAGCTTCTACGGCGGCCTCGAGTACGGCCTCGCCGGGTTGCTCGAGTCGCCGCACTTCATTTACCGCGAGGAGATGGGCTCGCCCGAGGCGGGGAACGCCAACGTGCTCGCCTTCGACGACCACGAGCTCGCGACGCGCCTCGCGTTCTTCCTGTGGAACACGACGCCCGACGACGCGCTCCTCGACGCCGCCGACGCGCGCCAGCTCTCGCAGGGCAACGGCTTCGCGACGCAGGTCGCGCGCC
This sequence comes from Polyangia bacterium, assembly GCA_035549075.1. GTDB lineage: Bacteria > Myxococcota_A > Polyangia > Fen-1088 > Fen-1088 > DASZFV01. The sequence goes on along the minus strand of DASZRT010000148.1, from coordinate 30,518 downwards.
TGCTGGCGTCGCCGCGCGCGACGGCGGGCGCGCGCGAGTTCTTCACCGAGTACTACCGCCTGGCCGAGCTCGATTCGCTCCCGCAGCTGCCGTCGATCTTCCCGCAGAAGACCGATACGCTGGGTCCGGCGATGCGCGAAGAGACGCTGCGCTTCTTCAGCAACCTCGCGCTCACGACCAAGGGCGACATGCGCGGCTTGTTCGATTCGCCGACGACGTTCGTCAACGCCGAGCTCGCGAAGCTCTACGGCCTGCCGGCGGTGACCGGGACGGACTTCGTGCAGACGACGCTGCCGGCGTCGGGCCTGCGCGTCGGCTACCTCGGCCAGGGCAGCTTCCTCGCGCTCAACGCGCACTCCGACATCGGCTCGCCCACGTACCGCGGCAAGTTCATCCGCGAGATGCTCATGTGCGAGACGGTGCCGCCGCCGCCCATGAACGTGCCGCCGCTGCCGCAAGATGCGGCGGGCTCGGCGCCGCAGACGATGCGGCAGAAGCTGGCCGTCCACCGCGCCGTCGAGCCTTGCAAGACCTGCCACACGCTCATGGATCCGATCGGCCTCGCCTACGAGAACTTCGACGGCATCGGCGCGTACCGCACGATGGACGCGGGCCAGGTCATCGACGCGAGCGGCGACCTCGACGGCATGACGTTCAAGGATCCGCGCGAGCTCGCGACGCTGCTCCACGACGATTCGCACGTCATGGACTGCTTCGCGCGCAACCTCTACCGCTACGTCACGGGACACGTGGAATCGGCGGACGAGGAGCCGGCGATCACCCAGCTCGTCGACGGCTTCAAGACGGGCGACTACCAATTCGGCGCGCTCGTGAACGGCATGGTCAACAGCGCGGGCTTCACGCTCGCGGCGCCGCCTTCGCAGGACACGGGGACGGGCGGCGGCGGCGGTTCGTCTGCGACGGGCGGCGCGACGGGCACGGGCGGCAGCGCCGGAACCACCGGCACGGGCGGCGTCACGGGCACCGGCGGCTCGACGACGCCGCCCGCCGTGTACAGCTACGCGACGGACATCGCGCCCATCATCGCGAACCGCTGCTCACCGTGCCACACGACCGACATGAAGGCGGGCGCGGGCACGAACTGGACCTACGACACGCTCGTCACGAACGGCACCGTCACGGCCGCGCTCACGAAGGGCTGCATCTTCTTGAGCGCGCCGCCCAGGCGCGTCGTCCCCGGCGATCCCGACCACAGCTTGCTGTGGATCAAGCTCACGAGCGACACGCACCAAGCCATGGTCAACAACTGCGGCGACCACATGCCGCTGCCCAGCTCCGGCAAAATGTTGACGACCGGCGAGCTGGACGCCGTCCAGCACTGGATCCAACAAGGCGCCAAACCTTAGGGCGAAGGGCAGCCCACGCGCGTCGTCGCCAACGCGACGTCGTCCATCCAGAAGTCGATCGCCACGTTCGACGACTGGTACTGCGCCCAGCCGAGCGTGAGATTGGCGAACGTCGGCGCTTGCCACGTGTCGTTGGGTGGCTTGGGCGTCACGCACTGGGTGCCGGTCTTGATGACGTCGGCGTCGTCGAGCAGCTTGCCGTCGAGCCACAGGTGGAGCGCGTTGCCGACGCCGTCGAACTCCCACTCGAGGCATGTCCACTTCTTCTCTGGCAGCGCCATCTTCGACGGCTTCGAGCAGTCGACGACGGCCTGCATGTCGGTCGGCATGGTGCGGATCGTGTAGCCCGCGAGGATCGTGCCGTACATGCCGCCCCAACCGTACTTCGACCACTGGGTGGAATTGGGCAGGTAGCCGGCCGATTGAACGTTGTTCCAGTGCACGGCGCCCGTGGGCGCCTTCGTCAGCCACATCATCATGCGGCCGTAGTAGACGTTGCCGGCGATCGGGAAGAGCGGGGCGTTCTCTTTGACGAGCGTGCCGACGGGCGTGCCGCCGGGCGCCGAGACGTGGACGCTCTTGGCGCTGCCCCCGAAGGGCTTGCTGCCGTCGACGGTGAGCGTCGCCGCGGTCGCGGTGACCTTCCACGCGGCGGCGAGATCGGTCGCCGAGCCATACGACTCGAAGTCGTCGCACAGCAGGGCGCCCGCGGGACATGCGACCGAGGCCGCGCCACCGGATCCACCCGTGCCCGCGCTGCCGCCGGCCGCGCCGCCGGTGCTGGTTGCGCCGCCCGTGCCCGTCACGCCGCCGGTGTCGGTCGCGCCGCCCGTGCCCGTGACGCCGCCGGCCCCGCCGGTGCTCGTCACGCCGCCGGTTCCGCCGGTGCTCGTCACGCCGCCGGTTCCGATCGCGCCGCCGGTGCTCGTCGAACCGCCGCCACCTGGCGATCCGCTCGTGCCACCCGTCGCGCCCGGCGAGCCGCCGCCTCCGCCACACGCGGCGCCGAGCGCGAGACACACCGAAAGAGCGACGCCCTTGGTCTTCATGCGGCGGCCATCTTCGATCTCGCGCACGCCGGCCGCGATGCGCCGGTGCGCGTGACGTTGCACCGCGCGCGCGCGTACAGAGGCGCGGTAAGCTGCGCGCCGTGGAAGCGCCGACGCTGCCTTCGACGACCGACGAGCCGTTCGGCCCCGCGTCGCCGTGGACGGGCGAGGCGCGCGCGCTGCTCGAGCGCGCGATCGAGCGACACGGCGGCTGGGCGGCGTGGCGGCGCTTCGGGGGCCTCTCGCTCACGCTCGAGTCGCTCACGGGCCTGGTGCCCGAGAAGAAGGGCATCGGCGATTCGTTCCCGCGTCCGACGCGCGCCGAGGTCTGGCCGCACCGCGAGCGCGTGACGTTCGACGACTTTCCGGCGGCGGGCCGCCGCGGCGTGTTCTCGGCGGGCCAAGTGCAGATCGTCTCGGGCGCGACGATCCTCGAAGCGCGCGCCGATCCGCGCGCGACGTTCGAGGGCAGCCGCAAGGCGCGTCTCTGGTCGCCGATCGACGCCGTCTATTTTTTCGGCTATGCGCTCTCGCATTACCACGCGTTGCCGTTCTCGCTCGTCGACGGTCGTCCGCTGGGCGTTCGTCGCGCGCGCTCGGCCGGGCGCGTGCTCACGGGCGTAGAAGTCGCGCTGCCGGCGTCGCTCGCGACGCACTCGCGGCGCCAGACGTTTTTCTTCGACGACGACGGTCTGTTGCGCCGGCACGATTACGTCGCCGAGATCATCGGTTGGTGGGCGCGCGGCGCGCACCGCTGGGAAGACTTCGTCGACGTCGCGGGCCTACCGGTCGCGCGCCATCGCCACGTCGTGCTCCGCATCGGCGCGCGCGAGGTGCCGTCCGCGGTCGCGCTCGACGCGCGGTTCTCGCGCGCCGAAGCGCTGCCGACGTCGCTTCGCCCCAAGCTCTCGCTCGTTTGAGGCGAGCCGAGTGCACGCCTGGCGCGTCTCGATGACTATGATGTCCCTCGCGGGAGGATGCCCATGACCCACGCCTGGAAGCTCGCCTCGACGGCCTCGCTGCTCGTATCGCTCACCCTGGCCTGCAGCTCTGGCAGCGGCAACGGTGGGACCGGCGGCAGCACCGGCAATTCTGGCGGCTCCGGATCGACGGGCACCGGCGGCACGACCGCCACCGGCGGCACCACGGGCACAGGTGGCACAACGGCCACGGGTGGCACAACGGGGATGGGTGGCGTCACCGGCACGGGCGGCTCGGGCGGTACGACATCGACGGGCGGCACGGGCGGCATCGCCGCGACCGGCGGCGCGGGCGGCACGACCAGTCCAACATCGACGGGCGGCGCGACCGGGACCGGCGGCATCGCCGGCTCGACGGGCGCCGGTGGAGCGACCGCGATGACGTTCTTCGTGACCTCCGACAAGAGCATGACCGGCAACCTCGGTGGGCTCGCGGGCGCCGACAAGCGGTGCCAGGATCTCGCGGCGGCGGCGGGGCAGGGCGCGCGCACGTGGCACGCGTACCTCAGCGTCGCCGCCGGACCGGGCGGCGGTCCCGTCAACGCGAAGGACCGCATCGGCGCCGGCCCGTGGCACAACTCCAAGGGCGCGCTCCTCGCCGCCTCGGTCGCCGAGCTCCACGCAGCGACGAAGACGGGAAATTACATGCTCTTCATCGACGAGAAAGGCCAACCTATCCCAGGCCACTGGACCGGCTCGCCCGCCGCCGACGGCGTCCAACACGACATCCTCACCGGCTCGAACGCCGACGGGACGTTGAAGGCCAACGACACGTGCAAGGACTGGACGTCGACTGCAAATGCCGACAAGGCCTGGGTTGGCCACTCTGACGGCCTTGGCCCCAACGGCGACACGACGGGAGCCCTTAGCTCGTGGAATTCGTCACATGAAAACGGCGGTTGCGACGATACGGCGCCGCGAGGTGGTGCCGGCCGCCTGTACTGCTTCGCGATCAATTAACGCTTCAAGCGACGGGCGACTTGACGTTCATCTACATCCGAAGCTGAAGATGCACGGCCCATAGTCCACACGGTTGGAGATGCAGCCTCCGTTTTCGACGTCGCACTCTAGATCGACGGAGTTTTTGCAATAGCCGACTGGAGCCATGTCGCAGAACCCGCTCTTGCACTGATCAGGTCCAGAACAGGAGGACCGGCTGTCGAGCTTTGGCCGGCAAGATCCCGCCCCACAGAAGCTCGAGTCGACGCAATCCAGGGATACTGAGCAGGAACTCGGACACCGTCCCGCTGAAGCGCTACACAAGTATTGGCCACAAGAAACCGGTGCCGCCTCCGCGCAGGTCCCAGTGCCATCGCAAGTTCTTACTGCCAACGCTCCCCGGAGATCGGTGGAGCACGTAGGCGTTCGACAGGGCGTGCCACTCTTCCAACGGCGACAAGCGCCGCGGCCGTCGCATTGCCCATCGAGGCCACACGTAGCCTCGTCAGAGCGAGCGCAGTCTGAGCCATGCGAAAGACCGGCCAATACAGGAGCGCACTCTCCCGACAGTCGTCCTGTACTCGACGCAAGGCACGACATGCAAATGGCCCCACATACAGAGCTACAGCAGACGCCATCTACGCATACGCCCGATTTGCAGTCGCTACCGGCCTCACATTGAAGACCGTTCTCTTTACTTCCTGGTGAGGACTCGGCTGGGCCATCGGGGGTGGAACCGCGCAGATCAGTGGCGGGTTCATCCTCCGATGCGTCTCGTTCTGCGCTGTCTCCGTCAAATGTAACGGCAGGCGCGATGTCTATCCCTCGGTCCTCTTGAGTCTCGGTTGCGTCTGATTGTGAGTCGACGATTTCGGCATCGAGAGGCGTGTCGCGGGGCTGGACGCACTCGATACAGTCAGCAGAAACATGCTCAGAGTGCCCAGGACATCGCGTCGTCTCATGCTCGCGCTCGATAGCACGGCTTTCGGTGAAGACGGTCCGAGGTTTCGTGTGAATGTGCCGGACTACGTCGGCGAGGCTAAGGTATCCGCGAGTGGTCGAAGGTCGGTGGACGGTCGCGAGCCACGAACGTGACGCGGCCCCAATATGCTGTTGCTACAGTCTCGAAACGAATCCGCCGAAGCTGCTTTTGGTGGCCCCCCACCAGGACAACCAACCGTGAGCAAAGCAACCGCCGAGGAATGGAGCCGGTACTACGCCGTCGCCGCCCAGAAGCGTCGCGAGGCGGGCGGTGATCCGTTCACGAACTACGCCCGCCGCTACGCGAAGAGGCAAAAGGCGTTGTTCATCGGATCGAGCCTGTTTTTGGTCGGGCTGGTGACCGTCCTGTACTCGGTCCTCAGCTTCTAGCCGCGGCCGATTGCCGTGCGGCCGATCAGGTCGCCTCGACGACGGCGGCGCGGCGCTCGTGCGCCTTGACGAGCGACGATTCGGCCGCGGCCAACGCGGCGGCCGCGCTGACGGCGGGCTTGGCGCTCGCGGTGGGCGTCGCAATGCCCAAGCGCAGCTCGACGCTCGTGCCGCCGCTCGCGAGCGCGACGGCGTCGCGCAGCTGCCGCGCCAGCTGAACGGCCTCGGCGGACGTCGTGCGCCGCGCGAGGGCCGCGAAGCGGCCGCCGCCGAGCGAGGCGACGAGATCAGAGGCGGGCACGGCGGCCAGGCAGGCGGCGCGCACTTCGGCGAGGAGCGCGCGGTATGTTCGCGTGCCGACGAGCGCCTCGAGCGCGACGGCGTCGGCGAGCTCGCACACGAGCAGCGCGAGCGACTCGCCGTGGCGGCGCGCGAACGAGATCTCCTCGGCGATGCGCGCGACGAAGCCCTCGCGCGGCACCGACGCGCCCACGACGTCGTCGAGCGAGCCGCCCGCGACGCGGCCGCGCGGCAGCTCGTCGTCGAGGCCGTCACCGTGCATGAACACGACGAACGTCGCGGTGCCCACCGAGATCTGGTCGCCCGCGCGCACCTCGCGCGTCGCCGCGCGCGCGCCGTTGACGTAGGTGCCGTTCGTCGACGCGAGATCGCGCACGAGCACGCGGCCGTTCTCGACGACGAGCTCGGCGTGCTCGCGCGACACGCCGTCGTCGGTGACGCGGATCTGAGCGCCTTCGCCGCGGCCGAGCACCGTGCGGGCGCCCTCGACCTTGTGAACCGCGCCCACGTGAGAGCCGGCGACGGCCATCAAATAGAGCCGCTGCGTCTCGCGCGCGGGCGCTGGTGTCCCCGTGACGCGGGTGTTGGTGATCTCCATGGACGCCTCATTATAAACGCCTCGAAGCGTCGTTGCTGCGATCAATCACCGCCTCAAACGCAACGGGCATTGACCGTTCGGGCGTTCATGGATCGAGTGAGCCGAAACGAAGAAAGGGCTCCGGTTTCGCAACCGAAGCCCTTTCGAGGGAGTCAGGCGGGCGATGCGCCCGCGGTCGTTACAGCGACTTCAAGAACGCCAGCAGCGCCGCACGATCCGTCGCCGACAGCGCGAGGACCTTGGCCTTCACGCCGGCCGCCTCGCCGCCGTGCCACAGCACCGCCTCGATGAGCGACGCCGCGCGGCCGTCGTGCAGGTAGTGGCACGGGCCGAGGTTCGGCGCCGGGTTGAGCGTCTGGTCCTTCTGGAAGCCGACCGCGACCTCGTCGCAGAGGCCGATCGTCCAGAGCGGCGGCGTGCGCCACATCGTCGACGTCGCCTTGTACTCACCCGAGCTGTTGTCGGCGAGGTCCGGGCCCATGTCGTGGAGCAGCAGGTCCGAGTACGGGTGGATGACCTGGTTCTGCAGCTCGACGAACGGGTGGGTCGTGCCCGTGTGCTGGTTCGGCTGGTGGCAGTTCACGCAGCCGACCTGCGCGAAGATCGACTCGCCGCGCATGACGTCGGGGTGGGCGAGGTCGCGGCGCGCCGGCACGCCGAGCGTGCGCATGTACGTCGCCATGATCTCGAGGTCGGCGTCCGACAGCTCGGGCGTCGCCTTGTCGGCGCTCGTGCAGCCGGCCTGCGACGGGCCGCAGTCGTGCTTCGGGAAGACGCTCGTCGTGACGCCGATGTCGAGGTTGAGCGCCTCGGCCACCTGCATCTTGACGCTGGCCTTCGAGGCCTTCCAGCCGAAGCGGCCGACCTTCATCGTGCCGTCTTCCGGATCGAACACGAGGTTCGGCACGCCTTTGATGCCGTTGCCGTCGCAGTCGGTCGGGTCGGCGTGCGCGAGGATGTCGGCCTCGGGGATCGCCTCGAGGAGGCCCATGCCGATGAGCGGACGGGCGAGACGCGTCGAGTACCCGACCGGCATGCCGTTGGCGAGGCCCGAGAACGTCGTCGTCGGCTTCGTGAGCGTGTACGCCGTGCCGTCGTCGAACTTGCCCGTGACCTGCGTGTACGAGAACGACGCCGAGCCCTCGGCCGAGCCGCTGATGGCGACGTTCTGGAGCTGGCGGCCGTAGTTCGGGTCGGGGTTCGGCGCGCCGTGCGCGTCCGTGCCCGTGCCCTGCAGCTTGACGACGACCGAGTCGAACGGCATGCCGGCCGCCGGCGGGAAGCCGCGGTTGTTGTGCGAGTGGCAGCCTTCGCAGTCGAGCTGGTTGAGCAGCGGGCCGGCGAGGTTGGCGTGGATCGCCGTCTCGGCCGGCGTCATGCCGTTGTTGGCCTCGATGTGCGCGCCCGTCGTGAAGTTCGTGTGGAAGAGCCGACGGCCCGTCACGAAGTTGGCCGCGTTCTCACCGAGGATCGCCGGCGACATCTGCGAGTAGTACAGGTCGTGGCGCTGGCGGATGTACGGCTGGGTCATCGTGCCGCCCGACCAGCCGGCCTCGGCCGGGCCCAGGCGATCCGACAGGACACCCGAGGCGACGGCCTGCGCGATCTTGCCGCCGGGCGAGCAGTCCTGCGGCGCCGGGAACATGCCGTCGAGCTCCGGCGGCACGTCCATCGAGCAGTCCTCGTTCGAGGGCGTGATCACGCCCTTGCCGACGGCGTAGCGGAACGAGTCCGAGTAGTAGTTGGCCTGCGTGTAGCAGTTGTTGTCGTAGGGCGGGCCGCCCATCGTGCAGCCGTTCGGGAGCGGCGTCGTGTTGCGCACGTGCTTGCCGTCCGGACCGGGGTAGCGCGCGAGGAACATGCCGAACTCGATCTGCAGCTGGTCGCCAACCATGGGCGCGCGGTTCGCGCGGATGTTGCGGTTGATGACGTAGGTGTACTTGCGCGTGTCGCAGTTCATGCTGTTCGGATCGCCCGCGCAGCCCGTGGGGAGCACGTCGTTCGAGGCGCCGCCGGCGTTGCCGTAGAAGCGGTTGCCGTCGGTGCCGCCGTAGACCTTCCAGTAGCGGATGTTGAGGTCGGCGCCGCCCTGCTGCTGACCGGCGAGCGATTGCTTGCTGTAGTACTGGTTCGCGACCGGCGTGAACGTCACCGCGATCGTCGAGCCACCCGCCGGCGTGCTGTCGTCGAGCGTGTACGAGAACGTGCGGTCCTCGAAGTAGTGGTCGTGGTAAATCTCGAACGTCTCCTCCATCTCGTGGCGGAAACGCACGCGGCCGGCGCCGCGGAAGATGATGTGCTTCGTCGTCGGATCGACGTACGAGACCGGCTGCGCCGTCGTCGAGTTCGACGTGAAGAGCGGCGAGTACGTCATCGTCTGGCCCGAGCAAGCGCCGAGGTTCGCCGTGAGCGTGCCGTCGGCACCGGGGCAGGCGACCGCGCCCGACGACTGGCCGGCCTTGAAGTAGCCGTAGATCTGCGCGATGTCGGCGTCGCTGATGGCCGTCGTCGCGAACGCCGGCATGATCGTGCCCGGCTTGCCCGAGCGCACGAGGGCCGTGAAGCTTGCCTGGGTCGTGTCGGCTTGCGCGGTGAACGTGAAGAGGTTCGGGACCAGCGGGTTGGCCGCCGCGCCGAAGGCGCTGTGGCAGATGCCGCACTGCTGGTTGAAGTTCGCCGGGAGCTGCGCGGTCGTCGTCGTCGGCTTGCACATGCGGTTGTCGGAGATCATGCCCCCCGAGCCGAGGCTGCCGCCGAGGCTGCCGTCGCCGCCGGTTCCGATCGTGCCGCCCGTGGGGTTACCCGTGCCGCCGCCGTTGCCCGAGCCGGTGTCGCCACCGTTCGGAGTTCCAGAGAACCCGCCGTTGCCGACGCTGCCGCCGGTTCCAGGATTGCCAGTGGAGCCGCCCGTTCCGGGGCCGCCGGTCGATCCGCCGTTGTGGTTGCTCTGACCGACGTTTCCGCCGGCACAGCCCGCCGCGACGGCGGCGGTGAGGATCAAGAGATGACGAGGCGAGAGCGCAGATAGACCAATCTTGCGGAAGCGGGGCGACGACATCTTCGGGACCTCCGAGGTTTTTCCAGGCGCGAGTTGTGGCGATTCGAATCGAGCGACCTACCCCTACCGGCCCACCGCTGGCACCTATTGTAGAGGCCTAGCCCGGCCTATTCCTTCCTTGGCCCTGTGCATTCGTTGACCCGTCGGTGCAACAACGCCGAACGCCCCACCCACGTGTAGGTGGGTGAGGCGTCCGACGCCGGGGCCGGAGGAGCGCCCGGGACGTCATTTTCGGGTTTTGGTGCGGCAACTTGCCGCGGCGGGCTGGCTCAGAAGACGAACGGGACGTCGATCTGGACCACGTTGTACGAGGCGGTCGTGAGGGGGGCGTCGAGCCCGCGGGCGTACGACAGGCCCGGTCGTAGCCAGGCCTTGCCGACCTTGAAGTGGCCGCGGACGCCGAGCGCGGCCGTGACGTTGTCCATGTCGCTGTCGGCGAACGGGACGATCGAGGTCATCCCGGCGGCGTTCGTGACCTTCTTGTGCGGCGTGCTGAGCCAGCGCTGGTAGCGCGCCTCGGCGCCGACGGACAGCGACGGCAGCAGGAAGTACCCGAGGTGCACCCCGGCGGTGGAGTTCGTACGCGTCGAGTCGAGCGAGCTCGCGGCGCTCGTGCCGCGCGAGCGGAAGAGCTGGAACAAAGTGACCTCGGCCTGCGCCGTGAAGCCCGACGCGACGTAGCCCGCGCCGAAGCCCGCGATCGCCGTCGTGTAGTTCACGGCGAACATGGCGTTGTCCATCGCCGAACGCGCGTTGATGCCGGCCTTGAGCGCGGTCGCCGCGCCCGCGTCGGGCTTGTCGCCGCCGCCTTGGCCCACCGGGATCGTCACGCCGAGGAAGGGCGCGAAGCGGAACCGGTCGACGGTGTTCGCGTAGGTGATGCCGACGATCGGGTTCAGGAAGGCCGTGCCCGAGGGCGCGGCCGCCGTGGGCGTGGGCGCGGTGTTGTCGACATAGCCGAAGCGCACGAGCGGCGCGAGGTGCGGCGTGACCTTGTAGCTGAACAAAGCCATCGTCGCCGTCGTGTGTCCGGTGTCGCCGTTGGCGGGGTTCTCGTAGAACGCCGTCGACGAATCGAGCCGGATGACATTGGCCGCCGCGAGCGGGCGCAGCTGCCACGGCACCGAGTAGGGCGGCGGCGGCGCGGCGGGGGCCGCGGGCGGCGCCGCCGTCGCGGCGACGGTGGGCGTGGTCGCGGGCGCCGGCGCCGGGGCGTCGGCCTGGGCGACGGAGGCGAGCGCTCCGACACCGGTGAGCGCGAGGGCGCTCGTGAGCAGAACCTTTCGTGGGTGCATGTCGTGTCTCCTGTCTCGAGGTCGGTTGCGCGTTTTCAAACCCTCGCCTCGGCGCCGCGGGCGAGCGTGTAGCTCGTCGACGGCGCGCGCCGCGCGTAGCGCCACCACGTGAGGGCGATGCACGTCGCATAGAAGGCGAGGAAGGCGTAGAGGGCGACGTCGATGTGGCCCGTCGCGTGGATCGATGCGCCGAACGAGCGCGGGATCAGGTAGCCGCCGCACGCGCCGATCGCCGCCGTGACCCCGAGGACGGCCGCGCTCTGGCGCCGCGCCGTCTCGAGCGCCGTCGCCTGCGCCGCCGGGTCGAGCTCGTTGACGCCGCGAAGGTGGTGGCGCCGGAAGATCACGGGGATCATGCGGAACGTCGATCCGTTGCCCACGCCCGTCGTCACGAAGAGCGCGAGGAACGAGCCGAGGAAGCCCGCGAACGAGCCCGCGTGCAGGAAGTGGATCACCGAGAGCGTCGCCGCCGCCATCGCGACGAAGTTCACGAGCGTGACGCGCGCGCCGCCGACGCGGTCGGCGAGCTTGCCGCCGAGCGGGCGCGCCACGGAGCCGACGAGCGCGCCCAGGAAGGCGAGGTTCATCGTCACCTGCGGGAACTGCGTCTTGAGCAAGAGCGGGAAAGCCGCCGAGTAGCCGATGAACGAGCCGAACGTGCCAACGTACAGCCACGCCATGAGCCACGTGTCGGGGTGGCGCGCGACGACGGCCTGGTCGCGGAACGTCGAGCGCGCCGTCGTGAGGTTGTTCATGTAGCGGGCCGCGCCGTAGACGGCGACGACGATGAGCGGCATCCAGAACAGCCCCGCGTTCTGCAGGTAGATGTGGCCCGCGCCCTGCGGCTGCCCGAGGTACAGATTGAAGAGCGGCATCCCGAGCACGATCGGGATCAGCAGCTGCACCGAGCTGACGCCGATGTTGCCGCCCGCGGCGTTGAGGCCGAGCGCGAAGCCCTTCTCGCGGTCGGGGTAGAAGAACGAGATGTTGGCCATGCTCGACGAGAAGTTGCCGCCGCCGAGCCCGGCCGTCGCCGCCGCGAGCGCCATGAGCCAGTACGGCGTCGTCGGCCGCGTCACGAGCACGGCGAGCAACGTCGTCGGGACGAACAGCAACAGCGCGCTGACGATCGTCCAGTTGCGCCCGCCGAACTTCGGCACGGCGAACGTGTACGGGAAGCGCATGAGCGACCCGACGAGCCCCGGCAGCGCGACGATGCCGAAGAGCTGGTCCGTCGTGTAGGTGAAGCCGACCTTGGGCAGGCGCGCCGCGACGACGCTCCAGATCAGCCAGACCGAGAAGCCGAGGTGCTCGGCGAGGATCGACCAGAAGAGGTTGCGCCGCGCGATCCGTCGCCCCGACGTCTTCCAAAACGTCTCGTCGTCAGGGTTCCAGGTCGAGATCCAGTGCTTGCCGCGAGGTTGCTCATCCATGACTCCTTGATAGCGGCGGAGTCATTTCCAACACGTAACCGACCCCAGCTTTGACCGTAAAAGCAGCACGCGCCGGATCTCGACGAACCGTTAACGAGACCTTGACTCAGCCTCCGCGCAGCGCCGCGATCACGGCGTCGACGAGATCGAAGTAGGTCTTGATCGCGGGCGTCGCGCCGACGTCGGACGGGCACGAGATCTCCTTGGCCCCGCCTTTTTCGGCGACGAACTTCGCGAGCGTCGACGGGTAGAAGTCCTCGTGGATGACGAGCTTCACGCCTTGCGCCTGCATGGCCGCGACGAGGCGGCTCGTGTGGTCGGCCGACGGCGGCGTGCCCGGCTTCGGCTCGAGGTAGCCGACCTCGACGAGGCCGAGCCAACCCGCGACGTAGCTCCAGCTCTTGTGGAACGTGACGATCTTCGTGCCTTTGAGCGGCGCGGCCGCGGCGGCCCACTGCTTCTCTTTGGCCGCGAGCGCGGCTTCGAACGTCGCGAGGCGCGCTTGGTACGTCGCCGCGCCCGCGGCGTCGAGCTCGCTGAACCGCTTGGCGAGCATCCGCGCCACGGCGCGCGCGTTCTTGGACGGGATCCAGTAGTGCGGGTTGCCGAGGGGGTGGATGTCGCCCATCGCCCGCAGTTGATCCGCCGGGATGTGCGGCACGTCCTCGACGTCGATCGCCGACGACGCGTCGATGTTGCCGGGCTGGCCGCGCTGGATGCGGCCGTTGCGCGACTGCAGCACGAGTGGCGGCAGCCAGCCGACCTCGAGGTCGAGGCCGACGTAGACGAGCGCGTCGGCGCGGTTGAGCGTGAGCACGAGCGACGGCTTCGCCGACACGAAGTGCGGGTCGACGTTGCCGCGCGAGAGCGGCGTCACCTCGACGCGATCGCCGCCGACCTGCCGCGCGAGATCGGCGAGCGTCTCTATCGTGGCCGCGATCTTGAGCTTCGCCTCGGCGCGCGCGGGGACGAGCGCCGCGAACGCGAGAAGAATGAAGAGACCAGTTCGTTTGAGCGTGGGCATGGCGTTCCTCAGAAGGGGTGAGCGCCGTGCGCGCCCATGGACATTTCGGCTTGGAGAAACCCGACGGTCGACGACGGCACGCCGGGGCCAGCGAGCTCCTGCGCGTAGAGGCGGAAGCGCGAGAACTCGCTGGGTGCGAACGTGAGCGAGGCGGCGTAGCCGTAGCGGCGCGGCAGGCTGCCCGCCGTGACGACGCCGTCGCGCTCGCCCGTCGGCAACCCCGTGACGTCGAAGCGCCCGCCGACGTACCATCGCCGCGCGAACTGCAGCACGGGCTCGGTGTAGCCCGCGCCCGCCGTCGCGCCGCCGTCGGCGACCGTGCGCGCGAAGACCTCCGTCGTCCATTGCAGGCTCGCGTAGCTCTGCGCGACGTTCGCCGGCTTCCACTTCAAGTAGAAGTCGCCGCCGTAGAGGTACGAGCGCGGCGCGCCGTTCGTCGTCGCGTCGCACGTCGCCGCGGGCGGCGCGCAGTCGACCGCGCGCCCCGTGGCGAAGTTGAGGCCCAGCACGGCCGTCGTGTCGTCGCCGAGGTCCCACGACTGCTCGAGCACGGCCGTGTACGTGAGGTTGCGCGGCGTGTCCCGCGCGCCTCCGCCGAAGGTCGACGTGAACGTGGGCTCGATCGTCGGATCGTCGGGCGCGCCGATGCTGAACGCCTCGACGAAGAAGGTCGCGAACCACGGCAGCGGCAGCAGCACCGACGCCTGCGCGCCGGGCCCGCGCAGGCCGTCCTCGCCGAACAGCAGCGCCGTCATGAGCGGGCGGCGCGTGAAGTTCTGGAGGTGGAGGTGCTGCGTGTTGTTGCGGCCGAGCTGCGAGCGGAACGTGCCGGCCTTGAACTGCAGGTTGGCGGGCAGCGCCGTGGTGACGAGGTACGCCTCCTCGACCTCGAGGCCGTCGAGGTTGGGGATCGTGAGGAACACGGCGCCTTCCAAATAGGGATCGATCGCCGCCGACGCCGCGAGCTCGACCTCCTGGACGCCGAAGCCCTCGCGGCCGTTGGGCGTCGCCGACATCGCGGGCGACGGCCCCGCGGGATCGTCACCGGCCAGCGGCAACCCCAGCGCGCGAAAGTCGGCGCGACTCTTCCCATAGTATCCGAACGTCCCGTCGAGGATGAGCGAGATCGCCGGGTTGAGCAGGCTCGCCCCAGGCGCGGCGGCCGTCGACGGTTGAATCGCTGGTGGCGGCGGTGGCGGCGGTGCGAGTGACGGATCGACTTGCGCGAACAAGAATACGAGCGGAACGAATGACGTGACCATGAACCCTCCCGGACGAACGCGCGCGATCGCCGCGCGCGGCGCGCCGCGCGGATCGCCCGCGCGACGCCAACCCGAACCTCAGACGGACGAGGCGCGGGGCGGGGAGGTCTTCGGCGCGAAGCTGAGGACGGTTGTCGGGAGGACGGCGTGCGTCCCGACGTGAATCGCGGGTGCGTCGATCGTCGCGAGCGGCGCGGCCGGCGTGGGCGCGGGCGCGACCGTCGTGCGGTGACCCACGACGCCGCAGTGCTCGTGCGCGTGCGAGGCCGTCGCGACGGGCGCCGCCGAAAGGGCGTCGTCGGCGGCGGGCTGCGCGCTGGCGTCGGTGGCGGCGCCGACGAGGTGAACGCTCTCGCCGTGCTCGACGCAGGTCACGTGCGGCGTCGCCGCCGCGTGCACCCACGCCGCCGCCTGGCACAGCAGCACGAACGCGGCGACGAACGCCGCGCCGAAGCGCCGGTCCTGACGGGACGCCACCTTCACCCCCCAACGGGTAGCAGGGAAGCGCGGACGCGACAAGTGATGATCCTTACCGGCGTCGCTCACGACGCGTCGGCGTCGTCGGTGCGGGCAGCGCGGGCGAGGCCTCGCTTGCGAGCCGCTTCTGCGCCTCGGAGCAGCGTGTGCCCAGCAGATCCAGCAGCCAGCGTGTCGCGGGGCCGGGCGGCTCGTTGGGGCGGAAGAGCACGCACAACGAAGCGCGGACGTCGTCGTCGGCGAGGCGCAGCCGCACGAGGCGCTTCTTCTCGATATCGCGCGCGACGACCTGCAGCGGCATCGTGCCCCACCCGAAGCCCGCCAGCAGGAACTGGTGCTTCGCGCCGAGATCGGCGATGCGCCAGTTGGGCCCACCCACGACGCCCGCGTCGTAGCCTTCCGACAGCTTGCTGCGATCGGTGAGCACGAGCTGCGTGTGCCGTTTGAGCACGCGCGCCGGCACGACCTGGTCGTCCTGGCCGTAGCGCGCGAGCTCGTGCGAGGGCGCGACGACGGCGACGAGCTGCACGGTCGTGAGCGGGATCTGCTCGAGCTCCTTCGGCACGAAGGGCGCCGCCACCGACACGCCGACGCTGCAGGTGCCGTTGAGCACGAGCTCGGCGACGGCGCCCATCGCCTCGGTCCGAAGCAGCAGCGGCACCGACGGGTAGCGCTTCTGGAACGCCGCGAGCGCGCCCACCATGAGCGGCATCGGGTACAGCACCTCGGCCGCGAGCGTCACGCGCGGCTCGAGGCCTTCGCTCATTCGCTGCGCCGTCGCCGCGAGCTCGTCGGCGTCGACGACGAGGCCGCGCGCGCGCACGAGCAGCGCCTGCCCGGCCTCGGTCGTCGTCGGACGCAGGCCGTCGCGATCGAACAACGTCACGCCCAGCTGGCGCTCGAGCGTCGCGACGCCGTAGCTCACCGCCGACTGCGCCCGCCGCAGCTTGCGCGCCGCGCCCGAGAAGCTGCCCGTCTCGACGACGGCGAGGAACACGCGCAGCTGATCCAGGGTGAATGCGGGTCCGACCATCTGCAGTCGAGCCTATCTAACCGTTCGATGGTTTGCATCGATTATTTATCGATTTACGACATGGGTCGGCGGGCGCATAACGGGGGTGTCCACGAAAGGAGCCCGCACATGTCGCTCGAAAAGAACACGTCCTCGACCAACTCCAAGGCCTCCGCCGCCCCGGCCCTCGTCTCGCGCTGGGACGTCGATCCCTCGCACGCGACGGCGCAGTTCGGCGTGCGTCACATGATGATCAGCACCGTGAAGGGCCACTTCGACAAGGTCGCGGGCCACGTCGAGCTCGACGAGGCGGATCCGACCCGCTCGAAGATCGAGATTCAGATCGATGCCGCCAGCATCAATTCGCGCGAGGCGAAGCGCGACGCGCACCTGCGCTCGGCCGACTTCTTCGACGTCGAGAACCACCCGACGATTACGTTCAAGTCGACGCGCATCGAAGCGGCGGGGAAGGACCAGTACCGCGTCACGGGCGACCTCACGATCCGTGGCGTCACGCGCAGCGCGACGCTCACGGTGGACGGGCCGACGGCGCCGCAGAAGGCGCCTTGGGGCACGATCGCCCGCGGCGTTTCGGCGACGGGCCGTGTGAACCGCAAGGACTGGGGCCTGAACTGGAACGCGGTCATCGAGGCGGGCGGCTTCGTCGTCGGCGATGACGTCGAGCTGCACTTCGAGGCCGAGCTGCTCCCCGCGAAGTAAGGAGACGCACCGACGAGCCTGCGGCGGAATGCCGCAGGCTTCGGCGTGTTTACGCACGCCTAGGCCGTTGCATCTGATCCAAGTCACGTGCACCGAACCGATGCTGAGTCGCTTCCAAACCAGGCGACATCCGGTTGTGGTGCCGAGCGCGAGACTCGCGTTAATTCACGGGAAATCTCGTCGCTTGCAATAAACGGGTTCGTCGATATCCTCGCCCGCACTTACAACGTGCCGGCGGCGGGGCCCTCGCGGGAATACCCGAATTCGGCGACCTGACTTGGAAAGGATCAACATGCTGCGAGTGTCGTTGAGGAACGTTCTCTTGGTCGCGATCGGGGCGACGGTGGTGGCGGGCGCGTCCTGCTCCAGCAGCCCCCGCAAGTCGAACAACAACGGCGGCGCGACCGGCGGCGGCGGCACGACCGCAACGGGTGGCACGACGGGCGCGGGTGGCGACACGACCGCGGCGACGGGCGGCACGACCGGCGCGGGCGGCGACACGACCGCGGCGACGGGCGGCTCGACGGGCGCGGGCGGCGACACGACGGCGACGGGCGGCTCGACGGCGACCGGCGGCTCGACGGCGACGGGCGGCTCGACGGCGACGGGCGGCACGACGGCGACGGGCGGCGACACGGGCACGGGCGGCTCGACGGTCGTCGACAACGTCCCGATTCAGGCGCTCCCGGTGGCCATCACCGCCAACTGGTATCCGTCGGGTTGGTCCGGCGACACGTACACGGCGTCGCAGTTCGCGAACGCGGCGACGACGGGCAAGCCCATCAAGATCGAGGACATGTCGACCGCGACGACGGGTCCGTGCTCGAAGCGCGTCGCCGGTGCCATCGGCAGCTGCTTCAAGGTCACGTACACGCCGGCCGTGGATCCGGCGAACCCGACGGTCGTCGGCAACGCCGCGGTATCGCTGCTCACCGACCTCGCGCCGGGGCAGCCTGACTTCACCGATCCGACGAAGGCGCCGCGCGTGGCCCAGGGCGCGATGCGCATCGCCGGCCAGGTCGCGGGTGACGTCGGCGGTGAGCAGGTGCTCTTCAACCTCGGCGGTCCCTCGCCCGATCCGGCGTTCTACCAGTTCAGCGCCGTCACGCTCACGACGTCGTGGCAGAAGATCGAGATGTCGCTCGCCGGCGTGACGTACGACCACTTCATCACGCCGTTCGGCTGGGGCTCGTCGAGCGCGACGCCCATCGTCTTCTACTACGACGATCTGCGCTTCGACGCGACGCCCATTTCGCAGTAGCCGATCTAGCCAAACGCGCAGGCCAAACGCGACGGTCACGGACGCGCGGCGCGCGCCGGGTTCTCCCGGCTCGCGACCGCGCGTTTCGTTTTAGAAGAGGCGCGCGCCCTTCTCGACGACGAGGCGGCGCGAGTCGAGGGCGGCGCCGACGCGCTTGAGGATCTCGATCTTCTGATCGGTGTGCAGCCCGTAGAAGAGCGGCGCGATCTTCTCGTGGTCCTTCTGCGTCCATTTCTTGGCGTCGATGACCTGGCCGACGAGCTTCTGGGCGAGGTCGTACGACGGGGCGTTGTCGCAGCCGCCGGGGGCGGGCATCGGCGATGGACCCGTGTTGACGGGGGCGCCGCCGCCCGAGTCGGTCACCTTTCCGGAGACGGCGACGCGCGTGCCGAGCAGCGTCCCGAGGACGAACACGCCGCCGACGACGGCGCCGAGGAGCAATCCCGTTTTCGAGCGCTTCATGATCGTCATCCTCAGTTGTGCCGGCCGGGCGGCTGCGAGAAGTTGAGGATCGTGAGCCATGTGCACGCGTGCGACGTGTCCCAGCCGAACTGAATCTCTGAGCTCGCCTGCATCGAGCTCATGAGGCTCACGAGGTTGCCGTTCGACGTGTAACAGAAGTTCATCGAGCCGCCGCCGTCGTTGGCCTCGCAATAGGCGAGGGGCGCGCCCGAGGGGTCGCTGTTCACCCAGCAGCCGATGTACTGCGTGCCGCCCGTGTTGTGCGCGTTGCCCATGTCGCCGCGCGCCCAGTTGCCGAACACCTGCACGGGACCGGCCGCGATCGCCGTGCCGACCCCGGCGCCGACGAGCCCGAACCCCAACGTCAACGCCAGACTGCGTCTTCCGAGCTTGGTCATGGAGACCTCCAACATCCCCGTAACATCGGGGCTCGAGGCCGTCAAAGTTTCGAGACGTCCCGTTGTATACAAGGCCCGTGGAGGCGGGACAACGCATCGGCAAGTACGTGCTCGACGAGCGCATCGCCGTCGGCGGCATGGCCGAGGTGTGGGCGGCGCGCGTCGAGGGTCTGCAGGGCTTCGTCAAGCCGGTCGCGCTGAAGTTCATCCTCGAGTCGTTCGCGGGTGATCCCGACCTCGAACGCTTGTTCGTCAACGAGGCGCGCATCGCCGCGCGCCTGCAGCACGCGAACCTCGTCGCCGTGTTCGACTTCGACAAGGTCGACGCGAGCCAAGAGCGCGGGCTGGGCGGCCGCTACTACATCGCCATGGAGCGCGTCGAGGGCCACGACCTGCGGCGCTTGTCGGAGGCGGCGCGCGCGGCCGGCTACGTCTTCCCCGTCGGGCTCGCGCTGCACGTCGCGGGCGAGGTGCTCAAGGCGCTGCGCTACGTGCACGAGCGCCGCGACGAGCGCGGCGCCATGGGGCTCGTCCATCGCGACGTCTCGCCCCACAACGTGCTCGTGAGCTACGGCGGCGAGGTGAAGCTCTCGGACTTCGGCATCGCCAAGGCGCGCGAGCAGAGCGCGCGCAGCACGAAGTCGGGCGGCTTCCGCGGCAAGATCAGCTACGCGTCGCCCGAGCAGCTCGCGTCGCGCGCCGTCGATCACCGAACCGATCAGTTCGCGGCCGGCGTGACGATCTGGGAGCTGCTCGCGGGGAGACGGCTCTTCGACGGCGCGAGCGACATGGAGATCCTCGGCCAGGTCGCGCGCTGCGAGATCCCGACGTTCGAAGAGGCGTCAGGGCGGCGCGACGTTCCGCACGCGGTCGAGGTCGTGCTGCGCCGGATGCTCGCGCCGACTCCCGAGCTGCGCTTTCCGCGTACGTCTGAGGCGTTGTCGGCCGTGCTCGCGTTGCCGGGCTACTCGCCCGACGGCGCCGCGCTCGGGGAGCTGATGCGCACGCTGTTCCGCGCGAACGCGGCGCACTTGTCGCAGACGGTGCCGATCGTCGCGACGGCGGCGGCCGCGCCCGCGCCGTCGCGGGACGCCGAGACGCGCACGATGCACGCGCGCGCCGCGGGCTTGGCGGCGCCAGGTGGCGTCGCTCCGAGCGCGCCCGTCGACAGCGTCGGGCCGACGGTCGACGTGCGCTCGGGTGGTCGTGTCGCGCGGCTCGTCGGTGCGGCGGTGATGATCGTCGCCGCGATCGTCGCGGCCGTCGTCGTGCACCAGCGGGGCGCCGCCGTCGAGCCGACGCCGGCGCCCATGGCGGCGCCGCCGATCGCGGCTGCACCCACGCCAACGATCGCGCCGCCGCCCGCGCCGCCCAGCGTCGTCGAGCCGCCACCCGCACCGGCGCCCGTGATCGAAGAGCACGACGAGCACCGCGCCGCGCACGCAAAGCTCGAGCACGGGCACAAGGCGGAGCCCGCGGCCGTGCCTGCGGTTGCGCCGCCACCCGCCGCCGTCACGCCGCCGGGCGCGAAGCCGCCGTCAGCGGCGGGTCACGCGCCCATCATCGAGTAGCGGAGAGGTTCAGCCGACCGAGGCGTCGAGGAGCGATCCGCCGACGCCGCCGACGCCGCCGATACCACCGACGCCGCCAACACCGCCCACGCCACCGCTGCCGCCCGAGGCGCCACCGCTGCCGCCGCTCGCGTCGCCTTTGGCGTCGGTGCCGCCGTCGGTGCCGCCCGAGGCGTCGGTGCCGCCGTCGCTGCCGCCCGAGGCGCCACCGCTGCCGCCCGAAGCATCGGCGCCGCCGTCGCTGCCGCCGCCCGCGTCACTCGCGTCGGCGCCGCCGTCCGTCGAGCCGCCCGAGCCCGTCGAGCCGCCCGAGCCGCCCGAGCCCGTCGAGCCGCCCGTCTCGCTCTTTCCGTCGCCGCTGTGGTCGTGGCAACCGACTCCGACGAATCCGGCAATCGACAGCACCAGCGTGGGAACCAAGAGCTTCTTGAACATAAAGGGCGCCTCCCGACGGGAAGTTGGACGACGAGTGGCCGGCAGTTTACGACGGGTCGCGTCCGCCCCACAAGTTTCCGCGATCACTCAGCTGGGTTCAGTCGACGCCGGCGTCGTCGGGCGCTCCGCCCGAACCACCGGACGAGCCGCCTGTGCCGCCCGAGCCCGTCGAGCCACCGGCCGCGCCACCCGCGGCCGAGCCGCCGGTGCCGCCGCTCGCGGTCGACCCACCGGCGCCCGTCGAGCCGCCGCTTGCCGTGGCACCGCCGGCGCCGGTCGCGCCGCCTTTGCCGCCCGATCCCGCCATGCCTGTCGAGCCGCCAGCGCCGGTCGCGCCGCCCGCGCCGGTTCCGCCCGATCCGCCTGCGGCTTTGCCGCCTGCACCGCCGGTCGCGATCGCGCCGCCCGTGCCTCCGGTCGCCGTCGCGCCGCCGGTTCCGCCCGCCGCGTCTGCTGGAGCGTCTCCGACCTTTGCGTCCGCGCCGCCGTCGGGGTAGGGGACGTCGAAGACCTTGTTGGTCTTGTAGAGGTCGTCGTTCTCGCAGGCCTGCGCCGCGAAGATCGTCACCACCCCGGCCGCGAGCAGGAGACCGGTCGCGCGTCGCATGCGATCAGCGTAGACCGACGCGCGCACAAAAAAAAGGCGCCCCAGCGCGCGAGCGCGGGGCGCCTTCTTGATGCAGCTGCGGCTACGGGTTCGCGCAGGCGCCCGTCGCCCACGCATGCGGGCAATGCGTAACGGGATCCGCTCCCCCGGCGTTGCTCTTGCCCTCGACGCCCCAGCACAGGTGGTACGACTGGCAGTGCTGGTGAGCCGTGTTGAGCGCCGTGTACGTCGCCACGCAATCGGCGTCCGTGTAGGCCGTCGGAACCGCGGCGCCGGCCGTCGTGGCCGTGCACTTCGCGACGACGTTCGCGCAGAACGCCTCGGCCGAGAGGACCGCCGTCGTCGGCGTGTTGGTCGTGACCGTGCACGAGGCCGTCACGTCGGTCGTGCCGCCCGCGCCGCCGCTCGCGCCGCCCGAGCCGCCCGTGGCCGTCGTACCGCCCGAACCACCCGAGGCGCCGCCCGAGCCGCCCGTCGCGGTCGTGCCGCCGGTGCCACCCGAAGCCGTCGTGCCGCCGGTGCCGCCCGAGGCGGTCGTGCCGCCGGTGCCGCCCGTCGCGGTCGTGCCGCCGGTGCCGCCCGAGGCGGTCGTGCCGCCGGTGCCGCCACCGCCGTCGGGGTTCGAGCTGCTGCTGCTGCTGCAGCCGACCGCCGAGAGCGTGACCACGAAGGCCGGGATCAAAAGCTTCTTCAACATCTCAATGCTCCTTGTGAGGTTAGTCAGAGGGGGAGACCAATCTGCCGCGGACCATAGCCCAGAAAGAAAAAAGTCGAAAGAAAGAGCAAATAAATTGACGAATTTCCGGACTGCCCCGCACCCGAGGCAATCCGTCGCAGGGCGCGCGCAATGAGCGACGGCGATCGTTGCGTGCGTCGCGAACGCTCGGGCTGTCGCGTTCTACTGGCGCTCGCGCGCCAAGCGCTTACGCGCCACCGCGGCGGCGCGGCGATCCATCTGACGTTGGGTCGGCTTGCGGCCGGGCAGGGCGGCTTGCTCTTCGTGATGCTCGACGAAGTCGCCGGGCTGGCAGCCGAGCTCGAAGATCGTGACCTCGCGCCGCCCGCGATCGCCGATCCGCAGCGGCATGACGGCCGCGCCGATTCCGGCGCCCACGTAGACGGCGCCTTGGCCGTGGCGCGGGTCGCGCGCGTCGCGCGAGCCGTAGAGGCCGTGCACGTACTTGTGACCCGCGATCATGCCGACGGCCAGCTCGTGCAGGCGCGCGACCGTGACCTGCCCGCCGTGCGTGTGGCCCGACAGCACGAGCGGCACGCCCGCGCGCCACAACCCGTCGGCCTCTTCGGCGATGTGCGAGAGCGCGACCGACGGAAGGTCTTTGCGCAACCCTTTCACGGCTTCGTCGCGGCGCGCGTGGCCCGTGTACGCGTCGTCGACGCCGACGATCTGCAGGCGCTCGCCGTGGACGGTCACGGTCGTGTGGCGGTTGCGGAGGACTTCGACGCCACCGCGCTCGAGGGCGCGCTTCACCTCGTCGGCGCCCGACCAGTAGTCGTGGTTGCCGAGCACGCCGACGACCGGTGCCTTGAAGCCGCGCATGACCTCGGTGAGCTGGTCGAGGAAGAGCTGGCTGTGACAGACGAAGTCGCCCGTGAGCAGCACCAAGTCGGGCTGCTCGGCGTTGGCGAGCTCCACGGCCGCCATCTGCACCTCGAACGGCGTGACGCGCCCGATGTGCTGATCGGTGATGTGCGCGATGCGCAGGTGGCCGAGCGTCTCGGCGTAGGCCGCGGGACCCGCGAAGCGCCGCAGGTGGATGCGGTACTTCTGCGCGGCCTCGAGCGGGCTCCACGCCACACCGGGGCCGCGTTTCGCCGCCGCACGCGCGGCCAGACGCTCGGCCTTCCGCGGAGCGGTCGCTTCGTCACCGAGCGTCGAGTGCCTGCCGGTCACGGGTGAATGCCTCAACTCTACCGTTAGGCACGCCCGCGTCCATGGCAATCCCTGGCGCGCCTCCATTTTCATGAGAGGCGCGACCACCAGGCCCTACACGCGCTCTAGCGTTCCGCTTCTTTGGAACCGACGACGGTGAGGTTCAGGCCGACCTGGATCGACAGCGGCTTGCCGTCGACCATGATCGTCGTCTTGCCGTTGTAGTACCAGCCGAACGAGCCGGTCGAGAACTCGCGCTTGTCGGCGATGATCTCCGAGCCGCCGATGACGATCTTCACGGGCTCGGCCTTCTCGAGGAACTGCGTCTTTGAAAGGGGGCAGGGTGACTTGGCCATGCCGCGAAGCTACGCGCGTCCTTGCGCCGCGTCTAGCAACACCAGATCGAGGAACGCGCGCGCCGCGTGCGACAGCGTGCGGCCGCGCGCGTGCAGCAGGCGCACCTTGCGCTCGACGTGCAGCTCCTTGACGGCCAGCTCGCGCAGCGCGCCGCTCTCGACGTCGCGCTGCACGCACATGCGCGGCAAGAACGCGACGCCCTCGTTGTTCTGCACGAAGCGGCGGATCGTCTCGAGCGTCGGCAGCTCGACGTCCATGTTGAGCGGCACCTTGTGCCTCCGGAACTCGCGCAGCACGGCTTCTCTGTAAGGCGACACGACGTTGTGGGCGATGAAGGTCTCGGCGCCGAGCTCGGCGATCGTGACGTGCTTGCGGCGCGCGAGGCGATGCGACGGCGACACGACGAAGGCGAGCGCGTCGGTGAAGATCACGCGCGAGACGAGGCGATCGTCGGCGGGGTCGTAGCTGACGACGCCGAGCTCGAGGTCGCCGTGCAAGAGCTCCGACGGGATCTTGCTCGATTGGCTGCGCCGCACCTGCACCTTGATCTTCGGGTGCTGGCGCCGGTAGCGCTCGAGGTGCGGCAGCAGGTAGAGGATCGATGATTCGTTGGCGCCGACGCTGAGGCGCCCCGCCGACTTGTCGCGCAGCTCGGCGAGCGCGTTCTCGAGCTCGCGTCCCACGTTCTCGAAGCGGCGCGCGTGATCGAGCACGGCGCGGCCCTCGTCGGTGAGGCGCAGCTCCTTGCCCGAACGATCGAGCAGCTTCGCGCCGAGATCCGCTTCGAGGCGCTGCACGGCGAGCGACACTGCGGGCTGCGTGCGGAACAGCTTCTCGGCGGCGCGCGAGAAACTACCCTCGGCGACGACGGCTTGGAACACCGAAAGCGCGTAGAGATCCATCGCGACGGCCATAATAGGAACTTATCACTATGTCGATAATTATTAATTTGCCGTATCGAGTCACGCGCGGCAGATTTCTGTCCATGGCGAACGTCCCCACGAACCGCGTCCACATCTTCGACACGACCCTGCGCGACGGCGAGCAGTCCCCGGGCTGCAGCATGACCGTGCCCGAGAAGCTTCGCATGGCCCACAAGCTGGCCGAGCTGGGCGTGGACGTGCTCGAGGCGGGCTTCCCCATCGCGTCGGAGGGCGACTTCGAGGCCGTGCGCGTCGTGGGCGCCGAGGTGAACGTCAAGGTCGCGGCGCTCGCGCGCTGCGTGGCCGGCGACGTCGAGCGCGCCGCCAAGGCGCTCGAAGGTACGAAGCACGGCAAGCCGCGCATCCACACCTTCCTCGCGACGAGCGACATCCACCTCAAGCACAAGCTGAAGATGTCGCGCGACCAGGTCGTCGAGGCCGCCTGCAAGGCCGTCGAGCTCGCGCGCAAGTACGTCGACGACGTCGAGTTCTCGGCCGAGGACGGCGCGCGCACCGACGCCGGCTACCTCGAGCAGGTCGCCAAGGCCGTCGTCGCCGCGGGCGCGAGCACCGTCAACATCCCCGACACCGTCGGCTACTCGCTGCCCGACGAGTACGGCGCGCTCATCGGCCGCGTCGTCAAGGCGATCCCGAACGCGATCGTCAGCGTTCACTGCCACGACGACCTGGGCCTCGCCGTCGCGAACTCGCTGGCCGCCGTTCAGAACGGCGCGCGCCAGGTCGAGTGCACGGTCAACGGCATC
Organism: Polyangia bacterium; assembly: GCA_035549075.1. Classification (GTDB taxonomy): domain Bacteria; phylum Myxococcota_A; class Polyangia; order Fen-1088; family Fen-1088; genus DASZFV01. The sequence continues at coordinate 4,964 of DASZRT010000148.1, read as the reverse complement.
GGCGAGCGCGCCGGCAACTGTTCGCTCGAAGAGGTCGTCATGGCGATCAAGACGCGCGCCGACCGCATGCCCTACGAGGTCGGCATCCGCACGCAGCAGCTCTACCCCGCGAGCCAGCTGCTCACCGACATCATCGGCGTCGCGCCGCAGCCCAACAAGGCGATCGTCGGCCGCAACGCCTTCGCGCACGAGGCCGGCATCCACCAGGACGGCTACCTCAAAGAGCGCACGACCTACGAGATCATCGACCCGAAGTCGGTCGGCGTGCCCGAGAGCCGCCTCGTCCTCGGCAAGCACAGCGGCCGCCACGCGCTGGCCGTGCGCTGCGCCGAGCTTGGCGTCGAGCTCGACCGCGCGCAGCTCGATCAGGTCTATCAGCAGTTCTCGACCCTCGCCGACACCAAGAAGGGCATCACGGACGACGAGATTCGCGGCTTGGCCGAGGGCGTCAAAGGAATTATGTCCAGAAAAATTGCGTAATTCTGAACACATAATAGAAGGCTAAATTTTTTCGTAAGTACCCTTAAGATAAGGGCAGCCATGGTCGATTCTTCCGATCATGGCGCGCAAAGGTGATCTCCGGGTTCTGGCGGTGGGCCTCATGGCGCTCTGGACGGCGGCGTGCGGCGGGACGGGGGCGGGCGAGGACGGGATCGAGACGCAGCAGGCGGCGCTCACGACGACCAACGCGTTGTCGATGAACGCGCTGTCGATGAACGCGTTGTCGATGAATGCGTTGTCGATGAATGCGCTCTCGATGAACGCGCTGTCGATGAACGCGCTGTCGACCAACGCGCTCATCGCGCCGAAGCTCTCGGATCCTTTGGCGCGCCAGTTCCTGAAGTACGTCGTGTCGTGCGCGCTGCCCGACGACCAGACGATCACGATGTCGGTCGACGGGACGACGTACTCGTTCCCGGGCGGCCTCGGCCTCGCGCCCGAGTGGGGTCAGAAGGGCGGCATGTGCGACACGAGCTGCCAACGCTGGGTCTCGGCGTGCGTGCTCTCACGCGTCGACTATCTGGCGGTCGAGCGCCCGATCTCGCTGCGCGGCGCGAGCCCGGCGCTCCGCACGACGCTCAAGGAGATGATCGACTTCCCGGCGCGCGAGGCGACCTACTACGGCAACCTGTGGGCCGACGGCGCGCCCAAGTTCGCGTGCCTGTCGCCCGGCCAGAAGGAGATCGAGCGCGTCTGCGGCGACTCGCTCGACAACTGCCCGATGGAGGTGGTGGGTTCGTGTGCGAAGGCGTGCGCCTACCAGGGGCTCACGGGCGGCTTCGTCGACTGCAGCTCGACGGGCAAAGCGCGGAAACCCGAGATCTTCCACGAAAGCGTCACGGTCTTTCTGCCGAGATCTGAAATGTGACGGGACGAACGGTCGCGGGCCGCTTCGAGCTCCAGCACCTCGCTGGCTCCGGCGGCATGGGCGCGGTGTACCGCGCGCGCGACCTGCTCGACGGCGAGACGGTCGCCGTCAAGATCCTCACGGGTCGTGAGCTGCGCGAGGCCGAGCGCTTCGACCTCGAGGCCGCGATCCTCGCCGACCTCGGGCACCCGGCGATCGTCCGCTACATCGCCCACGGCGTCGAGGGCACCGACCACTTCATCGCCATGGAGTGGCTCGACGGCGAGGATCTCGCGACGCGCCTCGATCGCCAGCCGCTCGCCGTCGCCGACACGGTCGCGCTCGCGCGGCGCGCGGCCGAGGCGCTGGCCTACGCGCACAAGCGCGGCATCGTTCACCGCGACATCAAGCCCGAGAACCTGTTCCTGCCGGGGCGCTCGATCGTGCGCCTCAAGGTGCTCGACTTCGGCATCGCGCGCCTCACGCGCGGCGGCCGCCGCCTCACATTGACGGGCTCGGTCATCGGCACGCCGGGCTACATGGCGCCCGAGCTCGTGCGCGGCGAGCGCGAGATCCGCCCGCGCGCCGACGTCTTCTCGCTGGGCTGCGTGATGTTCCAGTGCCTCACGGGCCGCGCCGTCTTCGAGGCGGAAGAGGCGACGGCGCTGCTCGCGAAGATCCTGCTGCAGGACGCGCCGCGCGTGCGCGAGTTCGCGCCCGGCATTCCCCAGGCGCTCGACGAGGTCGTCGCGCGCATGCTGGCCAAGGATCCCAACAAGCGGCTCGCCGACGCCGACGCCGTCATCGCGGCGCTCGACGGCGTGGGCGCGGCGGCGCTCGAGGGGCTCGAGCTCGTCGACCGCCGCAAGCGCGTGCAGCCGGCGCTCACGGCGACCGAGCAGCGTATCGCCTGCGTCGTCATCGCGGGGCCGTCGCGCACGGCCGAGGAGCGCTGGTACGCGGGCACGCCGCCGCTCGGCACGCGCACCGACAGCCGCCCGCTGCTGACGACCGTGGGGCGTGTCGACGAGATGGAGGGCGAGCTGCAACGCGTGCACGGCGCGCGGCTGCACGCGCTGCCCGACGGCTCGGTCGTCATCGTGCTGCCCGACGCGGGCAAGCCCAACGATCAGGCGGCGCGCGCCGCGCGCTGCGCGCTGGCCGTGCGCGCCGAGCTGCCCGACGTGCCGCTCGTCGTGGCGACGGGGCCGGGCCGCTTCTCGGCGTGGTCGGTCGTGGGCGAGGTCATCGACGGCGGCATGCGCCTTCTGCGCGCGACGCCGCCGGGCGCGATCCGCATCGACGACATGGCCGTGGGGCTGCTCGACGCGCGCTTCGAGATCCGGCGCGACGGCGCTGCGGCGTTTCTGCGCGCCGAGCGCGACGTGTTCGAGGTCAAGCGCAACCTCCTCGGCAAGGCGTCGGACTTCCTCGGCCGCGGCCGCGAGATGTCGATGCTCACGAACCTCTACGCGAGCGCCGTCGCCGAGGGCGTCGCCTCGGCCGTGCTCGTCACGGGCGCGGCTGGCCTCGGCAAGTCGCGCTTGCGGCAAGAGTTCGTCGAGTGGGTCGGCAAGCAGGCCGAACGCTCCGAGGTGCTGTTCGGCAACGGCGACTCGCTGGGCGCGGGCTCACCGTTCGCGATGCTGGGCAGCTGTCTGCGCCGCGCCGCCGGCATCCTCGAGAGCGAGCCGCTCGACGAGCGGCGCCGCAAGATCGTCGAGCTGGTCTCGCGCCACGTCGCGCGCGAGATCGTGCCGCGCGTCGCCGCGTTCCTGGGCGAGATCGCCAACGTGCCGTTCCCCGACGAGCACAACGAGGCGCTCAAGATGGCGCGGCAGAACCCGCAGCTCATGGGCGATGCCATGCGCCGCTCGTGGGAAGACTGGCTCATGGCCGAGTGCGCGGTGCACCCGGTGCTCATCGTGCTCGAGGATTTGCACTGGGGCGATCTCGGCACCGTGAGCTTCATGGACGCCGCGCTCCGCACGCTGCGCGACCAGCCGCTGGTCGTGCTCGCGCTCGCGCGGCCCGACGTCGAGGAGCGCTTCCCCAACCTGTGGGCCGCGCGCGAGATGCAGACGGTGCGCCTGTCGCCGCTGTCGAAGCGCGCCAGCGAGAAGCTCGTGCGCGACTCGCTGGGGGCGGGGGTGAGCGACGACGCCGTCGCGCAGATCGTCGCGCGCGCCGACGGCAACGCCTTCTACCTGGAAGAGCTCATCCGCGCGGCGGCGGCGGGCCGCGCCGAGGCGCTGCCCGACTCGGTCATCGGGATGGTCCAGGCGCGTCTCGACGCCGAGGGGCCGCAGGCCAAGCGCGTGCTGCGCGCGGCGAGCGTGTTCGGCGAGCGCTTCTCGTGGGAGGGCGTCGCGTCGTTGCTGAGCGGCGCGCTCGCGCCGTCGGAGATCGCCGAGTGGCTCGAGCTGCTCGGCAGCCGCGAGCTCGTCGCGCGCGCCGTGGGCGCCGAGCGACAGGGCGACGTCGAGTACACGTTCACGCACGCGCTCGTGCGCGAGGCCGCCTACGCGATGCTGACGCGCGACGACCGCGTGCTGGGCCACCGGCTCGCGGGCGAGTGGCTCGAGGGCGCGGGCGCCGGCGACGCCATGGCGCTCGCCCAACACTTTCACCGCGGCGAAGAGCCGGGGCGCGCGCTGCGCTGGTACCAGCGCGCCGCCGAGCAGGCGCTCAAGGCCAACGATCTGACGGCGGCGATCGATCGCGCGGGGCGTGGCCTAGCGTGCGGCGCCGCGGGCGAAGAGGCGGGCGCGCTGCACTTGGTTCAATCGGAGGCGCACATCTGGCGTGGCGAGTTCGCCGAGGGCGAGGACCGCGCGCTCGCGGCGGCCACGGCGCGCGCGCCCGGCTCGGCGGCGTGGCTGCGCGCGTACGGCTCGGCGATCCTCGCGGCGGCGCGCCTCGGCAAGCTCGACGTCGTCGAGGAGCACGTGCGCACCGTGAGCGCGGCGCCCGCCGAGCCCGGCGCGCGCGGCGCGCAGCTGTCGTGCCTCGCGTGGGCGGCGATCTACCTCATCTTCGGCGGGCGCACGTCGGCGGCCGAGCACGTCATGAAGCTCGTGACCGATCTCGCCGGCGATCTGTCCGACGTCGACCAGCAGGTGCTCGCGCTCATCCACCAGGTGCACTCGGTCCGCTCGTCGGCGTCGGGCGACCTCGGCGGTTGCCTCAAGGGCCTCGAGGCGGCGCTCGTCGCGTTCGAGCAGGTGGGCGATCTGCGCAACGGCTGCTCGACGCGCGCCAACCTCGGGTACATGTACGCCGAGCTCGGCGACTTCGCGCGCGCCGAGGGCGCGCTTCGGCAAGCGCTCGCCGAGGCCGAGCGCATGGGCCTGCACGAGGTCGCCGCGGCGGCGCAGCACAACCTCGGCCGCGTGCTGGGGCTGCGCGGCCAACCGGACGAGGCGGCGCGCCTCGAGCGCGCGGCGATCGGCGCCTTCGCGAAGCAGGGCGAGCCGCGGCTCGAAGGCGTCGCGCGGACCTATCTGTCGGAGATCCTCGCGTCGGGCGGCGACTTCGCCGGCGCCGAGCGCGAGGCGGCGCTGGCCGTCGAGACGCTGCGGGTCGCGCCGTCGCTGCGCGTGGCCGCGCTGGGTGC
>DASZRT010000147.1:0-2735 GCA_035549075.1 Polyangia bacterium | reverse complement strand
CCGGCTGACGCCGCGGCGCTCGCGCCGCGGCGTCAGCCCGAGACCGGCGTGCCGCCGGCGACGCGTCGTCTGGCTGATCTCGTCGCCAGCCGCGCGACGGCCGATCAAGACGCGCGCGCGTCGGCGATCGCCGCATCGGACGGCGACCGGCAGCAGACGGCGCCCAGCGCTGCGCGCGCGCCGCAGTCGGCGTCGGCGTCGAGCGACGATCGATCCCACGTGCAGGATCGCGCGGACGCGAATCGCCAGAATGCCGGCGCGCGTGGGGCCCGCACGCCCAACGTCAGCGTGAGCGCCACGACCACCGCCGCGATTCACGCGACGGCCCGGAACGCTGGCGCTGGCAGTCACGAATCGCAAACCGGATTCGGCGCAGCCGCGCGGCCCGCGCCGCAGCCTGCGGCGGCGTCGCCGGCCGCCGCCACCGTGGCGTTCGGGCTCGAGAGCGGCCTGCTCGCGAGCTCGGGACCGGCAGCCCAGCCGCTTCAGACCGCCGGCACAGCCGTGACGACGTGGCCGGCGGACGGGACGCTGCCCGAGAGCACGGTCAATCAGATCGTGCAGGCGATTCGCCTGCAGTGGGCCAACGGCACGGGCGAGGCGCGCATCACGCTCGAGCCCGAACAGTTCGGCGACGTCACCGTCTCGCTGCGCGTCGAGCACGGCCAGGTCAGCGCGCGCGTCGAAGCGGACACGCCCGTCGTGCGCGAGTGGCTGCAGAGCAATCAGCAGACGCTGCGTCACGGTCTCGCCGAACAGAACCTGAGGCTGGATCGGCTCGAGGTCGCTGCGCCGCCGGAATCGCGCGACGCCGATCGCCGCGACGACGCCCGCCAGCGTGGCGGCGACCAGCCGCCCCCGCGCCGCCCGCGCCGCCCACAGGGACAAGAGACGTTCGAAGTCGTCGCGTAACCCGTTCGAGGAGCCTGTCGTGATCAACGTCAACGCCGTCGCCAGTCATCTGCCGTCATCGAAAGCCGCCACCGAGGTCGCGCCGCTCGTCGAGCAGCTCGCGAAGCGTGCCGACGCGAACCGCGACGGCAAGGTCACGAGCGCCGAGTTCATGGAGCTCCTGACGAAGCTCACGTCGTCGCTCGACGACGACGCGAAGGCCGGCGGCAATCTCGCGTCATCGAACGCGTCGGCGTTGTCCTGGCTCGGCGGGGCGCAGGCGCCCGCGAGCAGCCCGAGCGCGGGCGTGCCCGCGGCCGCCGCCGTCCGCGCGCTCGTCGCGGCGCTGGCGAAGGAGCGATGACGATGGCTGCCGAGCCGGAGCTGAAGATGGTCGAAGGTCAGGCCGCGCCGGTCAAGAAGCGCGGAAAAGGCTTGCTGTTCGCGGTCGTCGCCGTCGTGCTCATCGCGGCGGGCGGCGGCGGAGCGTGGTGGTGGATGCGCCGCGCGGGCGCGACGGTCGAAGCCGCGCCGAAGGAGCCGCCGCTCGAGACGCGCGGTCTGCTGACGTTCGAGCCGTTCATGGTGAACCTCGCGGACGAGGGCGGCACGCGCTTCCTCAAGACGAACATCTCGCTCGTGGTCGAGGACGCCGAGACGGCGAAGAAGCTCGAAGAGTCGCCGGTCGTCGTCTCCCGCGTGCGGTCCGACATCCTCGAGCTGCTGACCGAGCAGCAGGCGCCGACGCTCGTGACGCCCGAAGGCAAGGAAGCGCTGAAGGCCGCGATCAAGACGCGAGTCTCGCACGCGCTCGAAGACAAGAAGGTCATCGATGTCCTCTTCTCTGAGTTCGTCGTCCAGTTCTGACGTGGCCGTCCGCGACGATGGCGCGTTCGAGTGGCTGATGGACGTGCCATGTCCGGTGGACTTCGTGCTGGGCACGGCGACGGTCAAGGTGCGCGAGTGCGCGGCGTTCGCCGTCAACGGCATCGTGCGGCTGAAGCAGGTCGCGGGCGCCGATCTCGAAGTGCGCGTCGCGGGCGTGCCGATCGCGACCGGTGAGGTCGTGATGGTCGACGAGAACGTCGCGCTGCGTGTCGGCCGCATTCTCCCGCCTGCCGGACAGGAGCTGGCGTGAGCCTTCTGCTCGCGCAGACGGACGCGGCCTCGCTGGCCGGTCCCGACCTCGTGCCGAACGTGTGGCGGATGCTCGTCGCCCTGGCCGTCGTCCTCGGGCTGCTCGCCGGCCTGGCGTGGCTGCTGCGCCGCGGCGTTCTGGCGCGCCGGAAGAGCGGCGCGCTCGGCGTCGAGACGGCGCTCTCGCTCGGCGAGCGCCGATCGCTCGTCGTCGTCAGCGTCGAGGGCCGGCGATTGCTGCTGGGCCTGGCGCCCAATTCCGTGTCGCTCGTCACCGAGCTCCAGCCGCCGGCGACGTTCGATCAGACCTTGACGCGCGCGACGGCCACGGGAGCCCCACAGCCATGACGCGCCGATCGCGGATCCTCGTCGTGGGCGTGGTGTTGCTGCTGGCGCTGCCCGCGCTGGCGTTCGCGCAGGCGCGGGCCGGCGCGGCGCCGCTCGACGCGCCGCGGACGGTGTCGGTCCAGATCGACGGCGTCGGCGCGCTCTCGGCGCCGCTCCAGATCGTCGTCCTGATGACGCTGCTGACCTTCGTGCCGGCCGCGCTCGTCATGATGACGTCGTTTACGCGCATCGCCATCGTCTTTCATTTCCTCAGACAGGCAATCGGCACGCAGGAGATTCCCTCCAACCAGATGGTGATCGGCCTGACGCTGTTCCTGACGGCGTTCATCATGGCGCCGACCGCCGCGCGCGTGAACGAG
>DASZRT010000146.1:0-84802 GCA_035549075.1 Polyangia bacterium | reverse complement strand
CGTCGCTGCGGCCGCGCGCGCGAGCGGCGGCGGCCCTTTTCGTTTCGCGAACGGGCGCGCCGCGATCGCGCCGCTCGCGGCGGCGAGCCGACGCACGCGCGGATCGCGCAGATCGCCCCGCGCGACGAGCGCCGCGCGTCGGCCTCCCCGCGGCGCGCCCAGGCCGAGCACGGCGCCCACGCCGACGACGAGCTCGGAGAACAGCGCGAACGCGTCGCGCGCGCGCGCCGTGCCGCCCGAGTCGCCGGGGAACGGCCACGCCGCGGCGGCGCGACGTCGCGGAGAGAAGCGGCCGCCGGGGCGCAAAACCGGCACGACGACGACGCTGCCGGCGAGCGCCTCGGGATCGAGCGTGCGCGCGAGCGCCCGCGCCGCGGCGGCGGCCGCGCTCTCGGTGCCGCGCGCGGCGGCGACGACGCTCACGCGTGGGCCGGGCTTCGTGCCGACGACGACCCACGCCGGCACGGCGCGCTTGGCGCTGACTTCACCGAGCGCGATCGCGACGGCGCGCGCTTCGCCCGGCGCGACCGTGACGCCGCCGATCCGAACACCGCGCGCGGGCATCGTTTTCATGGCGGCGCCTGAAAATCAGAAGCTCTTCAGCGCGCGGGCGCCGACGTCGGCGGCGGGCCCAGCTTCGCGATCTCGGCGCGCAGCCGCATGAGCGAAGGGCGATCGAGATCGACGAAGCGCACGCCGATGCGGCGCTCTTGCTTGGCGGCGACCTTGCCCTTGCAGCGCAGCACGAGGTGCCCGCCGACGTCGACGATGTCGAGCTGGTAGCCCGTGCCGAGCGGCACATCGGCCTCGGCGGGGATGAAGCAGCCGCCGATGCCGATGTGCATGAGCGGGTTGTAGGTGAAGTACGCCGCCGTCGCCGACGACAAGACGATGCGCACGGTGCCGTGCCCGTACTCGACGGCGCGCCCGCCCGGCAGCTGCTGCCGCGAAGTCGGCTCCTCTTCCACGGGTACGGGCGCGGGGTCGCGCGAGTTCACGTCGACGATGCGGTCGACGAGCGAGCGGCTCTCGGCGTCGAGCGCGACGAAGCGCAGGCCCATGCCGCGCTCGCTCCCCGTGTGCACGATGCGCGCGACCTCGGCGGTGCCCTTCATGACGACGAGCTCGTCGTCGAGGCTGAACTGGAACTCGACGGTGGCGCCGATTTCGAGCAGCGTGCCGTGCGCCGCGAGGAACATGCCCGACGTCGACAGGTTCACGAGCTGCGTCTCGACCGTCGCGTCCTGGCCGGGCGGCTGGTAGAGCACGTGGATGCGCACCTTGCAGCGAGGCGCGCGATCGATGAACGCCCGAACCTCGTCGGTCGTGAGCGTCGGCCTCTGCCGGGCGTCATCCGCCATGGACCCTCATTGTACCAGGGCCCGCCGCGCCTCCCCCGCAATCATCCGTTACACCTCGCCGGCGGACTCGTCTTCGGGTGAGGGCGGTGTGCAGCCCGCCGACAACACGACCCGATCGTCGCCGATTCAGGTCCGTCGTCGCCGGATCCAGTTTGGCGGGATCGTGATCGTCGTGCCGGCGGCGGGAAGCGAGCGGGAACGGGTGACGCGGAGGGGGGGGACCCCGATGAGAAATTTTTTGCCGAGGCGAGTCCATGGAGCTCGCGTTCGCTCGCAGCGCCGACTGGGGATTACTGCGCCCCCGAGGAAAAAATTTTCAGCGGGGAGGACCCCGCAGCGGCAGGACCCGTTCCCGCGAGCGCCCGCCGCCCGACAACAGAACCGTCTTCCGGCGAGGTGTGACGGATGAATGAGAGGATGAGCTTACCGGGCGCGGAAGCAGGTTGGCAGATGGTCGTCGACCATGCCGGCGGCCTGCATGAAGGCGTAGATGATCGTGCTGCCGACGAAGCGGAAGCCGCGCTTCTTGAGGGCGCGCGACATCGCGTCGGACTCGGGCGTCGTCGCGGGCAACGGGCCGTGCGCGTGGCGCGGGCGCCGGAGCGGCGCGCCGCCCACGAACGACCACAAGTACGCGTCGAGCGAGCCGTGCTCCTTCGCGACCTCGAGCACGAGCTTCGCGTTGTCGATCGTCGACGTGATCTTCAAGCGGTTGCGCACGATGCCCGGGTCCTTCATCAAGCGTTCGACGTCGCGCGCGCCGAGCTTCGCCACCTTGCGCGCGTCGAAGTTGGCGAACGCCTCGCGGTAGCCCTCGCGCTTGTGCAGCACCGTCGACCACGACAGGCCCGCCTGCGCGCCCTCGAGCGTCAGCAGCTCGAAGAGCGCGCGATCGTCGTGGAGCGGCGTGCCCCACTCGTCGTCGTGGTACGCGCGCATGAGCGGGTCGTCACCCGCCCACGGGCAGCGTGAACGCTCGCGCGGCATCGTCGGTCGATCTACCTGCTACCTGCTACTTGCTACTTGGCCTCGGGTGGAACGTAGTCGGCGGGCTTCTCGGCCTCGCCGCCGCTGAAGAAGAACTTCTCGGCCTGCTCCATGAGCAGCTTCTGTCCCTGCGGGCTCGTGAGGTCGAGCCGGTACTCGTTGACGATCATCTTGGAAGCCTCGATCCACTGCTTCCAAGCCTCTTGCGAGACGCTGTCGTAGATGCGCTGGCCGAGATCGTTGTTGAAGGGCTTGTAGACCATGCCGGGCAACTCCTGCCCGAGCTTCGCGCACTTGACCATCCTGGGCATTGCTACTCCTGTTGGCCGCCCAATATGGCATCTTCGGGCCGACATGGCGAAGGCGGCGAGCACCTCGGGCAAAGCACGGGCGAAAAAACCGAGCGGCACGCCGCGCAAGCGACGCGGCGTCAAGCTCAAGCCGACCGAGCTCGGCGCCAAAGAGCTGGTGCTCGCCGAGCCGTCCGCCGAGCTCACGGCGCTCGCTGACGAGGTCCGCGCCGACGGCGGCGACGTGCTCGCGACCTACCGCGAGCCGCTGGGCGGCCACCCGCTCATGCTGGTCGCGCTGCCGATCGCCGAGGTCGTGCCGACGCCGTTCCAGCGCGACATCTCCGACACGCACGTCCGCCGCCTCACGCAGGCGATGGACAAGACGAAGCGCTTCCTCGATCCCATCATCGTCGTGCGCAAGAAGACCGAGCACGGCCGGTACTGGACGCCCAACGGCTACCATCGTCTGACGGCGCTCAAGGAGCTCGACGCCAAGAGCATCCTCGCGCTGCTCGTGCCCGAGCGCGCCGTCGCTTACCAGATCCTCGCGCTCAACATCGAGAAGGCGCACAACCTGCGCGAGAAGGCCATCGGCGTGCGCCGCATGTACATCGACCTCGCGGCGATGAGCGACCAGAAGATGAAGGAAGAAGATCTCGCGCTCGAGTTCGAGGAGCCGGCGCTCGCGACGCTGGGCTTCGCCTACGAGGAGCGCGGGCGCCTCTCGGGCGGCGCGTACCACCCGATCCTGCGCAAGGTCGACAAGTGGCTGCCGGGGCGGCTCGGCGACGCGATCGAAGCTCGGCGCGAGCGCGCCAAGCTGCTGCTCGACTTCGACGAGGCGGTCACGTCGGTCGTCGACAAGCTCAAGGAGCGCGGCATGACGAGCCCGTACCTGCGCGCGTTCGTCGTCGCGCGCGTCAACCCGCTGCGCTTCATCAAGGGCGAGCCGCCGCCCGTCGACGAGCTGCTGCCGTCGATGGCCAAGCGCGCCCGCGGCATGAACGTCGAGAAGATCAACCCCGGCGACGTCGCGCGCACGAGCGGCCCGCCGCCCGAAGGCGAATGAACAAAGCAACCCCGAGCGAAGGCGGGCTTCGCCCGCCGGAGCGAGCGCCGGAGGTTCGGAACCCTCCCAGGGTTCCGAGGTTGAGCCCGCGCGGTTTCATCTTCGACCTCGACGGGACGCTGACGGAGCCGCTGCTCGACTTCGACGCCATGCGGGCCGAGATCGGCCTTCGGCCCGGGTTGCCGATCCTCGAGCAGCTCGCCGAGGCGGAGGAAGCGACGCGCGCGCGCGCCGACGAGATCCTGCGCCGCCACGAGCGCGAGGCCATCGCGCGCGCGACGCTGGCCGACGGGTGCCGCGAGCTGCTCGACGCGCTCGCGGCGGCGCGCGTGCCGACGGCGATCCTCACGCGCAACGTCCGCGAGGTCGTCGACGTCTTCGTCGCGACGTTCGGCTTCGTCTTCACCGCCGTCTTCACGCGCGAGGACGGGCCGCCCAAGCCTTCGCCCGCGGGCGTGCACGCGCTCTGCGGCGTCATGAACACGGCGCCCGCCGAGACGCTCGTCGTCGGCGACTACAAGTTCGACATCCTCGCGGGCCGCGACGCCGGCTGCCCCACGGCGCTCGTGACGACGACGCACACGCCGACGGCCGACGAGCTGCCCGAATGGGGCCCGCCCGATCTCGTCGTCGCGTCGCTGCGCGAGCTGCTGCCGTACGTACGCTAAGGCAGGTGCCCGACGACGGGCGTCGAGCCCGGGTACTCGAACGGCACGTCGACGCACACCCGCGGGCCGCTCGCGACGCAGTTGGCCTGGAAGCCGGCGTCGGGATCGTCGAGCTTGCCTGGCGTGCCGCACATGCGCGCCGTGTACTTGCCCGCGGGCGCCTTGCTCGTCTGCCAGCAGCTGGTGTTCGTCCCGCACGTCGAGGTCGACGCGATCGTGCCGTCCCAGTCGATCGACGTGCCCGTGAACATCGCGCCGTGCGGCGCGAGGCACACGACCGCTGGGCAGATGTTGAACTTGCACGTCGAGCACGACGCCGAGCACAGCGGCATCGAGGTCGTGATCACCTTGCCGTCGGGCGAGAGGATCTCGATGTGCGTGGGCGCCGTGCACGCGGTCGTTTGATCGCAGTACGGCACGTCGGCGGGCACGGTGACCTTGAGGGTGATCGTCGTGGCCTTGGGGCACTCGCCCTGGCTCACGACCGCGACGCCCGCGCACTGCGCGTCGCACGCGCTGGGGTACGTCTTGCCGTCCTTGCCGCAGACCGGCGCGTAGATCGCCGGACACGTGCACCCGCCCGTGTCGCCGCCGGTGCCCGTCGTTCCGCCCGTGCCGGTGGTGCCGCCGTGACCGGTCATGCCGCCGCCCGCGTGACCGCCGGTCGCCGTCGAGCCACCCGCGCCGGTCGAGCCACCGGTGCTCGTAGAGCCACCCGTGCCGGTCACGCCGCCGGTCGCGGTCGCGCCGCCGGTACCGGTCGATCCGCCGCTCGCTGTCGTTCCACCCGTGCCCGTCGTGCCGCCGCCGCCGGTCGTGCCTCCGCCGCCGTCGGGGGTCAGGGCGATCGAGCCACAAGCGGCGAGGCCGAAAGCGACGAAGGTGAACGTCAGAGCGACGACGCGGCGGGGTGAGGGCATGGCCCGTCGAGCAGCAAGGCACGCGCCACCGCGATCCCCGCGCCGCGGCGCGGTTTCGGCGCCGTCGCGCCGTCGCGCGGCCTCAGCTTTCTGACGGAGCCCCGATCGCGCGCGAACGACGCGCCTCACATTCAAGCGGCCGCCGGCGGCAGCGGCTCGACGACGCCCGCGAGCAGCTTCGGCAGCGCGGTCGCGAACTGGCCCTTGGCCATCACCTGGCGGCAGCCCTTCGCGCGCGCGGCGTCCATGACGTCGGTGCGCTCGTGGTCGATGAAGCCCACGCTGGGCACGGCCCGCGTCGCGGGATCGGCCGCGAGCGCGTCGAGGGCGTCGAGGGCGAGCGGCAGCCGCAGATCGATGATGACGAGCTTCGCCTCGCGCGCCGCGGCCGCGAGCGCCGCCGGCTCACGCGTGCCCTGGATCGAGAGGCCGACGTGCTTCGCCGCCTCGCGCACCTTCGACGCGAACAGCATGTCGGAGATGAAGTGGACGACGTCGGCCATCGATCAGACGAGCACAGAGAGAAGTAATGTCCCGAGCACCCGGTTGGCTGGTTACCGTTGCTCCCTTCCGGGCCTGGCGGGGTTCGCCGGCGTTCCGTCGCCCGGGACGGTCGTTATCTCCCACAGAACCGCCGGCAGATCCAGCGCGGCGATCGCGACGCGCGCCGTGTTAAAAAGCCCGCATGGCCGAATCGACGCTCGTGGGGAAGAAGGCGCCGGCGCTGGGCGTGCCGGATCAGGACGGCAAGACCGTGAAGCTCGACGAGTACGCGGGCCGCTGGCTCGTCCTTTATTTCTATCCGAACGACGACACGCCCGGCTGCACGACCGAGGCGTGCGACTTCACGAACGGCCTCAAAGACTTCGAAAAGCTCGATGCCGTCGTCGTCGGCTGCAGCCCCAACAGCGAAGAGAGCCACCGCAAGTTCATCGCGAAGTACAAGCTGAAGGTCCGCCTGCTGTCCGACCCCGAGCACAAGGTCATGGAGAAGTACGGCGCCTGGGGCGAGAAGGTGCTCTACGGCAAGAAGAGCATCGGCGTCATCCGCTCGACCGTGATCATCTCGCCCGAAGGCAAGGTCGTCCACCACTGGACGCGCGTGAAGTCCGCCGGCCACGCCGAGCAGGTCAAGGCCAAGCTCGCCGAGCTCGGCGCCTCATGACCAGGCGACTTGACCTCGGGCCGCCCCTCGCGGCATACATGCGCCTCGCAAGATCCCGGAGAGGTGGCTGAGTGGCCGAAAGCGCCTGATTCGAAATCAGGTTTGGGCGCAAGTCCAACGTGGGTTCGACTCCCACCCTCTCCTCAGGTATCTCGGGAACCGGCAGACCGGTTCCCGAACCCTCCACGCCGGCTCCGGCGAGCAAAGCTCGCCTGCGCCGGGGTGGGCAGAAGAAGTAGGACCCCTCCCGACCCGAGCGAAGGTGGGCTCTGCCCACCGGAGCGAGCGCCGGAGGGTCCGGGAACCCCTCTGGGGGTTCCCGGAAATACCTGGAGAGATGCCCGAGTGGCCGAAGGGGCATGATTGGAAATCATGTGTACCGCAAGGTACCGAGGGTTCGAATCCCTCTCTCTCCTCCGGTCGGCGCAGGGCAAATGGCGATGAGCGATTCGCGACGGTGCCCCGTCGTTTTCGGCTCAGCCGTTCGGCCTAGAGGGGCGTGATTTGGTGGAACTCGACGAAGGTGGCGCAGTTCGCGGGCCTGCTCGACGGCGCGACCGACGGCGCCGGCACGATCCTCGACAACAGCGTCATCATGTTCGGCAGCGGCGGCGCGGGTCTGCTCAAGAAGGACACGTTCGTCTCGGGCTCGACGATCCAGCTGTCGGACGTGCACTTCACGATCCTGCAGAAGATGTTCGGCTACACGGGCGCGAGCTTCGGCGCCGGCAAGAACATCGTCTCGTCGATCCTGGCATGAACTAAGATCGCCGCGTGCTCGGCGATCGGATCCGGTGGCCGCGCCCGCGCGCGAAAGCGCCGGTCGCGCGGCTCGTGCGCGCGCTGTGGACGGCCCCGACGAATCTGTTGGGGCACGCCGCGGGCGCGCTCGTGGGGCGCGATC
The DNA here is from genome assembly GCA_035549075.1 of Polyangia bacterium. Taxonomy (GTDB): domain Bacteria; phylum Myxococcota_A; class Polyangia; order Fen-1088; family Fen-1088; genus DASZFV01. The sequence continues at coordinate 77,435 of DASZRT010000146.1, read as the reverse complement.
GTCGGCGCGTGGGCGGTCCCGCGGCGCGCGCCTGGGTCTACGTCATTCGGCGCGGGCTCGGGCTCGACTGGGTCGGCGCCGTCACGCTCGGCCACGTCATCCTCGCGCGCCCGGGCTTGCTCGACGGCGACGGCGAACTTGCGCGCCTCACGCTCGCGCACGAGCTCGCGCACGCGCGCCAACACGATTGGCTCGGTCCGCTCTATTTGCCGCTGCACGCGCTCGCGCAGCTCGTGAGCGCCATGCTGTCGTTCGGCCGCGCCCCGCGCGTGAGCCGCGTGCACGACCACAACCCGCTCGAGCAGACGTTCATCTGCATCTCCGCCGGCGCGACGCGCCCGCCTTACCCGCCGGCGATCGCCGACGCCGAAGACCGCGCGCGCTTCCTGACCGCGTTCGGCGTCTGAGCCGAACGAGCCACGTCACGATCCGGTCAAACGATCGATGCGCATCGCGTTCACCGTCACGGCCGCGGGCGCGGCGCTCGTGAGCGTCGCCGTCGCGCCGAGCGGGCCGCCCGCGTGCGCGAACGTCGCGCGCAACGTGAAGGGCGTCGCGGGCACGAGCGCGCCGCCCACGAGCTGAGCTCCCTCGGGCGATGCGAGCCGCAGCGTCACGGGCGCCGTCGTCGTGCCCTCGAGCTCGATCACGTACGAGCCGGGCGCGAGCGGCGCCGCGCCGAGATCCACGTAGACGGCGACGGCGGTCGCTCCCGCGCCGTCCGTCGAGATGCGAACGCCGTCCGCGAGGCCGAGGACCGGTGAGCGCGCAGCGCGCGTGTCGACCGGCTTCCACTTCGCGAGCCGGCCCGCGCCGTCGGCGCGCCAGACCGTCGCGGCCCAGCGGTGGCGCTCGCGCAGCGCTTCGCCCACACCGTCGACGGCGCCCCACGCGAGATCGCCCACGAGCACGACGGCGGCCGCGATCGCGATCGCGGGGCCACGCGCGCGGAGCTCGGCCTTCGCGCGGCGCGCGATCGCGACGAAGAACGCCGCCAGCTCGACGAGCGCGTAGGCCGCGAACGGAAACGCGAGCATCTCGACGGGCAGGCGGTAGCGCGGCTCGGCGAAGAACAGCGTGTAGGTCGCCGTGAGCGCGAGCGCGTGCGGAACCAGCGTGAGCGCGAGCCAGCGCCGCCGCACGAGCGCGATCGCGACGCCCGCGGCCGCGAGCGCCGCGACGAGCGCGCCGAACACGTCGACGGCGCCGCCGATCGAGCTCTCGCGCGCCGCGAACCACGCGCCCTCGCGGCCCACGAGAACGCCGGGCCGGAAGATCGGCCAATAAAGGAGGTAGCGCTCCGAATCGAAGAAGCGCTCGAGTCGTTTGGTCGCGAGGCCGAGCGAGTACGCCGGCTCGAACGTCGTCCAGTCGCGCGCGAGATCGAGCGCGAGCTTGTCGGTCTCGTGGTGCGGTTCGGCGAGCACCGACCGCCCCGTGAGCTCGAGGAACATCTTGTTGAGCGACCGCGCGTACGTTCCTTCCGAGTTGGGGAACGAGCCCACGATCGCCGTGATGCCGCCGTGATCGTCGGTGAAGTAGAGGTGGCCCGTGCGCCGCACGTGAAAGACGCCCCACGGCGCGAGCACGAGCAGCGTCGTCGCGACGCCGATCGCCGTGCGCGCGAGCGCGGCACGCCAAGACGCGCGCCGCTCGAGCCAGTACCCGCGCGCCAGCCAGTACCCGATCGACAGCGCCGACAGCGGCAGCGCGACGGCGCGCATCCAAGCCGCGACGCCCATGAGCGCGCCGAAGGCGACGGCCGCCGCGCGCGGGCGTCGCGGACCCAGCGCCGCGAGCGCGCCCAGCGCCGCCACGACGAAGCTGGCCGCCGGCATGTCCGTGCCGACGACGCTCGACATCGCGACGCCCGCGGGCCACAGCGCATAGATCAGCGTCGAGATGACCGCGACCCTGCGGCCCTCGTTCCCTTGGAACAGCCCGAGCGCGAGCCAGAAGATCCCCGCGGCGCCCACGCCGCCGCACGCGACGCCGATGAGCTTCTGCGCGAGCAGATCGCCGCCCGCGCTTTGCACCGCCGCGAGCAAGAGCACGTACCCCGGCATGTAGATGAAGCCGTGGTCGAGCCAACCGAGCTCGCTCAGATGGTTCGCGGACTCGCGGTACATCGCGAAGTCGCTCGTCGGCACCGTCGGGACCGCGAGGACCCACGCGAGCCGCGCCACCGTCGCGAGCGCGACCAGCGCGACGCCGAGCCACAGGGTCGCGCGACCGCCGTTCGAGGGGGCGTCGGCGGTCAGTTTCGGTGGAGCGTCGTCAGGCTGGTGTTCTCTTCCCACGTCGCCCGGAAGGATGGTACTTCTGCCGGGCTCAAGATGGCGATCCTTCCGTTCAAGCGCGTGATGTGCGCGAACCGCGGCGAGATCGCCGTGCGCGTCTTTCGCGCGGCGACCGAGCTCGGCTTTCGCACCGTCGCGATCTTCTCCGAGGAAGATCGCGTCCACCTTCACCGCTACAAGGCGGACGAGGCGTACCTCGTCGGCAAGGGCCTCGAGCCGGTCGCGGCGTACCTGGCCGAGGACGAGATCGTCGAGCTGGCGAAGCGCCACGAGATCGACGCGATTCACCCGGGTTACGGCCTCCTGTCCGAGCGGGCCTCTTTCGCGCGGAAGTGCCGCGACGCCGGCATCGCCTTCATCGGCCCGACGCCCGAAGCGATCGAGGCGCTGGGCGACAAGGTCGCGGCGCGCAAGGTCGCGCAGGCGGCCGGCGTGCCCGTCGTGCCGGGAACGCCCGAGCCCGTCAAGACGCTCGAGGCGGCGCGCGCGTTCGCCGACAAGGCGGGTTACCCCGTGATCGTCAAGGCCGCGGCGGGCGGCGGCGGCCGCGGCATGCGCGTCGTGCGCGCGCCCGGCGAGCTGCAAGAGGCGCTCGAGCGCGCCGGCTCCGAGGCCCGCAAGGCGTTCGGCGACGACACCCTCTTCATCGAGAAGCTCGTCGTGCGCCCGAAGCACATCGAGGTGCAGATCCTCGGCGACGGCCACGGCAACCTCGTCCACTTGTTCGAGCGCGACTGCTCGGTGCAGCGCCGCCACCAGAAGGTCGTCGAGTACGCGCCCGCGTGGTCGCTGCCGCCGGCGCTGCGCGAGCGCATCTGCAACGACGCGCTCAAGGTCGCGCGCCAGGTCAACTACACGAACGCCGGCACCGTCGAGTTCCTCGTCGGTGAAGACGGCAGCCACTACTTCATCGAGGTCAACCCGCGCATCCAGGTCGAGCACACGGTCACCGAGGTGATCACGGGCCGGGACATCGTCCAGGCGCAGATCCGCGTCGCGCAGGGCTACGACCTCGCCGATCCCGAGATCGACATCCCGAACCAGGCGGCGATCCAGCAGCGCGGCGTCGCGATCCAGGTGCGCATCACCGCCGAGGATCCCAAGAACGACTTCCTGCCCGACACGGGCAAGATCCAGGTCTACCGTCCCGCCGTGGGCCTCGGCATCCGCCTCGACGACGGCTCGGGCTACGTGGGCGCGCGCGTGTCGCCGTACTACGACTCGCTGCTCGCCAAGGTGACGGCCAGCGGTCTCGAGTGGGACTACGCGCGCCGCAAGGCCATCCGGGCGCTGCGCGAGTTTCGGATCAGAGGCGTCAAGACCAACCTCGCGTTCCTCGAGAACGTGCTGACGCACCCGACGTTCGTCGAGGGCAAGGCGCACACGACGTTCATCGACGAGACACCCGCGCTCGTGCAGTTCACGGCGCGCCGTGATCGCGCGACGCGCATCCTGCGCTACGTGGCCTCGACGATCGTCAACGGGCACCCCACGGTGCGCGGCAAGCCGAAGCCCGCGCAAGCCGTGCTCACGGCCGAGCCGATGCTTCCGACATTGCCGTCGGCGGGTAAGGTGGCGCCCACGCCGGGCACGAAGGACATCCTCAACGCCCGAGGGCCCGATGGGATCGTGAAGTGGCTGCGTGAGGACCGGCGCGTGCGCCTCACCGACACCACGTGGCGCGACGCGCACCAGTCGCTGCTCGCGACGCGCGTGCGCTCGTTCGACCTCGCGCGCGTCGCCAAGGCGACGTCGCACCTCGCGTCGAATTTCTTCTCGCTCGAGATGTGGGGCGGCGCCACCTTCGACGTCGCGTACCGCTTCCTGTCCGAGGATCCGTGGGTCCGGCTCGAAGAGCTGCGCAAGCTCGTCCCGAACGTCATGTTCCAGATGCTCGTGCGCGGCGCCAACGCCGTCGGCTACACGAACTACTCCGACGACGTCGTCGTCGCCTTCATCGAAGAGGCGGCGGCCGCGGGCATGGACGTGTTCCGCATCTTCGACGCCCTCAACGACGTCGACAACATGACGGTCGCGATCGAGGCCGCGCAGAAGACCGGCCGCATCGTCGAGACGTCGATCTGCTACACCGGCGACGTCTCCGACCCGCGCCGCACGAAGTACGACCTCAAGTACTACGTGAACATGGCCAAGGAGGTCGTCCGCCGCGGCACGCACCTGCTGTGCATCAAGGACATGGCGGGCCTCTTGAAGCCGCGCGCGGCGACGATGCTCGTCAGGGCGCTCAAGGAGGCCGTCGACGTGCCGCTGCACCTGCACATGCACGACACGTCGGGCAACTCGATCGCGTCGTACTTCGCGGCGATCGACGCCGGCATCGACGTCATCGACGGCGCCGTCGGCAGCATGTCGGGCATGACGTCGCAGCCGTCGTTGTCGTCTCTAACATTTGGATTGGCCGGCACGCCGCGCGACCCGCAGATCGATCCCGCGGCCATGGAGCAGCTCTCCGTCTACTGGGAGCCCGTGCGCCGCTACTACCTGCCGTTCGAGGCGGGCCTCAACGCGCCGGCCGCCGACGTCTACGAGCACGAGATCCCGGGCGGCCAGTACTCGAACCTCAAGGCGCAGGCCGAGGCGCTCGGCATCGGCGGCAGCGGCGGCGCCGAGGGTTGGGAGGCCGTGAAGAAGGCCTACGCGCAGGTCAACCAGCTGTTCGGCGACATCCCCAAGGTCACGCCGTCGAGCAAGGTCGTGGGCGACATGGCGATCTGGATGGTGAAGCAGAACCTGGATTCGGCCGCCGTGACGGCGCGCGCCGCCGAGCTCACGTTCCCCGAGTCGGTGATCGACTTCATGCGCGGCTCGCTCGGCCAGCCGCCGGGCGGCTTCCCCGAGCCCCTGCGCACACACGTGCTCAAAGGCGCGAAGAAGATCGAAGGACGCCCCGGCGCTTCGATGCCGCCCTACGACTGGGCCGGCGCCAAGAAAGAGATGGAGGCGCTCGCCGGCACCGAGGTCGCGCGGCGCGACGTCGTCTCGTACGCGCTGTACCCCAAGGTCATGCGCGAGTACATGGAGCACCGCGCGCTCCACGGCGACACGTCGGTGCTGCCGACGCCGACGTTCTTCTACGGCCTGCGCGTCGGCGAAGAGGCGTGGATCGACATCGAGCCGGGCAAGACGCTCATCGTGAAGCTGCTGTCGATCGGCGATCTCGAGGCCGACGGCGCGCGCGTGCTGACGTTCGAGCTCAACGGCCAGCCGCGGTCGATGCGCGTGTTCGACGACGCCGCGAAGACGTCGGCGCCCAAGCGCCGCAAGGCCGCGACGAACCCGCCCAAGCCCGGCGAGGTCGGCGCGCCCATGCCCGGCCGCGTGATCGATCTCGTGACGAAGGTCGGCGAGCACGTCAAGGCCGGCCAGAAGCTGCTCGTCACCGAGGCGATGAAGCTCGAGACCGTCATCAAGGCGCCGGTGACCGGCGTCGTGCGCGAGATTGTTTCAGGCGCGGGCGAGAGCGTCGAAGCGGGCGACCTGCTCGTGCTCATCGAGGAGCAGCCTCAATGAAAGGCCAGCCGCAATGAAGCTCTTTCGTTTCGGGCCCGCGGGGGCCGAGCGGCCCGGCGTCGTCGCGCCCGGCTCGGGTGATCTGGTCGACGCGTCGGGCTTCGGCGAAGACTGGTCCGAACGCTTCTTCGAGACCGACGGCCTTTCGCGCCTGGCGGCGTGGGTGCAGGCCAACGCGGGCGATCGCGCGCTCGCGCCGCGCGTGCCGTCGGGGGCGCGCCTCGGCCCCGCCGTCGCGCGCCCCAGCAAGATCGTCTGCATCGGCCTCAACTACCGCGGCCACGCGCAAGAGACCGGCGCCGCGATCCCCGCCGAGCCCGTCGTCTTCATGAAGGCGTCGAGCGCGTGGGCGGGCGCGTCCGACGACCTCGTGCTGCCGCGCGGGAGCGTCAAGACCGACTGGGAGGTCGAGCTGGCGTTCGTCATCGGCAAGCGCGCGAGCTACGTCCCGGCCGCCGACGCGCTCTCGCACATCGCCGGCTTCGCCGTCCACAACGACTACTCCGAGCGCGAGTACCAGACCGAGCGCGGCGGTCAGTGGACGAAGGGCAAGAGCGCCGACGGCTTCGCGTCGTTCGGCCCGTACCTCGTCACGCCCGACGAGTTCCCCGACTTCGCGCGCGCGCACCTGTGGCTCAAGGTGAACGGCGCGATGAAGCAGGACTCGACGACGGCCGATCTCATCTTCGACGTGCCGACGGTGCTCAGCTATCTGTCGCGCTTCATGACGCTGCTGCCGGGCGACGTCGTCAGCACGGGCACGCCCGCCGGCGTCGGCACGGGACACAAGCCGCCCGTCTTCTTGCGCGCGGGCGACGTCGTCGAGTACGGCGTCGACGGGCTCGGACAGGTCACCCAGAAGATCGTCGCCGGAGCGCCGGCGTGACCTCGGGCCGCGGTCGCTTCGCGCGCCGCGCGGTCCTGATCTCGATCCTGGCGCTCGCGGGCGCTTGCAAGTCGAACCACGACGAAGCTCCGTCGGCCGCGGCTCCCACGCCGGCGCCGGCGCCCACGGGCAAGCCGATCCGCGTCGCCATGATCGGCAAGAGCTCGACGAACCCAATCTTCCTGTCGGCGCGCACGGGCGCCGAGGCCGCCGCCAAGGATCTCGCCGGCAAGATCGGCGTGCCCGTCGAGGTCGTGTGGCTCACGCCGCCTCAGGAAGACGGCGCGCTGCAAGCCCAGCGCGTCGCGCAGGCCGTGAAGGAAGGCGCGAGCGCGATCCTCATCTCCTGCTCCGACGCCGACCGGGTGACGCCGGCGATCGACGCCGCCGTCGAGGCCGGCGTGCCCGTCATGACCTTCGACAGCGACGCGCCCAAGTCGCGGCGCTTCGCTTACTACGGCGTCGACGATCGCCGCCTCGGCCGCGACGTCATGCTGCAGCTGTCGAAGCTGCTGGGCGGCCACGGCAAGGTCGCGATCCTCGCCGGCAACGAGAGCGCGCTCAACCTGCGCCAGCGCGTCGAGGGCGTGCGCGAGGAGGCGGCGCGCCACCCCGGCCTCGAGATCGTCGGCACCTACTATCACGTCGAGCGCCCCGAGGACGCGGCCGCCGAGGTCATCCGCGTGAGCGCGCAGCACCGCGACCTGCGCGGCTGGGCCATGGTCGGCGGCTGGGCCCTGTTCACGAAGACCCTCCTCGGCGAGCTCGATCCCGAGAAGGTGAAGATCGTCGCCGTCGACGCGCTCCCGCCTGAGCTTCCTTACGTCGAGAAGGGGCTCGCGCCCGTGCTGCTGGCGCAGCAGCCCTATCTGTGGGGCAACGTCGGCATCACGAAGATTGTCGACAAGCTCTTTTATAAAAAAGAGGTCCCCGAGATCGTCCCAATGGACGCCGTTCGCGTTTCTCGCGACACCCTGGGATCGTGGGCTCGCCAACTAAGACAGTGGGGATTTGCGGACGTCCCAGAGGAATACCTGAAGCTCAAGTAGGCGTCTCGACGGGGTTATTAACCTTTCGAGCCTGGGCGTCCGGATATTTCCAACGCATTTCTCGAGGGTTTCCGGCCGGCAAAAAGTTGCGGGTCACTTTCAAGATGCTTTACATGGTGGTCCTCGGGTGGTTAGTTGCGCACATCATCCGGACAGAAAGGGGCCTGACGTTCGCGGGCCCAAAACCAATTCAGGGGGTTTTTTGATGCGACTTCGTTCTTCAGCCATCGCTCTCGCTGCCGTCCTTTCGCCGCTCAGCGCGTTCGCTCAGGAGGCGCCCGCTGGCGCTCCGCCGGCTGCTCCGCCCGAGGCGCCTCCGGCCGCTGCGCCGGCGCCGGCGCCGGCGGCTGCTCCGGCCGCGGCGCCCGCTGCGCCTCCGGCACCGAAGTGGTACGACGTCGTGACCGTCGACGGCCTCGTCGACTCCTACTACCAGTACAACTTCACGGGCTCGACGGCGAACACGCCGCCTGCGCTCCGTAACTTCGACACGAACTCGAACACGTTCACGTTGAACTACGCGCGCGTGGGTCTCGGCGTCTCCGCCGACAAGGCCGCTCTGCGCATCGACATGGGTTACGGCGCCACGGGCTCCATCATCAACGCCGCGGTCCCGCCGGGCGCGATGGCCATGGGCCCCACGGCGGCCTCGGCGTTTCTAGTCGAGCAGGCGTTCGCGAGCCTCACGCCCATCACGAACCTCACGATCGACTTCGGTAAGTTCGACACGACGGCCGGCGCCGAGGTCATCCAGGCCAACAAGAACTGGCTCTACTCGCGTTCGTTTCTCTTCTTCAATATCCCGCTCGTTCACGAGGGTCTGCGCATCGGCTACAAGGTCAACGACATGCTCTCGCTTCAGGGCAGCGTCGTGAACGGCTGGAACGGACAGGGCCTCGACACCGACGTCAACAAGGACAAGACGTTCGGCTTGAACGCCTCGATCACGCTCCCGATGGGCGTGGGCATCCTCCCGACGATCTACGTGGGTGACGAGGGCTCGGGCAGCACGCGCTTCCTCTTCGACCTCGTTGGGACGTACGCCGCGGGCCCGCTCGGCCTCAACCTGAACTTCGACTACCTCGAGGACAAGAACGCCGGCATCGATCCGTTCCTCGGCGTGGCCGTCATGGGTCACTACGCCCTCAGCGACGCGGCAAACGTCACGGCCCGTCTCGAGTACGCGCAGCAGAAGGCGATGGGCGCCACGTCGAAGTTCTACGAGGGCACGATCGGCATGGCCTTCCCGTTCTCGGGTCACTACGAGGTTCGTCCGGAGCTCCGTTTCGACGGCTCTGACCAGCACGCCTTCGACGGCGGCAAGGACAAGAGCCAGGTCACGGGCACGGTCGCTGCGCTCGCGTACTTCTAAGCTCACCTCAACATAGACAAACGCCTAAGAGAGCGGGTTGCCAGTCGGCAACCCGCTCTTTCTTTTTCTACAGGTCAGCTCAGCGCGACGAGGCGCTGGCGACGAGGCCGAGGATGTCGTTCAGCACGCCGGCGGCGGTGACGGCGGGGCCGGCGCCGGGGCCGGTGATGACGAGTGGGTTGGTCTTGTAGCGCGTCGTCGTGAAGGCGACCTGGTTGTCGGTGCCCTTGAGGCCGAAGAACGGGCTCGCGGGCGTGACGACCTGCAGGCCGACGGCGATCTTGGTCTTGGTGACGCTGGCGACGTAGCGCAACGTCGCGCCCTTCGCCTTGGCGGCGGCGGCGCGCTTGGCCCAGTCGGCGTCGAGCGTCTGCACGCGCACGAGGAAGTCGGCGCGCGACAACGACCGCAGCGACTCGGGCACGAGCGACTCGACGGCGACGTCGGTCGGCTCGCCCGTGAAGCCGAGCAGGCGGCCGAGGATGAGCGCCTTGCGGCCGACGTCGGCACCCGAGAGATCGTCGCGCGGATCGGGCTCGGTGTAGCCGAGCTCCATCGCCTTGGCGAGGCCTTGCGAGAACGGGCGGCCGCGACCGACCTCGGTCAGCAAGAAGCCCAGCGTGCCCGAGAGGCAGCCCTCGATCTTGAGGACGCGATCGCCCGACTCGACCAGCTTGCGGTACGTATCGAAGATCGGCAGGCCCGCGCCGACGGTCGCCTCGTAGAACACCCGGCGGCCCTCGCGCTCGGCCAGCGCCATGAGCGCCTCGGTGTCGGCGCGCGACGCCGAGAGCGGCCGCTTGTTGGCGAGCACGACGTCCATGCCCGCCGTAAGCGCCTGCTTCACGAGCGGCGTCGTGTCGTCGGCCGTGACGTCGATGAGGATCGGATCGACGAGCGCGTGCTGCGCGAGCATCGCGACCGCTTCGTCGGGGCGCGCGGCGCGACCGCCCGGCAGCTCGGCCAGCGCGCGGCCCGCCTTCTTGCCCGAGGCCAGCTGCGAGAGCGTCTTGGGCGCGAGGCCGCCCGGCTCGAAGACGAAGCCAGTGCGATCGATCGCGCCCACGAGGCGGACCGCGCCCGCGCCGTTGCGGTGGCCGCTCTTCTTGGTTCCGCTGCCGTGGCTCGCGCCGTTCTTGCCGGCCGCCTTCGTGAGGATCTCGGCGAGCGTGCGGCCGATCTGCCCGAAGCCGAGCAGCACGGCGTCGGTGTGGTCGGGCGCGCTCGCGGCGCCGCCGCCGATCTTCGCCAGCTGGAACGCCTTGTGGATCGCGCGCTGCGCGGCCGCCGACTCTTTCGCCGTGACGACGAACGAGATGTTGAGCTCCGACGAGCCCTGCGCGATCGCGACGATGTTGATGCCCGCCGACGACAGCGCGCCGAAGAGGCGCGCCGCGATGCCGGGGTGGCCCGCCATGCCGATGCCGACGACGGCGAGCGTCGCGAGGCCCGACTGCAGCTCGACGCCGTCGATCTCCTGGCGCGCGATCTCGTCGCGGAACTCCTCGGCGAGTCGATCGCGCGCGCGCACGGCGGCGGCCTCGGGCACCGAGAAGCAGATCGACTGCTCCGACGACGACTGCGAGATGAGCGACACGCTCGTGCCCTGCTTGTAGAGCGCCTCGAACGTGCGCGCGGCGATGCCGGGCACGCCCAGCATGCCGTTGCCCGTGACCGTGAGCAGCGCCTGCCCGCCCGCGGCCGAGAGCGCCTTGACCGGGTATTTGTCGAGCGTGCGTCGCGCCGAGATCTCGGTCCCCGGCGCCTTCGGCTCGGCGAACGGCTTCACATAGACGGGGATCGCACGCGCCTGCGGCAGGCCCGAAAGCGGGATGAGCGCGCGCGGGTGCAGCACCTTCGCGCCGTAGTAGGCGAGCTCGGCCGCCTCGCGCGCGTGCAGCTGCGGGATGACGCGCGCGTCGGGCACGACGCGCGGATCGGCCGTGAGCAGGCCCGGCACGTCCTTCCACAACGACACGCTGGCGGCGCCGAGCGCGCGGCCGAGCAGCGTCGCCGTGAGATCCGAGCCGCCGCGGCCCAGCGTCGCGACCGACGTCGGCTTCGCGCCGCCAGCATTGGATTGGCCGGCCGGCGCGTCGTCGAGCGTCGCGACGCCGATGAAGCCGGGCACGACGGGGACGACGCCCGAGGCCGCGAGCGGCGCGAGCACGCGGCGCGCGGCCGCGTCGGTGAGATCGAGGTTGGGCGACGCGCCGCCGAACGGCCCGTCGGTGAACACGACCTCGAGCGCGTCGACGTACTTGGCGCGTCCGCCCATGGCGGCGAAGGTCGCCGCGAAGATCTGCGCCGAGAGGCGCTCGCCGCGCGCCGCGATGAAGTCGCTCGTGCGCGCCGTGAGCTCCTTGAGGACGCGCAAGCTGCCGAGCAGGCGCGCGAGCTCGTCGAGCGAGGCGTCGATCTCGCCGACGACGCCCGCCGCCGCTTTGTCGCTGCCGACGGCGGCGCGCGCGATGTCGCGGTAACGCGTGCGCAACGCCTCGGTGTCGCGCGCGAGGCCGGCCTCGTCGGCCTCACCGGCGGCGGCGCGCCGCGCGAGCCCCAGCAACACGTCGGTGACGCCCGCGGGCGCCGACACGACGACGGCGCAGCGCGCGCCGCGCCCGCGGATGATCTCGACGGCGTGGCGGTAAGACGCCGCGTCGGCGAGCGACGCGCCGCCGAACTTGTGAACCTCGATCGCCGCGGCGGCGCGTGGCGTCTTCTTCTTCATGACCTTGCGGGGGGACATCGCGGCAGCGGAGATTTAACACGGGTGGTCCTCGGCGGGCAGGGGCGGTACATTGAGGCGCCATGTCCCGCTCAGTTTTTCGCTGCATCGCCGGCTGCCACGGCGAATACGCCCTCGACGAGATCATCTACAAGTGCCCCAAGTGCGGCGACCTGCTCGAGGTCGTCCACGACATCGAGGCGCTGAAGAAGCGCAGCGCCGCCGCGTGGATCAAGCTCTTCGACGAGCGCTACCTGCGCACGCAGTGGCCGTACGGCTCGGGCGTGTGGGGCAAGAAGGAGTGGGTGCAGCCGCACGTGCAGGACGAGAACGTCGTCTCGATGCTCGAGGGCGGCACCAACCTCCTTTGGGCCGATCGCTACGGCAAGCAGCTCGGCCTCAACGAGCTTTGGATCAAGCAGTGCGGCGTCTCGCACACGGGCTCGTTCAAGGACCTCGGCATGACGGTGCTCGTGTCGACCGTCAAGCAGATGATGTCCGAGGGCAAGAACGTCCGCGCCGTCGCGTGCGCGTCGACGGGCGACACATCAGCGGCGCTGGCCGCCTACGCCGCCGCCGCGGGCATCCACGCCATGGTGATCCTGCCGCGCGGCAAGGTCTCGACGGCGCAGCTCGTGCAGCCGCTCGCGAACGGCGCGACCGTGCTGGCGATCGACGGCGACTTCGACAACTGCATGGAGATGGTGAAGCGCCTCGCCGAAGAGGAAGGCGTCTACCTCGCCAACAGCATGAACAGCCTGCGCGTCGAGGGGCAGAAGACCGTCGCCATCGAGATGGTGCAGCAGTTCGACTGGGAGGTCCCGGACTGGGTCGTCATCCCGGGCGGCAACCTCGGCAACGTGAGCGCGCTCGGCGCGGGCTTTTCGATGATGAAAGAGCTCGGCCTCATCAACAAGCTGCCGCGCATCTGCGTCGCGCAGGCCGAAGCGGCGAACCCGCTCTACCTCGCCTACAAAGCGGGTTGGGACAAGTTCAAGTCGGTCACGGCCAAGGCGACGCTCGCGTCGGCGATCCAGATCGGCAACCCCGTGAGCATCCGCAAGGCCATCAAGACGCTCGAGAAGTTCGACGGCGTCGTCGAGCAGGCGTCGGAGGCCGAGCTGGCCGACGCGTCGGCGCGCGCCGATCGCACGGGCCTCTTCAACTGCCCGCACACGGGCGTCGCGCTCGCCGCGCTCGAGAAGCTCGCGGCGCGCGGTCAGATCGCCAAGCAGGATCGCGTCGTCGTCGTCAGCACGGCGAACGGCCTCAAGTTCACCGACTTCAAGGTCCAGTACCACGAGAAGAAGCTCGCGGCCGTGCCCGAGCCCAAGTACGCGAACGCGCCGATCCTGCTGCCGAACGAGTACGTCGCGGTCCGCGACGCCGTCCGACGCGAGCTGCGTACGTAGGAAGTTACCGAGCCAGGTTCTCGCCCTCGGCCGCCATCAGCGGCGGCGCCACGCCGAGCAACGCGGCCGCCGTGCGCGTGAAGGCCGACGGCGCGACGGGTGCGTCGTGCGTCGCGCCCGCGGGCACGCGGCCCGGCGCGCGCACGATCAAGGGAACGGCTCTGTCGAACAGATAGGGCGAGCCGTGGCTCGCGCCGAAGCCCCGCACGACGTCGGGGTCGAAGAACGCGTCGGCGTTCACCACCAAATAGAGATCGGGCGCGGCCTTCGGATCGATCGTGTGACAGACGAGCGTCTCGAGCGCCGGCACCTCCGACGCCGAGAACGACGCGCACGGCGCCGTCGCCGCGCGCGCGTCGACGATCTCGTGCACGCCGAGCGGCGCGAGGGCGTTCGTCGTCGCCGTGACGAGCTGCGCGCGGCGCGCCGCCGGGAGCGCCTTCGCCTTCGCCGTCAGATAGGCGTACGGCACGGCGAACCCGGCGATCCACGGGCCTGCGCCCAGCGCGTGTTGCGCCGCGGCCTCCATCGCGGCGACGACGGCCTCGGGCATGATGCGGCGGCGCGCGTGGCAGCTGCGCGCGTACGGCTCTCCGCCCGTGACCTTCGAACAGTGCACATGGGCGCGCTCGGGCGCGACCTCGGGCATGCCGCCGCTGCCGTGATCGCTCGTGAGCATGACGGCGTACCCGTCGTGGCCGAGATCGTTGTCGGCGACGTTGAGCAGCGCGCCCAGCTCGCGGTCGAGCTCGAGCAGCTCGTCCCACGACTCCCACGAGTGCGGTCCGAAGACGTGCGAGACGTAGTCGTTGGACGACAGCGACACGGCGATGAGCGTCGGCACGCGCTCGCCGTGAGCGCGCTCGGCGCCGACGCGCGCGATCGTGTCTCGCGTGAGCGCCAGCAGCACGCGGTCGCCCGCGGGCGTCGCGCGCATCGCCTTGGCCGACCCGATGGCGTGCGGGAACGTGCGGCCGAGGCCCCCGAGATCGCCTTCGCCGGCCTGATCGTCCTTCGTCTCGGCGTGCGCTTCGACCCATCCGCGATCGACGCCGTCGAGGTCCCAGCCCTCGGCGCGCTCCTTCTTGAGCGCGGCGCCGTCGGCGATCTCCGCGGTCCACGCGGGCGGCGCCGGGTACTCGGACGACGTCACGAACGAATCGGTCGGGACATCGAGCCAGAGGGCCGCCGTCGGGTGGCGGCCCGCCGCGAACAGCGCGCCGCGATCCTTGAGCGAGAAGCTGTACACGCGCGCGTCGGGCGCGGCCGCGACGAGCGCGTCGGCCAGCGTGTCGACGTGCAGGTGCGCGAGCGAGGCGCCCGGGCGATCGAGCGCCTTGCCGTGGACGTCGACGAGGTTCGTGTCGTCGTCGAACAAAATCGAGCGCCGCTTGCCGTCCTCGCCCAGCGTCTCGTTGGCGTAGATGCCGCTGTCGCGCGGGTCGGCGCCCGTGTACAGCGCCGCATGGCCCGGCGCCGTGTCGGTGGCCGCGTGCTCATACCGGAGCTGCCGTACGGTCAGACCCTCGCGGCGTAAACGAGCGAAGCCGCCGTCGGCCGGCAGCGCCGGCCAGCGCTCGTCGGCCATCCAGGCCGCCATCTGATCGACGACGATCGTGATCAGCACGGGCGCCGCGCCGGCCGCGCGCGGTCGCTTGGGCGCGGGAGCGAAGCAGGCGGCCAGCGCCACCGTCGAGAGGGCCGCGATCGCGACCGGTCGGTTCCAGGACGTCATCGGGGGCCATCCTGCCACCCAGAAATGGGGCCCCGACCGTATCGGTGGGCCGGTTTCTCCACACGCCGGCCGCCTACCTTGTGCTACAGTGAGCCGTTTGCTTGCATTACTGGAAAATCCGCCACTTGCGCGGCTTCTCCCCAGGCGAGGTCAATGAAGATGAGCACGATCGACGGTCCGGGTCCCCAGGGTCTGTATGACCCCGCGCACGAACATGACGCCTGTGGCGTCGGCTTCGTCGTCGACATGCGGGGGCGCAAGTCCGCGAAGATCGTCAAGAATGCGATCCAGGTCCTGTTGAACCTCCAGCACCGCGGCGCGTGCGGGTGCGAGGTCAACACGGGCGACGGCGCCGGCATTCTGATTCAGATCCCGCACAAGTTCTTCGCCAGCAAGACGCAGAGCCTGGGCATCAACCTGCCCCCGCCCGGCCAGTACGGCGTCGGCATGGTGTTCCTGCCGACGGGGGCCGATTCGCTCGACGGCTGCGTGAAGATCTTCGAGCGGACGATCCGCGAAGAGGGTCAGGTGCTCCTCGGCTGGCGCGACGTCCCGACGGACAACTCGTCGCTCGGTCCGACGGCCGTGAAGTCGCAGCCGATCATCCGCCAGGTCTTCATCGGCCGCGGGCCGTCGGTCGAGACCGACGACGCCTTCGAGCGTAAGCTGTACGTCATCCGCCGCCGCGCGCGCCACGAGGTGCGACGGTCCGAGCTCGCCGAGCGCGCGATGTTCTACGTGCCGAGCCTGTCGGCGCGCACGGTCACGTACAAGGGCATGCTGAACTGCGACCAGCTCGCGCGGTTCTACCTCGACCTTCAAGACGACGAGGTCGAGTCGGCGCTCGCGCTCGTGCACTCGCGCTTCTCGACCAACACGTTCCCGAGCTGGAACCGCGCGCACCCCTACCGAATGATCGCGCACAACGGCGAGATCAACACGCTGCGCGGCAACGTCAACTGGATGCACGCGCGCGAGAGCATGTTCGCGTCGAAGGTGTTCGGTGACGACCTCAAGAAGTGCCTGCCCGTCGTCGACACCGAGGGCAGCGACTCGGGCATGTTCGACAACGTGCTCGAGCTCCTCGTCCTCGCGGGGCGGTCGCTGCCGCACGCGATGATGATGATGATCCCCGAGCCGTGGTCGAACCACGAGTCGATGTCGCAGGAGCGCAAGGACTTCTACGAGTTCCACGGCTGCCTCATGGAGCCGTGGGACGGCCCCGCGGCCGTGGCGTTCACCGACGGCGTCCGCATCGGCGCGACGCTCGACCGCAACGGCCTGCGCCCCAACCGCTACTACGTCACGAAGGACGGCCTCGTCGTCATGGCGTCGGAGGTCGGCGTGCTCGACATCCCGGCGGCCGACATCGTCGAGAAGGGAAGGCTGCAGCCGGGCCGCATGTTCCTCGTCGACACGAGCCAGGGCCGCATCGTCGGCGACGACGAGATCAAGAAAGAGATCGCGACGGCGCAGCCGTACGGCAAGTGGATCGAGGACAACATGATCGGCCTCGCCGATCTGCCGAAGCCGCCCGTCGTCATCGAGCCCGATCACGAGACCGTGCGCCGCCGCCAAGAGGCGTTCGGCTACACGACGGAGGACCTCAAGGTCCTCGTCGCGCCCATGGCCACCGACGGCGTCGAGGCGACGGGCTCGATGGGCACCGACACGCCGCTCGCCGTGCTGTCGAACAAGTCGCAGCTGCTGTTCAACTATTTCAAGCAGCTGTTCGCGCAGGTGACGAACCCGCCCGTCGACGCCATCCGCGAAGAGATCATCATGGCCGTCGACACGGCCATCGGGCCCGAGGGCAACCTCCTCGAGCCGACGCCCGAGTCGGCGCGCCAGATCGAGCTCGCGTCGCCCGTGCTCCGCAACGAGGAGCTCGAGAAGCTGCGCAACCTCGGCAAGGATCCGGCGGCCTCGCGCGGCTTCAAGAGCATCACGATCCCGATGCTCTACGACGTCAAGGCGGGCGGCCGCGGCCTCGCCGCCGCCGTCGCCGAGCTGCGCCGCGCCGCGAGCCAGGCCATCACCGACGGCCACAACATCATCATCATTTCGGACCGCGGGCACGACCAGACGCGCGCGCCGATCCCGTCGCTGCTCGCCGTCGCGGCCGTGCAGCACCACCTCTTGCGCGAGGGCACGCGCACGCGCGTCGGCCTCGTCGTCGAGAGCGGCGAGCCGCGCGAGGTCCACCACTTTGCCTTGCTCCTTGGCTACGGTGCCAGCGCCATCAACCCGTACCTCGCCTTCGAGAGCCTCCACGACATGGTTCGCCAAGGCATGCTCGCCGGTGGCGACGCGGACCGCGCCGAGCAGAAGTACGTCAAGGCCGTCAACAAGGGCATCGTCAAGGTGTGCTCGAAGATGGGCATCTCGACGATCCAGAGCTACCACGGCGCGCAGGTCTTCGAGGCCGTCGGGCTCAACCAGCCGTTCGTCGACGAGTACTTCCAGTGGACGGCGTCGCGCATCGGCGGCGTCGGCATCGACGAGATCGCCGAAGAGGTGCGCCGCCGCCACGAGCGCGCCTTCCCCGAGCGCCCGCTGCCGTCGCCGACGCTCGATCCGGGCGGTCAATATCAGTACCGGAGGAACGGCGAGTACCACCTCTTCAACCCCGAGAGCATCCACAAGCTCCAGTACGCCTGCCGCACGGGCAACTACTCCGTGTTCAAGGAGTACTCGAAGCTCATCGACGACCAGTCGACGAACCTCGCGACGCTGCGCGGCCTCATGCGCCTCAAGAGCGATCGTAAGCCCGTGCCGATCGACGAGGTCGAGTCGGTCGAGACGATCGTCAAGCGCTTCAAGACGGGCGCGATGTCCTACGGCTCGATCAGCCGCGAGGCGCACGAGACGCTCGCGATCGGCATGAACCGCATCGGCGGCAAGTCGAACACGGGCGAGGGCGGCGAGGATCCCGCGCGCTTCATCCCCGACGCCAACGGCGACTCGCGCCGCTCGGCGATCAAGCAGGTCGCCTCGGGCCGCTTCGGCGTCACGAGCCACTACCTCGTCAACGCCGACGAGATCCAGATCAAGATGGCGCAGGGCGCGAAGCCCGGCGAGGGCGGCCAGCTCCCGGGCTCGAAGGTCTACCCGTGGATCGCCAAGGTGCGCTTCTCGACGCCGGGCGTGGGCCTCATCTCGCCGCCGCCCCACCACGACATCTACTCGATCGAGGATCTGGCGCAGCTCATCCACGATCTGAAGAACGCCAACCCGCGCGCGAGAATCAGCGTGAAGTTGGTGTCTGAAGTTGGCGTCGGCACGATCGCCGCGGGCGTCGCCAAGGCGCACGCCGATCTCGTGCTCATCAGCGGCTACGACGGCGGCACGGGCGCGTCGCCGCTCACGAGCATCAAGCACGCGGGCATCCCGTGGGAGCTCGGCCTCGCCGAGACGCACCAGGTGCTCGTCCTCAACAACCTCCGCTCGCGCATCGTCGTCGAGACCGACGGTCAGATGAAGACCGGCCGCGACGTCATCATCGCGGCGCTGCTCGGCGCCGAGGAGTACGGCTTCTCGACGGCGCCGCTCGTGACCGTGGGCTGCATCCTCATGCGCGTCTGCCACCTCAACACGTGCCCCGTGGGCGTGGCGACGCAGGACCCGAAGCTGCGCAAGAAGTTCAACGGCGACCCGAACAACGTGGTCAACTTCATGAAGTTCGTCGCGCAAGAGGCCCGCGAGCTCATGGCGCAGCTCGGCTTCCGCACGGTCAACGAGATGATCGGCCACACCGAGCACCTCGAGATGAAGCCCGCCGTCGAGCACTGGAAGGCGAAGGGGCTCGACTACTCGAAGATCCTCTACCAGCCCGACGCGGGCCCCGAGGTCGGCCGCTTCAAGACCGAGGCGCAGGATCACGCGCTCGAGGCGAGCCTCGACATGCGGAAGATCCTGCCGCTGTGCAAGCCGGCGATCGACAACGGCACGAAGGTCGAGGCGACGCTGCCCATCCGCAACGTCAACCGCGTCGTCGGCACGATCACGGGCAGCGAGATCACGCGCAAGTACGGGCCCGACGGCCTGCCCGACGGCACGATCCAGCTGAAGTTCGAGGGCAGCGCGGGCCAGAGCTTCGGCGCTTTCATTCCTCGGGGGATGACGCTCACGCTCGACGGCGACGCCAACGACTACGTCGGCAAGGGCCTCTCGGGCGGGCGCATCGTCGTGTACCCGCCGGCGTCGTCGACGTTCGCCGCCGAGGAGAACATCCTCATCGGCAACGTCGCGCTCTACGGCGCGACCAGCGGCGAGGCGTTCTTCCGCGGCGTCGCGGGCGAGCGCTTCGCCGTGCGCAACAGCGGCGCGTCCACCGTCGTCGAAGGCGTGGGCGACCACGGCTGCGAGTACATGACGGGCGGTCGCGTCGTCGTCCTCGGCGCGACGGGCCGCAACTTCGCCGCCGGCATGTCGGGCGGCGTCGCCTACGTGCTCGATGAGGCGGGCACGTTCGCGACCCGCTGCAACAAGGAGATGGTCGGCCTCGGCAAGCTCGACGACGTCGAGGAGGCCAAGCAGGTCCACGCCCTGATCTCGAAGCACGCGCAGCTCACGGGCAGCAAGCGCGCGCGCGAGGTGCTCGACGGGTGGAGCCGCTTCCAATCGTTCTTCGTGCGCGTCATGCCCCACGACTACAAGCGCGTCCTCGAGTCGCAGAAGAAGATGCTCGAGACGGGCCTGTCGCAAGAGGAGGCGGAGATGGCCGCCTTCGAATTGAATTCACACGATCTCGCTCGCTTGGGTGGCAAATGAAGATGCGAACGCAGCGTGGCTTTGCCACGCGGAGTGAGGGGGGCGCGGGGCGTCCGCGAGTGGTAGCGAGCCGGACCCCCGATCAAATGCCGCTCGAGACGGGCCTTTCGCAAGAAGAGGCCGAGATGGCCGCCTTCGAATTGAACTCACACGATCTCGCCAGACTTGGAGGGAAGTAAGCCGCCGTGGGTAAGCTGACCGGTTTCATGGAGTACGAGCGGCAGTTGCCGCCCGATCGCAGCCCCAAGCTGCGCGTCCGCGACTGGAACGAGTTCCACGAGCACCTCCCCGAGAAGTCGCTGCAACAGCAGGGCGCGCGCTGCATGGACTGCGGCGTCCCCTTCTGTCACACGGGGACGTTGTTGCCGGGCGGCGCTTCGGGGTGCCCCATCAACAACCTCATCCCCGAGTGGAACGACCTCGTCTACCGCGGCCAGTGGAAGGAGGCGCTCGCGCGCCTTCACAAGACCAACAACTTCCCCGAGTTCACGGGGCGCGTCTGCCCGGCGCCGTGTGAGGGCTCGTGCGTCCTCGGCATCAACGAGCCGGCCGTCACGATCAAGAGCATCGAGGTCGCGATCATCGACAAGGCCTTCGAGGCTGGTTGGGTCGTCGCCGAGCCGCCCGCGCGCCGCACGGGCAAGAAGGTCGCGATCGTCGGCTCGGGCCCGGCGGGGCTCGCCTGCGCAGCGCAGCTCAACAAAGCCGGCCACAGCGTCACCGTCTACGAGCGCGACGACCGCATCGGCGGCCTGCTCATGTACGGCATCCCGCCCATGAAGCTCGAGAAGTCGATCGTCGATCGGCGCGTCAAGCTGCTGGCCGAAGAGGGCGTCGAGTTCGTCACCAACGCGTGGGTCGGCAAGAACGTGCCGACGGAGAAGCTCAAGACCGGCTTCGACGCCATCGTCCTCACGGGCGGCGCGACGCAGGCGCGCGACCTCCCCGTCGAGGGGCGCGGCCTCGAGGGCATCCACTACGCGATGGAGTTCCTGCTCAAGAGCTGCAAGTCGCTGCTCGACAGCAACTTCGCCGACGGCAAGTACATCGACGCCAAGGGCAAGAACGTCGTCGTCATCGGCGGCGGCGACACGGGCACCGACTGCGTCGGGACGTCGCTGCGCCACGGCTGCAAGAGCCTCGTGCAGTTCGAGATCCTGCCGCGCCCGCCCGACGAGCGCGGCGCCGACAACCCGTGGCCGCAGTGGCCGCGCGTCTACAAGATGGACTACGGCCAGGAAGAGGCGGCGGCCCTCAACGGCAGCGACCCGCGCACGTACCGCATCGTCACGAAGCGCTTCGTCGGCGACGCCGCCGGCCACGTCAAAGAGCTACACACCGTGCAGATCGAGTGGGTCAAGGGTGCCGACGGCCGCATGACGATGAAAGAGGTCGCGGGCACCGAGAAGGTGTGGCCCGCCGATCTCGTGCTGCTGGCGATGGGCTTCACGGGCCCCGAGAAGGAGGGCCTGCTCACCGACCTCGGCGTCAAGCTCGACGAGCGCGGCAACGTCGCCGTCGACGCGCAGAAGGCGACCAGCATCCCCGGCGTCTTCGCCGCCGGCGACATGGCCCGCGGCCAGTCGCTCATCGTGTGGGCGATCCAAGAGGGCCGCGCCGCCGCCAAGGGCGTCGACAAGTTCCTCATGGGCGAGACTCTCCTTCCCTAGCGGGGGCGGGGAGGGGCAGGCCCTCCCGCCGCCCACCCCGGTCAGGTCGCGGGCCGGCGCGGCTGAGCCGCGCCTTTCGGTGCTTGGAACCGCGCGCGATGCGCGCTCGACGGAGACCTCCGGCACCGCGGTGGCCATGGCGACGCGATAGGCAGCGTCGACATGCGACTTCGGTGTGCCCACTGGACAGATGGCTGTAGACGCGGACCTATCAGTCGAGTGCCCTGACGGTGCTTCGGTCACTGGCGGCGTGTCGGATACCAACGTGTTCCACGTCTCGCAATGACCGGTTGTCTATGTCGTGGCGCGACTCAAGACTCTGAGCGGCGAGAATCAATGGCCTAGCAGGACCTAAGAGAAGATGAGGAAGCATGAAGAAAGCGCCTCATCTGCCGATGTCGGCACACGTGCTGCTATATTCTTGCGCGATCGCGAGCGATGTTCGTACATGTGTGTAGCTCTCTCCGGCGGGGCTTGAGCGAAGTGAGATATGGCCAAAGAGCGCAAAGACACAGCTGAGATGGTCGGAGAGTTTTTCCGCGAAGCAGGGTTGCTGCTTCTGGTCTTTGGCTACATAGACATCATCCGCAAAGCGGGTCCAACAGAAGGGGCTCCGTTTTGGGCAGTCTGTCTCGCAGTCGCCGTTGGTGGCATCACGTTGGTAAGTATCGGCATCTCAATCGAGCGAAAGAGACGACTCTGATGCATCTGATCATCTTCACGTTGATCCTCTGCGGCACGACCATACTTTTTGGTTGCGTCGTATGGCTGATCTCGGCGGACAGAGGAAGACAGCCCCAACAACCGCAGGCCAAGCTGGACGATCCCTGGCAGCTGGTTAGCCAGTGGAACTTGGTGTCTCCGTCGCCGACAATTACGACACCACCGGCCGTCTTCTATCGGATCCTGAAGATCGCGGTTAGCGATCTCAAACCGGCCAGTATCGACTCCTCGAGCGAGGAACTTTTTGACACGGAACTTTGGAGTCAAGTCCGTGCCCGACGAGATCCGGGACGGGCTCAAGGATGACTGACCGATCCGCGGTCGCCAAGGAGCTTGAGGGCCAAGGTTTGGAGGTTCGCGCGGTCCAGCCTGAGCTTTGGGTTTGCTCGTACGATGTGGAAGGTACGAAACAGGAAGTCTTGCTTTTCATGTCCGAGGGCTCGGGATACTTTGTTGCCGTCAGCCCCATCGTTTCCCCCGAGCTGGAATCGAAACCGTCAGGGTTGACGCAAAGGACTCTCGCGGCCCTCGTAGAGCTTGGCTCGAGTGTTCCGCTGGCAAAGATCGACTTCAAGGCTGTCGGTGACGACGTCATGTATGCCGCGCTTTCCTACTGCTCGGCCGTAGGTTGGAGCGGCGAAAAGCTGAACAAACGGATGCGAGATGTGGCCATCTTGGCGACCCGAGTAGAAAATACTCTGGGTCGCCCAAGTCCCAAGTCTGTGGCCCGATAGTTCCGCAATCCGCAGACGTAATCGAGTTCCCACCCTACGATCGCTATCGCGCGATCTCTGCGAACGCGATCTGGCCGCCTGCGACGGCGGCGTAGTAGCAGGCGACCTCGAGGCCGTCGTGTTGCTTGCGTAGCGTCTCGGCGGCGGCGCTCAGGTGGTCGGCCTGCCCCTCGATGAGAAAGCGCGCCGCGCGAGAACACGTGGATCTCCGACAGATCGGCGGGCCACGCCACGAGGAGCGCCGGCCCACCCGGCAACGTCATCGTGTCGAGGCGTTCGTGCCGGAGCGCGCCGCACAGATCCTCGACGGCGCGCGTGAACCGCCCGTCAGAGCAATAGATCGCGAGCGCCGAAGGGTGGTGCGCGTCGAAGGGCGCGTTCACCTCAAGGCGGGTGGTTGCAGAGGGTCCAGTTGAGGATCGTCGCGCGATCGGCCTCGGTGAAGGTCACGGGCGCGCCGGGCGGCGGCTGCGAGCAGCCGAGCAGGCTCGTCTTGATGAGGTCGTTCCAGGCGGCGACGTCGCCGTAGTCGGTGAGCGGCCACTGCGCGTTGGGATCGGGGTTGTTCCAGTGGCACGGGACGCACGACCGCAACAGGATGGGCTGCACGGTCTTCGCGAAGCTGGGCGCGTCGGCGCAGCTGGCCGGCTTCGTGTAGTCGGGGCAGTCGTGGAGGGCGGCGCGGCCCGTGACGGTCTCGCCGCCGCAAGCGGCGAGGGCGATGACGCAACCCAGGGCGACGCAGTGGAGGTCCACGGCCGATAGGTTAGCGCGTTTTTTTGACGGGCCGATCGGCTGCCTGAAAGATGGGGCGAACGGAGCCCTCGATGCTGGAACCCGCGCGCTCGTCCCGTCCCGAATCTCGTGCCGCCGGCAAGCGAGCCGTCGCCTTCGATCTCAAGGGATCCATGGCGCCGCTCACGGTCCTGAGGCTGCGCGTTACGGACCTCGCGCTCATCGAGCGGCAGCTCCGCGTGAAGATCGCGCAGATGCCGCAGCTGTTCGTCGACGTGCCCGTGCTGCTCGACCTCGGCGCGCTCGGCGACGAGGCGGGATCGCTCGCGTTCGGCGAGCTCGCGCAGATGCTGCGCGCGTGCAAGCTGGTCCCGGTCGCCGTCTCGAACGCGCCCGACGAGCTGCGCGCGCGCGCCGTCGAGGCGGGCTTCGGCGTGCTCGCGCCCCAAGTGGCGCCGCGCGCCGCGGAGCGCGAAGAGGTGGCCGCGCCCGCGGCCCCCGCGCCCGAGCCCGCGGCGCCCGCGCCGTCGCCCGTCGTCGCGCGCCCGCACACCGGGCCCGTCGTCGTGACGCAAGCCGTGCGCGGCGGCCAGGTCATCCACGCGCGCGACAACGATCTCGTCGTGCTCGCGCCCGTGAACCCCGGCGCGCAGGTGATCGCCGACGGCCACGTGCACATCTATTCGACGTTGCGCGGCCGCGCCGTCGCGGGCGCGTCGGGCCTGCTGGGCGCGCGCATCTTCTGCCAGAAGCTCGAGGCCGAGCTGGTCGCGATCTCGGGCGCCTACGTCATGGCCGACGAGATCCCCGCCGATCGCCGCGGCAAGCCCGCGACGATCTACCTCGACAACGGCGAGTGCCGGATCAGCGCGCTCTAGAAAAAACGCCGCAAAAAATTTGTCAGGGCAGTCGTTCGGGCCCTGAATGAACGAAAGCAGCAAAGACAAATCGCACCCGGGATCGCCCGGCGTGAAGGAGGCTCGCAGTGTCCAAAGTCGTCGTCGTCACTTCCGGGAAGGGTGGGGTCGGGAAGACCACCACGAGCGCCAACGTCGCGACGGGCATCGCCATGACGGGCAAGAAGACCGTCGCCATCGACTTCGACGTGGGCCTGCGCAACCTCGACCTCGTCATGGGCTGCGAGCGCCGCGTCGTCTACGACTTCGTCAACGTCCTCCGCGGCGAGGCCAAGCTCAACACGGCGCTCATCCGCGACAAGCGCATCGAGACGCTGCACGTGCTGCCCGCGTCGCAGACGCGCGACAAGGATGCGCTCGATCCCGACGGCGTCGGCCGCGTCATCGAGGAGCTCAAGCAGATGGGCTTCGACTACATCGTGTGCGACTCGCCCGCCGGCATCGAGCGCGGCGCGCAGATGGCGATGTACTACGCCGACGAGGCGATCGTCGTGACCAACCCCGAGGTCTCGTCGGTGCGCGACTCCGATCGCGTGCTAGGTCTCCTGGCCGCGAAGACGAGCCGCGCGCAAGCCGGCATCAACACCGCGCCCATCCACGCCCACCTCTTGCTGACGCGCTACTCGCCTGCGATGGTCAAGCGCGGCGAGATGCTGAGCGTCGCCGACGTGCTCGAGCTCCTCGGCATCCCGCTCCTCGGCGTCATTCCGGAGTCGAAGGCCGTGCTGCAGTCCTCGAACAAGGGCACGCCGGCCATCCTGGACGAGACCACCGACGTCGCGCAGGCGTACCTCGACGTCGTCGACCGTTTCCTGGGGCAGGAACGCCAACACCGGTTCATCGAAGAAGAGAAACGCGGCTTTTTCGGCCGCCTCTTCGGGTGAGGTGACCATGAGGTTTCTCGACTACTTCCGCGGAAAGCCCAAGTCCGCGTCGCTCGCCAAGGATCGCTTGTCGATCATCGTCGCGCGCGAGCACACGGGCGGGCGCAACACGCCCGACTACCTGCCGCAGCTGCAACAAGAGCTCCTCGCCGTCCTCGCGCGCTACGAGGTCATCGACCTCGCCAACGTGACCGTCAACGTCGAGCGCAGCGGCGACACCGAGGTCCTCGAGCTCAACGTCGTGCTCCCCGACGGCACGAGCATCGTCCGCGCCTCGAGCGGCCGCCCCGCGACCGTCTGAGACGCCGATTCATAGCCGGTTGACGGCGGCGGGCTCATCGGACAGCCTGCCGCCCTTATGACCTCGATCGAACCGACCTCCGAGCGCAAGCGCGCCCTCATGCCGTCTGGCGACCTGCGCCGCAAGCTGCGCGGGCACGGGCACACGCTCGACCCGCTCGTGCAGATCGGCAAGGGCGGCGTCACGAAGGGCGTGCTGGCGCAGGTCGCGCAGGCGCTGTTCGATCACGAGCTGGTCAAGGTGCGCATCGGCACCGAGTGCCCGGCCGACCGCTTCGAGGTCGCCGACGCGCTGGCCGAGCAGCCCGGCACGAACGTCGTCCAGATCCTCGGGCGCACGGTGCTCGTGTACAAGCGCCACCCGCAGAAGCCGCGCTTCGAGGGCGCGGCCTCGCGGCCGGCCGCGGCCGACGAAGCCCCGAAGAAGCCAAAAAAGAAGCGTTAGACCTTCAGATCGTCGGCGATCGTCGCGAACTGCTCGAGGGCTGCCTGCAGATCCTCGGCGATGTCCTGGGCGATGATCTCGGGTGACGGCAGGTTGGCGCTCTCCTCGAGGCTCTCGTCCTTGAGCCAGAAGATGTCCAGGTTCACTTTGTCGCGCTTCTGGAGATCCTCGTAAACGAAGCCCTTGAACCGCTCGGACTCCTTCCGGTCGAGACGGTTCTTCGGTCGGTAGCAGGCGACGAAGTCGTCCAGGTCGGCGCGCTTGAGCGGGTTCTCCTTCAGTGTGAAGTGCTGGTTGGTCCGCAGGTCGTAGATCCAGAGCTTCTGCGTCCAGGGCTTCTCCTGCGCCGGTTTCCGATCGAAGAACAGCACGTTCGCCTTCACGCCCTGCGCGTAGAAAATGCCCGTTGGTAAGCGCAGCAGCGTGTGGACGTCCGCCTGCTTGAGCAGCTCGCGGCGAATGGTCTCGCCCGCTCCGCCCTCGAACAGCACGTTGTCCGGCAGGACGACGGCGGCACGCCCGTGCTGCTTGAGGATCGTGAAGATGTGCTGAAGGAAGTTGAGCTGCTTGTTGCTGGTGCTCGACCAGAAGTCGTCCCGGTTGATGACGAGGCTCTCGCGCTTCTGTTCGCCCTCCTCGTTCACGATCGTGACGCTGCTCTTCTTTCCGAACGGCGGGTTCGCGAGGACCATGTCGTACTCGCCGTGCTTGCCGGCGAGGGCATCCTTCGTCACGACGGGCAGCTCGTCGTCGGAGTCGCCGCCGATGCCGTGAAGCAGCAGGTTCATGGCGCACAGGCGGGTGACGCCGTCGACGAGCTCGATGCCGAAGAGCGTGCCGGACTTGAGCTTCTTGATCTGCGCGCGGTCGAGGCCCTTCGTGCGAGCGACGAAGTCGTGCGCCGCCAGCAGGAACCCGCCCGTGCCGCACGCCGGGTCGCAGATGGTCTGACCCGGCCGCGGGGCCATCACGTCGACGATCGCGGAGATCAGCGCGCGCGGCGTGAAGTACTGCCCCGCGCCGCCCTTCACGTCCTCGGCGTTCTTTTGTAGCAGCCCTTCGTAGGCGTCTCCCTTGAGGTCCGCCGAGAGGCTGGTCCACTGTTCCTTGTCGATGAGATCGACGATCAGCCGCCGCAGCTTGGCGGGATCCTGGATCTTGTTCTGGGCCTTGCGGAAGATCGTGCCCAGCATCCCCTTCTTTTTGCCGAGCTCCTCGAGCAGGTGCCGGTAGTGGGCCTCCAGCTCGTCACCGTCTCGCTTGAGCAGGCTCGGCCACGCATAGGCCGCGGGCACGGCAGAGGGCTTGTTGAACGGCGGCCGGCTCCGCTCGTCCGCCATCTTCAAGAAAAGCAGAAAGGTGAGCTGCTCGACATAGTCCCCGTACGACAGACCGTCGTCGCGCAGGATGTTGCAGTAGTTCCAGAGCTTCTGAACGAGGGCGCTCGTGGTCATCGATCCTTCGTGGCTAGAAGCGCCAGCCTTCGCGCCGCATGAGGCCGAGGAGGCTGATGCACGGGATGCCGAGCTCGCGGCAGACGTCGGGGATGAAATGGGTGCGCTTCGGGTTCCGCTTCTCGGCGGCCGGCGTCTCCTGGGTCACGACGATTCCGTCGCGCACCTTCGCCAGGGCGATCACGTAAGGATCGGCTTCCTCGAACTCCGCTTTCGGATCTCGAAGTCCCGTGAACTGGTTTTGGATCGCCTGCGCTTCGGCCAGCACGGCCCCCGTGGGCACGATCATGTCCTTTCGATCGTCGATCCACTGGACCAACCCGGCGGTGCCGACGGCGTGGATCTCTTCACGCACGAGCGCGACGGCAAACAGCCGCCCCGCGGCGCCAAGACCATCGACCTGCGTCGGCAACCCCGCGAACACGTCGGTGGGGTAGTACCGCGCCTGCCAGTCCATCAGCGAGCTGGTGTCGACGGAGTAGATGACACCCGTCGTGTTAGCCATCGAGCGCGATCTCGCCGGGGCTGATCGACAGGTGCTTGCGCAACTTGTCGAAGTGCTCGAACTTCAGGTCGAGGTATCGGGCGGCATCGACGGCGGTGAGACGGTTCGCGGCGAGCGCTTCGAGGACCAGCTGCGCGAAGGGTCTCCCCGCCTTGTTGATCGCCTTCTGCGCGGGCGTGGCGATGCCTCCCCGGCGCGGCGGCAGGGTCGCGACGTGAGCTTCCCAATCGGAGCGCCATCGCTCGTAGCCCGCCCAGGTCATGAAGCCCGACTCGCGAAGTCGCGTCGCGGTGGCACTCGGCGTGATCTTGAACGGCCTGGCGACGCGTCGGACTCGGGCGATGTCCCAAGGGCCGCCCCCAAAGCCCAGCTGCTTCACCATCGCCTGCAGCGCTTCTTCCGGCACCGCCGCGTGGCTGGCCGCGACCTCGGCGAACCGCTCGACCTTGGTCCACTCGGCTTCGGATCGCTTCTCTTTAAGGGCCGACGTCTCCTCGTGACCGGCGGCGAGCATGAGATGGACGACCTCATGAAGCAGGGTGTAGGTCTTGGCCTCGGGGATCTCCTTGGTGTTGATGCCCACCGCGGGCAACGGCGATCGCAAGAGCGCCACGCCGCGCGTCTCCTCGACCTTCACCCTTCCGAACTGAAACACCAGCACGCCTAGGCGTTCGACGGCAGCCCGCCACGCCGCCCAAGCTTTCCATTCGTCGGGCCAGCCGAGTTGCAAGGCGACGTCGACGCCGGTGGCCTCGCGCAGCCGCCGGCCGACGTCGGCGGGGGTTTCGCGCAGATGGGCGCGCAAGGCGAAGTCGGCGATCGAATCGCCCAGCTCGCCCATGAGGTTGAGGGTGTTCTCGCGCCGCGCGACCATCTGGCGAATCGCGAGCCGGAACTCGGGCGTCTCCCCGCCCGGCTCGATGCCGGGAAGGCGCCGGTACTCGGCGGCCAGCGGCGGAAGCTGCGGCGGCTGGGGCATGAAGAAGACGCTCAGGGGCCGATGGAGCACGCGGGCGAGGTTCTCGACCTGCTTCAGCGTCGGTTGCCGCTCGCCAGACTCCCACGACAGCAGGCGCTCTTCCTTCACCTGCATCCGCTTCGCCACGCCCGCGGGATCGTAGCCGCTCTCCTCTCGCGCCCAGGTGAGCAGCGACGGGGTGATGGCGATGAGCTGGGCCGGAGACATGACGGCTGAACCCTAGTCCGGCGCCTTCGAGGTGACCAGCGTGCCCGAGAAGGCGCGCTGGAGGATGGACTGGCGGAGGCGCGTGGCGCGCTGGAGGTTGGCGGTGACGAGGGCGTCGAGCTCGTCGACGACGCTGAGCCGCCGCTCGACCTCGGCGACGATGCGGCGTTGTTCGGTCAGGGGCGGGACCTTGATGGCTATCTGGCGAATTCGGTCTTGGCTGATGTTGCGCATCGACTCCTGGTTGCCAGTGCACAGACGCTTGATCTCGTTGCGACCCTGCTCCGATCGTAGCCAGTACAGCACCCACGAGGGGACGACATCCGTAGAGAAAGTGAAGCGAAGAATCTTGTCGCTGAGCATGGCCCGTAGAGTCACTGTCTTGGCGATCACACAGGCGCCGATCAGATCGATGGTGTTCGCGCGGCTAAAGAGAAAATCGCCCGGCCGAACGAGGTACTTGGGTTCGAAGCGGGTCGACTCCAAGCACGTCTTGCTCTCGGTCTCGTCGTACGTTCCCCACGTTACGGCGCTGACTTTGATGACACCGACTTCGTCGCCGACAGGTGGTCGTTCTTCGCATCGGAAACTTCGTCCAGCCTCGACGTTCGTTAGCACACGCCCAAGCGTGACATCCGCCCAAGGAGGGCCTTCCGTGGGGACGAGGCGGCCTTCGCAGGCGGCTTTGAGGACGGCGGCGCGGTAGCGCTTGAGGTTGGCCTGCACTCGCCGCAACGCCGCCACGCCCGCCTCCAGCCGCGTGAACTGCTTCTCGATCTCCGCGACGATTTGGCGCTGCTGTTCGCGTGGAGCTACCGGAACAAGAAGGTGTGAGAACTTGGCGGCACTGAGGTGGTTGATGCCGACCCCGCCAGCCACCCGCGCAAAGATTCCGCTTCGGTAGTAGTGAGTGAACAGCCAGAGCAGATACTGGGATGATGCGCCGACGGGCCGTAGACGAATAACGGTGTTCTGAAAAGCGCAGTTCGGAATCTCTTCTTTCCAGATCGCTGGTTTTCCGACGTGCGCGGAACTACCCGACGCTTCCGACAGAACGAGGTCACCAGCCGCCAGTCGATAGCGGCTCAATTCTTCGGGACGAAACTCCATGTCTAGGACATCGGACAGGTCCAACCCCTGTTCGGTGATGTTGGCCGCGCGTAGATATTTAGTCGGAAACCTGGACGAGCGATTTTTCGGAGAGCGCTGTCTGCCGAGTTGCACGTGGCCGAGCTGTTCGATGCGCTTCCACTGCCATCCCGCGGGGAGGGGCGGCTCTTCGCCAGGAACTTCAGCAAAAGCCACCTTCACGACGCCAACGCCTCGTTCAACTCTTCAAGCAATGCCGGCAGCTGCTCCCCGAACAGCTGGTGCACCTTCCCGAGGCCGCCCTTCTGGTTGAACGGGCTGTGGTCGAAGTCCTCGGTCTCGATCGTCACGTTCGTCGCGATGTGGTCGCGGATCAGATCCAGCCACGTGCGCTGCTCCGGCGTGAACACCACGCCCGCCCCCGACTTCGCCGCAACCCACGTCTCGAAGCGTTCCTTCACCGAGTCGGCGAATGGCTCTAGCACGGGCTGCAGTTGCAGCGCGAACCGCACGAGCGGCACGAGGTCCGCGAACCGATCGACCTGTGATCGCCCCTTCACTTTTTCAGGCGCCGTCGACGCGAACGCGCGCCACAGGGACGCCTCGTCCCACGCGGCGTTCTCCGCGCGCAGCTTCTTCTCCAGCTCCTTGAGCACCGGCTCCGTCAGGCGCTGGCGGTAGGGGCGGCTGTACAGGATCTGCAGGGCGTCGATCTCCGCTTGATGGGCCTGCACGTACTCCCGAAAGCCCGCGGCCATCCCCGCCGCCTTCTCTCGCGCGGCCGCGTCGAAGCCTTGGCTGATGACCTTGTCGATCGTCGTCGTGTCGAGCGTCTGCTCGTTGAGCTGCTTGATTCGGACGAGCCCCTCGCGCAGCGCCGGCTTGTCGAAGGGCGCGCACGACTCCGCGATCAGCTTCTCGCGATCCGGCTCGTCGGGATCCACGGCCCGCAGCAGGCCCGCCGCGAGCTGCGCCAGCGTGCGGCCGCCAGCGAGCGCCGCCAGCTCCTGCCGCTGCGGGACCGAGATCTCCCGATCCAGCCGCGCCAACCGCCCGGCCAGCGTCGTCAGCGCGTCCTCGTCGCGCTTCCCGAGCGCGACGCCCAGCAACAGCTTCTCCAGCCCCACGCCCGGCTTCCGGTCGAGCGGCCGCGAGTCCGTCTTGTCGCTCTCGCAGACCCCAACCGCGTCGACGATCACGAAGTGCGTCTTCGCGCGCGCGTCCTCGCCGCTGACTGCCTGCAGGTCCGTCGGCGAGAGCGTGCGCGTGCCGCGGCCCTTCATCTGCTCGAAGTACACGCGACTGCGGACGTCGCGCAGGAACAGCAGGCACTCGAGAGGCTTGATGTCCGTGCCCGTCGCGATCATGTCGACCGTGACGGCGATGCGGAGCTGCGGCGACAGGCGGAACTCCTGGATGAGCTCGTCCGACTTGGCCGGCTTGCCCGTCACCGCGTTCTTCGCCTGGTAAGTGACCTTCTTGCAGAAGTCGTTGCCGCGCCCGAACACCTCCCGGCAGATGTGGACGATGTCCTCCGCGTGCGAGTCGTCCTTTGCGAAGATGAGCGTCTTCGGGACGAGCGTGCGCCCCGGGAACAGCTCCGTGAAGAGCGCGTCCTTGAACGCCTGCAGCACCGTGCGGATCTGAGACTTCACCACCACCGAGCGGTCGAGCTCGCGCGACGTGTAGGCGAGGTCTTCGTCGAGCAGCTCCCAGCGGACCGCCCGTGTCTCCTTGCTGCGCTTGTCGACGTAGAACCCTTTGTCGACCTTGCCACCCTGCTCGGTCACCTGCGTGCGGATCCGATAGACCTCGTACCCGACGTTGACGCCGTCGGCGACCGCGCGCTCGTGGTTGTACTCGGTCACGAGGTTCTGGTTGAAGAAGCCGATCGTCTGCTTCGAGGGCGTGGCCGTGAGTCCCACGAGGAACGCGTCGAAGTATTCGAGCACCTGTCGCCACAAGTTGTAGATCGACCGGTGGCACTCGTCCGTGACGATGAAGTCGAACTTCTCGATGGGGACCTTGGCGCTGTACGCGACCTCCTTGGGTCGTGCGTCGGCCGCGCCGACCTCGTAGGTCGACAGCTCGTCCGCGTCCTCCGGCAGCTCCTCGCCTCGGAGCATCGCGTAGAGGCGTTGGATCGTGCAGATCGTGACGCGCGAGACGTCGTCGATGTTGTTCGAGGTCAGGTGCTGCACGTTGTACAGCTCGGTGAACTTGCGCCCCGTGTCGGGCGTCTCGAACTTCACGAACTCATCCTTGGCCTGACGACCCAGGTTCGAGCGATCGACGAGGAAGAGGACGCGCCGCGCGCCCGCGAATTTGATGAGGCGGTAGATCGCGGCGCAAGCCGTGTACGTCTTGCCCGAGCCCGTCGCCATCTGGATGAGCGCGCGGGGGCGCGCCGCCGCGAACGAGGCTTCCAAATTGGTGATGGCCTCGATCTGGCAGTCGCGCATCCCCGCCGTCGCTAGCGGGTGAGCGACGGGCATTGTCGCGAGGCGTGCGCGCAGCGTGTCCGGTTCGGCGAGCCAGGCGGTCAGCGTTTCGGGTCTGTGGAACGCGAACGTCCGGCGCGAGCGCGGATCGGGATCGCGGGCGTCGCGGAAGAACGTCTCGACGCCGGTCGACTCGTAATAGAAGGGGAGCGTGACGCCCGACGCGTTGAGAAAGTCGGGGAGGTGGTCGCCGTAATGCGCCGACTGCTCGGCGACGGACGAGAGCGTCGTGCCCGCCTTCTTCGCCTCGACGATGCCGATGGGCTTGCGGTCGACGAGGAGCAGGTAGTCGCACCGCCCCGATTTCAACGGCACCTCGCGCAGCGCGATTCCGTGAGAAGCCGAGAAGTTGACCGCGGTGTAGTCCTGCACGACCCACCCGCACGCTGCGAGCAGCGCGTCTATCGTCTGTCGGGCCTGCTTCTCGGGAGCCTCGGCCATCGTAAACGCCGCGCCCATCGTAACCGAACACTGATCCGACGCGCGAGTCCTCTCGGGGTCGACGGG
This sequence comes from Polyangia bacterium, assembly GCA_035549075.1. Lineage (GTDB taxonomy): Bacteria > Myxococcota_A > Polyangia > Fen-1088 > Fen-1088 > DASZFV01. The sequence goes on along the minus strand of DASZRT010000146.1, from coordinate 43,999 downwards.
CGCTAAAATCCGCGGCGTGAAAGCCCACGAGGTTGCGGGCGCGCTCGTGCTCGACGTGCTCGTCCAGCCGCGCGCGTCGCGCGCGGGCGTCGGCCCCGTCGTTGGCGAGCGGCTGCGCGTGTCCGTGACGGCGCCGCCCGTCGATGGCCAGGCGAACGCCGCGGTCGTCGAAGCGCTCGCGGCGGCATTCGGCGTCCGGCGCGCCGCCGTCTCGATCGTGCGGGGCGAAACGGGCCGCCGGAAGACCGTGCGGATCGCGGGCGTGACCGTCGGTTCGCTCACGAAGCTCGGCCTCTGATCGCTCGATCCGCGCGGTTTGACGGGCCGCCGCGGCCAACGGTATGGTCCGCCCTCACCCTCAGGAGCCCCAACACATGGCATCCGCCCCCGTCGCCGCCCCCGCCAACGGTACGACAGCGTCGTCGTCTGGCACGAGCACGAGCTACCTCGCGCCGCTGTCGGTGCTGACGAGCCTCTTCTTCATGTGGGGCTTCCTCACGTGCTTGAACGACTTCCTGATCCCGCACCTCAAGGGCGTGTTCGAGCTCAGCTACGCGAAGGCGATGCTGGTTCAGTTCGCGTTCTTCACGGCGTACTTCGTCCTGTCGATCCCGTCGGGCTTCGTCGTCAAGAAGCTCGGGTACAAGACGGGCATCATCGTCGGCCTGCTCGTGGCCGGCCTCGGCTGCGTGCTCTTCTACCCGTCGGCCTCGGCGCGCTCGTACGTCATGTTCCTCATGGCGCTCTTCGTGCTCGCGTCGGGCATCGTGCTGCTGCAGGTCGCCGCGAACCCGTTCGTCGCGCTGCTCGGCAAGCCCGAGACGGCGTCGAGCCGGCTCACGATGACCCAGGCGTTCAACTCGCTGGGCACGACGCTCGCGCCGTTCTTCGGCGCGGCGTTCATCCTCTCGAACGAGGTGAAGTCGTCGGCCGCGCTCGCCCAGATGAGCCCCGCCGCCGTCGAGGCCTACAAGATCTCCGAGGCGACCTCGGTGCAGCACCCGTACCTCGGCCTCGCGGGCGCGCTCGTGCTGCTCGCGGTCGCGATCGCCGCGTTCAAGCTCCCCAAGGTCGTCGGCGGCGCCGTCGAGGGCCAGGCCCCTTCGACGCCCGACGACACAGCCGCCAAGAGCGCCTGGAGCTACCGCCACCTCGTGCTCGGCGCGATCGCGATCTTCGTCTACGTCGGCGGTGAGGTCTCGATCGGCAGCTTCCTCGTCAGCTACTTCAAGGAGCCGGACATCGGCGGCCTCGCCGAGGCGAGCGGCGGCAAGCTGGTCTTCCTCTATTGGGGCGGCGCCATGGTCGGTCGCTTCATCGGCACGTTCACGCTGCGCATGTGGAAGCCGAACAAGGTGCTCGTCGCGCACGCGCTCGGCGTCATCGCGCTCGTCGCCATCACGATGCTGACGACGGGCGCGGTCGCGCGCTACTCGATCCTCGCGGTCGGCCTGTTCAACTCGATCATGTTCCCGACGATCTTCACGCTGGCGATCAACGGCCTCGGCAAGTCCACCGACCAGGGCTCGGGCATCCTCTGCACGGCCATCGTCGGCGGCGCGCTGCTGCCCGTGCTCCAGGGCGTCGTCGCCGACGGCATCGGCGTGCACCACTGCTTCATCGTCGCGGCGCTCTGCTACGTCTACATCGCCTGGTACGGCGCCAAGGGCTCGACGCCCAAGACAGCGTAGACGCCCGGCGTAGCGGTCACCCGCGCAGCAGGCCGTGCTGCGCGAGGCTCTCGGCGGTCGCGACGATCGCGTCTTCGGGTGAGCGGGGCGACCAGCCGAGCACGCGTCGCGCCTTCTCGCTCGTCGCGTTCTTCGCCTTGCCGAGCTCGCCGAGGCGCGCCTTCATCGACGGCACGAACGTCGCGGCGATCCGCACGAGCCAGTCGGGCAGCTGGCGCGCCGACACGCGGCGCGCGCGCTCGCCGAGGCGTCGCTTCAAGATGAGCGCCACCTCGCGCATCGAGAGAAAGTCGCCGGCCGTCGCGAGAAAGCGCTCGCCCTTGGCCTCGGGGCTCGTCATCGCGCGCAGGTGCAGGTCGGCGACGTCGCGCACGTCGACGACGCCGAACACGAGGTTCGGCAACACGGGCACGCCGCCGTCGAGCATCTTCTGCAGCAACAGGATCGAGCTCGCGAAGTCGGCGCCGAGCACGGGCCCGAGCACGGCGACGGGGTTGACGACGGCGAGCTCGAGCGCACCGCCTTCGCGCTTCAGAAAATCCCACGCGGCGCGCTCGGCGAGCGTCTTCGACTTCACGTAGGGCGCGGCGCCGTTGGGCTCGGTCCAATCGGTCTCGTCGAACGGCGTCGTCCGTCCGTCGTGGCCGTAGCCGATCGCCGCGAACGACGACGTCAGCACGACGCGCCGGACGCCGGCGTCGCGCGCGGCGCGCAGCACGCGCAAGGCGCCCTCGCGCGCGGGAACAATCAGCTCGTTCTCGTCCTTTGGCACGTCGGCGGGGAAGGGCGACGCCATGTGCAGCACGAACGCGCAGCCGGCGGCGGCCTCGCGCCAGCCGTCGTCGCGCGTGAGGTCAGCGGCGACGAACGACAGCCGCGCGTCGCCGGTCGTCTTCAACGCCGCGCGCACCTCGGCCTCGCGCGAGAGCGAGCGCACCGTCGCGCGCACCTCGTGGCCCGCGGCGAGCAGCTGCAGGATCGTGTGACCCGCGATGAAGCCCGAGCCGCCCGTCACGAGCACGCGCGTGTCCGCGATCGTCGTCATGGCGACATCTTGCGCGCGCGCCTCGCGCCGCGCACTCAAAACCAAAGCAACGAAAGGCCGACGTCGACGTGGTGCCCGCTCGCTTCGCCCGACCACGTGTACGGCGCCTCGACGAAGAGCTCGAGGCCGAGGGCGCTCGTCGGGCTCGCCGCCGCGACGCCCGCGATCGTCGGCGCGGCCGCGAGCCACTGCACGGCGAGCCGTGGCGCGCTGGCCGACGCCGAGCGCGTGCGCGTCGCGCCTATCCCACCCGTGGGATCGAGGCGCGTCAGGTCGGCGAAGAAGGTCGTGACGCCCGCGCTCCACCCGAGCGCCGAGCCGCGTCCCCAGCGCTTCGCGACGCCGCTCACCTCGAGGCCGAAGCCGACGAGGTCGACGGCCTCGCAGTCGGGACCGGCCGAGGCGAAGCAGAGGACGGTTCCGCCTGCATGTTTGAGATCGGGCTTGTCGTCCCACGTACCGCCGAAGAACGCCTCGACGCCGACGCGCACGGGGCCCACCCAGCGTCCCACCGACGGGCCGAACGTGAACGTGCTGCTCGGCGTGAAGCCGAGCGACGATCGCCACGCGAGGCGCGCGCCGAACGACCAGCGGTTGCGGCCCCAGTAGGTGACGTCGGGGCCCGTCGCCGGCACACGCACGCACGACTCGCGCGGCGCGCCGCCTTCGTGCGTGATGACGCGGACGTCGACGACGGACGGCGCCTGCACGAGCGCTTCGTCCTCGTCGAACTGCGCCGCGACGACGCGCTCGCCCCGCACGATGATCGGGCGCTCCCAGTGGACCTGTCGATCGGGCGACAGCGTGTGCGGCTTCGGCGCGCCGCGATCGAGCAGCAAGGCGCGCGCCGGGTGAGCGCCCTCGCACGGCGGCGCCGACGGTGGGCTCCACATCATGTCGAGCACGTCCACGCCGTCACCTCCATCGATGCGGACATCGAACGACACGCGGCCGTCCACGCCGATGATGCGGTCCTCGACGTCCTCCATTCCTTTGCGCGTGACGACGACGTCGATCGATTCCTTGTTGCGGCTGACGAGACCGGGCGTCGAGGCCGTTGCGAACGGATCGACCGCCTCGATGCGCGTCGCGGGTCGCGAGGGTGTGCCGAGCAGCGCTTGCCGCGCGCCGTAGGTCACGCTCATGCAGCCCGAGGCGACGAGCGCGAGCGCGAGGACGCCCGAGGCGCCGCGTGCCATCACGGGCCCACCGCCACGTGGCCGGCGGCGTCCGTGAGCCGCTCGCGCACGCAGCGCGAGACGCCGCCGACGTCGAGCGAGAGATCGACGAACGTCGCGCGCCAGTAACCCGAGTGCGCGAACCAAGCATCAATCGGGAAGCCGAGCAGCAACCCGTGCGCGCCGCCGACGGGGGCCGGGCTCTTCTCGTAGACGACGCGATCGACCTTCACCCATTCGACGGGCGAGTGGCCCGCGCACGGCGGCTCGTCGTCGATCGAGAAGGTCGCGTTCAAGAGGCGGGTGTCGGGCGGCGCCCAGAGCCACACGCCGACGGCATCTTGGAACGAGCCAAACCCCAGCACCTCGGCGCACGCGTCGCTCTCGGCGCACGGCCGATCGGAACGCGCCGGACGCTCCATCAGGAGCGGAACGCGGCAGCCGAGCGCGAGCGCCGCGACGGTAAGGAACGCGAGGCCTTTCGCGGCGGGCGACATCGACGGCCCAAGCTGCCACGGATTGCGAGACGCAGAAAGCGCTTCGCGCCGCGGGTGCGGCGCTTCGTCGCTCGCGCCGCGTCGTTCAGAGCTTCGCGCGCAGGATGAACATGTCCTCGCCGCCCGCGCTCGTCGCGCCCGGGACGATCGTGCCGCTGGTGGCGCCACCGACGAGGACGTCGCCGCACGCATCGATGGCGAGGCTCGTCGCCTCGTCGTCGGCCGTCGTGCCGGTCTGCCATGTCGAGAGCAGCGTTCCGTCCGCGCCGGAGAGCTTCGCCGCGAAGACATCGCCTTCGCCGCGGTTCGTGACGCCGTCGACGACGCTGCCGAGCGTGATCCCCGAGATGACGACGTCGCCGTGTGCGTCGATCGCGATCGCCGTCGGGTAGTCCGAGTCGGGCCCGCCCATCTGCGTGGCCCACGCGAGCGCGCCCGTCGTCGCGGCGATCTTGAGGACGTAAGCGTCTTCTTGCCCGAAGACCTTCGCGCCCAGCTTGTTGAACGTCCCGCCCGTCACGAAGAGATCGCCCGATGGCGAGAGCACGACGGCGTTGACGGCGTCGAACGCCGCGGGCGAGATGCGCCCCTGCCACGCGATCGAGTGATCGGCGCGTTGCTTCGTCACGAAGATGCCGTTCGGCCCGTTACGATCGCTCGCGACGAGCGAGGTCAGGTAGCGCGCGCCTTCGCCGTCGACGGCTACGCCCGTGTAGAAGCTGAACGGCGGGAGCTGCGACGGCGTGAACAAGTAATCGAGGTCGCCGGGCACGAGCTCCGGGGCGGAGCCGGCGCCCATCGTGAAGTCCATCGTGAAGCCGACCTGATTCGCGGCGACGTAGTTCGTGGGGACGTAGGTGTCGTCCCACCCCGCGACGACGCCGGTGCCGCTGGGGCCGAGCGCGAGCCGAGCGGGGTGTTGCGGGCGCTCGTTGCCGAGCTGCGTGACCGTCGAGAGCGAGCCGCCGGCTTTCAGCCGCGCGAGGAACAGATCGAACTGGCCTTGGTTCGTGAAGCCCGGGAGCGCGCCGCTCGTACGACCAACGACCATCAAGTCCCCCGTCGCCGGATCGATCGCGACGTCTTCGGCGGTTTCCGTCGCGGGCGTGTCGATCTTCGTCTTCCAGAGCAGCGCGCTGTCGGGCCCGAGCTTGACGACGACCGCCTGCGAATCGCCGTCGGGCTCGATGTTCGTGACGCCGACCGTGCCGAATTCGTAGCCGGCGACGAACAGGTTGCCGTCGCGATCGGCGGTCATGCCGAGGACCTGATCGTCCTTCGCCGTTCCAACCTGCAACCCATCCGGCCACGTGGCGCGGCAGTTGGGCGAACCGGCGTCCGTTCCGGCGTCGAGGGGCGCGTCGGTGTCGTCGCGCGCATCGACGCTCGCTGGTGCGTCGACGGGCGCATCCACATCCTCGCGCGCATCCGCGTCTGCGCTCACGACCACGTCTTGGCTCGCGTCGACGGCCGGCGCGCTGTCGACCGCATCGGCGCTCCCATCATCTTTCGTGGGTGGGTCCGCGGGCTCGACGTTCGTGCGGCCGCACGCGATCGTCGAAGCCGCGAGCAAAGCCACCAAACAGATCGATCGCCTGAACAAAGTCATGGGGTGCGAACGGTCGATGCCCCGCTTCGCGCCCAAGATTCGCAATTGTCTAGGCGTCGGCCGCGATCACGTCCCAGAACGCGCGCACGAGCGGCGAGGCGAGCTTTCTTCGCTGTGTGCACACGCCGATGCGGAACTCGCCGACGTCGTCCTGCCCTTTGTCGACCGGCAGGACGCGCACGTTCGCGCGCAGCGGGCTGCCGTCGAGCACGAGCTTGGGGACGATGCCCACGCCGCAGCCGAGGCTCACGAGCGCGAGGATGGCCTCGCTGCCCGGCACCTCGCCGTAGACGGGCGGCGCCGCGCGGTGGCGTTTGAACGCGCGCTGGCGCCGAAACCAACGATCGGCCGCCTCGCGCGCGAGCCCGCCCGAAGGCAGCACGACCGGGATCTCGCTCCACGGCAACGGCCGCGTCGCGCACTTGCGCTCGACCTCGCACGGCGCCGTCGGCGCGACGAACACGAGCGGCGTGTGCAGGAGGCCGCGCGACACGAGCGCGCGCGGCACGACGCGCGGGAGCGCCGCGACCGTGACGTCGACGCGCCCCTGGTCCAGCATCTCGAGCGCGTCGGCGGCGTAGCCGGTCTCGAGCTTGATCGTGATCGTGGGGTGACGCTCGCGGAAGCCCGAGAGAAGCCCCGGCAAGAAGCTCTGGCAAGCCGTGGGCGACGCGAAGATCGAGATGGTCCCCGTGAGCGCGCCGCGCTCGTCGCCCCGGAGATCGCGCCGCAGCCGCTCCCACTTGTCGAGCGTGTCGCGCGCGTGCTCGGCGAAGCGCGCGCCCGCGGGCGTGAGCCGCACGGTGCGGCGATCGCGCTCGAGCAGCGGCCACCCCGTCTCTTGCTCGAGGCGCTGGATCGACCGCGACAGCGTGGACGGGCTCACGTGGCATTCGCGGCTCGTCCGCAAAAAGTGCAGGGTTCTCGATAGATGCAGGTACAGGCGCAGCGAGTCGTAGTCCACGTCTCCAAGGCTAGAGCTACGTTGCACAAATCGCAACACTGAGTTGAGAACGATTCACTTTACGCAACACGCCGACGCCGGTACCTTGATCCACTTCACGGCAACACCGCACCCCGGAGGAATCTGATGGCCGCTTCGCTCGTGTTCTCGTCCAGGGTCTTCACCGTCGACGTCGTCAAGATGGCCGACCGCACCGAGCAGATCGTGAAAGGTGGCCGCCACCTCTTCCCGCTGCTGCCGAAGGCCTTCGCGGGCGTCAAGCAGATCGGCGTCATCGGCTGGGGCTCGCAGGGCCCGGCGCAGGCGCAGAACCTCCGTGACTCGCTCGAGGGCACGGGCATCAAGGTGAAGATCGGCCTCCGCGCCGGCAGCTCGTCGATGGACGAGGCCCGCAAGGCCGGCTTCAGCGAGGCGAACGGCACGCTCGGCGAGATGTTCGCCGTCGTCAAAGAGAGCGACGTCGTGCTGCTCCTCATCGCCGACGCCGCCCAGGCCGAGCTCTTCGGCAAGGTGTTCGAGAACCTGCGCCCGGGCGCGACGCTCGGCCTCTCGCACGGCTTCCTGCTCGGCCACATGAAGAACGTCGGCGCGAAGTTCCCGGCCAACATCAACGTCATCGCCGTGTGCCCGAAGGGCATGGGCCCGTCGGTGCGTCGCCTCTACGTGCAGGGCAAGGAAGTGAACGGCGCCGGCATCAACGCTAGCTTCGCCGTCCACCAGGACGTCGACGGCCGCGCGACGGACTACGCGCTCGCGTGGTCGGTGGGCCTCGGCTCGCCCTACACGTTCCAGACGACGCTCGAGTCCGAGTACAAGTCGGACATCTACGGCGAGCGCGGCATCCTGCTCGGCGCCGTGCACGGCATCATCGAGACGCTGTACCGCCGCTACGTCTCGCAAGGCAAGACGAAGGAAGACGCGTTCCTCAACTCGGCCGAGTCGATCACGGGCCCCATCAACAAGATCATCTCGAAGAAGGGCATCAAGGCCGTCTACGAGGGCCTCGACGCCGCCGGCAAGGCGGAGTTCGAGAAGGCGTACACGGCGTCGTACCTGCCGGCCAAGGAGATCCTGCAGGAGATCTACGACGACGTCTCGACGGGCAACGAGATCCGCAGCGTCGTGCTCGCGGGCAACCGCCTCAAGAAGTACCCGCTCGGCAAGATCGACGGCACCGAGACGTGGAAGGTCGGCGCCAAGGTGCGCGCCAAGCGGGTCGAGGACAAGATCCCCGTGAACCCGTTCACGGCCGGCGTCTACATCGCGACGATGATGGCGCAGATCGACATCCTCGTCGACGCGGGCCACCCGTACTCCGAGGCGGCGAACGAGTCGGTCATCGAGTCGGTCGACTCGCTCAACCCGTACATGCACGCGCGCGGCGTCTCGTACATGGTCGACAACTGCTCGACGACGGCGCGCCTCGGCTCGCGCAAATGGGCCCCGCGCTTCGACTACATCCTCGAGCAGCTCGCGTTCACCGCGGTGGACGAGGGCAAGGCGGGCGACGCGAGCCTCCTCGAGAAGTTCAAGAAGAACCCGATCCACGACGTCCTCGCCGTGTGCTCGGAGCTGCGCCCCAGCGTCGACATCGCCGTGACGTAAACCGTCGCGCCGCTATACTGGCGGCGTTGGCGAGCGTCGGGCACGTCTTCGTGGGCATGGCCGCCGCGCGGTTCGACCGCGGCGGCCGGCGCGCGACGTGGCACGCGTTCTCGACGGCCGTCGTGTGGTCGGGCCTGTCGCTCCTGCCAGATGCCGACGTCGTCGGCTTTCGCCTCGGCGTTCACTACGAGGATCCGTGGGGTCACCGCGGGGCAACGCACTCGTTCGTGTTCGCGCTCGCCGTGAGCCTCGCCGCGTGGGGCGTCGCCAAGCTCGCGCGGCTACCGGCGCGGCGCACGGCGCTGCTCGTGCTCGCCGTCGTCGCGAGCCATCCGTTGCTCGACACGCTCACCGATGGCGGCCTCGGCTGCGCGCTCCTCTGGCCGTTCAGCACCGAGCGCTTCTTCGCGCCGTGGACACCGCTGCCCGTCGCGCCCATCGGCCGAGGCTTTCTGTCGGCCGAGGGTCTGCGCGTCGCGCTCGCCGAGGTGGCGCTGCTCGCGCCATTCTGGCTCTACGCGATCTGGCCGCGCCGCCGCAAAGAAGCCGCCTGAGGATATGATTCGCCCATGACCGACCTCGTTCTCACGCTCATCGGGCCTGACCGACCCGGCCTCGTGCAGGCGGTCGCGGGCATCGTCGCCGAGCACGGCGGCAACTGGCTCGAGAGCCGCATGACCCACCTCGCGGGCAAGTTCGCGGGCATCCTGCGCGCCGAGCTGCCGCCCGAGCGCGCGCCGGCCGCGCTCGCGGCGCTCGCCAAGCTCGAGAGCCAGGGCCTCAAGATCGTCGCCGAGACGGTGGCGCGCGCCGACCGCGAGGCCGCCGAGCGCACGATGGACCTCGAGCTGCTCGGCCTCGATCGCCCCGGCATCGTCCGCGAGATCGCGCAGCTGCTCGCCTCGTGCGGCGTCAACGTCGAGGAGCTCACGACCGATCGCAAGAGCGCTCCCATGTCGGGCGAGATCCTCTTCGAGGCGCACGCCCACGTGCGCGTCCCGGGGTCGGCCGACCTCGGCGCGCTGCGCACCGCCCTCGAGCGCATCGCCAACGACCTCATGGTCGAGATCAAGCTCGAAGACCGCCCGGCGCGCGCGCGCCGCTGATCGTGCGCGCGTTCGACGCGATCCTCTTCGACAACGACGGCGTCCTCGTCGACACGGAGGGCTTCTACTATCAGGCCAACCGCGAGGTGCTCGCGCGCTTTCGCGTGACGCTCGATCGCGCGGCGTACATCGATCTGTTCTTGCGCGACTCGAAGGGCGCGTGGGATCGGCTGCGCGAGCGCGGCGTGAGCGAGGGTGAGATCGCGGCGGCGCGCGCCGATCGCGACCGCCGCTACATCGAGCTGCTCGTCGCGGGCGACGCGGGTTCGCTGTTGTTGCCGGGCGTCGCCGCGGGGCTCGCCGCGCTCGCGGGGCGGTTCAGGCTCGCGATCGTCACCAGCTCGGAGCCGGCGCCGTTCGCGGCGGTGCACGCGCGCGCCGGCGTGCTGCACCACTTCGAGCTCGCGCTCACGCGCGATCAGTACGTGCTCGCGAAGCCCGATCCCGAGCCGTACCGCCTCGCCGTCGCGCGCCTCGGCGTCGCGCCCGATCGTTGCCTCGTCGTCGAGGACTCCGAGCGCGGGTTGCGCGCGGCGAAAGCGGCGGGCCTCGCGTGTTGGGTCGTGCCTTCGGAGATGACGCGTGGCGGGCGCTTCGAGGGCGCCGACGCCGTGCTGGACGATTTTTCCGTCGTCGTGAACAATCTGCTCGCGTGAGAGGGGGACCGGGGATGTTTACGAGCGCGTGGGCGAAGCTGGCTTGGCGGACGTGTGTCGTCGTGAGCGTGGCCGGCTGCGCGGCAGGCGCGCGGCCGTTGCCGGCGCTCGACACGACCCACGAAACGCCGCCGCCGTTCGAGGCGTATCGTGCGCCCGCGGCTTCGAGCGGGATGGCCGCAGGCGGCGGCACGCAAATGGGCACGGGCGGTGCGTTCGGTGGCAGTGGCGCCGTGGGCGGGGTCGGCGCTTCGAGCGGAGGCGACATGTCGACGACGCCGAGCATGCCCGTCACCGACTGCGCGAGCGCGCCGAACCGCGCGCTGCCGTACGGCATCAGCGCGGACTTCATGGTGCAGAACATTCTCAGCGCCGGGGGCCTCGCGTCCGTGTTCGTCGGCTGCGACGATTCCTTGCCGCTCGACGTGGGTGGCGATCCTGGCGATGCCAGCGCGTGCCCGCTCGCGATCGACGCGGCTGCCGGGGACGACGCCGGCGACGTCGATGCCGCCGTCGCGGATGACGCCGGCGCGCCGGACGCGGGCGCCGACGGAGACGCGGGCAACCCGCCCGGCGTCGGGCCGATCGGCGACTCGACGAGCCCGCTGTCGTGCTTCGCCTACCGCTACGATCCCACGGCTTGCGTCGCGGCCAACGGCGGCATCCCCGTATGCGCCCTCTCGACCTGTTGGAGCGGCGTCATCTTCGCGCCGTCGGGCTTCGATGGTCCGGGCGTCTGCATCGCCCCCGGCGCGAAGCGCATCATCTTCAAGGCGCGCGCGAGCCGCGAGAACGCGCGCGTGAAGTTCGGCGCGATCCGCCCCGGGCTCGGGGAGACGGAGTTCTTCCTCACGCTCACGACGAGCTGGCGCCAGTACGCGATCACGATCCCCGACGACGAGGCCTACGACGCCGATCCCCTGACGGCGCAGGCCGGCGTGTGGAACGGCTTCTCGATGGTCGTCGAGCCGGAGGATCACGTCGGCGGCACGACGATCCTCTTCGGCGACGTCTTCTGGACGATGTGACGGCTACGCCGTCTTCTTGCCGGCTACGCCGTCTTTTTGATCGACGGCGTCTCGGGCGCGTACTTGCGCGTGGGCGGCGCGAAGCCGCACGACGCGCCGTCGACGTGGACGACCTCGCTCTCCCACGGCAAGCGGTAACGGCCCGCGACGAGATCGTGCATGAACGTGTACGGGCAGTCGCCCGCGCCGCCTTTGACGGCGACGTAGCCGCGGTGGCCCAGCTGGTAGATGTTGTTCTCGACGCCCCACTGCAAGCGCGCCTCGCGCACGAGATCGGGCCGCACCTCGGCCGTGATGATCTCGTCGGGCCGCGCGCCGCCCGTCGCGAGCGGCACGCCGTCGAAGTTCACGATCATGCCCTCGCCCATCGAGTCGAACGTGCCATCGGAGCCGCACAGGCACACCGACGCCGTCACGGCCAGGTTCGAGAACGCATTGGCTTGGTTGGAGATCTTCCACGCGTGACGAATGGGCGCCGTGTAGCCGGCGGTGCGCAGGATGATCTCGGCGCCCTTGTAGGCGCACTCGCGCGCCATCTCGGGGAACATGCCGTCGTGGCAGATGATGAGCGCGAGCTTGCTGCCGTTGGGGCCGTCGCACACGGGGATGCCGACGTCGCCCGGCTCCCACGGCTCGACGGGCACCCACGGGTGCAGCTTGCGGTAGTAGAGCCGCAGCTCGCCCGCGTCGTCGAAGATGAGCCCCGTGTTGTAGGGGTTGCCGCGCGGGTTCGCTTCCATGATCGAGAAGCAGCCCCAAATCGCGTTGTCGCGGCAGGCGGCGCGGAACGCGGCGACCTCGGGCCCGTCCATGCGGCACATGAGCGCCGGGTCGGTGCTCATCGAGAGCCCGTGCAGGGCGTACTCGGGGAACACGACGAGGTCCATCGTCGGCGAATTGCGGCGCGCCTTGCCGACCATGTCGACGATGCGCTTCGTCTGCGCCGCGAGCTCGTCGGGAGTCGTCACCGTCGGCAGCTGCAGCTGCACCATGCCGATGACGACGCCCGCCGGTGACTTGTTGAGGCCGCCGAGTCCGCTCATGTGCTCACCTCCAGCGGCGCATCTTGGCGCCGCCGAGGTGAGCGCGTCGTTTCGGAAGTGTCTGTTGTCGGTTAACTAGACTAGAGCTTCGTCGTGTCGCCGGGCTTCATTTCGACGACCTTCGCCGTCGACTTTTCTTTCTTCAAGGCGGCCCGGAGCTCGTCGGGGGTGCCCTTGAGCATGGGGAAGGTGCCGAAGTGCATGGGGACGACGGTCTTGACCTTGAGCAGCTTCGCCGCGAGCGCCGCGCCTTCGGGGTCCATCGTGAAGTGGCCGCCGATCGGCAGCAGCGCGACCGTCGGGTGGTAGCGGTCGGCGATGAGCGACATTCCCGCGAACACGTCGGTGTCGCCCGCGTGGTAGATGACCGGCCCCTTCGCCACGTCGATGACGAAGCCGACGGGCGAGCCCGCGTACTTCGGCTCGCCCTTGAAGCCGGGCGCGTAGCCCGACGAGTGCAGCGCCTCGACGACGTGGATCGTCGCGTCCTTGATCTGGATCGTCCCGCCGATCTCGGCGCCGATCGCGTCGGGCACGCCCAGGAGCATCGTGAGCTCGAGCGTCGCGATGATCTTCGCGCCCGTCTTCTTCGACAGCGCGACGGCGTTGCCGATGTGGTCGTCGTGCGCGTGCGTGATGAGGATGGCGTCCAGCTTCGCGGGCTTCTCGAGGTTCTTCGGCGCGATGGGGTTGTCGAGCCACGGATCGATCGCGATGACGGCGCCACCGGGCGTCGTAACGACGAAGGCGGCCTGGCCCCAGAACGTCGCGGAGGTACCGCCGGCAGCGGCCGCCGTGGGCGCGGGCTCGGCGGCGCGCGCCGGAGCCGAGAGGGCGAGGGACAACGCCGCGGGGGCGACGAGCAACAGTCTGTGAAATTTCATGAAGCCTCCTTGAAAGGGAACGGGGGGCCCTCAACCTAAGCCCGCGCGCGGCCCGCGGGAAGGGGGACGAAGCGCCCCAACAATCGACATTCGACATTCGGCATTCCGAATCACCGGAAAAAGGCCTGTGCTTGACAAGAACGCACCCTTCGATTAATTCGAGGCTTCGTAACAATCATGGGTGGGCCCATTCGTACGCGCGCGCTCGCGGGCGCATTCAGTGGATCGGTCGAGGAGGTCGGCGACCTCGTCGGTGATCTCATGGGCCTCGTGCACCGACGCTCGGCGGGCAGCACGCTCGCGCTCATGAACGAAGCCGGCCTCACGATGGCGCAGATGGTGGCGCTCTACGTCCTCGATCACCTGGGCCCGCAGACGGTGTCGGCCATCGCGTCGTTCTTGAACCTGTCGCCCGCGGCGACGAGCCACCTCGTCGATCGCCTCGTGGGCAGCGGCTTCGTGGGCCGCACCGAGGATCCCGTCGACCGCCGCCAGAAGCGCGTCGCCATCACGCGCGCCGGGCAGGCGCTCGCGGCCCGCGTGCACCAAGAGCGCGCGCGCGAGTTCGGCAGCGCGCTCGCGCTGCTCGCGCCCGAGCTGCAGACGCAGTTCGCGCGCGTGCTCGGCCGCGTCGTCGAGGCGCTGCGCGCCGCGCCCGAGGCCGCCCAAGATCCAGATCCCATCACCCGCAGCTGGACGTCGCAGCCGCGGCAGCCCCCAAAAAAGAAAGCGTCGAGAGAGAGAGGTTGATGATGAAGGCCATCGTTTCCGTCAAGGACGCCGTCAAGAACTACACCCTCGGCAAGGTCGTCGTCCCCGCGCTGCGCGGCGTGACGCTCGACGTGGGCACCGGCGATTTCATCTCGATCGCGGGCCCCTCGGGCAGCGGCAAGACGACGCTGCTCAACCTCATCGGCTGCGTCGACACGCCCAGCTCGGGCGTCGTCGAGGTCGCCGGCAAGAACACGAGCCAGCTGTCGGAGCGTGAGCTCACCGATCTGCGGCTCAACACGATCGGCTTCATCTTCCAGAGCTTCAACCTCGTCTCGGTGCTCACGGTGTTTCAGAACGTCGAGCTGCCGCTGCTCCTGCAGAAGAACATCGGCAACGACGAGCGCCGCACGCGCGTCATGGACCTGCTGGGCAAGGTCGGCCTCGAGGGCCACGCCCAGCACCGGCCGAGCGAGCTGTCGGGCGGCCAGCGCCAGCGCGTCGCGATCGCGCGCGCGCTCGTGACGCGTCCGCAGCTCGTGCTCGCCGACGAGCCGACGGCCAACCTCGACTCGGTCACGGGCCAGAACATCCTCGACCTCATGAAGGACCTCAACCGCACGCAGGGCACGACCTTCATCTTCTCGACGCACGACCAAAAGGTCATGTCGTACGCCAACACGATCGTTCGCCTCGCTGACGGCAAGCTCGCGACGGGCAACGGCGTCGCCGCGACGGCCGCGCCGCACGCCGGAGCGCCGGCATGAGCAGCCTCGACACCGTCCGCGTGTCGGCGCAGATCGCCGTGCGCAACCTCGGCGCGCACCGCCTCAAGACGTTCATCGTCGGCGGCATCATCTTCTTCGGCGCGTTCCTCGTCGTCCTCGGCAACTCCCTCGTCGACAGCATCGACAGCGCCATGAGCCGCAGCGTCATCGGCAGCGTCGCCGGCAACATCCAGGTCTACGACAAGCGCTCGAAGGACGAGCTCGCCGTCATGGGCGGCATGACGATGGGCGATCAGGATCTCACGCAGATCGACGACTTCGCCAAGCTGCGCGATTCGTTGCTCAAGGTGCCCCACGTCAAGTCGGTCGTCCCCATGGGCATCAGCGGCGCGCTCGTCACGAGCGGCAACACGATCGACATCGCGCTCGAGCGGCTGCGCGGCATCGTGCGCAAGCAGCTCGAGCTCGGCGCCAAGGCGACGCCCGAAGAACGTCAGACGCTCGCGACCCAGCTGGCCGCGCAGAAGGATCACGTTCGGCAGATCATCACCGTCCTCCAGGGCGACATGAAGAACATCAAGGCCCTCGCGACCGAGGCCGCCGTCAACAAGGAGGACGTCGAGGTCATCGAGAAGTCGGCCTCGGACGCGTTCTGGGCCGGCTTCGACAAGGATCCGTACGCCGCGCTCGAGTACCTCGAGAACCACCTCGCGCCGCTCGCCGTCGACGCCGATCTCTTGTTCATCCGTTACGTGGGCACCGACCTCGGTTCGTTCTCGAAGTCGTTCGACCGCATGAAGATCGTCGACGGCACGACGGTGCCGCCGGGCCGGCGCGGCTTCCTGTTCTCGAAGTTCATCTACGAGGACCAGCTGAAGCTCAAGGCGGCGCGCCGCCTCGACAAGATCAAGGAGGCGAAGGAGCTGCGCGGCGAGACCATCGCCAAGAGCGAGGAGCTGCAGCGCTTCGTCCGCGAGAACACGACGCAGGTGCGCGAGGTGCTGCTGCAGCTCGACGCCCTCAAGACCGCCGAGTTCCGCGCCAAGCTGCAGAAGGAGCTGGGCTTGCCCGCCGATCCCAAGGAGGAGCTGGGCGGCCTGCTCGCGAAGTTCTTCGCGACCGACGACGCGAACTTCCAGGAGCGCTACGACTTCTTCTACCGCGAGCTCGCGCCCGCGCTCGAGCTGTACCGCGTGCGCATCGGCGACGTCCTCACGATCAAGGCCTTCACGAAGAGCGGCTACGTGCAGTCGGTCAACATCCCCGTCTACGGCACGTTCCAATTCGAGGGTCTCGAGAAGTCGACGCTCGCGGGCGGCCTCAACCTCATGGACCTGGTCTCGTTCCGCGAGCTCTACGGCTTCATGAGCAGCGACAAGCTCGCCGAGATCCAGGCGCTGCGCGCGTCGGCGCACGTCAAGGAGGTGAGCCGCGAGAACGCCGAGGCCGAGCTCTTTGGCGAGGGCTCGGGCGGCGATGATGCCGCCGCCGCGCCGACGGCGGCGGCGACGACCGGCAAGAAGGAGCCGCCGCGCCACATCGTCGCCGACGCGACGCCGGGCGTGAAGGCCGAGCTGCCCGATCTGGCGAGCCCGCTCACGGCGAAGCTGCGCCGCGAAGAGGCGCGCGGCCGCGTCTTCCCGCCCGACGAGGTCGAGCGCGGCGTCGTCCTCAACGCCGCCGTCATCCTCGACGATCCGAAGGCGATGCGCGCGACGATCCCCGCGATCGAGGCTCAGGGGAAGAAGGACGGCCTCGAGCTCAAGGCCATCAGCTGGCAGCAGTCGGCGGGCCTCATCGGCAACTTCATCTGGCTCGCGCGCATCATCCTGTCGGTCGCGATCCTGATCATCTTCACGGTCGCGCTCGTCATCATCAACAACTCGCTCGTCATGGCGACGCTCGAGCGCGTGCGCGAGATCGGCACGCTGCGCGCGATCGGCGCGCAACGAACGTTCATCCTCACGATGCTCGTCGTCGAGGCCATCGTCATCGGCCTGATCTTCGGCGGCCTCGGCGCCCTCGCGGGCGGCGCGCTCGTCAAGGTCATCGCCGCCGTGGGCATCCCCGCGAAGTCCGACGTCCAGTTCTTCTTCTTCTCGGGCCCGCGCCTCCGGCCGTTCCTCAACGCCTTCAACGTCGTGCTGGCGTTCTTCATCGTCCTCGTCGTCTCGACGGCGTCGAGCCTCTACCCCGCGTGGCTCGCCATGCGCGTCACGCCCCGCCAGGCCATGCAAGAGGAAGAATAGCCATGACCAAGCTCTCCATCGATCTCACGATCGCGCTCCGCAACCTGCTGCAGCACAAGCGACGCACGATCTTCCTCGGCAGCGCGATCGCGGCCGTCACGACGCTGCTCATCCTGCTCACGGGCCTCTCGACGGGCGTGCGCGAGACGATGATCGAGTCGGCGACGACGCTCTCGACGGGCCACGTCAACGTGGGCGGCTTCTTCAAGGTCACGGCCGGCCAGGCGGCGCCCGTCGTCACCGGCTATGAGAAGATCATGGACCTCGTCAAGCGCGAGGTGCCCGAGATGGCGTTCGTGATCCACCGCGGGCGCGGCTGGGCCAAGGTCGTCTCCGACACGGGCTCCGAGCAGCTCGGCGTCGGCGGCGTCGACATCAAGAACGAGCCTGGCTTCAAGTCCGTGCTCAAGATCGTCAGCGGCAACATCGACGATCTCGCGCAGCCGGGCACGGCGCTCATCTTCGACAACCAGGCCGAGAAGCTCGGCGTCAAGGTCGGCGACGCGCTCACCTACTCGGCGCCCACGACGCGCGGCACGAACAACACCGTCGACGTCCGCGTCGTCGCGATCGCCAAGGGCATGGGCCTGCTCAGCATGTGGAACTCGTTCGTGCCCATCGACACGCTGCGCGCGCTCTACCAGCTGCGGCCCGACGCGACGGGCGTCGTCCAGATCATGCTCAAGCCCGGCGAGGTCGATCACGCCGAGGCGATCGCGGCGCGCCTGCGCTCGACGCTCGAGAAGAGCGGCTACCGCGTCATGGATCCCGTGCCGCAGGCCTTCTGGATGAAGTTCCAGTCGGTCTCGCGCGAGGATTGGACGGGACAGAAGCTCGACGTCACGACGTGGTCGGACGAGATCTCGTTCATCACGTGGGTGCTGCAGGCGCTGGGCGGCCTCACCTTCGTGCTCATCACGATCCTCGTGCTCATCGTCGCCGTCGGCATCATGAACACGATGTGGATCGCGATCCGCGAGCGCACGCGCGAGATCGGCACGCTGCGCGCGATCGGCATGCAGCGCGGCTCGGTGCTGTGGATGTTCATCCTCGAGTCGCTCATGCTCGGCCTCTTCGGCACGGTCTCGGGCGCCGTCGTCGGCGGCGCCATCGCGGGCGGGCTCAACGCGCTCAACATCCACGTGCCGCCGGGGTTGCAGTTCATCCTCATGTCGGATCACCTGCACCTGGCCGTGCACGCGCCCAGCGTCGTGTTCGCGATCGTGTTCATCACGTTCGTCACGGGCGCGGCCGCGCTCTTCCCGTCGCGCCGCGCGTCGCTCCTGCGCCCCGTCGTCGCCATGTCCCACTTCGGCTGAGAAGGAGAGAGACCCATGCGCACCCGAACCGCCCCCGTCACCACCGGCCTGCTCGCGCTCGCGGCGTCGACCGTCGGCGTGCTCGCGCTCGCCGCCCCGCGCCCCGCGCACGCGGCGCTCACGCAAGAGCAGATGGTCGAGCTCCTCAAGGCCGTCGATGATCGTCAGAAGAACGCCGGCGACTGGCGCGCCGCCGCTCACCTCGAGCAGAAAGAGAAGGACAAGGTCGACACCGTCTACGAGACGGAGTTCTACCGGCGCTCGGCCGATCAGAAGTTCATGATCCTCTTCACGGCGCCCAAGTCGTCGGCGGGGCAGGGCTACCTGCGGCTCGATTCGAACTTGTGGTTCTACGACCCGAGCGTCGGCAAGTGGGAGCGCCGCACCGAGCGCGAGCGCATCGGCGGCACGAACTCGCGCCGCTCGGACTTCGACGAGTCGCGCCTCGCCGAGGAGTACGAACCGTCCGACGAGGGCGAGGCGAAGCTCGGCAAGTACACCGCGCAGAAGCTGTTCCTCAAGGGCAAGCCGGGCCTCGACCTCGCGTTCCCGACGATCCGGCTGTGGGTCGACAAAGAGACGAAGAACGTGCTCAAGCGCGAGGAGTACGCGCTGTCGGGCAAGCTCTTGCGCACGTCGTACTACCCGAAGTGGAAGAAGATCTACAGCCCGTCGAAGAAGGGCGACGTCTGGTACCCGGAGGAGATGCGCTTCTTCGACGAGGTCGAGAAGGCGAACTCGACGCTCATCCTCGTCAAGGCCGTCGACCCGAACCCGCTCCCGCCCAATCTCTTCACGAAGGCCTGGCTCGAGAGCAAATCGCGGTGAGAACGCTGGGCACCGTCGCGCTCGCGCTCGGCCTGCTGGCGTCGGGCGCGGCCCATGCGCAGGATCGCCCCAGCGACGCCGACATGTTTGGAGGCGGCGACGAGAAGGCGGGGGCGCCAGCCGCTCCCGCACCTGCGCAGCCGCCGGCGGCCGCTCCTGCCGCGGCGGCGCCCGCCGCTGGCGACGATCGTGATCAGAGCTTGCTGACGGGCGGCGCGCTGCCCGAGCACCTCAGCGACTACCAGGCGCCCGACAACCCGCTGTCGATCGGCGGGCAGTTGTACCTGCGCGCGCAGTCGAGCGCGCAGCAGAGCACGCACGACGCGTGGACGCTCACGGCGCCGAGCTTGCTCGACCTCTACCTCGACGCGCGCCCCAACCCGCGCGTGCGCGCCTTCATCCTCGGCCGCATGAGCTTCGATCCGACGGCGGCGCCGGGCACGAGCTCGTCGGGGCTGCTCACGGGCAGCAACGGCGGCGCGCTCGCGGGCGGCTCGGCCACGGGCTTCTCCAGCTTCACGACGGCGCGCGGCCCGACCTCGATCCTCGATCAGATGTGGATTCGCTTCGACGTCGCGAACCGCGCCTTCATCACGGCGGGCAAGCAGCACGTCCGCTGGGGCACGGGACGGTTTTGGCAACCGACCGACTACCTGCACCCCGTGAAGCGCAACCCGCTCGACGTGTTCGACGCGCGCCCCGGGCAGACGATGTTGAAGCTGCACGTCCCCGTCGAGTCGCTCGGCTGGAACTTCTACGGCTTCGGCATCTTCGAGGATCCGAACCAGGCCAGCAACGAGCTGCGCGACGTCGCCGGCGGCGCGCGCGCCGAGCTCGTCATCCTCGGCGCCGAGATCGGCCTCGACACGCTCCTCAAGGACGGGCAGCGCCCGCGCTTCGGCGTCGATCTCTCGACGGGCATCTGGGAGCTCGACGTCTATGCCGACGTCGGTCTGCGCTTCGGCGACGACTTCACCGTCGTGCAGCGCGTGCCGCTCGCCGAGCAGCCGACGGCGTACCCTTGCAACAACGTCGCGGGCGCGACGACGCAGTCGCTCTCGTCTCAGTACGAGCTCGCGAAGCTCTCGGGCTTCAAGACGCAGGCGGTGGGCGGCGTGAACTGGTCGCACAAGTACAACGACAACGACATGTTCACGCTGGGCGCCGAGTACTTCTACAACCAGCCCGGCTACTCCGACACGAGCCTCTACCCGGGGCTGCTCTTCAACACGAGCGGGCAGCCGCAGCTGAACTTCTTCTACACGGGCCGCCACTACGGCGCCGTGTTCGCGTCGTTCCCCGCGCCGTACTCGTGGAACCTCACGACGTTCACGTTCTCGACGCTGGCGAACCTCACCGACCAGTCGTACATCTCGCGCGTCGACTACTCGTACACGCTGCTGACGCACATCTCGCTCGAGGCCTTCGTGGGCGTGCACTACGGCTCGTCGGGCGGCGAGTTCCGCCTAGGCTTCGACGATCCGCAGTACTCGACGACGGCTTCGACGACGGGGCCCGCGGGCGCGCCCCCCGCGGCCGACGTGCCGTGCAACACGACGCCTTTCCATCGCGACCCGTCGCTGCTCGATCTCGGCGTCGCCTTGCGCGTGAAGATCTGACCGATCAACATAGCGGCCGGCCATGATCGGATCGACCCGACCGCTTCGCTCTCTGTTCTTCGCGTCTGTCCTGTTCGCCGCGTGCGGCGGCGGCTCGTCCGGTTCCGACGGCGGCTCGCCCGACGGCGGCTCGCCCGACGGCAACACGGCCGCGCTCGCGCAATGGACGTGGATCGACGTGCCGGGAGCGGCGTGCGACGACGGATCGCCGACGGGCATCGCCGTCAACCCCGGGACGAGCGACGACCTCGTCATCTACTTCGAAGGCGGCGGCGCGTGCTGGGACTTCAGCACGTGCTTCGTCCTCAACACGTCGGCGCATGGGCCCGTGGGCCTCACGCAGTGGACGGCGCTCGCGCCACAGATCTCGGTTGGCCCCTTCGATCGTGCGCGCGCCACGAACCCCCTGCGCGACGCGAGCTACGTCTTCGTTCCGTACTGCACGGGCGACATGCACGGCGGCAACAACGTGCAGGGCTACACGGCGAACGGCGTCACGAAGACGATGCACCACGTGGGCCGCAAGAACTTCGAAGCGGCGCTGCCCACGATCACGGCCATGTGGAAAGCCCCGGCGCGCGTCGTCGTCGCGGGCACGAGCGCCGGCGGTTACGGCGCGACCTTCAACTACGACCTCGTGCGCACGACGTACCCCGACGCCAAGGCCGTGCTGATCGACGATGCGGGCCCGCTGCTCGAGAGCACGGCGATCCCCGCGACGATCCGCACGGCCGCCTACGCGTCGTGGAAGCTGGGCGACGTCATCGATCCGCTGTGCGCGAGCTGCAGCGCCGACTTCTCGGGCTTGACGTCGGCGCTCGCGACGAAGTACCCCAACGATCGCCTTTCGCTGATCTCGGCGCTCACCGATCCGACGGTGAGCCTCTTCTTCCAGCTGAGCCTCGCCCAGTTCCAGACCGACGTCCTCGCCATGGTCGCCGACCATTACACGCCCACGTCGAACGCCCGCGCCTACCTCGTCACCGGCACCCAGCACGGCTACCTCGCGACGATGGCCACCACCACGAGCAAAGGTGTCTCCCTCGACGAGTGGATCACCGACCTGCTAGACGGCGCTGCGTCGTGGGACACCGTCTCTCCCTAGTGGTTTCGCGATCCCACGAGATCGTGGACGTGAACGTGGACATGGACATGGACATGGACGTGGACGCTGACGTAGTCGCTGTCGTGCACGTCGAACGAATCCACCCCGCTACGGCCTGATGAGACCCGTCCTGTCCCTTCTGCGATGTGAGCGGGACCGAAAGCGCGGCGCGTTTGAGCTGATCAAGAGATCGCTGTGGCCGCGGGGAACGTTCGCGACGAGCCGAGAGGACTACGTCAGCGTCTACGTCGACGTTCACGTCCACGAAGGGACCGGACTCTTCGCCTTGCTCGAAGCTAAACGGACTTCTTCGGGCGCGGAATCTTGTAGTCGTCGAGGCGGGCGACCAGCGTGCGGCGGCTGATGCCGAGGATCTTCGCGGCGCGGCTTTGGTTGCCGGCGCAGGCGGCGAGGGCGTCGACGATGCGTTGGCGCTCGTCGGGCGGGCCGCTCGCGGGGAGCTCGCCGCTCGAGGTGCCGGGCGTCGACGGCGGCGCGCCCAGCTTGTCCATGGGCAGCACGTCCGTGTCGATGACCGGCCCCGTGCACAGCAGCACGGCGCGCTCCATGACGTTCTTGAGCTCGCGGATGTTGCCCGGCCACGCGTAGGACTCGAGCAGCACGGCGATGCGCTCGGGGATCGCCGGTTCGGGCCGCCCCAGCTCGCGGCAGATCTGCTGCACGAACGTGTCGGCGAGCCGTCGAATTTCGCCGACGCGCGAGCGAAGCGGCGGGATCGTGAGCGTGATGCCGTTGAGCCTGAAGTAGAGGTCGCGCCGGAACGTGCCGCGCGAGACCTCGGCCTCGAGGTCGCGGTTCGTCGCCGCGAGGAAGCGCAGGTCGATCTTGCGCGGCTTCACGCTGCCGAGGCGCGAGACCTCGCGCGTCTCGAGCACGCGCAGGAGCTTGGCCTGCGTCGTCAGCGGCAGCTCGCCGACCTCGTCCATGAACAGCGTGCCGCCGTGCGCGGTCTCCATGAGGCCGGGCTTCGCCTGCACGGCGCCCGTGAAGGCGCCGCGCTCGTGCCCGAAGAGCTCGCTCTCGAGCAGCGTCTCCGACAGCGCCGCGCAGTTGAGGCACACGTACGGGCCGTCCTTGCGCGGCGACAGCCGGTGCACCGTCTCGGCCAGCAGCTCCTTGCCGACGCCCGTCTCGCCCGTGATGAGGACGTTGATCGTGCCGGCGGCCGCGCGCGCCGCCAGCTGCTGGATACGCAGCATGGCCTGATCGGGCGCCGTGGGCGTCGGCCGAAGCATGCCCTCGTCGCGCAGCGTCTCGGGGCGCAGCAGCGGCGCGCGCTTGGCCCGGGTCTGCACGATGAGCACCGACGAGCCGATCTGAATCGTCTCGCCCGCGACGACGCGCACCTTCTGCCCGCGCACGAGCGCCTGGTCTTTGAGCCGCGTGCCGTTCACGCTGCCGAGATCCTCGAGGTACATGTTCTCGGCGCCGTCGACGTGGACGTGCAGCCGCGCGTGCGCGCGCGACGCGAGCGGATCGTCGACGCGCACGGCGTTGCTCTCCCCCCGGCCGATCGTGAGCGTGCCCGAGGCCGGCAGGTTGTACGTCGTGTACGAGTCACGTCCCACGACGAGCAGGAACTGACCGCCGTCGGCGTCGACCGGGACCTCGTGGTCCTCGATCACCGTGGTGTGCACCTTCAACGTCTGGTCTCCGCTCGGGATTACCGAGTATCGCCACCGCGGGGGGAAGCCGCAAGGGCCGTTGCGCAAGTTGTGCAACGGTGCGCAAGTTGCCTCGGGTGGCCTCGTCGGATTGGCCGGTTCGGCGGACCTTGGCTGGCGATGAGGAGCTGTCATGGCGCGCGCACCGCGAGAATGCCGGCTCTGATCGAGCCCTGATCGAACGGGCCCGTACACGGAAATTCCCGCGAGGCCGTGGCACATCGCTTGCTGAATTGGCGCGACGTGCAGACCGAACAAATGGCGATCGAGTTCGAGCCCGTGCTCTACGCGCGCGCGCTTCGCCTCGTGCGCAGCCCGCAGGACGCGTGGGATCTCGTGCAGGACACGTTCGAGCACGCGCTGCGCGGGTTCGCGCGCTTTCAGCCCGGCACGAACCTGCGCGTGTGGCTCATGACGATCATGCATCACCTCTTCATCGACCGTTGCAGACGCCGCGCGCGCGAGCCCGGCGCCGCGCGCATCGAGGATCAAGACATCCCGAGCCCCGAGCCCGTCGCGCCCGAGCCGTGGGAGGCGATCACCGACGAGCAGATCGCGGCGGCGCTGCGCGATCTCGAGAGCCCCTTTCGCGAGGTCTACGAGCTGCGGCTGTTCGATCGCTGCAGCTACGACGAGATCGCCGCGCGCCTCACGATCCCGCGCTCGACGGTGGGCACGCGCCTCATGCGCGCGCGGCAGAAGCTGAAAAAAACGCTGCTCGATCGGGTGGCGTGTTGAAAGCCTGTGGGGGGGAGCGATGAAGTGGGGGTTCGATTTGGGTGAGCGGGGGCCGGGGAGCAATCGCGGCGCGTTCGTGATGGACGGCGTCGGTGGGCGCGCGCCGCGATTGCTCGCTCGGGTTTCGGAGATCATGACGGCGCCCGTGAAGGCCGTCGATCCGCTGGCGACGGTCGCGCGCGCCGAGGCGCTCGCGGCGCGCCACCACTTTTGTCACGTGCCGATCGCGTGGGAGGACGGCGAGCTCGTCGGCATCACGTGCGTGTGCGATCTGTGGCAGGCGCGGCCGCACGAGCTGGTCATCCAGCACATGCGCGTCCCGGCGATCACGATCCTCGCGCACGAGACGGTGCTGCGCGCGGCCGACCTCATGCGCGATCGCGACGTCGGCTGTTTGCCCGTGCTCGACGAGCGTCGTCGGCTGTGCGGCATCGTCACCGAGGGCGACTTGCTGCGCGCGGGGGCGATCGGCGTCGATCAGTTGCCGCACGCGTGCCTGTCGTGCGGCAGCCGCCACCACGTGCGCGCCGGCGTCACGGGTCGCACGACGAGCACCGTCGCGTACTGCGTGCGCTGCTTGCGCGGCGCGGGATTTCCCGCGGGCCGCGGAGCGCCGACACCCGCGAACGATCCGTCTTAGTCAAGGGGGACCGCCCGGCGCCTTCTGCGGTGCCTCACGCGGCGTGCGTGACCTCGCGCCTCTGCGTCCCCCTGGCCCCCGCTGGTCGCCGCGGCAAAGCCGCGTCGCCCAGCCGTCGATGTATCTTCGGCGCCGATGCGGCGTGCGTTCGGCCTTTTATTGGGCATCGCGTGCGCGCTCGCGCCGCGCGTCGCGGACGCCAAGCGGGGCGTGCGGCCGTTGTTCGAGCCGACGGACCTCGAGCTCGAGGATCCGGGCGTCACCGAGCTCGATCTGCAAGCGGGCTTCATTCGCGGGCAGGGGCCGTGGCGGCTCGTCGTGCCCGACTTCGAATTCGACCTCGGCATCTTCCGCAACCTCGAATTCGACGTCGACGGCGCCTACGCGCTCGAGGACTCGGACCCGAGCTCGAAGGTCAGCTTCGACAGCCCCGCGCCCGACAACTTGTGGCCCGCGCTCAAGATCGGCATCTACGACTGGGCTGACGACGACAAGCCGGGCGCCGACGTGTGGGCGTGGGCCGTCGGCACGCAGGTCGGGCCGAAGCTCCCGGTCGCGCCCGGCAGCCGCGGCGTCGGCTTCGAGGGGCTCGTGCTCGTCGGGAACGTCGTGCACGAGGCCCACTTCGTCCTCAACGCCGGCGCCTTCGTCGATCCGCACCCGTCGCCCGACGCCGCGCGCTCGATCGGCATCGAGCTCGGCCTCGACTTCGATCGCGACCTGGACTCAGCGGGGCACTACCAAGTGACGGCCGAGCTGTCGGGAGTGAAGTTCGTGTCGAGCGATCCCAACCAGCTGCTCGCGACCGCCGGCCTCGCCTGGTCGCCGAACGAGGCCACCCAGATCTCTCTGGTTGGCCTCGTCGGCTTTCTCGAGGGCAGCGACCGGTACGGCGCGCTGCTCGGCTGGTCGCAGAAGCTACGGCTCTTCGGCCGCCACCACTAGCGCGACCGCTACATCGAGCAGGCGAAGTCGAGGTCGTTGATGGACCACGCGTGGCTGCGGTTCGAGCCCGTCTGCTTGATCTTCACGGCGCGCACGGCCACCGTCGAGAAGGACTTCGCCTCGTTGGTCGAGCCCGAGCTGCTCGCGAAGCTCGAGTTGCTGAAGCTCACGCCGTCCGTCGACGCGTAGAGCGCGTAGCTGTCGGGGTAGTCGTCCGGGTCGTAGCCGGCGAGGTCCATGGTGATGGCGCTGAGCTTCACGGTGCCACCGAAGTCGACCATGAAGTAGTCGCTGCCGTCCTGGTTGCGACCGCTCGACCAGCGCGTCGTCGTGCCCGCCGCGTCGATGGCGTTGAGCGGCGGGTCCTTGGCCGACGAATTCGACGCCGACACGAGCCAGCGGCTGCGATCGCAGTAGTCGCTGCTGGCGCCGACGACCTCGATCCAGTCGAGATCGGGCGGCGGGTTCGTGCCGTTGGCCATGAAAGCGACCGTGTTGGCGCTGCCGGCCTTGAAGCCGGTGAGCGTGATCGGCTTTTGCAGCACGGTGTCCGACGCGCCGGTCGGGTCGAACTGGATGAGCTGCGGGTCGCCGCCGTTGACCTGGATGTTGAACCAGCGGCGGTTCGTGTCGCCGTTCGTGTAGTAGATGACGAGGTTGTTGACGCCCGACGTGGCGGCCTTGACGCCGTTGAACGTCACGGCTGACGTCGAGCTGAGGTTGCCGACGCGCGCGCTCGCGCCGCAGCTCGAGCACGAGATCTTCTTCGCGGCGCCCGACAGCGCGCCCGCTTCGGCCTGGAAGGTCTGGCCGCGCCACACGGTGATGGGACGCGTCCACGTCGTGCCGTTGCCGACGCACGAGACGGCGCCGTCGCCCGACGACTGCATCACGCAGTGGTTCTTCGTCGCGCACAGGCCGTCCGACGTCGGGTACGCGTTCGCGTACGGCGTCGCGCCTTGCGTCGAGCCGAGGCGGCCCGGGACGACGTCGCTCGAGACCGACGGACCGTTGCAGTAGTAGCCGTCGAGGTTGTTCGAGGCGTTCGTGAGCATGATCTGCCCGAAGAACGTTCCCTCTTGCGTCGGGTACGACGGCGACTGCCCCCAGCCGATCGCCGCCATCGGCGACGTGAGCCACAGCGGGATGTGCACGCCCGACGTGTTGATGTGCGCCATCAAGCACGACGACAGCGCTTCGGAGCAGGCCTGGTTGCAGCCGCTCGTCTTGTACTCGGGCGCGAGACCGATGCTGCCCTTGAACGTGTAGTTGTTGCCGTACTGGTCTTGCTTGACGAGCGTGTCGCCCGAAGCGAGCGCGCAGCGGACCATGTAGGAGACCGTCATGCGGCCCGCGTCGCTCGTCATGAGGCCGTTGGCCGAGCCGAGGCCGTTGGCCGAGTTGAGGCCGTTCGCCATGTTGAGGCCGTTGACGGAGCCGAGACCGTTCGAGCCGTTGAAGCCGTTGGCCGCGTTGAAGCCGTTCGAGCCGTTGAAGCCGTTCGTGCCGTTGAGGCCGTTGACGGAGCCGAGGCCGTTGGCCGAGTTCAACCCGTTGGCGGCGTTGAGGCCGTTGGCGGCGTTCAAGCCGTTGGCGGCGTTGAGTCCGTTGAGCCCATTGAGCCCGTTCGAGCTCTCGAGGTACGACGTCGTCCGAGCGACGGGGCTCGGGTCGAGGTCGCTGTCGGCTTGATCCTGACAGCCGATCAGCGTCGCGGTCAGACCCAGCGAGGCGCCAATCCATCCAATCCGTTTCAGAGTCGTCTGCGAGACCATGGGCTCTCTCCTTTCGGGGGGCCCGGCTGGCTCTAGAAGAGAGTCCCGATGGCGTCTGCGTCCCCCGGTCGCCCGGGGTTTGCCTGTTCGAGGTTCGAGGTGTTGCGCGTTTCAGGCAATCAGCGAGCAGTAATCGTGCCCACTAATTCGTCGCCAATAAACCGCGAAAACAGGCACTTTCGCGCGCCTCATCGGGCCGGATCTGTTGCCGGCGCGGGCGGCGTGTTGCTAAGCGCGCAACAGGCGCGCGCCCCTC
Source organism: Polyangia bacterium (assembly GCA_035549075.1). GTDB lineage: Bacteria > Myxococcota_A > Polyangia > Fen-1088 > Fen-1088 > DASZFV01. The sequence goes on along the minus strand of DASZRT010000146.1, from coordinate 16,095 downwards.
AGGGGCGCCGGCTTCAAGGACGCCAACGGGGGCCGCCCGCAGGCGCGAGCTTGAGCTGCTTGCGATGAAAGCCGTCGCGCTCGTGGCGCGCGCGGCAGACGGGCGAGCACACGCTCACCGAGGAACCGGCGCGCGCGCAGACCAGGCACGACCACGGGCAGGCTTTCTCTTTCTTGCAGACGTCGCAACGCCCGACCTCGGTCGGCACAACTCACCTCTCGTTACCCTCACAGTTGGGTCGAGCGTGCGCGTCGTCTCACGGAGGAGGTTCATGGAAATCTCAGCGCGAGCGGCCAGCGAGATCGAGGCACGCGACGCCGTCTCCGCCGGTGCACGCGCGCTTCAGAAACGAGATTGCCTTTTCGGGGTTCGGTTTCACGACGACGACGCCCTTGGCGTCGACGAGGCCGAGCGCGTGGCTCATGCCGACGACGGTGCAGCCGCGGGCGGCGCCAAGCGCGCAGGCCTTTTCCGCGAGCGTGAAGGCCTTGCGCCGATCCTTGTCGACGCCGCGCCCGAACTCGAGCGCCGCCGACGCGCCCGCGCAGCTCGCGCCGTCGCCCATCGCGCAGCCCGACGAGAAATATTCGAAGGCGCGGCGCGTGTCGGCGTCGCTGCCGAACGCGAAGCTCCGTCCGAGCTCGCGGCACTCCTTGACGGACTTGCAGCGCGCCGGCGGCGTCGTCGGTCGCGCGCGCCCGTCGACGAGCACCGACGGATCACGCGAGCCGCCGCCGAACACGAGCGGGTACGTCAGCTCGCGCGGCGCGGGCCACTCGGGCGTCGGCGGCGTGAAGGGCGCGCGCAGCGCGTCCTCGACGCACGTGAGGAACGAGGTGTCGTCGATGTCCGTCCGCTCGATGTCGATCCGCCCGACGTCCCCGCGATCCTCGACGGTGAAGCGCACGAGCACGCGACCCTCGAGCCAGGGCTTCTGCGCGACGGCCTTTTGATAGCAGGCGTTCACCGCGGGCAGGCGCGGCTCGATCTCGGCGGCGATCGTCGCACGCGTCGACGCGATGGCCGGCGCCGCCGCGGCGGCGACGACGAGCACGACCGCGACGCGCGCGAGCACGCTCACCCCGCCCGGCACGGCAAAGCCGCGCCTCCCATCATCAAATGACGGCGCCGTCGGTGTCGCGCATCTCGGGCGCGGGCAGGCCGAGCTCGCGCAGGCCGGGCTCGATCTTCGCGCGGTCGCCCACGATGACGATCGACATCGTCTCGGGATCGATGTGCGCGCGCGCGAGTCGCTGGAGATCGGCGGACGTGACGGCCTCGAGCGCGGCGATGAAGCGCGCGGGCTCGTCGGCGGGCAGGCCGTAGAGGCCCAGCTCGGCGAAGGTCGACGCGAGGCCGCTCGACGTCGCGAGGCCTTCGGCGACGCGGTCGAGCAGGAGCGCGCGCGCCTTCGTGCGCTCCGCGTCGGTGATGGGCTGCTCGCGGATCGCCGTCAGCTCCTTCAGGAACTCGGTGACCGACGCCGCCGTGACCTCGGTGAAGACGGCCGCGCGGGCGGCGAAGGCGCCCGGGCGCCTCAAGAAAGAAAAGCTCGAGCCCGCGCCGTAGGTGTAGCCCTTCTGTTCGCGCAGGTTGAAGTTGAGGCGGCTCGTGAAGCTGCCGCCGAGGATCGCGTTCAGCATCGACAGCGCGGGGCGATCGGGCGAGCGGCGGTCGAGGCCGGGCCCGACGAGGCGGATGATGCTCTGGGGCGCCGCGGGACGATCGACGAGCACGAGGCGCGCGCGCGCCGGCAGCGGCGTCGCGGGCGCGGGCGTCGACGCCGGCTTCGCCTTCCATGTGCCGAGCGCGGCTTCGAGCTGGCGCGGCAGCGCGGCCTCGTCGAAGGCGCCCGCGACGACGAGCACGGCGTTGCCGGGGTGGTAGTGCGTCGCGTGGAAGCGCGCGATGTCGTCGATGCCGATGCGCGCGACGGTGCTCTCGAAGCCGTCGGTGGGCCGCCCGTACGGATGGGCGTCGCCGAACAGCGCGCGATCGGAGGCGAGGCTCGCGACGGACTCGGGCTGGTCGCGGCGCTGCGCGAGGCCCGTGAGGCGATCGTGGCGAACGCGCTCCCAATCTTTCGCGTCGAGGCGCGGCCGCAGCAGCACGTCGGCCGCGATCGCCAGGCCGCGCTCGAAGCTCGCGAGCGGCGACTGCAGCGACAGCTGCGAGCCGTCGCGCCCGCAGCCGATCCACAGATCGGCGCCGAGCTGCTCGAGATCTTCGGCCATCTGCAGCGGGTCGCGCTGGCCCGCGCCTTCGTCGAGCATCTCGGCCGTCGCCGAGCCGAGGCCGAGGCGCTCGGGCGTGTCGAGATCGGAGCCGACGCGCAGCATGACGTTGACGGCGACGAGCGGCGCGACGTCGCGCCGCACGGCGAGAACCTCGAGGCCGTTCGACAGCTGAAAGCGGATCGGCGTCGGCGGCGTGAGGTGCGGCAGCGGCCCGACGGCCGGCGCGCGCGTCATCGCTTCGGGTGTGCTCACGCGTCGGCCTCGGCCTCGGCTTCGGCGCCGCCGTTCGGCACGTTCGGATCGGGCAGCGTGCGTTGCGCGAAGCGCGGCGCGCCGACGACGCGCGCGAACGCGTCGCGCACCGTCGCGGGCGTCGCCGCCTCGTAGCGCGCGACGTCGCGCTCGACGCCGCCGGGATCGCCGATGAGGTGCTGGTAGTGGTTGAGCAAATCGGCGCGCGTCTGCAGGTGATCGAGGCTCTTGTAGAAGTCGGCGAGGTGCGTGTTGCGCGCGCGATCGACCTCGGCGGCCGTCGGGCCGTCGCTCGCGAGGCGCGCGAGCTCGACGTCGGTGGCGCGCTCGAGCTCGTCGAGATCGTGGCCCGGCTTCGCCGTGAGGCCCACCTGGAAGAGGCTCGTCAGCAGCTGCGAGCCTTGGTACGCGAACACGTCCTGCGCGATGCGCTGGTCGTAGACCAGCGTCCGGTAGAGGCGGCTCGACTTGCCGCCGCCCAGCACGTGGGCCGCGATGTCGAGATCGGCGTCGCCGGGCGAGAACAGCGCGGGCGAGTGCCAGGCGAGACGCAGGCGCGGCAGCTGCACGCGATCGGTCAGCGTCTCGGCGCGCGGCCCGTCGAGCGAAACCGGGGGCGGCGACGGCGGCCGCGGGCGCTCGCGCTTCGCCTGCCAGCCGAAGTAGCGCTCGACGAGGCGCCGCGCCTCGGCCGGCTCGAAGTCGCCCGCGATCGCGAGGCTGGCGTTCGACGGCCGGTAGAAGCGCTCGAAGAAGTTGCGCACGTCGTCGACGCTCGCCGCCTCGAGATCGGCCTGCGAGCCGATCGTGGGCCAGTGATAAGGATGCGCCTCGGGGTACATGACCTCGGGGATGCGCAGCTCGCCGCGGCCGTAGGGGCGGTTCTCGTACGATTGCCGCCGCTCGTTCAGCACGACCTTGCGCTGCTTTTCGAGCTCTTCCTCGGTGATGACCTCGGCCAGCGTCGCGAGCCGATCGGCCTCGAGCCACAAGAACGTCTCGAGCAGGTTCTTCGGCCCGATCTCGTAGTAGTTCGTGCGGTCGTTGCTGGTCGTGCCGTTGTTGTGGCCGCCCCAGCTCTCCATGATCGCGTCGAACGACGGGTAAGGCGCGTGCTTCGAGCCCATGAACATGAGGTGCTCGAAGAGGTGCGCGAAGCCCGTGCGGCCGGGCGCCTCGTCCTTCGAGCCCACGTGGTACCAGAGGTTGACGGCGACGAGCGGGCTCGTGCGATCGACGTGAAGAATGACGGTCAGCCCGTTGGGCAGCTCGAAGGTCTCGAAGTCGATCTTCACCATGACGAGGGTCGCAGCGCGGAGCGGAGTGTTAGTGTCTCATGAAACGATGTCGCGCCTCGTTCGAATCGCGTCGACGATCGTCGCCGTGGCGGCGGCCACGGCGCTGACTTCGCGCCTCGCGCGCGCCAACGGCGCTTTCCCCGAGTCGTTCCAGCTGATGGCGCCCGCCGATCGGCCGAACCAGCTCATCCTCGCGACCAACTTCGGCGTGATCTTGTCCGACGACGCGGGCGCGACGTGGACGTGGACGTGTGAACGAAAAGACACGACCGATCAGGGCTACCTCTACACGGTCGGCCCCGCGCCCGCCGATCGCCTGTTCTCGGTGTCGCCGAGCGCGGGCCTCGCGTACTCGAATGACGAGTCGTGCACGTGGGCGCGCGCGGGCGGAACCCTCGACCCGATTGTCGCGAGCGACGTGTGGCCCGATCCGACCGACGCGACGAAGGTCTATGCCATCGCGGCGAAGAACGACGGCTCGGAGCCTCCGTCGATCTACATGTCGACCGACGGCGGCCTCACCTTCGGCGCGCCGATCTACACGGCGCCCGCCGACGGCATCTTGCAGGGCATCGAGAGCGCGCGCTCGGATCCGATGACGATCTACGGGGCGATGTACCGCAACGAGAAGACCGACGCGAGCGAGACCGTCGTCGTGCCCGAGATCCTGCGCTCGGTCGACGGCGGCGCGACGTGGATGACGATCGACGTCTCGGCGTCGCTCGGGAACAACTTCTTCTACATCGTCGCCGTCGATCCGAAGGACGCGACGACGCTCACGGCGCGCGTCATCGAGGCGGGCGTCGAGCGCCTCGCGATCTCGCACGACGGCGGCCAGACGTTCGAGGCGGCCGCGTCGCTGCCGAACGGCACGTTCACGGCCTACGCGCACCTCGCGAGCGGCACGATCCTCGCCGCGGGCTTCGTCGTCGCCGACGCCAAGGGCTTTCGCTCGACCGACGGCGGCAAGACCTTCGTCGACTGGCCCGTGCCGCACCTGCGCGCGCTCGCCGAGCGCGACGGCAAGTTGTGGGCGGCCGCGAAGAACTTCACCGACGGCTGGGCGATCGGCGTGTCGACCGACGAGGGCGTCACCTTCCAACCCGTCGCCGGGTACAGCGACGTCAAGGCGATCCGCGCGTGCGCGCAGGCGGTGTGCGAGACCAGCTGCGTGCGGCAAGCGGGCACGGGCGTGTGGAACGTCGCCATCTGCGACGGCGCCGACGGTGGCTCGAGCGACGGTGGCGCGCCGCCGCCCGCGAAGTCCGGCTGCGGCTGCAGCGCTTCGGGCGCGAAGCCGGGCGCGGCGCTCGGCGTCTTCATGCTCGCGGCGGCCGCGCTCGCGGCGCGGCGCCGGTCACGCGCGCGCCGTCGGAGCTGACGCGCGCTCACGCCCGTGGACGGCTCGACACGCACGTGCGCGCAGTGTAAATTCGCCCCTCTTTTGTACCCCGCGCTTTCGTGCACAAGGACGCAGTCAGGGCCCATAGCTCAGTGGTCAGAGCTGGCGGCTCATAACCGCTTGGTCCCTGGTTCGAATCCAGGTGGGCCCACCCCCGACAGAATTGGTGGCATTGGCGGAGTCAGGTGGAGGAGCGGCCTCGGGGTGGCCGGCACGAGAGCAGCACTGGCAGCACACGGAGGAATCGGCTTTGCGCGACACGCTTAAGCAGCTCGAAGAGCTTCAGACCCACGACGCCAAGATCCAGGAACTCGAACAGTCGCTCAAGGCCATCCCCGCCAAGCTCGCCGCGACGGAGGCCGACCTGGCCCGCGTCGAGACGATGCTCGCGTCCGAGGGCGCGTCCCTCAAGGAGACCGAGAAGTACTACTCGGAGCAGAAGGGGCTCGTCACCGACGACGAGGTTCAGGTCGCGGGCGCGAAGCACAAGATGACGCAGGCCAAGAACTCGAAGGAGTACATGGCCGCGCAGCGCGAGATCGAGCAGCGCCGCGAGAGCCTGGCCTCGCGCGAGGTCGAGATCGGCAAGCTCGTCGACGCCGTCGAGGCGAAGAAGAAGGTCCTCGCCGACCGCGCCGCCGACGTGCAGACGCTGCGCGACTCGATCGCCAAGGACGGCGAAGCGGCGCGCGTGCGCATGGCCGAGATCCAGGGCGAGATCGCGACGCTGCGCGCGGAGCGCGACAAGCTCGCCGCGGGCGTGAAGCCGGACGTGCTCAAGCGCTACAGCGCGATCCGCATGCGCCGCGGCCTCGCCGTCGTCAGCGTGAAGAACGGCACGTGCCAGGGCTGCAACATGAACATCCCGCCGCAGCTCTTCATCGTCCTCCAGCGCGGCGTCAGCATCGAGACCTGCCCGTCGTGCAGCCGCATCATCTATTGGGAAGACATCATGAAGGACCCGGCCGCGGCGCCTTCAGAGCCCGCCGCCAAGTAGCTCCCGAATTGGCGCGCCTGCCGCGCCCTGGTGCATCACCCGCGTAAGCCCCGCAACAGCGGAATCAGGACGCGGGTGCAAGCTCGCTGTCGTTCGGTCCTCGAGGAGGCCTGACGATGCGGCGATTCACTGCGAATTGGAGCGCTCTGTCGCTCGTGGCCTGCGGCGCGCTCGCGGCGTGCACCGGCACGATCGGCGGTCCGCGCGGCGCCGCGGGCGGCGCCGACGGCGCGGGCGGCGTGTCCGCGGGCAACCCGAACCCGTCGGGCGCCGCGGGCACGACCGTGCTCCCCGGTCCCACGGGCGGCGCCAACAACACGTTCATCGATCAGGACTCGACGGCGCTCGCGCGCCTCACGAACGTCGAGTACTCGCAGACCGTCGTCGATCTGCTGGGCGAGGCGCCCGACGCGGCGACGCGCTACCAGTTCCCCGACGATCCGCGCCAGCACGGCTTCGACAACAACACGGCGCTGCTCGAGGTCTCGTCGACGCACGGCGATCGCTACGCGACGGCCGCGGCGACGATCGCGGCGGCGACGTTCTCCGATCCCACGCGCAAGGCGCGCGCGCTGCCGTGCGATCCCGCGGCGAGCGGCTGCTTGCAGACGTTCGTGCAGACGATGGGCCGCCGCTTGTACCGCCGCCCGCTCGCCGTCGACGAGGTGGCGGGCTTCGTGATGCTCGCCTCTTCGACCGCGGTGGCCGGCGATCCGCTGTCGGGCCCGCGCACGGTGCTCGAGGCGATGCTGCAGTCGCCCTACTTCCTCTACAAGGTGCAGGTCGGCGTCGCCGACCCCAAGCGCCCCGGGCTCGTGGGCCTGAGCGGCTTCGAGATCGCGACGCGGCTCTCGTACTTGCTGCTCGGCACATCGCCCGACGACGCGCTCCTCGACGAGGCGCAGGCCGGCACGCTCGACACGTTCGCGGGCGTCAGCTCAGCGGCGCAGGCGATGCTCGCCGATCCGCGCGCGCGCAAGGGTGTGCGCCGCTTCTACGAGCAGTGGCTGCCGCTCACGATGGTCTCGGGCCCCACGGCCGACAGCGAGCGCCAGCCGCACATGGGCGACGCGCAGTACGCCGCCGATCTCGTCGAGGAGACGAGCCGCTTCGTCGACGACGTCCTCTGGGACTCGGGCGGCAAGGTGCCGGACATCCTCACGGCTTCGTACACGTTCGTGAACACGAACCTCGCCAAGACCTACGGCGTCGCGGCACCGGCCGCTGGCGTCTGGCAGAAGGCGACCTTCCCCGCGAGCGCGCAGCGCTCGGGCGTGCTCACGCAGGGCACGATCCTCGCGGCCGGCTCACACGGCGACAAGCCGTCGTCGACGCGCCGCGGGCAGTTCGTCCGCGAGCAGCTGCTGTGCACCGACGTGCCCTCGCCTCCGCCCGGCGTCAACGCCAACGTGCCGCCCGCGATGGGCGCCGAGACCGAGCAGCAGACGTTCGCGCGCCACACGACGGACGCGTCGTGCGCGTCGTGCCACACGCTGATGGATCCGATCGGCTGGGGCCTGTCGGGCTTCGCCTCCGACGGCGCCGCGCGCACGAAGGACAACAACGGCCAGCCCGTGAGCACCCACGGCCTCGTCAACGGCATGACACCGCCCGATTTCAGCGGCCCCGTCGAGCTCGGCCAGAAGCTCGCGGCGTCGCCCGAGTTCAAGGCGTGCTTCGCGAAGCAGCTGTTTCGATACGCCTACGCGCGCGTCGAGACGACGAACGACGCCGTCGGCATCACCGAGCTGCAGAGCGGCTTCGAGTCGGGCGGCTGGAACCTCGCCAAGGGCCTGGCCGCGCTCGTGCTCAGCGACGGCTTCCGCTACCGCAACAAGGGAGACGAGCCATGAAACGGTTGTCTCGCCGGACGCTCTTGCGCGCGGCCGGCATCTCGATCGCGCTGCCCACGCTCGATGCGATGGTCGACAACAAAGGGTGGTGGCTGCGCAAGGCGGGCGCGGCGACGCCGCCGCCCGTGCGCGTGATGGCGTTCCACTTCCCGCACGGCGTCGTGCTGTCGCAGTGGACGCCGACGACGACGGGCGCGGGCTACGCGCTCACGCCCGGCCTCATGCCGCTCGCCGACTTTCAGAACGACATCAACGTCATCTCGAACCTGAACCAGCTGTGCTGGGGCAAGGGCCCGGGCGGCGGCCACGCCAACGGCATGCCCGACTTCGCGACGGGCGTCGTCAGCATCGGCACGGGCGCGGGCGGGCCGTCGTTCGATCAGGTGCTGGCCGCCGAGCTGGGCGCGGCGACGAAGTTCCGCTCGCTCGTCGGCCACCGCGAGCAGCCCGACGGCGCCACCGAGGGCGCGACGACGGCGCACATGAACAACGTGTCGTGGGCGGGCCCCGGCATGGTCGCGCCGGCCGATCGCGATCCGATGCACTTCTACTCGACGCTCGTGTCGGCGATCCCGGCGGCGATGAGCACGACGACGACGGGCCCGACGCCCGAGGTGCTCGCGGCCATCGCGCGCAAGAAGAGCGTGCTCGACCACGTCATGAACGAGATCGGCAGCCTGCAGACGCACGTCGGGTCGGTCGACAAAGCCAGACTCGACAACCACCTCACGAGCCTGCGCGAGGTCGAGCGCGTCGCGACGCAGATGCCGACGACGGCGCCGTCGAACCTCTCTTGCGTCGCGCCGCCCGCGCCGACGGCCGACGAGATCATGTCGTACTCGGATCGCACGAAGATCTACTCGCGCCTGTTCGCGCTCGCGTTCCGGTGCGACCTCACGCGCTACGCCAGCATGGCGCAGTCGAACGGCTACGACAGCCGCGTCTACACCGATCTCACCGGCAACATCGGCGACCACCACGGCATCACCCACAACGGCAACTACGGCCCGATGCCGCCCACGGTCGAGATGAAGTTCGTGACGTACTTCATGCAGCAGCTCGCGTTCCTGCTCAACGAGCTGAAGTCGACGTCCGAGGGCGCGGGCACGCTGCTCGACAACTGTCTCATCTATTACGGCAGCGAGATGGGCGAGGGCTGGCACGTCGCCAAGCAGATGCCCGTCGTGCTCGCGGGCAAGGCCGGCGGCAAGGTGCAGACCGGCCGCCACCTCATGTTCCCGGCCGACACGCCGCTGTCGAAGCTGTTCCTGTCGATCCTGCAGCTCGCCGGCAGCAAGACGACGACGTTCGGCCTGGGCGGCACCGCCCCCCTCGACGGCCTCGCCTCGTAGTACGCTCGCCGCCATGACGAAGCGGGCGTTCGTCGTGGCGGCGTTCGTGATGCTCGGCGCGATCGCGTGCGGCAAGAGCACGCCCGTCGCCTCCGACGGTGGCGGCGGCACGACGGGGAGCGGTGGCACCGCGGGCAGCGGCGGAACGACTAGCAGCGGCGGTGTGACTGGCGGCGGTGGCGCGACCGGTGCTGGCGGCGCGACCGGCGGCGGCGCCAAGTGCGGCACGGCGACGTGCGCGGTCGGCGGCACGTGCTGCTACGCGTGCATCTCGCAGTGCGCCGCCCCCGGCGCGTCGTGCCCTGAATACCTCGTCGACCCGTGCTCGCTGCCGCACGACGCCGGCGCGAGTGACGGTCCGCAAGCCTGCACCGATAAAGGACCCGCGTGCCCGTCGGGCCGCGTCTGCGACCTGAGCACGCCCGGCCGCTGCACCGCGAGCACCGCGAGCGGCACGTGCATCGTCAAGCCCGAAGCCTGCCCCCTCGACTACGCGCCGGTGTGCGGCTGCGACGGCAAGACCTACGGCAACGACTGCGAAAGGCAGAGCGCCGGAGCCCAGCTCGACCACACGGGAGAGTGCGCGTGAACAAAGGCCGCAGTCGGCGACGTTCGAGAACCTCTAGCCACTCGGGTTATACTCGCGGCGCTTCTCGTCCGAGCCGGACAGGTGATCGCGGCGGGCGTCGCAAGGCGCTACGTCGAGGAAAGTCCGGGCTCCGCAGGGCAAGGTGCTGGCTAACGGCCAGTCGAGGTGACTCGAAGGAAAGTGCAACAGAGAACAGACCGCCGCCGCCGCGAGGCGCGCGGCAAGGGTGAAAAGGCGCGGTAAGAGCGCACCGCCCCCTCGGTGACGAGGGGGGCACGGCAAACCCCACCCGGAGCAAGACCAGTCTGGGATCGCGAGGGCAACCTCGCCGGCGTGGCCCGCGCCGACCCGATCCCTAGTAGGTCGCACGAGCCGTCCAGCAATGGCCGGCCCAGAGGAATGATCACCACCAGCGGCGACGCTGGAACAGAACCCGGCTTACGGACGGCTCGGCGAGAAGCTTTTTCAGCGGCCCGCGAGGAACGACAGCTTTTGAAAGATCGCTTCGGGGGTGTTGCGGACGACGAGCATGATGGCGCGCCAGAAGCTGGGGACGTAGACCTCGGCGCGGGGGGCGTCGAGGGCGGCGACGATGGCGCGGGCGACGGGGACGGGCTTCGAGAAGACGATGGTCTTTTTGTGCGACGTCGTCATGGGCGTGTCGACGGGGCCGAGCTTCAGCGTCGTCACGGCGACGCCGGCGGCGTGAAGGCGTGAGCGGACACCTTGCAGGTAGACGTTGAGCGCGCCTTTGGCGGCGCCGTAGGTGTAGTTGCGCGGGCGGCCGCGCTCGCCGGCGACGGAGGTGATGACGCCGATCGTGCCGGAGCGCGCCTGCTCGCAGTGATTCGCGAGCGGGATCAGCAGCGCGACGGCGCTCGTGAAGTTGGCGGCGACGATGCGCGCCGCGACGTCGACGTCGCGTTCGCTCGCGAGCTGGTCGCCGAGCTCGCCGTGCGCGATCAGCGCGACGTCGACGCCGCCCAGCGCGGCGAGCGCGCCCTCGACGGCGTTCGCGGTGGCGGCGAGGTCGGTGAAGTCGGCGGTGGCCGACGTCACCTGTTCCGGCGGCAGCATCGCGACGAGGCGCGCGAGCTTCTCGGCGTCGCGCGCGACGAGGTGCAGGCGCGCGCCGCGCGCGGCGTAGAGGCGCGCGACCTCGGCCGCGATCGCCGACGTCGCGCCGAAGATGACGACGCGCGCGCTCATCGCGTGATCAGACGAAGTAGAGGCCGTGGATGAGGTACCCGACGCCCAGGAGCCCGAGGGCGGCGGCGGCGGCCCACAGGCCCTTGCGCTTCGTGATGAGGCAGACGGAGGCGAGCGCGATCGAGATCTGGAGGCTCGCGATCGAGAAGCCGAGCGGAGGGCCGTGACGCGCGGCTGCGTCGCGCGCGGCCTCGAGGGCCTCCGCCTTCGCCTCGATCGTCTTCTCCTCGGCTTGGTAGCGCGCGACGTCGGCGGCGGCCTTGGCGGCGACGGCCGCGTCGGCGCCGTGCGCCTCCAGCTCGGCGAGGCGTTGCTTGATGCTCTTCGCCTGGTAGATCGCCCAGGTGTCCGAGGCCTGCGCCTGTTTGAGCATGACCTTGCTGCCGAACCCGCCCGCCTTGAGCGAGCCGATCGCCGTCGCCACGGCGAGCCCGACGATCATGAGCGAGACGTAGCGCGTCCAGCCCTCGCGCCGCTCCTTCTCCTTGTGGGCCACGCGATCGTCGTGGATCGCCTTGATGAGCTGCCGTACCTCCTCGTCCGTCGCTTCCATGGCGGCGGAAGATATCAAGGCGCGGCGAGCCACGCGAGCAGGCGCGCCGGGTCGCCCGCGTTGAGCACGCGCGCGGGGTCTAGGCCGGCGCGCTCGGCGTTGCGGCGCGCGTGCTCGGTGCGCGCGAGCTCCTCGGCCTTGTGCGCGTCGCTCGACAGCATGAACGAGACGTCGTCGCGCCCGCGCGCTCGGCGCAGCCAATCCACCGAGAGATCGAGCCGCGGCAGCGCGCCGTTGATCTCGAGCGCGGTGCCGGTCTCGGCCGCGGCCGCGAAGATCGCGTCGGCGTCGAGATCGATGCCGGGGCGCGCGCCGATCATGCGCGCCGTGAGGTGGCCGATCATGCGCACCGTCGGGTCCTTCATGGCCGTGACGACGCGCTTGGTCTGCGCGGCGCGGTCGAGGTCGAAGTGGTCGTGCACCGAGGCGAGGCACCAGTCGAAGCCGCGCCGGAACTCGAGGTCGTAGTCGAGCTCGCCGTCGCGGCCGATGTTGAGCTCGACGCCGTGGAGCAGCGTGAGCGAGGTGCCGAGCTGCGCCTGCAGCGCGCGGATCTGCGCGCGCTGCTCGAGGAACCGCTCGCGGCTCACGCCCGCGACGGTGCCCTCGGCGTGGTCGGTGAGCGCGAGGACGCGCAGGCCGCGCGCCTTCGCGAGCGCGACGACGTCTTCGAGCGGCGAGCGGCCGTCGCCCGAGACCGTCGTGTGGACGTGGAAGTCGCCCGTGATGGCGCCGAGCGGCCGCGGCAGCGCGCCCGATTCGGCCGCTTCGATCTCGCCCGCGTCCTCGCGCAAGACGGGCGGGATGAACGGCAGCCCGAGCGCGGCGTAGATCTCCTCTTCGGTCTCACTCGCGACGGCGTCGCCCGCGCTGCCGTCCTCGTTGACCTTCGACAGCGCGTACTCGTTGAGCGTGAAGCCGCGCGCGAGCGCGCGCTGGCGCAGCTTGACGTTGTGGGCCTTCGAGCCCGTGAAGTACATGAGCGCGGCGCCCAGCTGGTGCGGGGCGACGACGCGCACGTCGATCTGCAGCCCGCGCTGCGTGACGACGCTGGTCTTGGTGTCGCCGCGCCCGATGACGCGATCGACGAGCGGCATCGCGACCAAGGCGTCGAACACGGCGGCCGCCGTCCCGTTGGGCGCGGCGACGACGACGTCGATGTCGCCGCACGTCTCGGCGAAGCGGCGCAGCGAGCCGCAGAACGTCGCGTGCGACACGCCCGGCACCTCGGACAGCCGCTCGACGAGGCGGTTCGCGAGCGGCAGCGCGACCGAGATCGGCGTGCGCGAGCCGACGCCCTGCGCGTCGAGCCGCGCGAGCGCCTCGGCGATCTTGGCCTCGCTCTTGACGCTGAACCCCTTGATCGTGCGCAGTCGCTGCGCCGCGATTGCCGCGCGCAGATCGTCTATCGACTCGACGCCCAGCTCGCCGCGCAGCTTGGTCACGGCCTTGGGCCCGACGCCCGGCAGCCGCAGCAGCGCGACGACGCCCGGCGGGTGCTTCGCGCGCAGCGCCTCGAGCTTCTCGACGCGCCCTTTGCGCAAGAGCTCGAAGATCTTCTCCGCCGTGCTCTTGCCGACGTTCTCGATCTTCTGCAGCCCCGCGACGTCGAGCGGCTCGAGATCGCCCGCGAACGCCTCGACGCCGTGGGACGCGTTCTCGTAGGCGCGCACGCGAAACGACTGCGGGTCGCCCTCGTCCAAAATGGTGAGCTCGGCGAGCTCCTTCAACATGTCGAGGACGTCTTGCTTGCGATCGGGCATGGGCGTGCTTCTGATGTAGCCTCGATTCCATGCCGAAGGAAGGGGCAGGAGAGGCCGCCGTCTTGACGATCGAGACGCCGTCGGGGGCGCGCGAGGTGCGCGTCACGAACCCGAGCAAGCCGTACTTCTCGCGCGAGGCGAAGCTCTCGAAGCTCGACGTCGTGAGGTACTACCTGGCCGTCGCGCCGGGCGCGCTCGGCGGCATCCGCGATCGGCCGTTCGTGCTCAAGCGCTTCGTCGACGGCGCCGAGGGCGAGCCCTTCTATCAAAAGCGCGCGCCCGACAACCACCCCGATTGGCTGCGTACGGTGACGCTGTCGTTCCCGTCGGGGCGCACGGCCGAGGAGGTCGTCGTCGACGACGCCGCGGGCCTGGCGTGGATCGTCAACCTCGGCTGCATCGAGCTGCACCCGCACCCCGTGCGCGCGGGCGATCTCGACCACCCCGACGAATTGCGCGTCGATCTCGATCCAGGCCCCGGCGTCGCGTGGGAAGACGTGCGTCGCGTCGCGCTCGAGGTCGAAGGGTTGCTCGAGGAGGTGGGGCTGCGCGGCTGGCCCAAGACGAGCGGCTCGCGCGGCATGCACGTCAACGTGCGCATCCACTCGCGCTGGTCGTTCACCGAGGTGCGGCGCGCGGCGATCGCGCTGTCGCGCGAGATAGAGCGGCGCGCGCCGACGATCGCGACGTCGAAGTGGTGGAAGGAAGAACGTCACGGCGTGTTCCTCGACTACAACCAGAACGCCAAAGACCGCACGACGTGCTCGGCTTATTCGATCCGTCCGTTGCCCGACGCGCGCGTGTCGACGCCGATGACCTGGGCCGAGGTGCCCACGTGCGATCCGGCGGCGTTCACCGTCTTCACCGTGCCGGCGCGCCTCGCCGAGCGCGGCGATCCGAACGCCGACATGGACGCGGCGGCGGGCTCGCTCGAGGGCCTGCTCGAGCTCGCGGCGCGCGACGAAGCCGAGGGGCTCGCCGACGCGCCCTGGCCGCCGCACTTCGCGAAGACCGCGCGCGAGGCCCCGCGCGTCGCGCCCTCGCGGGCGAAAGGCGCGGCCGCGCCGAAGGCGAAGCGCGCGCCGCGCGAGAAGATGCCGCTGCTCACGATCGCGAACTCGCCCGACAAGGCGGCGGCGCTCGCGGGGCTCGAGCGCTGGAAGGCGAAGCACGCCGACGCCGCCGCCAAGCTGGCCGTCGACGACGTGCTCGTCGATTCGATGCGCGGGCGGTCGTCGACCTGGACGCGCGTGCGCGTGAACCTGCGCCACGTCCCCGAGGCCGAGCGTCCGCCGCAAGAGCCCCCCGACCCCGACGACGACCCGACGCGCGAATGGCGCGAGGCGATGAAGACGTACCGTAAAATGAAGGGCGAGGCCTAGCGTGCGTCTCCATCTGATCGATGGCACGTACGAGCTGTTTCGCGCGCACTTCGCGCCCCGGCCCGGGCACGAGGCGCCCGACGGGCGCGATCTCAAGGCGACGGTCGGCGTCGTCGCGTCGCTGCTCGCGCTCTTGAATGATCCGGTCGAGGACGTCACGCACATCGCGGTCGCGTTCGACAACCCGATCCGCTCGTTCCGCAACGATCTGTTCCCGTTCTACAAGAGCGACGAGGGCGTCGAGCCGGCGCTGCGCGCGCAGTTCGATTCGGTGGAGGAGGGCGTGCGCGCCATCGGCGTCGCCGTGTGGTCGATGCGCGATCACGAGGCCGACGACGGGCTCGCGTCGGGCGCGGCGAAGTTCCGCGACGAGGTCGAGCAGGTGCGCATCATGACGCCCGACAAAGATCTCGGGCAGTGCATCCGCGGCACGCGCGTCGTGCAGGTCGATCGCCGGCAAAACAAGGTCACCGACGAGGCGGCGTTCCGCGCGGCGCGCGGCTTCGCGCCCGCGAGCATGCCGGACTTCCTCGGGCTCACGGGCGACACGGCCGACGGCATCCCCGGCCTGCCTGGTTTCGGCGAAAAGAGCGCGTCGCTGCTCGTGGGCGCCTATGGACACATCGAGGCGATCCCCGACGACGCGGCGGCGTGGACGACGCGCCCGCGCGGCGCCGACAAGCTCGCGGCGACGCTGCGCGCGCACCGCGCCGACGCGCTCTTCTACCGCAAGCTCGCGACCGTCGCCGAGGACGCGCCCGTGAGCGCGACGCTCGAAGAGCTCCGCCACGCGGGCGTGCCGCGCGCGCGCTTCGAAGCCTGGTGCGACGCCGTCGCGACGACGTCGGTGCGCACGATGCCGCGCCGTTGGGCCCCGTAGCGCCGCCCTCATCCGTCACATCTCGCCGGAAGACGTTGCTCTTGTCGGGCGGCGGGCGCTCGCGGGAACGGGTCCTGCCGCTGCGGGGTCCTCCCCGCTGAAAAATTTTTTCCTCGGGTCCGCGAGGGACTCGGGCTCGGCGCTACGAGCGGACGCGAGCTCCATGGACTCGCCTCGGCAAAAAATTTCTCATCGGGGTCCCCCCCCTCCGCGTCACCCGTTCCCGCTCGCTTCCCGCCGCCGGCACGACGAACCCGATCCCGCCAAACTGGATCCGGCCATGACGGACCTGAATCGGGACGATCGGGTCGTGTTGTCGGCGGGGTGT
>DASZRT010000145.1:0-37521 GCA_035549075.1 Polyangia bacterium | reverse complement strand
CAGCGATCACGCAGACTCAATTTCGAAGGTCGGCAATCGGGCGCGAGGATTCAACCACCGCGACGTCTGAGGTGGTTTAGCGGCAGAGCTAGCGAGTGCAGCGCGGAGGGGTTCGGGGACTGGGCCGCGCGGAGCTTCCAGGGCCCCTTCGACCTCACACCCGCTGGCGCCGTGCCGGGCCAGCCCGAGCCGCGGAGCGCGGACCAGTCCTCGAACCCCTCCAGCCAAACGACCGGAGTGATGCCGCGATGCTTGCGCAGCAAGCGAGCCCGTTACCTCGTGCATCGCGAGGCGAGCGGCAGCGAGCGAGCCCGATCGCCAAGCGAATCCCGATGCAATTTCGAGATCTTGAATCGGATGTCGGGGCTTCCCGAGGCCCGGGACGCGTGTTAAGTTGTCGGCCTCGCTTCAGCAGGGTCGTAGGCTTTTTTCTCCCCCGCTTCGAACGTTCGGGAAGAGCTCCGTTCGGGAAGAGGTCGCCCCCATGCCCACGGTTCGCGAGTACGAGGCCGCGCTTCAAAGGAATCCGGCCGACACCGAGGCCTTCGTGGCCTTGCGCAAGGCCTACAGGCAGGTCGAAAAGCACGACAAGCTCGTCACTTTGTACGAGACGCGGGCGCTCGCCCTCGACGACGGGGCCAAGGCCGGCGAGCTGTTCTACCTGGCGGCCGAGCTCCGCCTCGATCAGCTGGGCGACGCCGCGGGCGCCGAGGCCGACCTGGCCAACGCCGTCGACCGCGACCCGACCCACATCCGCGCGGCCGCGCGCCTCAAGGACATTTACCGAGAGCAGGGCCGCACGGCCGACTACATGACGATGCTCGAGATGGAGGCGGCCGCCGTCGCGCGCACGCGCGATCCGGCGCGCATCGCCGAGCTGCAGTCGGAGATGAGCCAGCTCTTCGTCAACCACTTCGGCAAGCTCGAGCGGGTCATCCGCAACCCGCAGCGGCCGGGCAAGCTCGCGCCCGAGCACGTCAAGTCGATCGAGTCGGCGCGCAAGATCTACCGCGCGCTCGGCGACTACCGGAACGTCGTGCGCCTCTACGAGCTCGAGCTCGAGGGCACGGCCGACGCCAAGCGCCGCGCCGATCTGCTGCTGGGCCTCGGGCGCGTGCTCGGCGAGAAGCTCGACGAGCTCGACGCGGCCGCGCAGCGCCTCACCGAGGTCGTGCGCCTGCGCCCGCACGACGAGCGCGCGCTGGAGCTCCTGGCCAACGTCTACGCCAACCCGAACTGGATCGGCGCCGACGGCCTCGAGCGCGCGGCGGCGATCTACTACCAGGTCGCGCGGCGCCGCCAAGAAGCGGGCGACGCCGACAACGCCGTCGCGGCGCTGCGGCGCGCGCTCGCGGCGCAGCCAGGTCACGCCGAGTCGAGCGATCTGCTCGAACGCGTCTACTACGACGCGCGCCGCTTCACCGATCTCGATCGCTACTACCGCGAGCGCGTGCAGGCGGCGACGACCGACGCCGAGCGCCTCGACTTCCTCTACAAGCGCGCCCAGCTGTCCGAGGGCGAGCTCGAGGATCCCGATGAGGCCAAGCGCGTTTATGGCGAGATCGCCGCGCTCGAGCCGCCGGGTGGTCCCGCGTCCGACAAGCTGTCCGAGCTGTACGCCGGCGGGCACGAGTACGCGAAGCTGGCCGAGCTGCGCGAGCGCGAGCTGGGCGTGCTCGAAGATCCCGCGGCGCGCGCGCGCATCATGCTCGAGCTCGCGCAGCTCTACCGCGACCGCCTCGGCGATCGCGATCAAGCGGCCGTGTACCTGCACGCCGTGCTGCAGGTCGAGCCCGAGAACGCCGTCGCGCTGGCCGGCTACGCCGAGCACTTCCGCGAAAAGGGCGACTTCACGGCGCTCGCCGATCTGCTCGAGTTCTCGTTCGATCGGGCGCGCGCGGCGGGCGCGGCGCCCGATGATCTCGTGGCGCGCCTCGAGGAGATCGCCGCCGTCGCCGAGAAGAACCTGGGCGACGCCGACCGCGCGCTCACGGCGTGGCAGCGCATCGAGGAGATCCAGCCGAAGCACGCCCGCGCGCGCGAGGCGCAGCGGCGCATGCTGCTCAAGGCGAAGAGCTGGGACCGCATGGCGGCGCTGCTCGAGCGCGAGGCGGTGCTCAACGACGACGTCGCCCAGAAGAACGAGGTCTTGCGGCGCGTGGCGCAGATCCACCGTGAGAAGCTGGGGAACCCCGCGCGCGCCATCGAGGTCTACAAGGAAGTCCTGCGGACCGATCCGCGCGACGCCGTCGCGACGCGCGCGCTCGTCGACATCTACGAGCACGGCGGAGACCACGTCGGCCTCGCGCAGGCGCTGCGCGAGCAGGCCGAGGCCGCGGCGACGAAGCAAGAGCGCGTCACGCACCTGCGCCGCTTGCTGGAGATCTACGACGAGCGCCTAGGCGATCGCGCGCAGGCCGAGTGGGCGGCGCGTGAGGTGCTCGAGGCCGTGCCGGGCGATCGCGACACGCTGACGCGCCTCGAAGGCGTGCTCGAGCGCGCGGGCGACGCGCGCCGCCTCGTCGAGGTCCTCGAGCAGCACGCGCGCCACGCGGGCGGGCCCCCCGGAGGCCGCAATGACGAGCGCGTGCAGCTGCTGTCGCGCGCCGCCGAGATCTTGCAGGGGCCGCTCGCCGATCCGGCGGGCGCGGCCGAGCGTTGGGAAGAGGTCGTTCGCCACGATCCCGACGACGCGCGCGCTCTCGAGGCGCTCACCGATCTGTACGCGTCACTCGGGCGCCCCGCCGAGCTCGCGCGCGTGCTCGACCTGCAGGTCGAGCGGCTCGCGTCCGACACGGCGGCGCAGGCAGAGCCGCTGCGCGCGCTCGCGCGCCTCGCCGAGGATCCGCTGCAAGACACCGCGCGCGCGCGCAAGGCGTGGGAGCAGCTGTGCGAGCTTTTGCCCGGCGACGAAGAGGCGCTCGCGGCGCTCTCGCGCATCTACGAGGGCGAAGGCGACTGGGCGACGCTCGTGCGCATCCTCGAGCGGCAGGTGCCGCTCGCCAAGGATCCGGCGCGCGCGACCGAGCTCGCGCTGCTGCGCGCGCAGCTGTTCGACGAGAAGCTGCGCAACCCCGACGAGGCGGCGAGCACGCTCGAGCAGGTCGTCGCCGAGCTCGACCCGCGCAGCTGGACGGCGCACGAGCGGCTGCGCGCGCTCTACGAACGGCGCGAGGACTGGGCGCGCGTCGTGAAAGTCGCCGAGCGCATGCTGTTCCTCACCGAAGATCCGGCGCAGCGCACGCCGCGCGCGCTCGAGCTCGGCGTGCTGTGGCGCGACCGCCTCGGCGACGACAAGCGCGCCATCACGGCGTTCGAGCGTGTCCTCGAGATCGATCAAAACAATCTCGACGCGCTGCAGGCGCTGGCGGCGCTCTACGCGGCGACGGGCAACGCGCGCCGGCTCGTCATGACCGACGAGAAGCTGCTCGAGCAGACGAGCGAGCCGGCCGACCGGCGACGCCTCATCCTCGAGATCGCGAAGCTGTCCGAGGAGAAGCTCGACGACCCGCGCGCGGCGTTCGAATGGTTCCGCCGCGCCTACAACGAGACGTCCGACGCCGAGACGCTGCAGCTGCTCGACGCCGTCGCCGAGCGCAACGGCCTCTTCGAGGACCTCATCCAGATCTACGAGGGTGCGCGGGCCCGCGCGACCGAGCCGATCGAGCAGCTGGCCGCCTCGATCAAGATCGCGACGATCTGCGAGGAGAAGCTGAAGGACGCCGCGCGCGCGTTCGCGACGCTGCGCGAGGCGCTGCCGGCCGATCCCGCGGGGCAAGAGCTGTTGCCGTCGCTGGAACGGCTCGCCGCGGAGACGGGCGACTGGAACGGGTTGCTCGAGGTCTACACGCGCGTCGCGCGCGCGCGGCCCGAGCTGGGCGCGCGCGTCGAGCTCTTGCGCCTGCGCGCCGTCGTGCGCGAGACGCGGCTCAACGATCCGTCGGGCGCGCTCGACGAGATGCTGCGCAGCTTCGCGCTCGCGCCCGACGAGCCTGCGACGCGCGACGAGATCCTGCGCCTCGCGCGCCTCACGATCCGCTGGGAGGACGCGCTCAAGGTCCAGGGCCAGCTGTTCGCGATGGCCGAGGCCCACGAAGAGAAGCTCACGATCGCGCGCAACGCCGCCGCGCTCGTCGAGAGCGAGGTCAAAGACCTCGTGCGCGCGTTTCGCGCGTATCTCAACGCGTTCCGCCTCGCGCCCGACGACGACGAGATCCTCGCGCATTTGTGGCGCCTCGCCGCCGAGATCGGCCGCTACGAGGGCGCGCCGCCGCTCGAAGCGCCGAAGGTCGAGGAAGCCAAGCCGGAGGCCGTCGTCGAAGCGACGACCGACGCTGAAGCTGAGGGCGACGCCGGCGAAGACGTCGCGGTCGACGTCGAGGACGACGCCGTCGAGAGCGAAGTCCGCGCGGACGCCGCGACGGAGGACGCCGAAGCCGAAGACCTCGAGCTCTCCGAAGAAGATCTCGACGAGGATCTCGGCGAAGACGACGGCATCGAGGGCGCCGGGCTGCCCGCGCGTCCGCCCATGCCCGCGCCGCCGCCCGCCCCGCCCGCCGCGCGTCGCGCGCCCCAGTTCGCGACGCCGTGGGAAGAGCTCGCCGCCGCCTACGAGGCGCTGCCCGCCGAGGACGCCGACGAACGTCGCGTCTACCTGCTCAAGGTCGCCGACGTGTGGGAGCGCGGCGCGAAAGACGTGGGCCGCGCCCTCGACGCCGTCGAGCGCGCCTTCCGCCTCGACACCGACGACGCCGACGTGCGGGCGCAGCTGCAGCGCTTCGGCGAGACGTACGAAGGCCGTTGGGATCGCATCTGCGAGATTTACTTGGGCGCGATCGACGAGTTCGGCGCCGTCGAGAAGACCGTCTCGCTCCACCACGACGCCGCGAAGATCCGCGAGAAGCTCGGCGAGCGCGACGCCGCCGAGGCGCTCTACCGCAAGATCCTCGCGCTCAAGTCCGACGACGCCGTCGCCCTGGCGCGCGTCGAGGAGATCGCGCGCGAGGCTCAGCGGTGGGAAGAGCTGGCCGACGTGCTCGATCGCCGCACGGGCGCGGGCGCCGAGGCGCTGCCGCACGGCCCCGAGCGCCGCGCGCGCCAGCGCGAGCTCGCGACGCTCTATGAAGATCGCCTCGAAAAGCCGTACGAGGCCATCGACACCCTCGAGGCCTTCGTGCGCGAGGCGCAAGAGGATGACAAGAGCGACGAGGTCGCGGCGGCGGCGGCCGACGAGACGCTCGACGTGCTCACGGCGCTCGAGCGCCTCTACTCGCGCGTAGGCCTGTGGGCCAAGGTCGTCGAGAGCCTGCAGCGCCACGCCGACCTCACGAAGGATGCGGCGCGCGCGCGCGACCTGCGCCGCCGCATTGCCGACGTCTACGTCGGCGAGCTCGGTCAGACCGACCGCGCCATCGAGTCGTACGAGGCGCTGCTCGCGCAGTCGCCCGACGACGCCGACGCCCTCGCGTCGCTCGATCGCCTGCTGGAGACGGCCGGGCGCTTCGACGATCTGCAGGAGACCATCGGCAAGCGCGCGGCGCTCGCCAAGGGCACGGCGCGCGTCGAGCTCGTGCGCCGGCGCGCGCGCATCCTCGAGGACAAGCTCGCGAACCCCGAGGCCGCGGCGGCCGCGCTGCGCGAGCTCGGCGCCGAGGCCGTGCGCGACGACGAGCTCATGGGCGTCATGCTGCGCAACCTGCGACGCGCGGGCCTCGCCCACGAGGCGGCGCGCGTGCTCGAGCAGCGCATCGAGATCGAGCGCCAAGCGGACGCCGACGGCGGCGCCGAACAGCGCCGTCGCGTCACCGAGCTCTCGCTCGAGCTGTCGCTGCTGCGCCTCGACGACTTGAACGATCCGGCGGCGGCGCGCCGAGAGATCGAGGCGGCGCTCAAGGTCTCGCCCGAGAACCCCGCGGCGCTGGCCGCGCTCGCGCGCCTGCACCTCGAGGCCAACGACTTCCAGGCCTACGCCGAGGCGCGCGTGCGCGAGGCGCGCGCGCTGCGCGGCCGCCCCGACGCCGTGCCGGCGCTGCTCGACGCGGGCCGCGTCTACCGCGAGCAGCTCTCGCTGCCCGAGCACGCGCGCACCTGCTTCGAAGAGGCGCTCGCCGAAGATCCGTCGAACGCCGAGGCGCTGCGCGCGCTCGCGGCGCTGCTGGCGGCCGAGGGCCACTGGGACGAGGCGCAGAAGGTGCTCGAGCGTCAGCTGGAGTCGACGAACGATCCAGCGGCGCGCGCCATCGCGCTCACCGATCTCGCGCGCGCGACCTGGGAGGCGACGGGCGACGCAGCTTCCGTGCAGCCGCGCCTCGACGAGGCGCTCTCGCTCGCGCCCGATCACCTGCCGGCGCTGCTCGCGATCGCCGACATCCACTACAAGGAAGGCCAGTGGGAGCTGGCCGAGAAGCGGCTCACCGAGGCGGTGCGCAAGCTGCGCGGGCAGCCGCAACAATCGGCGCGCCTCTACCAGCGCCTCGCCGACGTGCACGAGAAGCTCGGCAAGCTCGAAGAGGCGTACCGCCAGCTGGTCGAGGCCGACCGCATGAACCCGGGCCAGCTGCTCATGAAGCTGTCGCTGGGCGAGAACCGCTTCCGCGCCGGCAAGTGGCGCGAGGCCGCGCTGCACCTGTCGGCGCTCGCCGATCACCCCGACGCCGCCCAGTACGCCGACGAGGTCGCCGACGCGCTCGCGCACGCGGCGCAGTCCGAGATGAAGCTGCGGCGCCCCGAAAAGACGATCGCGCTCTACGAATCGGCGCTCACGCTGCGTCCGGCGCACCTCGCCTCGCTGCGCGCGCTCGCAGACCTCGCGCTCGAGCGCGGTGAGCGCGCCAAGGCGGCGACGTACCTGCGGCGCATGGCCGAGGCGACGGCCGAGCTGCCCGAGCGCGCGCGCCTCTACGAGCAGCTGGGCGACCTGTCGCTAGAGGCCGGCGAGGACGCGCGCGCGCTCGAGGCATACGGCGACGCGCTCCGCGCCGAAGGCACGCCGCGCGAGGAGCACGTCGGGCTGCTCGAGAAGACGCTCGAGCTGCAGCGCAAGCACGGCGACGCCGAGGCCGCGGCGCGCACGTCGGCGATCCTCATCGATCTCGTGCGCGATCCGAAGGAGCGCGCCGAGCGGCGGCGCGAGGCCGCGCAGCTCATGGCCGAGCGCGGGAGCCCCAAAGAGGCGGCCGCGATGCTCGAGCAGGCGCTGGCCGAGGATCCCGCCGACGAAGGCGCGCTCGCCGCGCTGGTCGCGCTGCCCGACAAGACGGTCGACAAGAAGGCGCTCAAGGCGCGGCTCGCCCGCACGCTCGAGACGTTGCCGCCGCTGCCCGACGACGCGAGCGCCTCGGTGCGCGCGCGCCGCGCGCGCCTGTGGGAGCGCCAGGGCCAGCTGCAGCGCAAGAAGGATCCGGCCGGCGCGATTGCGTCGTTCGAGCGCGCGGCCGCGCTCGATCCCCAGAGCGTCGAAGCGAGCGAGGCGCTCGTCGCGCTCTACGGCGACGAGCCCCAGCACGCCGACGCCGCCGCCGAGCTGCACCGGCGTCTGCTCGCGGCCGACGTCACGCGCGCCGCCTCGCTGCGCGCGCTGGCGGCGCTCTACCAGCGGCGCGGCCTCGTCGATCGCGCGCGGTGCTGCCTCGACGTGCTCGCGCTGCTGGGCGAGGCGACGCGCGAAGAGCGCGCGTTCCTCGACGCGCACCCCGCGCCCGCGCTCAAGGCCGACGATCCCTACGCCGCGGTGCTCGACGACGAGGATCGCAGGGCGCACCTCGCGCCGCCCGAGGCGCTGCTCATGGCCGAGGTGTTCTCGTCGCTGTGGGAGGGCGCTCCCGGCCTCGTCGGCCAGCACGTCGAGGACTTCGGCGTGTCGGCGCAGGACAAGGTCTCGCCGATCTCGGACCTCGACCTCGGCAAGATCTACGGCCAAGTCGCGAAGGCGCTCGGCAACAAGAAGACGGCGCTGTATCTGCGGCCAGGCGGCGCGGCCGCGCCGGGCGCCGACGACGTCACGCTCGTCGTGCAAGCGCCGCCCGCGCTCGTCGTCGGCGGTCACCTCGGCGCCGAGGCCGACGCGCCCGAGGTGCGCTTCGAGCTCGCGCGCGGCCTCGAGCTGTCGCGGCCCGAGTACATCTTGGCCGCGGGCGTGAAGCCGAAGCAGTTCTCGCAGCTGTTCGCGAACGTGCTGAAGGCCTTCCACCCACGGCACACGCGCCGCCGCGCCGCCGACGCCGCGGGCGCCGACGCCGCGACCGACCTCAAGCGCAACGTGCCGTACAAGGTCTCGAAGCGGCTCGTCGAGCTCTTCCAGGAGCTCGGCACGACGTCGTGGAGCTCGGTGAAGTGGCGCGCCGTCGTGCAAGCGACGGGCAACCGCGCCGGCCTCGTGCTCGCGGGCGACCTCGCGACCGCCGCGCGGCTCGTCGTCCGCAACGGCCACTCATCCGAGGTCAGCGATCTGCGCGCGCTCGCCTCCTCCAACGAGGCGCTGCGCGATCTCCTGCGCTTCGCGATCAGCGAGGACTACTTCGTGCTGCGCGAGAAGCTCGGCACGGCCATCGCCAGCGCCGCCGCCGCGTAGCTCAGGTCCGCGCGGCGCGGCGCGGGTTCTTGACGACGAGCGGCGCGAGGCCGATGCCGTCGAGCGTGCGCGTGCGGCGCGGCGTGGGCAGGCCCATGCGCGGCGCCTCGGCGTTCGCGGGACGCACTTCCATCACGCGCGGCGCGGGCGTCGCGTCGGTGATGATCGGCCGCGACGGCTCGGTCGGCGTCGTGTCGCTCAGCGCGCGCCACGGGATCGCCATCTGCTCGAAGCGCGCCAGGAGCGCGTTGACGTCGTTCTGAAATGCGACGTCGCTGCGCACGTCACCCGTGCGCGTGAGCGCGCGGCGAACGTCGCCGGGCGCCAAGATCTCGATCCTCTTTTCGTCCATGTCCGAACCCGCCTCCGCCGCCGTCTCCAGTAAGCGCAATTTGTTTGGTCTCAAAATCTCACTCTGATTCGCATCTTCGTTTTCGCCACCACCTGCCCCGTTCTTTGGCGCGCCTCCCATCGTCCGCGCGCCGAGCGGGCTTGAGGCCCGCGCTTTGGATACTGGTCGCCTCGCTGAGGCGCCCGCGTGAACATAGCGAAAAAAACCGGGGACGACGGAACGATCTCGTTCCGTCAACTGGCTCACACTTTCGCCGCGCGACGCCTGACGACCGGGTGTGTCGACGTCGTCACGTTCTTGGCAGCTGTCCGCAACTACTCATAAAGTTGGGCCGTCGGCGGACGATGACACTGGGGCAACCGCTCTAACGCACCCTTCCAGGAGGTCCCTCGATGAAACGGTTCAGGCTGGTCGTGTTGTCCCTCACCGCCGCGCTCGGCGCGTTCGGCCTCGCGTCGCGCCACGTCGCGAACGCCGGCTCGGCCTCTCAAAACCTCACGGTGTCGGCGACCGTCGTCGCGAGCTGCACGATCGCGACGAACGCCGTGACGTTCACCGGGTACGACCCCGTGAACGTGAACCTCACGACGCCGTTCGATTCGTCGACCGGCTCGCTCGTCGTCGCTTGCACGAACGGCACGACGGCGACGATCGGTCTCGGCCAGGGCAGCAACCCGCTCGGCACGTCGACGGCGTCGGTGCCGCTGCGCCAAATGGCGAGCGGCACGAACCGCCTCGGCTACTTCCTCTTCCAGGACGCCGCGCGCACGATCACGTGGGGCGACATCAACCTCGCCGTGCCGACGGCCGCGGTGACGTACAACGCCACCACGGCCGCGCCGCAGACCTTCACGGTCTACGGCCGCATCAACGCGGCACAGGACGTCGCCGTCGGCTCGTACACCGACACGGTCGTCGCGACGGTCCAGTTCTGAGCGCCTTGACGAGCGTGGGCATGGCACGACTGGGAAGACGGGCGGCGGGTGGCCACGCGGCTGCGGCCCCGCGGTTCGTCTTCGTCCTCTTGGCGTTCGCGGCCGTGCTCGCGCCCTCGGGCGCGCGCGCCTCGGCGTTCAACGTGCGGCCCACGCAGGTCGCGCTCTCGGGCCGCGCGACGAGCGGCTTGCTGACGCTGAAGAACGAGAGCGCCGAGACGCTGCGCTTCCAGCTCTCGGCCTTCGCGTGGAGCCAGTCGCCCACGGGCGAGGTGCAGGTGCAGCCCACGCAGGACGTCGTCGTCTACCCACCGCTCCTGTCGCTCGCGCCGGGCGAGGAGCGGAAGATCCGCGTCGGAGCGACCGTGCCGGCCACGGCCGTCGAGCGCACCTACCGCGTGTTCGTCGAGGAGCTGCCGCCTGTGACGAAGGCCAAGGACGCCAAGGAAGGCCGCACGCAGGTCCGCGTGCTCACGCGCATGGGCATCCCGATCTTCCTCGCGCCCGCGGGCGCCGAGGCGTCGGCGGCCGGCCACATCGAGCCCAAGCTGCTGCGCGCCGACAAGGTCGCGTTCGAGGTCAAGAACACCGGCAACGTTCACTTCCAAGTGCGCAAGGCGCGCGTGCTCGGCCTCGGCGCCGCGAAGGAAAATCTCTTCGAGCGCTCCGTCGACGGCTGGTACGTCCTCGCCGGCGGGACGCGCGTGTTCGAGGTGCAGCCGCCCAAGGGCGTGTGCGCGAAGACCAAGGCGCTCGCCTTCGAGGTGACGACCGATCGCGAGACGCTGCGGCTGCAAAGCCAGCTCGACACGCGGAGCGGAATCTGCGGGCCCTGACGGCCGCCGACCTCGCCATCGACGATGGGTCACCGACCCGCTTCTCTCCGACGCACGACCCTCGCGCTCGGCGCCGCGCTCGTCGGCGTCGTCGCGGTGGCGCACGCCGACGAGCTCAAGCAGTTCCTTCACAAGGGGCACAAGAAAAGCGCGTCCTCGACGAGCGCCCCCGCGTCGGATCCCGCGGCTGATCCGGCGCCTCCGGCGGCGACCAAGGCCGCCGCGCCCGCGAGCCTCGACGACGATCCTCCGCCACCGGCAGCCGCGCCGCGCACGCGCACCGTCGACGTCGCGAAGCCGCGCGAGGAAAACCCGCGCGTCGTCGTCCCCGACGGCGCGCCCGGGGTGGAGCGCGGCCCCGCGGGCGCCGCGCGCGTGCCGCCCGGCCCGATCGGCCGCCCGGGTGACCGGCGCGCGATCCTCGCGCTGTCGGTCAACATGGTCGACAAGGGCACGATCTTCGTCGTGCTTCGCGGTCACGACGTCCTCGCGCTCGTCGGCGATCTCGAGGACGCGGGCCTGCACGGCTTCACGGGCCTGCGCGAGGCGATCGGCGGCAAGCCGCACGTCTCGTTGGCGTCGCTCGCGTCGTCGGGCGTGACGTTCGAGCTCGACGAGCGCGCGCTCGCGCTGCGCGTGTCGGCGCCGGCCGCCGATCTCGGCCGTTCGATCATCGACCTGCGTCCGCCGCGCCCCACGGGCGTGCTCACGAGCGACGAAGGCAGCGGCTTCATCAACTACACGGCGCGCCTCACCGACTTCCGGCACCCGAGCGGCTTCGCCGAGGCCGGCGCCACCTACAAGAACGGGCTGCTGTACGGCCAAGCCACGGCCACGATCGACGGCCGCTTCGTCCGCGGGCTGACGAACCTTCAATACGCGATGCCCGAGCGCATGCAGCGCTTCATCGCCGGCGACACGTTCGCGACGACGGGCCTGCTCGGCGGCGGCCTCATCCTGGGCGGCCTCAGCGCCGTGCGCGACTTCAACCTCGATCCGTACTTCTACCGCTTCCCGTCGGCGGGCCTCGGCGGCGCCGTCATGACGCCGTCGACGGTCGACGTCTACGTCAACGGCGCGCTGGTGCGCCGCCAAGAGATCGCGCCCGGCCCCTTCCAGATCGACAATCTGCCGTTGCCCGTCGGCGCGAATAACGCGCGCATCGTCGTGCGCGACGCCTTCGGCCGCGAGCAGGTCGTCGCGACGCCGTTCTATTTCTCGACGGGCGTGCTCAGGCCCGGGGTTTCCGACTTCGGCTTCCACGGCGGCTTCCGCCGCAACGACATGGCCGTCGAGAGCTGGAACTACGCGCCCGCCGTGTTCCTCGGCCGCTACCGCTTCGGCCTCACCGATTCCCTGACGCCGGGCGCGCGCGTCGAGGGTAGCCGCGGCCTGCTGAGCGGCGGCCCGCAGGCGACGCTCCGCACGCCCCTGGGTGATCTCGAGGGCGCGGCCGCCGGCAGCTACGACGGCGCGTCGGGGGGATACGGCACGGGCGCCGGCGCCGCCGGGTCGCTCTCTTTCTCGGCGCTGCGCTCGCTCCTCAGCGCGGGCGCGCTGCTGCGCGCGAACACCGCCCACTACGTCAACCTCTCGCTGCCCGCGAACCAAGACCGCCCGCTCGGCCAGGCCGACGTGTTCGCGGGCGCGCAGGTCGGCTCACGCGTGAGCGTCACGGGACGGCTCGGGCTCGCGCGCTACCGCGACGCCGGCGACTCGAGCCAAGTCGGCCTGCTCGCCAATGTGCGCGTGCACGAGGCCGCGACCGTCTTCGTCACCGGCACGCGCACGCAGGCCGAGACGCTGACGAAGCCGCTCTACGAGATCTTCGCGACCGTCGTCGTCGCGTTGCCCGATCGCGCGACGGCGTCGGCCTACTACGATCAACAGAACGGCTCGGCCTCGGGCGGCGCCGATCTCCAGCGCTCGCTGCCGCTCGGCCCGGGCTACGGCTACCGCTTGCACGCGTCGACGGGCTCGGTGACGGATTTGTCGGGCACGGCGCAGGCGCAGAGCGCGTACGGCCGCTACGAGGCGACGTTCGAGCGGCTCGCGGGCCACGACACGACGACGCTCACGGCGAGCGGCGGCCTCGTCACGCTGGGCGGCCACGTCTTCGCGACGCGCCCCGTGCAGCAGGGCTTCGGCCTCATCGAGGTTCCGGGCGTCGCGGGCGTGCGCGGCTACGTCAACAACCAGGAGGTCGGCCGCACCGACGGCGACGGCAACCTTCTCGTCCCCGAGATGATCCCGTACTATGCGAACCGGTTGGGGATCGCGGATGAGGATCTGCCGCTCGACTACCGGCTCGACGACACCGAGCGCCTCGTCGCGCCGCCGATGCTGGGCGGGACGACCGCGCGCTTCGGCGTCGAGCGCCAGCGCGCCGTCTCGGGGCGCGTCGTGCTGAACGTGGGTGGCAGCGACGTGGCGCCGAGCTACGGCGAGATCGTCGTCAAGGTGGGAACCGAGGAGCGGACGTCACCGCTCGGCCGCGGCGGCGAGTTCTTCTTCGAGGATCTCGGCGCCGGCACGTACGCCGCCGAGCTCGACTCGGCCGCGGGCGCGTGCAAGCTCGACCTCGTCGTCCCCGGGGGCGACAAGGCCGTCGTCGATCTCGGACCCGTGCGCTGCATCGGCCGCGTCATCCCGGGGATGACGGCGCCTGGCGGCGTCGTGCCCGTGCCGGCGGCGCCGATCGAAGGTGGAAAATGAAACACGTCGTTTGTGGGCTCGCCGCGCTCGCGCTCGTCGCCGCCACCGCGCGTGACGCGCGCGCCGCCGCGAGCTGCTCGTTCATGAGCGCGACCGGTCCCGCGTTCGGCTCCTACGACGTCTTCAAGGCGTCGTCGACCGACTCGGCGGGCAACCTCTCGTTCACCTGCACCGGCGGCGCGTCGCTCACGATCACGCTGTCCGCTGGCCTCGGCATGTCGTACACGCCGCGCCTGCTCCAGCGCATGGGCGGCGGCGCCACCCTGCCCTACAACCTCTACCTCGACGGCAACCACACGCAGATCTGGGGCGACGGCAACGGCTCGACGTTCGTGAACGGCC
The DNA here is from genome assembly GCA_035549075.1 of Polyangia bacterium. Lineage (GTDB taxonomy): Bacteria > Myxococcota_A > Polyangia > Fen-1088 > Fen-1088 > DASZFV01. The sequence continues at coordinate 23,772 of DASZRT010000145.1, read as the reverse complement.
CGCTCAACCCCGTCGACGGCGCCATCAACATGATCTCGATCTACGGCAGCATCCCGCCGAACCAAGACGTCCCGCTCGGCACCTACAACGACACCGTCGTCGTCACTCTAAACTTCTAGCGCCGCGGTCCACGACGCGAGCTCGGGCGGCCACGGGCTGTCGAAGGCGAGCGGCGCGCCCGTGCGCGGGTGGGCAAAGCCGAGGCGGGTCGCGTGCAGCGCCATGCGCGGTGGGCGCGGCAGAAACGGCGCGCCGCCGTAGCGGGGATCGCCCAGCACGGGGTGCCCGACGGCCAGCGTGTGCAGGCGGATCTGGTGCGTGCGTCCCGTCTCGAGCCGGCAGCGCAGCCACGTCGCGCGCGCGCCGAAGCGCTTCTCGATCTCGACGTGCGTGACGGCGCGCTTGCCGCCGACCTCGCGATCGATCGTGCGCACGTCGCCGGGGAACGCGCCCGCGACGACGGCGAGGTAGGCGCGATCGAGATCGTGCGCGCGAAAGCGATCGGAGAGAAGTCGGTTGGCGTCTTCGTTCTTCGCGAACACGAGCAGGCCGCTCGTCTCGAGGTCGATGCGGTGGACGACGAACACGGGCGCGCCGCCTTCGCGCCGCGCGAGCAGCCCGGCGAGGTTGCCGCGATCGCTCTCGGGCGTGGGCGCCGTGAGCAGGCCCGACGGCTTGTCGACGACGACGAGGTCTTCGTCTTCGTACACGACGGCGAACGGCGGCAGGCGCGCGTCGTCGGCGGCGCGCGCGTCGCGGCCCAGCTGCGGCGTCGCGCGCTCGAGCGCGCCGCCGAGGTTGGCGACGATCGTCTCGCCCGCGTGCACGGGCCGACCCGCGACCTTGATGCGGCGCCCGTCGACGAACACGCCGCCGATGTCGAGCAACAAGCGCGCGCGCCGCCGCGAGAGGCCAGGCACGCGCGCCGCGAGCGCCTGATCGAGCCGCAACCCCGCGTCGCTCTCGGCGACGGTGAAGGTCACGCGGTTCGCGTCCGACGGCATGAGCGCGCGAAGCTAGCACGACGCTTGACGCTCGCGACGCGCGGGCCGACATTTCGCTCATGACGACGATGGCCGCCCCCGCGTCGGACGCCCGGGGCCTGCGCACGATCATCTTCGCGTCGAGCCTGGGCACGTTGTTCGAGTGGTACGACTTCTACCTCTACGGCGCGCTCGCGATCTTCTTCGGCGACTTGTTCTTCCCCAAGGGCGACGGCAACGCGGGACTGCTCGCGAGCCTCGCGACCTTCGGCGCCGGCTTCGGCGTGCGCCCGCTCGGCGCGATCGTGTTCGGCCGCGTCGGCGATCTCGTGGGCCGTAAGTACACCTTCGTCGTGACCATCGTGACGATGGGCCTGTCGACGGCGCTCATCGGCTTCTTGCCGACGTACGCGCAGGTCGGGCTGCTCGCGCCCGCGCTGCTCGTGACGTTGCGGCTCGTCCAGGGCCTCGCGCTGGGCGGCGAGTACGGCGGCGCCGCGACCTACGTCGCCGAGCACGTGCCCGACGGCCGCCGCGGCTTCTACACCAGCTTCATCCAGACGACGGCGACGCTGGGCTTCTTCCTCTCGCTCGGCGTCATCGCCGCCGCGCGCGTGTTCTTCGGCGCCGACGGCTTCAAGGCCCACGGCTGGCGCGCGCCGTTCATCCTGTCGATCGCGCTCGTCGCCGTGTCGCTGTGGATCCGCCTGCGCCTCGCCGAGTCGCCGCTGTTCGCGCGTCTCAAGGCCGAGGGCCGCGTTGCCAAGAACCCGCTCAAAGAGAGCTTCGGCAACCCGCGCAACCTCAAGTACGTGTTGCTCGCGCTCTTCGGCGCGACGGCGGGTCAGGGCGTCGTCTGGTACACGGGCCAGTTCTACGCGCTGACGTTCCTGCAGAAGCCGCTCAACCTCGACTGGCGCTACGCCTACGGCGTCGTCGCGTGCGCGCTGGCTTTGGGCACGCCGCTTTTCGTTTCTTTCGGCCGCCTCTCCGATCGCGTGGGCCGCAAGAAGATCATGCTCGCGGGCTGCGCGCTCGGCGCCCTGACGTACATCCCGATCTACATGGGCCTGCACGCGCTCGTGAACCCGGCGCTCGCGCCCAAGGTCGCGTCGCTCTCGGTGGGTGCGTTCGCGGGCGTCGTCGCGCTGCTCGCGCTGCAGATGGTCTACGTCGCCATGGTCTATGGCCCCATCGCCGCGTTCCTGGTCGAGCTCTTCCCGACGTCGATCCGCTACACGTCGATGTCGCTGCCCTACCACCTGGGCAACGGCTGGTTCGGCGGCTTCCTGCCGCTCATCGCGACCGCCGTGACGACGTCGACGTGGGCGAAGACGACCTTCGGCGACGGCGCGATCTACACCGGCCTCATCTACCCGATCGCCGTCGCGCTGCTCACGACCATCATCGGCGCGCTCTTCATCCGCGAAACGCGCGACCACAAGATCGATACGCCGATCAGTTAGGCGACGAGGCGCACGCCTTCGTCGTAGAGCGCGCCGCCTTCGCCGAGATCGGTGATCCGCGCGCGGACGAGGGCGTTGGCGGCGCGGCCGTCGCGGAGGTGGCCGCCCTTGGGGACGAGGGCGACGTCGCGGCGCTGGCGCGCGTCGCAGCGGACGCGCACCCGCATCTCGCCGAGCGCCGACTGCAAGCGACCGACGGCGCCGTCGGTCAGGCCCGCCGCGGCGGCGACGTCGGGGTGAACGGTGCAGACAGCCGGACCCGCGAGCCGCGCCGACCACTGCGACGATTGCGCGCGATCGGTCGAGAGCGACAACAACGCGAGCGGAAACTCGGCGCCGCGCGCGATCGCGGGCGGCCCCTCGGTCATGAGGTTCACGCGCCCGCTCGGCGTGGGCACGCGCCCGTCGGAGAAGAGCACGTCGGCCGCGAGCGGGTTGCGCACGACGCCCGCCTCGAGCGCTTCGAGCGTCACGCCGCGCGCCGCCGCGGCCTGGCTCACGAGGCGCGCCTTCCACTCGCGCGGCGTCCCCGCGAGGACATCGCCGAGGCCGACGCGCGCCGCGAGGCCCTGCATGATCTCGAGATCGCTGCGCACGCCGTCCGGCGGCGGGACGACGGGCCGCGCGACGCCGAGGTGGTGGTGGCCGTACGCGCCCAGCAGATCGTCGGCCTCGAGCAACGTCGTCGTCGGCAGCACGAGGTGCGCGAGGCGTGCCGTGTCGGTCATGAACGAGTCGACGACGACGACGAAGTCGCGTGTGCGCAGCGCCTCGACCGTCGTCGACGATTCGGGGAGCATCGCGACCGGGTTGCCCGCCGTGACCCACACGGCGCGCACGGGCGGCTCGCGCGCGTCGAGGATCTCGCGGCCGAACAGCGGCTCGCAGATCGAGCGCGGCGCCGCGTCGAGCCCGCGCACGAACGACGTGTCGAACGCGCCCCGCCGGCGGTAGTAGTACGACACGCCGCCGCCGCGCACGCCCAGGTTGCCCGACAGCGCCGACAGCGCGTCGAGCGCGCGCACGATCGCGCCACCGTTCCCTCGCCGCGCCATGCCCCAGCCGACGAGGATCGCCGTGGGCCCGTCGAGCAACCGCGCCGCGAGATCTTCCGCGGCGGCGACGGGGACGTCGGCGGCGACGCACCAGTCGGCGACGTCGCGCGACTCGGCGAGCGCGCGAAACGCCGGCAGGTTGTCACACGGCACGCGCGCGTCGCGTCCGTCGGCGCCGCGCGCCAGCAACAAACGCGCGACGGCCATCGCCAGCGCGAAGTCGCCGCCGGGCCGCGGCTGCCAAAACCGTTCGCACAGCTCGGCCGTGCGGTGGTGCACGGGATCGACCAGCGCGAGCTTCGCGCCGCGCGCCTTGGCGTCGTTGAGCACGGGGATCGTGTGCGGGCTCGAAACGAACACGTTCTTGCCCCACAGCAAGACGTTGCGCGCGTGCACCAGATCGAAGAGGTCGCTGGAGTCACACGCGCCGAAGTCGGCCTCTTGCGCCGCCTCGCCCGCGCCCGAGCAGATGTCGCCGCGCTTGATCGTCACCGGCCCGAAGCGCTCGAAGAAGAAGTCGGTGAGCGACGTGAGCATCCCGAGCGTGCCGCCGCTGCGGTAGTGGAAGATCGCCGCCGGCCCCGACTCGGCGCGGATCGCCGTGAGCCGCGCCGCCGCGAGATCGAGCGCGTCGTTCCAAGAGATCGGCCGGTGCACGCCGTCGTCGCCGCGCAGCAGCGGCCTCGTGAGGCGCTCGGGTGAGTACTGGACCGGCAGGAAGTGGTTCGTGCGCCAGCACAGAAACCCCTTCGTCACCGGATGGGCGGGATCGCCGGCCAGACGCACGACGCGCCCGTCCTCGACGGTGGCGACGATGGCGCACGCGTCGGGGCAGTCCCGGTTGCAGGTGGTCTTTCGGTGTTCTGTAGACAACGGCGTTGCCTTCCACGTTACCAACGGCCGCCCGCGACGTCACGGGCGTGACGCACCGGTTGCTCGACCCGTGCTCAACTTGCGCATCGCCCCGCGCGTGATGTGCGAACCGGTGCGCAAAGGACGCGGGCTTCGACGATGTTCGGCCATGAAAAGGGCACGCGGGCGTTGCCATCGACTTGGTACGCGGCGTGCAAAATCACCGCGCGCCGTGAAGACCCTCCTCGAAATCGACCAGCCGCTCCACCCCGCCCTCTCCGCTCCGACGCGTACGTTCGCGGGAGGGGGCGCGCCCGCGACCGTCGTGTCGCTCGCGAGCAAGCTGCGCGTCGCCGCGAAGCAGTCGGCGCAGCTGAGCGCCGTCGGCGACTTCTTCGAAGTCTACCAACACGTGGACGGGCGCGTGTCGATCGTCGTCGCCGATGTCTGCGGCAACGGCGCCGTCGCCGCCCAGATCGCGGCCGAGATTCGCCCTGCCCTGCACCACGCGCTCGTGCGCGGCGAGTCGCCCGGCCGCGTGCTCGAGGCGCTCAACGAAGGTCTGCTCGGTGTGGGCGTGCCGGAGCGCTTCGTCACGGCGATCGCTCTGCAGGTCGACCCACGCCTGTGCACGGGCCGCCTCGCGTGCGCCGGGCACCTGGGGCCGTTCGTGCGCCGCACCGACGGCTTCGCCGAGGCGCCCGACGCCACGGGCGTGCCTCTGGGCCTGCTCCGCGACGAAACCTACGGCGAGCGCCCGATCTCGCTGTCGCCGGGCGACACCCTCGTGCTCGTCACCGACGGCATCACCGATCCGCTCTCGACGGAAGACGACCCCTTGGGTGCGGGCGAGCTCACGCGTCGCCTCGAGGCCTTCACGAGCCTCGGCATCGACGGGGCTTGCGACGCCGCGAGCCTCTGCCACACGCTGCTCGACGACTCGTCCCCTCGACGCGACGACGCCACGGTGCTCGTGCTGCAGCTGCCGGGGCGCGAGCTCATCCCCGCCGCGGCGTAACGCGGCCAGACGCCGCGCTTCCTTGACTTCACGGGCTCGGTCCCGCACCCTACGACCAACTTCGGAACGTATTTGTCCTGCCTCCGCGATTAGCAATGCGGAGCGCGTCAGTAACCGGTCGGCGGCGCAGCTGTCTCACTTGGTTTCGCAGGGACAGCCCCCGAAACAACCACCCGACCGAGCCGCTCCCGCGACGCACGCGAGCGGCGACCTGAAAGGACACTCGTCTCCATGGAATCGTTCCAGACCCTAGGCCTCATCGATCCGCTCCAGCGCGCCGTGGCCGGCGCCGGCTACGAAACGCCCACGCCGATCCAGGCGCAGGCCATCCCGCACCTGCTCGCGGGCAGCGACGTGCTCGGCTGCGCGCAAACCGGCACGGGCAAGACGGCGGCGTTCGCGCTGCCGATCCTCGACCGCCTCGCGCGCGCGACGCGTAGGCCCGGCGCGCGCGGCCCGCGCGCCCTCGTGCTCACGCCCACGCGCGAGCTCGCGCTGCAGATCAACGAGGGCTTCGCGACCTACGGCCGCCACGTCGCGCCGAAGGGCGCCGTCGTGTTCGGCGGTGTGGGCCAAGCCCCGCAGGTCGACGCCTTCCGTCGCAACACCGACATCATCGTCGCGACGCCGGGCCGCCTCCTCGATCTCATGCAGCAGCGCCTCGCGCCGCTCGAGGCCGTCGAGATCTTCGTGCTCGACGAGGCCGACCGCATGCTCGACATGGGCTTCATCGAGCCCATCCGCCGCATCATCGCCGCGCTGCCGCGCCAGCGTCAGAACCTCATGTTCTCGGCGACGATGCCGCCCGAGATCCAGAAGCTCGCCGAGAAGATCCTCGTCAACCCGATCAAGGTCGCCGTCGCGCCCGTGTCGTCGACGGCCGAGAAGGTCCGCCAATTCGTTCTGTTCGTCGACCGCGGCCACAAGCGCGCGCTGCTGAAAGAGACGCTGCGCGATCCGGCGATGAAGCGCGTGCTCGTGTTCACGCGCACCAAGCACGGCGCGAACCGCGTCGCCGAAGAGCTCGACCGCACGGGCGTCGGCGCGGCGGCCATCCACGGCAACAAGTCGCAGAACGCGCGTCAGCGCGCGCTCGACGCGTTCAAGACCGGCGGCATCCGCGTGCTGGTCGCGACCGACATCGCGGCGCGCGGCATCGACGTCGACGGCGTCACGCACGTCATCAACTTCGAGATCCCCGACGAGCCCGAGAGCTACGTGCACCGCATCGGCCGCACGGCGCGCGCGGGCGCCTCGGGAGTCGCGCTGTCGTTCTGCGACGCCGAGGAGCGCTCGTCGTTCCGCGACATCGAGCGCGTCATCCGCGCGCAGGTGCCGGTCGCCGACCACCCGTACGCGGGCAAGGTCGCACCGCTCGCCGACGCCGACGGCGCCCCGCGCGCGCCGGGCGGTCCGCGCGGCCGCTTCCACGGCCGCGGACGCGGTGGTGGTGGCGGCGGCGGTCGACGCCACCGCTAAAGGCCTCGCACTCCGGACGGCCTCGGCCCTAATGTACAGGGCGAGGCCGCCCGCCGGTGCCGACTCCCCTCGTCGTCCTGCTCGTTCTCGCCGTCGAGCCCGCCGCGACGCCGCCCGACGGCGCCGTCGCGCCGTCACCGCACGCGCGCCTCGAGTACGCGGCGTCGCCCGACACCGAGGCCTGTCCCACGGCCGAAGCGTTTCGCGCCGCCGTCGACGCGCGCGCGGGTCGGCCGCTGTTCGGCGAGCCGGCGACGGTCACGATCGACGTCGCGATTCGGCGCGAGGGCGCGACGCACGTCGCGACCGTCGAACACCCCGACGCCGCGGGCATCGCGCGCGAGACGCGCGAGCTGCGCTCCGACGCAGGCTGCGCCGACGTCGCTTCGGCCGCGGCGCTCGTCGTGAGCCTGGCGCTCGACCCGACGTCGATCCTGCGCGCGGCGACGCCGCCGCCCCCTCCTCCTCCGCCGCCGCCACCACCGGCACCGCCGGCGCCCACGTTTCATCGCTTCGCCGTCGGAATGGGCGCGCGCAGCTCGTGGGGCCTCGTGCCGGCGCCCGCCGGCGCGCTCGCGATCTCGGCGCTCGCGCGCACCGCGCGCGCGTCGCTCGGTCTCGAGGTCGCGGGCACGCTCTCGACCGACGCGACATACGAGACGGGCTCCGTGTCGTTCGTGCCGCTCGCGCTTTCGGTCGTGCCGTGCCGCACGGGCGCGCACTTCGAAGCGTGCGCCGTCGGCTCGTTCGTCGCGCTGCGTGGCGCCGGCGCGCGCTTCAGCGAGAACTACAGCGCGTGGCGCTTCCTGGGTGGATTGGGCGCGCGCGGCGCTTACGGCGTCGACGTCGCGCCGGGCCGCGTGCGCGTACGCGCCTTCGTCGAAGGCGACGTTTTCCTACCCAAAACCACGTTTCTCGTAGGCGACGCGGGCGCTTGGACAACACGCGGCGTCAGCTTGTTGGCGGGCCTCGACGCGCTGTTTTACTTCCAGTGAGAAAGACGCCCGCCGATGCCCAATAATGAGATGGACGTGGGAAGGCCGGATTTGCCCGCGACGAAGGACGTTGAGGGTCGAGAGGCGTTCCGCGCCATCTACGATCGCGAGTTCGACTATGTCTGGCACAGCCTTCGGCGGTTGGGCATCCCTGCCCGCGATCTGCCCGATGTCACCCATGACGTCTTTCTCAAGCTGCACAAGAGCCTCCCGACCTACGACACGAGCCGTCCGTTTCGGCCGTGGCTCTTCGGCGTGCTCTTTCGGGTCGCGTCCGATCACCAGCACCTCGGCCGCAACGCGCGCGAGGTGCTCGACGACATGCCCGCCGACGTCTACGACCCGACGCCCGGCCCCGAGGCGCGCGCCCGCGAGCGCGAGGAGTGGACGATCGTCGATCGCGCGCTCGCCGCGATGGACCTGCCTCACCGCGTGGTGCTCGTGATGCACGACTTCTCGGGACACTCTGCGCAAGACGTCGCGCGCGAGCTCACGATCCCCGTGAAGACGGTGTACTCGCGGCTGCGCACGGCGCGCGCGCGCTTCGTGCTCACGGCCAATCAAATGCAACAGCTCAAGCGAGACGGAGGGACGCGATGACGCCGTCTGATCCTCCGGCGATGTCGCCGGCGCTGCGCGCGCTCATCGATGCCGATCTCGAGCGGCCCGGGGCCGACGACGGCGTGCGCGCGGGCGTGTACGCGGCGATCGGCGTGAGCCTCGGCATCGCGCCCGTCGCGGCGGTCGCGGCGGCCGAAGCCGTCGCCGCGGGCACTTCGGGCGGCGCCGCGGCCGGTGGTGCGGCCGTCAAGGGCGCGGCGAGCGCCGTCTCGATCTTCGGGCGGCTCGCGCTGCTCGCGAAGGCGCCGCTCGCGAGCGTGAGCGTCGGCGTCGTCATCGGCGCGGCCGTCACGGCCGTCGTCGCGCACAAGCCGCGGCCCGCGGCGGAGACGGCGCCGCCCGCGCACGCGGCTGTCGTCGCGCCGAAAGCGGCGCCGGCCCCCGCACCGTCGCTCGCGCCGGCCGTCGTCGAAGCGCCGCCCGTCGTCGAAGCGCCGCGCACGATCGCGGCCTCGCCCGATCTCGTGCAGCGCCGTCCCTCGCCGCTCGCGGCGCGCGCCGCCGCGGATCGCCCGATGCGCGCGAGCGTGGCCACGACGAGCGCGCTCTCGGCCGAGCAGGCGCTGCTCGATCCCGCGCGCGGCGCGCTCGCGCGCCACGACGGCGCCGCGGCGCTCGCGCTGCTCGACCAGCACGCCCACCGCTTCCCCGACGGCGCGCTCGCGCAAGAGCGCGAGGCGATGACGATCCACGCGCTCGTCCTCACGGGTGATCGCGACCGCGCGCGGGCGCGCGCCCAGGCCTTCCGCGCGCGCTACCCCGGCAGCTTGTTCGGCCCGATGATAGACGCCTCGCTCGGTGCTACGCTGCGCTGAAGTTGAGCGCGGCTCATCGGTCCAGAGCGCGAGACGGCTTCGCGGCGGCGTTGCTCGCGGCGGCGCTCGCGGGCGGCTGCAAGCAGTCGGCGCTCGTGGGCCGCATCGACGGCCTCGACGCCTCGGCCGACGCGATGCCCGGCTACGTCGACGGCCACCTGCACGCGCACGCCGTCTTCAACATGGTCGAGAGCATCCTGTGGATCGGCGGCACGGGCGACTCGTCGCGCCTGTCGCTCTACATCTTCGAGGTCGACGCCACCTGCGCCGAGATCTCGACGCCCGGCTGGCGCACGAAAGTACGCCCGACCGATCTCATGGGCATCACCGTGGGCGGCACGACCGCCGGCACCTACGTCGTCGCGCCCGAGACGCCGCCGCGCCCGGGCAACGCCTTCCTGCTACACGAGATCGACCAGGCCGATCCCGTCCTCGACAGCACCGGCGAGACGGGCTCCGTCGTCATCACGAGCGTGAAGCCGAACGAAACGATCACGGGAACGCTGAACGCGACGTTCTCGACGGGCTCGCTCGAGGGCGCCTTCACGGCAACCTGGTGCCCGACCGGCGTCCCGCTCGACTGAAAACGAAAGAGGCGAGCCGCTCCGAAGAGCGACTCGCCTCATTCAAACGACGTTCGAGCGGCTTACTGGCAGCCGTCGAGCGTGATTTCGTCGACCGACCACCACTTCGTGCCCTGGCCCGTCTGCGTGATGCGCAGGGCCTTGACGCTGATGCGCGAGGGGAACGTGATGTCCGTGATCGCGCCCGCGCCCGGGCCGGCGATCGCGGGGCACCAGGTCAGGAAGTTCGTGCCGTCGAGCGAGTACTCGACGAGGTACGCCGTCGTGAAGTCGGTCGCGTCGGCCGAGCTGTCGAGCTTGACGCCCGTGACGCTCACCGGCGCCGCGAACGACAGGACGATGTTCTCGCCGCCGACCTGCGTTTGGCCGCTCGTGTAGCGCGACGACGCGTTGCCGTCGATGGCGTTCGACGGGGCGCACTTCGTCGGCATCGACGTGCAGAAGCCGCACGCGTTGTTTGTCGTCGGGTCGCAGACGGTATTCGGCGTGATGGTCCACATAGCCGAGGAGCACGCGCTGCCCGAGCCGCCGCCGGCGCCGCCGGTCGCGCCCGGCGTGCAGGTGCCGCCCGTTCCGCCCGTCGCGGCCGTGCCGCCCGTGCCGCCCGTGTCCGTCGAGCCGCCCGTACCCGTGGTGCCGCCCGTCGCGGTCGTGCCACCCGTGCCGCCCGTATCCGTCGAGCCGCCCGTGCCCGTCGAGCCGCCCGTCGCCAACGTGCCGCCCGTGCCGGTGTCACCGCCCGTCGAGCCCGTCGTGCCGCCCGTGGCCGTCGTGCCGCCCGTGCCGGTGTCACCGCCCGTCGAACCCGTGGTGCCGCCCGTCGAGCCCGTGGTGCCGCCGGTGTTGCCGTGGCGAGGGGGGCTGCTGCTGCACGAGAACGCGCCGCCGACGAGGGCGACCACCGAAATAAGGATCAGCGAATTTTTCATTCTGAAGTCTCCCAAAGATGCGAGCGCCGACCCACCGCGGGAACGCCCATACATTTTTGGGGCACGTAATCACGTTGTCCCAGTCTCCTCCAGGAAAAAAACAAAGATTGTGAGCCACATCGCAGCGGGAAACATCAGGGAAAACCACGAGCGCGCGCCGTCACGCCTCGGGTGGCGAGCACGCGTGGGCGATGGGACACTGCGCGCCATGCGACTGACCCGACTCCTCGTTCTCTCGACGGCCGCGCCGCTCGCGCTCGCGTGCACGCGCGCCGAATCCCCCGCCCCCAAGCCCGCCCCCGCGGCCAAGGCCACCGCCCCCGACGCCGGCGCCGACGCCCCGATCATGAGCACGCGCCCGCCGATCCCGCCGCCGCCCGCCGACGTGTTCGCGCCGCCGGCCGACGCCACGCGAGAGCCAAGCGGCCTCTCGTACAAGATCCTCAAGCCCGGCACGGGCACGGTGAAGCCCGACGTCAAGCGGACGTACCTCGACCTGCGCTACTCGGGCTGGGAGCGCAACGGCCACCAGTTCGAAGGCAGCGCCATCAACGGTACGCCCGCCCGCTACGATCCGACGGAGCTCGTCGACGGCCTGCAACAGCAGCTGGGGCAAATGGTCGTGGGCGAGAAGCGCCGCATCTGGGTGCCGGCCGCGCTCGCCTATGCCAAGCGCACGAACTTCGCGAACGCGCCCAAGGGCGACATGACCTACGACGTCGAGCTCGTGCACATCGTGCCGCTTCCGCCCGTGCCCAAAGACGTCGCGATCGTGCCGAAGGAAAACAAGAAAGGCCCGAACCCCATCAAGGCGACGAAGTCGGGCCTCGTGTATCAGGTGCTCGCGAAGGGCACGGGCAAGGTTCATCCCGGGCTCGAGACGCGCGCCGAGGTCATCTACAGCATCTGGACGCCCGACGGGCACATGTTCCAGACGTCGCTCATCGGCGGCGACACGGGCACGGTGCGCGTGAAGCTGCTGCCGCTCGGGTGGCGCGAGGCGATGCAGATGATGGTCGAGGGCGACAAGTGGCGCCTGTGGACGCCCGGCAAGCTCGCGTTCGGCGAGCTCAAGCCCGGCGACACGCCGCTGCCTTTCGGCCCGCCGCCCGGCCCCGTCGTGTTCGAGGTCGAGCTCGTGAAGATCATCGATCTGGTCGCGCCGCCGCCGGCTCAATAAAACAAAAAGGGCGGTGCCTCGCGGCACCGCCCTCTTTCAATCGAGACTCAGATCGTCGCCGTTACGGCGCGGTCAGCGTCTGGATCTCGCAGTCGGCGGTCGCGAAGAAGACCTTCTTGCCGTCGGCCGCGATCGAGCTCGGGCCGTTGATGTTGCGCGCGAGCGGAACGATGGGCGAAGCCTCGGCGAGCCCGGTCTTCTGGACGACGCCGGTCGTCGGATCCTGGGGGTCGAAGCTCGTGAAGTAGATGGCGTCCGTTCCGAGGACCATGGACGAGATCGCGTTGTCGGCCGACGCGACCGTCTTGTTCGACTGGGCCGCGTTCGCGCTGAAGGCGTTCAGGTGCAGGTTGCGGCCGTCGATCCAGTACACGTTGTTGCCGCTCGGGATGATGACCGTCTGGTTGAGCGAGCCTTGCGAGCGAGCGATGCGCGCGCACATGACGTTCGTGAAGCCCGCCGGCTCTTCGCCGGGCGAGGCCACGCAAAGGGCCGACTTCGTCTTGTCGGCGCTGATCGTGACGATGTCGACGTCGCCATTGATGTCCGTGCCGTAGGCGAGAAGGTTCGCGTTCGCGCCCGTCCCGAGGCCGAGCGCGAGTGGAACGCCCTGCTGCACGCCGGCCATCTCGTTGTTCTCCTCGGCGACCTTCGTCGTCGCGCCGCCCGTGGCCGCAACGCTCATGACCGTGCTGCCCGTCGAGAAGTAGACCGTCGCCGCGTCGGCGCTGGCGACGAAGCCGTTGATCTTGGTCGCCGACGTCGTGACCGTCGTGACCGTCCCCGCCTTGGCCATGCGGATCGTCATGTCGCCGTCGAGCCAGAACGTCGACGTACCAACGACCTGGACGAACTTCGGCGCCGTCGTCTCCGTGCCCGAGACCGCCATCGGCGTGCCCGTGCCCGAGGTCGACATCGTGAAGACCTTGCCGGCGCCCGTGTCGCTCCACGTGAGCGAGCCCGTCGTCGACGTGAGCCAGAGGCCCTTGCACGTCGTGGCCGGCTTCTGCACCGCGACCGTCGGGGCCACGCCGCACTTGCTGGCGACGCACGTCGCGTTGGTGGCGCACTTCGTGTTGCACGCGCCGCAGTTGTCGGTGTCGGTCGTGATGTCGGTGCACATGGTGTCGCACGCCTTGGGCGTGCCCGACTGACAGACGCAGACGTTCGCGACGCCGGCGACCGTGTGCGGGTAGGCGTTGTCCTTGCAGCCGCCGCCCGTCTTGGTCGCAGGCGCGCCGCTGTCGCAGCCCGAGCAGACGACGTAGTTGCCGCCGGCGCCCGTCGAGCCGCCGTTGGCAACCGTGCCGCCCGAGCCCGTCGAGCCACCCGTCGACCCGCCGCCGCCCGTCGTGCCGCCCGTGTTCCCGGTTCCGCTGTCGGACTTGCTGCACGCACCGAGCAGGCTGCCGATGAGCAGCACTCCGATCGACAAATTCAGTTTGTTCATTTCAGACGCGCCTCCAAATAGAGTCAGTCCAAGGGGACGAACCAAGCCCATCGGGGGCGGTTCGAAGGGATTTCTAACCACAAATGCCCCAGCTAGCGAGGAAAAACACGCTTACCGAAACGAACGGGTCATCGCGCAGACGAGCGATTGCGGAACCCGGGGCGTCCCCATTAGGCTGCCGCCGCATGAAGACCCGATGTGCGATCCACGCGACGCTCGCCGTGATCGCGACGCTCGTTTCGTCCGGCTGCGCCGGCAAGTACGTCCGCCCCGTCACCGACGAGAGAGTCGAGGCGACGCCGGCCCGCCTCGTGCGCGGCGGTTACCTCGTGAACCAGGTGTGCGCCTGCGGCGCGTGTCACACGACGCGCGAGCACGGCCGGATCATGTCGGAGCCCGAGCGCACCGACGCGTTCCTGGGCGGTGGCAACATGTTCGTCGCGCCCGGGATGTCCGACGACATCTGGGTGCCGAACATCACGCCCGACGCCGAGACCGGCGTGGGCGCGTGGAGCGACGACGAGCTCATGCGGGCGATCCGCGACGGCGTCGCGCGCGACGGCCACTTCTTGCTGCCCGTCATGCCCTTCGACTCGTACCAGCACCTGTCGGACGAGGACCTGAGATCGATCGTCGTCTACCTGCGCTCGGTGCCCGCGTTCAAGCAGCCGCTGCCGCGCACGACGCCCAAGCTCGACCTCGTGCCCCGCGTGCTGTTCACGAAGGTCGGCGTGCAGATGCACCTGCCCACGCGCGACGTGCCGCCGCCCGACGCGAACGACCAGATCAAGCTCGGCGAGTACGTCGCCAACATCGCGGCGTGCGCCGCCTGCCACTCGCTCACGAAGAAGGGCCCGCGCCCCGCGAGCGACCCGCAGTTCCTCGCCGGCAGCGAGGGCCCGTTCGAAGAGCCCAGCGTCGGCAAGGTCTGGGCGCGCAACCTCACGCCCGACAAGGAGACCGGCCTCGGCAAGTATTGGCCCGACCAGATCAAGGCGGCGATCCGCAACGGCACGCGCCTCGACGGCAAGCGCATCGCGCCGCCCATGGCGATCCTCGTGCCGCACCACTCGGGCATCGCCGAGGACGATCTCGAGTCGCTGGTCGTCTACCTGAGAAAGGGCGTCAAGCCCGCGCGGCACCAGGTGCCGGATCGCGAGCTGACGGCCGAAGCGAAGAAGATCTACGGCGACTGAGGTTGGGTCGCCGATTTCTTCGGTGAAACTAAATGGTGCGAAGGCGGGGACTTGAACCCCGATGGCTGTTAACCGCTAGCACCTCAAGCTAGTGCGTCTACCAGTTCCGCCACCTTCGCGAAAAGCCCGGTTGATATAGACGGCCGGCCCGTGTGCTGTCAATGAGTTCGGCGGCTTTCAGCTCAACCTGTGAATCCCGTCGACGACGTGCCACGTCGCGACGACGGTGAGCTCGACCAGCTTCTCGGTGCGCCGGCTCTCGGGGACGACCATCTGCTCGGCCGTGCAGACGGCCTGCAGCTGACGCAGGAAGCGCAGGATCACGCGCCGATCCGAGTTGCCGATCCAGCGGCTGATGCGATCGGTGAGCACCTGCTGGTGCTGCTGGATGAAGCGCGCCGCCGACTGCGCGTTCGAGGTGCGCGACGTGGCGCGCTCGCGAGAGGCTCGTGGGCGCGTCGCTCGCTTCGGCGCGCGGCGCGGGAAGATCTCGAGCAGGTCGCGGCGGTACTCGAGCAGGTCCTCGTCGACGACGTCGCCGATGTCGAAGTACTCGGCGACGGTCTCCTTGATGTCGGTGTACGGCAGGCGCATGCCGAGCCGCACGTTGGGCGGGCTGCCCTTGCACGCGCGCTCGATGCCCACGACGCGGTCGACGTACTCGAGCTTCGCGAACGCGACCTGCCACGAACGGTAGCGGCGCCGCCACGAAGCCGACGGATCGAGCCACACGGCGAACGTCTCGGCCCAGTCTTCGTCGGGGTGCTTCTGCGCGTAGTGGTACATGCCCGCGCGGTGGAGGTAGCGGACGTAGTCGCGGCTCCACGGGTTCGGGTTGTAGACGTCGCGGTAGGGCCGGCGGAAGTCCCCGAAGGTCTGCGCCCAGTCGCGGCGGCGCCACAGCTCGAACGCGTAGTTGAGCGCGTGACCCGCCTCGTGGCGCAGGTACATCAAGACCTCTTCGCGCGTGTACTCGAAGAGGTGGTCGTTGACGAGGCGCCAGAGCGTGGGGTTGGCGAGGTACCAGGGGATGTTGACGCTGACGGCGCGGTCGGCCGTCCAGAAGTCCTCGTCGCCCAGGTAGTACTGCGGCACGAAGGTGATGCCCTTGGCGCGCAGCTCGCCCATGACCTGCTCGACGCACTCGGCGAGCGTGCCCTCGGGGCGCAGCGAGAGATCGCAGATGCGCGTCGACAGGAGGCTCTGCAGGCCCACCTCGCGCACGGCCTTGTTCGGCAGGATCGCGGCGCTGCGCGAAGCGTGGCGTCTCTGTCGGAGGGCCGCGACCGCCATGATCGAAGGCCATGCTTACCATGGCGTCCGGCGGCGATCCCGGGAAAACCTGGACCCAAAATTATCTTGTCATCTTAGGTGGTTGGACGCCTAGCGCGGCGCGTTCAAAACGAACGGTGTCATCGCCAAAATGCTGGCGTACCATTCGCGAACCCCTCGTGCGGACGCGCGGCTCCAGCTGGTCTCGGCCCCTCCTCGTCATGGTCCTCTATCTGGGCCTGGGCGCGGCCGCGCTCACGTGGGGCAGCCTGCGTGGACAGCCCAATGTGTGGCAGCTGCCGGGGCGCGCCGAGCCGATGGTGTTCGCAAGCATCGCGAGCGGGCTCGCGCTCGGCCTCGGCATCGTCTTTTGGTCGCGCATGGCGCTCTACCGCTTCGAGTGGGCGCGGGCGCTGCACCGAGAGTTCCGCGGGCTGCTCTTCCCGATGACGGACTTCGAGATCGTCATCCTCGCGCTCGCGTCGTCGATCGGCGAAGAGCTGTTCTTCCGCGGCGCGCTGCTGCCGGCGATCGGGCTCGTGGGGTCGAGCTTGTTCTTCGCGGTGCTGCACATCGGCCCGAAGGCGAGGCACCTGCCGTGGACGTTCTCGTCGCTGGGCGCCGGGCTCTTGTTCGGCGGGATCTTCATGTGGACGGGCGATCTGACGGGCCCGGTCCTCGCGCACTTCCTCGTGAACTTCCTGAACCTGCGCCACGTCGCGCAGTACGAATTGCGCTAGCGGCGGACGAGGGCGACGACGCGGTAGCCGACGCTTCGCTTGGCGATGGCGGCGATGAGCGTGTCGCCGTCTTGGAGCGGCACGGTCGCGAACAGGAGGCCCGAGCCGTCGTCGAGGCCGGGGGGGAGCTTGCCGAGGACGGCGCGCAGGCCGGCGCTCGTGAAGACGCGGACGCCGCTCGTGGGGCGACCGGCCTCGTTGGCGAGGTCCTTGAGCATCGTACGCAGCTCGCTCGGTGACTTCACCGTCGTGCCGCCGGTCGCGCGGAACGGCGTCTCGGCGATGCCGGCGAGCGCGCCGGCGTCGCCCGAAAACAGCGCCGAGAACCAGCGGTTCGCGAGCGCGCGCGCCCCTTCGTCGCGCGCCTCGGCGACGGTGCCTTCGGCGGGCTTCGGCGCCCGCGGAGCTTCGGACGGCGACTCGCCGCCAGACTCTTCTTGCCCCTCGGCGCGCGCGACCTCGTCGTCGAGGGCGCGCAGCTTCGCGCGGTGCGCGTCGTCGAGATCGCGGCGCAAGCGGCGCGGGCCTTCGCGTCCGGGCGCGACGGGCGCTTCCGTGTGCGCCATCGCCTCGCTGTCACCGTCGGCGGGCGGGTTGTCGAGGATGAAGGTGTCGACGCCCGAGGTCGCGCACTGGCGCGCGTCTCGGTAGAAGCGCCAGTGCACGTAGATCTTGCCGTTCTTCGAGCGGATCTCGCGCGGCGGATCGGGGTACGGCCCGGCCGAGAAGGCGGTGTCGATCGCGGCGGCGTCGTAGGGCGTGTAGCCCGAGGCTTTCACGACGGTGACCTTGTCGACCGTGCCGTCGGCGTTGAGCACCATCTCGAGCGTCGTGAGCAGGTTCGGGTTGTTGAGCGGGCTCGACGACCCGAGCTCGTCCCAGTCCTCGAGCGCGCCGAAGCCCCACAGCGCGTGGATGCTCCGGTGCATGCGCGCGACGAACGCCGCGAACGGCGCCGCGCGCGTGTTGAGCGCCGTCTGGTTGCCCGGCTTGACCTCGGGGATGAAGTTCTCGAGCGACGAGCGCACGCGCGCCTGCCGCTCCTGAAACTTCCCGCGGTGCATCGACTTCAGCGTCGACGCGAGCTTGCGGTCGGCCTCGGCGTCGGCGCCGAACAGATACTCGTAGTCATGGCCCGTGATGGCGAGCTTGACGTGGCTGGCGCGCGCGCGATCGACACGGCTCTGGTCACCGCGCGTCGTCGGGTGCGGGTCGCGCAGCTCGCCGTCGGCGGCCTTGGGCAGCGACGGATCGGCCGTCTCGGGCGTGATCTCGTGAGTGCGCGGCGCGGGATCGCGCAACGCCAGCAGCGAGCGCTCGCGGTGCTGATCCTCCGACGCGAGCTCGGGGTTCTCGTGCGGCGTGACCTCGGGCGCCTCGCGCCCCGCCTTCGACTTTTGGTCGGCGAGCTGCGCGATCTTCTCTTTGTCGGCGCCGATCTGCTCGTCTTGCCTGTCCGACGGCGCCGAGGCGGGCGTGTCCTCGCCCTTCTGCGCCTTTTGGAGGTTGGTCTCGGTCGCGCGGGTCTCGACCTCGGCGCGGTTGTTCTTCTGCGCGAGGAACTTCGCGTCGGGCGGCGGCGGCACGTCCTTCTCGTTGTCGAGGTCGACCATCTTCTCGTGGCTGCGCGGCTCGGGCGGCTTCGGCGGCTCGGGCGGCGGCATCGGCGGGAGCGGCGGCACGACGATCTCGGGCTCGGGCTTCTTCTTGTCGGCCTTGTCGGGCTGCTTCTCGGCGAGCTTGTCCTTGGGCTTCGGCTTTTCTTTCTCTTTGGGCGGCTTCTTGTCTTTTTTCGCTTCGGGCGGCAGCGGCTGAAGGTCGTCCGTCGTGGGCTCGATCGCCGGCAGATCCTTGGGCAGCTCGTCGTCGGCGACGCTCTCGAAGCCGACGTCGACCTCTTCGGCGCGCTGCGCCTCCTCGCGCCCGCCGTAGATGAAGGCGGCGATCGCGAGCGGCACGAGCAACTGCGCGTGCAACAGGAGCGACAGCAGCGAGCCGCGACCCAGATGGCCGCGGTCCCGCACGCGCGTCTGGCGGGCCGGGGGCATGAAAAACGCAGCCTAGCACGCGAGGTTCGGCGCCTCGCGTGACGCGCGCACCAAGCGCGCTCGACGCCGACCCTAAGGCATCTTGCGATAGACGCCGACGACGACGCCGATCAGGTTCACCGAGCGGAAGTCCTTCTTCTTGACGAGGATCGGCTGCATGGCCGCGTTGGCCGGCTGGAAGCGGATCGTGTCGCCCTCGGGGTAGTAGCGCTTCACCGTGGCCTCGTCGCCCGCCGCGCCGCCGATCATGGCGACGACGATGTCGCCGCGGCTGGCCGTGAGCTGCTTCTTCACGAAGATGTAGTCGCCGTCGAAGATGCCGTCTTCGATCATCGACTCGCCCTTCACGCGCAGCGCGAACACCTCGCGCGTCTGGCCGATGAAGAAGCGGTCGACGCGCACGGTGTCCTGCACGTTCTCGACGGCGAGCAGCGGCAAGCCGGCGGCGACGCGGCCCACGAGCGGCACGTCGACGAAGTCGTCGTCGCTCGTGTCGGCACGCGAGACAGACGCCGCTTGCGGCTTCATCCCGACGGGCCGCAGCGCGCGCGACTTCAGATCTTCACGCTGCAGGTGGCCCTTCTTCTCGAGCGCGCGCAGGTGATCGTTCACGCCGTTCGTCGAGCGGATGCCGAAGTGCTCGCCGATCTCGCGCAGCGTGGGCGGGTACCCCCGCTCCTCGATCGACTGCGTGATGAACTTCAGGATCTCCTGCTGGCGATCCGTCAGGATGCCGCGGGCGTCGTCGCGAACGAGCGTGAGTGCCATGACATCCCCTCCGAAGTCACTGAACAGACGTATGGTACGGAACGGATGTGAGGTGTCAACAAATCTTCGAGCCGCGACGCGTGTTTGGCCGTCGGGCGGCCGATCAGGGCGTCGTTTGGCGCGCGATCCAGTCGAGCAAGGACTCGGCTTCGAGGCGGCGGTAGCCGTGGAAGGCGCCCGCGGCGAAGGGCCGAAGCGCCTCGGCGGCGGCGGTGGTGCGGCCGAGGCGCAGCAGGCACAGCGCGCGGTTGTAACGGGCGTCGGGCACGAACGCGCCGTGCGGATACGATGTGAGGTAACGGTTCCACGCGGAGAGAGCGCGCGCCGGATCGTCGTCGTGAAAGTGAAGCTCGTGCGCGCGGGCGTAGGCACGCGCGTCGCCCTCGACGTCTGGTCGCGGTGCGGGCGGTGATGGTGCAAGCGGTGGCGGGGACGGGTCGATGGGCGCGGCGGCGGCCACCGTCGGCGTCAGGCGAGAGGGAACGGAGCTCTGACGGTTCGGCGCGCTCGTGACGCGCGCGCGCCAATGACCGATCGCGGTCCATGCGACCGAGCCGGCGCCCGCCGTCATGAGCGCGATCGCCGCCGCGGCGGCCGCGCGTCTCCACATCGCGCGACGCACGCGCCCGCGCTCGAGCAACCCGAGCACGCGCGCCCGTGTCGCGGCGCCGTCGGACGGCGCGGCCGTCGCCGCGCGCAGCGACCGCACGCCCGCTTCGAATCCGGCGTCGTCGAGCCTCACGGCGCACCCTCCCCGCTCAGCAGCTCGCGCAGCCGCCGGCGCGCGTGAAACAGCCGCGTGCGCACCGTCGCCTCCGGCGCGCCCACGACGAGGGCCGCCTCGGCGGCGGCGAGGCCCTCGATCTCGCACAGCACGAAGGCGGCGCGATGATCGTGCGAGAGCTCGGCGAGCGCGCTCGAAAGACGCTCGCCCAGCTCGCGCCGGTAAGCGTCCTGCTCTGGCGTGCGTGGCGCGTGCGCGTTCTCGCCCGCGAGGCGTTCGCACGCGCGCCGGCGGCGTGCGGCGGCGCGCTGGTGGCGCCGGGCGCGCTTGACGGCGATGCCGAGCACGAACGCCTCGAAGGCGGGGGCGCCGCCGCGAAATCGTCGCGCCGCCGAGGGCAGCGCGACGAAGACCTCCTGCACGACGTCCTCGGCGCTCGCGCTGTCGCCGAGCAAGCGCCGCGCGAGCACGCGCACGCGCTGGTGCCAGCGATCGTAGGCGCGCGCCGCGCCGTCGAACGCCCCCGCGCGCAGCTCGTCGACGAGGCGCGAAATCTCCTCGTCTTCGGCGTCGCTCGGCGACGGGACGGCGCGCAGCGCGCGCCCCAGGAACGTCACGGCAGCCTCACCCTCAGGCCGAGCGCGCCGAGCATCGAGACGGCGCCCGGCCGCGTCGTCGACGCGAGCCGGCCGTCGACGCTCGCGAACGCGTCGAGATACCGCGAGACGGGAACCGCGACGGCGACGGACGGGCGCGCGTAGATCTCGGGGCGGACGGTCTCCGTGTAATTCGGACCGTCCGACGGGATCAGGCTGCTCGATCCGAATACGAAGTACTCGCGAACCGCGAAGGCCTCGGCGCCCGCGCCGAGCGACGCCTCGATGCGCGTGGGTCCCGCGATCCACTGCCGTCCCGCGAGGAGCGCCCCGCCCACGAGCATCCCGGGGCGCGGGCCGACGTCGACGGCCGCACCGGCGAACCACGGGCCGAAGTGGCGGTGCGCTTCGAGCTTCGCGGCGAACGTGAACGAGTCGCCCGAGTCGGGCACGTAGCCGCCGGGCGATGCGATGAGCTTGTAGAACGAAAGCGCCGGTCCGACGGCCGCTGCGAGCGTCCACTCGGAGATCGGCGTCGGCGTCCGGGCGGAGCGCACGAGGTCGGCGGACGCGGATGACGACGCCGGTGGCGATGCAAGCGCGGGCGGCGGCTCGGTCGCGGCGCGCGTCGGCGGCGCGCTGGGCAAAACGTTCGTCGCGGGCGTGGCCGGCTCGGAAGGTGGAGCTTCAGGCAGCGCGAGCGTCGCGAGCTGATCGCGCACGAGGTTCCCGGCGAGGAGCCCGACGACGAGCAGACGCTCGGCGCGATCGGCGGGCGCCACGACGGCGCGTGTGAGCGCGCGATCGGCGCCGCCGCGAAAGCTGGCGACGATGTGCTCGCGATCGATCGTCACGAGCAGCGCGTCCTCGCGCGGACCCGCAATGGCCGCGGACGTCGCAGCGGGCGCGACGACGCGGCGGTGCAGCTCCGCGGCGATCGCGGCGCGCACGGCGGCGGCGTCGACGGCCGCGCCCGCGCCCGTCTCGACGACGACCACGAGCGGCGAAGGGTCGTCGGCGGCGCGGGCCACCGACGACGCGAAGAAGGCTCCGGTCAAACAAGCGACGAAGAGGGAACGAAGGTTGGGCTTCATGCTGGGTCGTCGCCCGGGCGTCGGCGTTCGTTCAAAGAAATCGTCGCGGTTCACGCCCTGTAAACGAAGCAATCGTCGGACCTTCCCCAAAGCGGCGATCCGCGCCGGGCAGCGCGCGCAGCGAAGCCTCGGCCACGACATTCTCGCCGCGATCGCGTCGCGCGACGCGCCGGTTCAGCCCAGCGAGGCCCAGTCGCGCTTGGCGCAGATGTGCTCGAGCGAGGTCGCCTCGAGCGTGCCGGGCTCGGGCGCGAAGCCGTACTCCCAGCCCGTCGCCGGCGGCAGCGACATGAGGATCGACTCGACGCGTCCGTCGGTGCGCAGACCGAAGACGGTGCCGCGATCGTAGAGCAGGTTGAACTCGACGTAGCGGCCGCGGCGAATGAGTTGCTCCTCGCGTTCGGTCTCGGTCCATGGTTTCGCAAAGTTCCTGCGCACCAGTCCCGGATAAATTTTCAGGAAAGCGGAGCCGACGTCCCGGGTGAAGGCAAACGACTTCTCCCAGTCTGCCTCCAGATAGTCGTAGAAGATGCCGCCGATGCCGCGCATCTCGTTGCGATGCTTGAGGAAGAAATAGTCGTCGCACCATTTCTTGTACTTGTCGTAGGGCGCGACCTCGGTATGGGCATCGCACGCAGCCTTCATTGCGGCATGAAAGTCGCGGCTGTCGGGGTCCTCCTGGGTGCGGGGGCGGTCGAGCATGGGCGTGAGATCGGCGCCGCCGCCGAACCAAGCCTTGCTGGTCACGACAAAGCGCGTGTTCATGTGCACCGTCGGCACATGCGGATTGTGCATGTGGGCAATGAGCGAGATGCCCGAGGCCCAGAAGCGCGGATCGTCTGCCGCGCCGGGGATCTGCCCGCGGAACTCCGGCGCGAACTCGCCATGCACGGTCGACACGTGCACGCCGACCTTCTCGAACACGCGGCCCTTCATCATGGACATCACGCCGCCGCCGCCCGGCTTGCCGGAATGATCGGTGCGGCTCCACGGCGTCCGCACGAAACGGCCGGCCGACCGCTCGCCGAACGGCGCGCTCGCCGGCAGCGCGTCCTCCACCGCCTCGAATGCCGCGCAGATGTCGTCGCGCAGCGATTCGAACCAGTCGCGGGCGTGCGCCTTGCGCACCTCGATCGTCGCGGGGTCGGAACGGACGTCAGTCATCATGTGTCACTCTAGCGGAAAGCGGCCGGTCTGCCGCAGCGCCTCACCGATCACCATGGCGCAGGCCATCGCGACATTGAGCGAGCGCAAGCCCGCGCCCATCGGGATCATGAGTCGCGCGTCGGCAGCCGCATGCACCTGTTCGGGCACGCCCGAGGTCTCGCGCCCGAGGAGGAGCACGTCGCGCTCCGCATAGCGATGCGCGACGTAGGAGCGCGAGCCGCGCGTCGTCAGCAGCAGGAGCGCGCGTTGTTCGCCGCGCCGCCAGCGCTCGAAAGCGTCCCACGATTCGTGACGCATCAGCGTCACGTGGTCGAGGTAGTCCATTCCGGCCCGCCGGAACGCGCGGTCGGAGGTCGGAAAGCCCGCCGGCTCGATGATGTGGGCCACAAGCTCGAGGCAGGCGGCAAGCCGCAGGATCGTGCCGGTGTTGGCGGGAATGTCCGGTTGATACAGCGCAATGTGCATGACGGGCGCTTGTCGCGTGATGCTGGCTCGGTGATTCCGCTTTGGTGGAGCTCCAATATCATCGCTACTCGAATGATTTGGGCGGGATTTTGCCGCCACGCGGCACGGCCGGGCTTGCCTCGGGACGGCAAGGGTGCCAATAAAACGGCGCCGGATCGTGCCGCTTCGCCGCCTTCCTCAGGCTGGCTGCGGTGCACCGCTTGCGGCCGCGGGGGGCGCGTGAAGGGCGACGATGTCCTCCGCCGGTCTGCCGCGCAAGCGGGAGGACCGGCAAC